>NZ_JAMTDQ010000033.1 GCF_023806635.1 Accumulibacter sp.
AGACGTGTCACTACAGGAAACTTTTCGCTGCCCGCTAACCCATTGTTTTTATTGTACCCGCAACCTCATTTATGCATTTGGCACGCAAAAAATGTCGAACTCGGGTGGCCCCTTTGATTACTCTCGCCGCCAGCCCCCTGCGATCTGATCGCCTCAGCGGCAAAAAGCGGGGATCCCGGCAAACGGGACCGATTCGGCAGGGTCATGCGTCAGGGCTGCCGAGGCGACAACTACCTTGACGCGCGCCGGTATTGTGGCCGAAAATGCAAGATGGCTGCAATTGGCGCCTGCTAGATTGTTGCCGTCACGCGGGTGCGATTTCAGCGGCTGGCGCCGTGCCTAGTACAGCCACGCTGCTCGCGGGATTTGCGGCGCCGGAGCCCTGGCGGCCAGTCGACCCCACCGCAGCCCCACGAGGGTAACGGGCTGAAATATCGACTGCGGTGGGTAGGCGGTCTTGGCTTGATGCCGAAGGGCATCAGCACCTTGAGTGCTGTTTGATCACAGTTTCATATTCGGAAATCTAGACAAGGAACTGCTCGTGAACACGAAGCTATTGAAATTGGTGGGACTGACCTTCGCCGCGGTATCCCTTCTATGGAGCGTCCCCAGCGTGGCCCAAGACAAGTCGCAGTCCCCCTCATCGGGAGAAAATCTCAGCGATCAGCAGGCGCTACAGCGCGGCACGCAGGCCGTCATCTGGGGCATGCCCGCGGTGAGCATGGTGGCACTGCGGAAAGGCGCACAACGCGATCTAGGAGCAGGCATCAATGACATCATCTATTTCTCGAAGCCCATGGTTTCGCGCCATGGATTCCTGACCGCGAACAATCAGGTCCCGTACGTCATCGCCTCGCTGAGCACCGCGGACGGACCAGTCGTCCTCGAAGTGCCCCCTGCGAGCCCGCATACGGTCTTTTTCGGGACGGTCATCGACGCCTGGCAGGTTCCCGTTGCCGATGTCGGACCAGAAGGGGCAGACAAGGGAAAGGGCGGCAAGTACCTTTTTCTGCCGCCCGGCTACAACAAGCCGGTACCCGCTGGATATCTGGTCCAGCGTCCCAAGACTTACCACCTGTACGTCGGTTTGCGCCCCGTCGCGATCAACGGCGGCACGGTCGCCGAGGGAGTGAAATATTCCCAGTTGCTCAAGGCGTACCCATTGTCACAGGCTGGCAAGCCGACGCCGAATCGCTACATCGATGCTTATCCGAAGCCTTGGGACACGCTGGTGAAATTCGACAAGAGCTATTTCGAGGACTTGGCCACGGTGGTCAATGAAGAGCCCGTGCAGGAGAAGGATCTCGTCATGATGGGGATGCTGTCCAGCATCGGCATTCAGAAGGGGCAACCGTTCAAGCCGGATGCTGACGCTGCCAAAGCTCTCGAGCCCGCGGTCAAGCTCGGCTACGACATGATGATGCAGTACTTCGTGACGCCTGGCAAAGCGCTCGTTCCGTTCTGGCCCAACCGAAATTGGGATACGTTGAACCTTTCCAAGGAACAGGCAGAGCAGGGCTTTCCGTTCGTGACCAATGACAAACTGCTGCTGGACGCGCGCGCAGGCGGCGTCTATTTCTGGGCGACCTGGCTGCCCAAGCATCTTGGCAAGGGAAGCTTCTATCTGATGGGACTGCGGGACAGCAGCGGGACATTGTTCGATGGTTCGTCGCTCTACCGTCTGCGCGTTCCCAAGGATGTGCCGGCTCGTGAATTCTGGTCCGCGATCGTCTACAGCCGGGCAACAGCAGGCTTCATCCCCAAGGTGGACCGGGTGGGCCTTTCGTCCTACGAGAAGGCCGACTTGAAGGCCAATGCCGACGGCACAATCGATCTGTACTTCGGACCCAAGGCGCCTGCGGGCATGGAGTCGAACTGGATTCCCACCGGTGAAGACTTCTTTCTCATCTTCCGCCTCTACGGCCCGGAGAAGGCGCTTTTTGATAAGACCTGGACTCTGGCCGACGTTGACAAGCTGAAGCAGTAGATCGGTGCCATCGTGCGGTGAAGTTCCAGCGTGCCTCGCTCGGAGGCATCGGTCGGGCCCGGCATTCGAATCGGAATGTTCGACGCCGAGCCGATTGCCGAGATCAGTCGCCAATCACCGCGCCAATGTGACGGTCTGCTTTCGTACGGCGAGCTGGCCGCATTCGAAGAATGGCAGTCGACCGCTTTGGGTCGCTATGGAAAGCTGTGCATAGCGACCCCTATGCATAGTGCTCAACTATGCGTAGTTCGCGATTCGGTCCGCATGCCTCACGAGGAAGAATGGGCGCTACATCGAGTAATACGACCCTGGCCCCTTTGATTTCATAGACGAGTACCTCATCATCGGCGGGCGTGACCGCACGGATCTTTCGGACGAAGCCTTCAAGGCTAGTAATGGTCTGGGTCATTGTGAGGCCCAACGCAAAGTTCAGGGGCGCCTTTTCGGCGATGCGAAGCGCTGCCGGAAAGGCGTCCCCTGGAGCGAGATGTTCTGCGGCAGTTTCACTGATGGCCCGACAATTTAGTCACGTTTCAGGGCTTTGTCCTGGTACGAGAACGCGGTCCGAAAGACTTCATCAATGTTCACCAACTCACCGATAGTCGCGCCCGCCGTGATTTTTTTCTGAAGGAAATGCTCGGTTTCCAAGAGCCGTTGCGCCTTCTGGAGAATCACTGCAGCCTCAGCCATTGGCACGACAACCACGCCATTGCCATCGGCAACCACGATATCCCCTGGGGAAACTGGCACCCCGGCGCATTGAATCGGAACGTTGACATCGCCATAGCCTGCGATTGCGCCCACGTTGGGAACGATGCCCTTGCAGATTACGGGAAACCGGATCTTTCTGATTTCTTCGACATCCCGGCAGGCACCATCGATAACGGCCGCAGCCACCCCCCGATTGAGCGCGGACATTGTCATGTTCTCCCCCCAGAATGCGGTATTTACCGACCCGTGAGAGTCGATCACCACAATGTCGCCGGGCTGGCAGACGTCAATTGCCTTGAAGGCGGCCGCGAGGTCAGCGGCGAGGGTCTTGACAGTGACTGCCGTTCCGACGAGGCGTATTCCATCAAAGAGCGGTCTCATATCAGATGTCATCGCATTGAATCGCCCCATGCAATCCGAGATGGCGCAAGTTATCGAGTCATGTGCGAGCAGATTCTTGAAACCTTCCACAATCTCCGCAGGAGGCCTTTCAATGGTTTCATTGATCATGGAACAACTCTTTCCTCAGTTTCGCCAGCAGCGACACCTGTCCTGCCGTAGAACGTGATGTAGCAATCCTACTTGACGCAAAGCTTTGCGTCACTATACTGGACGCATGTACAGCAAAAGCGAAATTTCCTGACAGAACAGTGAGGTACGCCATGGACCCGTCCACTAAGAATTCCGGCAATTGCGTCAATGCCCCGCCCGCCGCGCCGCCGCGACGGCTGCTCGATCAGCTCGCCGACCGGATCCGCTTCAAGCACTATAGCATGCGCACCGAGCAGGCCTACTGCGACTGGGTGCGGCGCTTCATCGTCTTCCACAACAAGCGCCATCCGCGTGAAATGGGCGCCCGCGAGGTCGAGGCCTTTCTCACGCACCTGGCCGTCACGGGGCGTGTTGCGGCGTCTACCCAGAACCAGGCGAAGAGTGCGCTGCTCTTCCTGTACAAGGAGGTGCTCGACAGCGAGCTTCCCTGGCTCGACGAGGTCGAGTCGGCGAAAGCCTCGCGGCGCTTGCCGGTCGTGCTCACAGCGGAAGAGGTGCAGCGCTTGCTGGTGCTGAGCGAGGGAACGACCGGCCTGATCCTGCGGTTGCTCTACGGCACCGGTATGCGCATCATGGAATGTCTCCGCCTGCGCGTGAAGGACATCGACTTCGCTCGCGGCGAGATCCTGGTGCGTGAAGGCAAAGGCGCCAAGGACCGTGTCACGATGCTGCCGAAGACGCTGGCCGAGCCGCTGCGGGCCCACCTCGGGCGTGTAAAGGCGCTGCACGAGGCGGACCTTGCCGAGGGCTTCGGAGAAGTCTTTCTGCCGTTTGCGCTGGCACGCAAGTATCCGCATGCGGCGCGCGAATGGCCCTGGCAGTACGTCTTCGTCGCCGCCAGACGGTCGCTCGACCCACGCTCGGGTGCGATTCGCCGGCACCACGTCGAAGCGCAGAGCATCCAGCGCGCGATGCGCGCGGCGCTGCGCCAGGCGGGGATCGGCAAGCCGGCCACGCCGCACACGCTGCGCCATTCGTTCGCCACCTCGCTGCTGGAAAGCGGTCGCGACATCCGCACGGTGCAGGAGCTGCTGGGGCATGCGGATGTGTCGACGACGATGATCTACACGCATGTGCTCAATCGCGGCGGGTTGGGCGTGCGCAGTCCGCTCGACGACCTGCACTGATCTCCTGGCCGCATCGCGGCAGTCGCAACGGCCGGGCAGTCGCGATTCCGTTTCGGGACCGGCGCCGGGCGACGGCCGTCGCTCTTCGCTTCAGCCGGCCGTCGCCCGCACCGTTGCCGGCACTGCCGCCATCGGCGCTGCCTCGCGGCGCAGCGACCGTTGCTGGACCAGCGCGAATATCGACAGCAGGGTAAGCGGGATGACGATCTTCATCCGCTCGATCGCCCGCTGCAGGTGGTTGAACCGGCCGTTCCCGGTGAGGTAGTGAGCGGGCCGGGATCTGCCGCGCCTGGTCCAGTTCGTCGATCAGCCGCTCGATGTCCAGCCCGGGGTGCCATTCGGACTAGGGTTTCAGGTCGATGACCGTCTCGAACGTTTCCGTCGGTGCCGGATCGGTCGCCGTGCTGGCGCGCCTGGCCTTGCCCCAGAGCGACGCGACTTCCGGAAGACTCATGATGATCCGGTTCCGCGTCTGCATCAGTTCGGCCGCTGCGGCGAGCCCGGCGGCGGACAGGGCATCGCCAGCGTGATCAGCTCGTGATCCCGTCGCCAGATGACCCCCTGGCGGTTGACCAGCAGCCACCAGCTTTGCCGCGCCGGATGCGGTGCGCGGCTGGCGAACGCCGCCGGCGTCAGGACGGCGAGACACCAGCTCGGCTCGGCTGCCCGAACCGAGCGGTAGATGAGCGCACCGACACCGGCTTCGCGCGCGACCCGGGCGAAGGACTGCGTCGCGGCGTAGTCGCTGGGGTGCGTCCAGGCGGCGGCGTCTGTCCGGAAGGGCTCCTCGCGCAGGTCGACGGTCGCGGTGCCGACCTCGGTGCGAAAAGCGGTGTGGGCGACCGGGCCGATGCGCTCGAGATCTTCGGCATCCTGCAGGAAGCGCCAGCGCCAGTAGCCCAGTTCGGCGCAGGCGGTGCGCACGGTCGCTGCGCCGTAGAAGACGCCGGGATCGGTGACCGCCCGGAAGCGGGAACCCTGTGCCAGCGGCGGATAGCGAAAGGGGGTCGCCAGCAGGTAGTCGAGACCGCTGGCAGTCGCGGGTACCGCCGGTTTGCCGGCTTCGAGCAGCGACTCGAGGACTTCCTGCTCGGCGGCGTCATCGACGATCTTCATCGTCGCCGCGACATGCTGCGCCTCGACGATGCGCCAGGCCCAGCCGCGCCAGTCGCGCGCCTCAGACGAGACTGCGCGAGGCGTCCAGGTAATGGACGACACGGACCAGTCCTTCGGTTTGGGTGATGAGGTCGAGCGGGCGGCCGTTGAGTCCGCGGTTGTTGCTGCCCAGCCACCTGCACGCGGCTTCCTGCTCGCCGACGATCGAGTCGAGCGAGCGGAAGGCGCGGACGAACAGGATCGCCAGCTCCCATTCCTTGCGCCTCTGGTCGAGCTGGTAGGCGCCGGAGTACAGCCGGCTGACCGTCGCCGCGCTGATTCCCAGTACCCTGGCCAGCAGCGAGCGCTGGATGTGCAGGTGATCGGCGGCACGCGTCACCGCCTTGCTCAGGACCGCCGCGGGCTCGGCGCTGCTCGCCGTGTGGAGGCTGGTTCCAGGCATCTCTGTCTCCTTTCTGCAGAAATTGTAGTGCAACATCATTTCTGTGGGAAGATCTCGGCGCGGTCCGGAAGGGCCGCCGTCGCTGGCCGTCGCGGCTTCCTGACAGCCTTGGCGGGTTGCCGCTGGCATTGACGTCGCGCGCCACGGCTGCCTATACTCGCCGCGGAGCCACCGGATCGGCCATCCTCAGGGCGATTCGCGAGACGACCGAAGCGTGCGGGGAAGCGCGCCGGACCACGGGATCGATCCTTCAGCCGGCCGCCGCACCCGCGAGTGACCACGATCTGCACGCAGCAAGGAGGCCCGGACATGCAACGCGAACTTCCCGATCTGAAAGTGACGCCGCCGGTGGAAGGCGAGAAGGTGAGCATCGTCTTCCAGGCCGACGGGAAACGGTACGAACTGCCCGTCATGGGTGGCACCCATGGTCCGAAGCTGATCGACGTCCGGCGCCTCTATGCCGAGACGGGCTATCTGACTTACGACCCTGGCTTCATGTCGACCGCCAGTTGTGATTCGGCGATCACCTACATCGACGGCGAGGCAGGTATCCTGCTGCACCGCGGTTACCCGATCGAGGATCTGGCGGCGCACGCCGACTTCCTCGAGGTCTGCCATCTCCTGCTCTACGGCAAGCTGCCGTCGGCCGCTGAACTTGCCGGTTTCAACGATCTGATCGTTCACCACAGCATGGTGCATGAGCAGTTCAAGCGCTTCTTCGAGGGCTTCCGCCGCGACGCCCACCCGATGGCGGTGATGGTCGGCACGGTCGGCGCGTTGAGCGCCTTCTACCACGACCGCATCGAGATCACCGATCCGGAGGCGCGGATGGTGGCGACGCATCGCCTGATCGCCAAGATGCCGACGATCTGTGCCATGGCCTACAAGTATTCGCTCGGCCGCCCGTTCCTCTATCCGCGCAACGATCTCGGCTACGCCGAGAACTTCCTGCGCATGTCGTTCGGCGTTCCCGCCGAGGAGTACGTGGTCAGCCCGGTGCTGGCGCGGGCGATCAACCGTTTCCTCGTCCTGCATGCCGACCATGAGCAGAACGCCTCGACGGCGACCGTGCGCATCGCCGGTTCGAGCCGTGCCAATCCCTATGCCTGCGTCGCCGCCGGCATCACGGCGCTGTGGGGGCCGGACCACGGCGGTGCGAACGAGGCGGTGGTGAACATGCTCGAGGAGATCGGCAGCAAGGACCGCATCCCGCTCTACATCAACCGCGCCAAGGATCGCAACGATCCGTTCCGGCTGACCGGCTTCGGCCACCGGGTGTACAAGAACTACGATCCACGGGCGGCAGTGCTGCGCGAGTCCTGCCATGAGGTGCTCGCCGAACTGGGCAAGGAGCACGAGCCGATGTTCGCACTCGCCCTCGAACTCGAACGGATCGCCCTCGAGGACGAGTACTTCATCGAGCGCAAGCTGTTCCCGAACGTGGACTTCTACTCGGGGATCATGCTGCGGGCCATCGGTTTCCCGACCGCGATGTTCCCGTCACTTTTCGCGCTCGGCCGCTCGATCGGCTGGATCGCGCAGTGGAAGGAGATGATCGAGGGCACCGACCAGCACATCGCGCGGCCGCGCCAGCGCTACACCGGGGTGCCGGTACGCGCCTACGTGCCGATCGCCGATCGCTGACGCGGCCCGCGCCGGGGTTTGGCGCGACGCACCTGGCGGTCGTGGTGGCGTCATTGCTCGCCGGGCTGCTGACGCCCGGCGTGCCGCTGCCGGGGGAAACCATTGTGGTGGAGCGTTCTGCTCGCACTACGTGGCGGCCGGCCAGCCTCCTGCCAGTCGTTGCGTCAGTCCTGGCGCCGACTCGTCCTCGATGTCGGCAACGGTCTCCCCTGCCCAGAACGAGGAAAAGTCCCCGCGTCCCAGTGCCTCGGCCTTTGCCCGCATGGGCCCCAGCGCGGCAGTCGCGAGCGGGAGTTCTGGTGGCAGGTCGCTGATTGAGGTGGATCGAGGCCGCGGGCCGTCCCGAGCGCTGTCGAACGTCGCAGGAGACGATGCCGCCGGGCTGCGGTTCCCCCGCCGGGCGCGAGAAGTAGCCGCCTGCGCACTGCAGCGGCTTGCCGGTGCCGCGACAGGGCGGGATGATGGGCCGCTGGATGCGAACCCCGGGGAACTGATCGCCGGCTTCACGATCAGTGGAATACGGTCTCGCGAACAGGCTCCGGGGCCGGTCGATGCGTTGTCCCGATCGGCTCGACGAGGGCTGCCCCGCCGGGGCCCCAGGTGGACCGACGTCCCGGATTCCAGGCGCTTGGGTCAAACGAGGTGATCGACCGCTTGCGGGCACTCGCGACCGCCCGCCACGGCTGGAGGAAGACGGCGACTTGACGAATTCGAGCAGCGGAACGGACGATGCCGCGGGGCCGTCCATGGGAGGCCAGGCGATGAGTAGGAAACTGGAGTTCTCGGTACGCATCCATGCGACGCGCCCGCATGTGTGGCGCGCCATGCTCGACGACCCCACCTACCGCGTGTGGACACGGCCCTTCTGCGCGGGCTCCTACTACGAGGGGTCGTGGGCGGAGGGCGCGCGCATCCGCTTCCTGTCGCCGCAAGGCGGCGGCATGGTGGCGCGGATCGCGGCGAACCGGCTGCACGAATTCATTTCGATCCAGCATCTGGGCATCATCCGGGACGGTGTCGAAGATACCGACAGCGACGCCGTCAAGGCCTGGGGTCAGGCTTACGAGAACTACCGCTTCCGCGACGTCCACGGCGCGACCGAGGTGTCGGTCGAATGCGACACTGCGCCGGAGTTCGAGGAGTACCTCCGCGAGGCCTGGCCGAAAGCGCTGGCGGTGCTCAGGGATCTGTGCGAAGCCGGGCCGGACGCCGTGTGAGCGGGGCGACGAGCGTCCGCGGACCTCGCCGCGGCGGCCGCACGGCAGCGGTGGCGGCAGACCTGGCGATGCTGGAAAGGAGTGCGGGATGACGGAGACGAAGGCGAATCCGGTGTTGCTGGTGGCGACGCGCAAGGGGGCCTGGCTTTATCACGGCGATGCGGCGCGCCAGTCGTGGTATTGCGATGGCCCGCATTTCCTCGGCCACATCATCAACCACCTGCTGCTCGATGCGCGCGACGGCCGCACGCTGTTGGCGGCGGCGAAGACCGGCCACCTCGGGCCGACGATCTTCCGCTCGACCGACCTCGGCCAGACCTGGAAGGAAGCGGCGAAGCCGCCGGCCTTCGCTCCGGCGACGAACGGCCTCGCGGCGCGCAGCGTCGACCACACTTTCTGGCTGGCGCCGGCGCACGCCAGCGAGCCCGGCGTCTGGTACGCCGGCACCTCGCCGCAGGGCCTGTTCCGCTCCGCCGATGGCGGCGACACCTGGGCGCCGTTCTCGTCCATCAACGACGATCCGCGCTACCGCGAGTGGTTCGGCACTGAGCAGGACGGCACGCCCGACGGGCCGAAGCTGCATTCGATCATCGTCGATCCGCGCGACCCGCGGCACCTCTACTTCGCGATGTCCGGCGGCGGCGTGCACGAGTCGACCGACGGTGGGCAGAGCTTCGCGCCGCTGGTCGATGGCCTGGCGGTGGTCGAGGGTTTCGATCCGGGCGACATCCGTTTCCACGACCCGCATTGCGTGCGCCTGTGCCCCGGCAATCCCGACCGGCTCTACCAGCAGAACCACTGCGGCATCTACCGGCTCGACCGTCCCGACACACGCTGGCGGCGGGTCGGCGCCACGATGCCGCAGGATGTCGGCGACATCGGCTTCCCGATGGTCGTCCATCCACGCGACGACCGGGTCGCCTGGGTGCTGCCGATGGACACTTCCGACGTCTGGCCGCGCACCAGCCCGGGTGGCCGGCCGGCGGTCCATGTGACGCGCGACGGCGGCGAGTCCTGGCAGCGCCTGGATGCCGGCATGCCACGCGAGCAGGCGTGGTGGACGGTGAAGCGGCAGGCGATGTGCGCCGACCAGGCCGACGCCATCGGCCTGTATTTCGGGACGACGAGCGGCGAGTTGTGGTTCAGCCGCGACGAGGGCGCGCACTGGGACGTGCTGGCGCGCCACCTGCCGGAGATCCATTCGGTCGAGATCGCTTACCCACGGTGACGCCGCCGACCGGACGAGCATACAAGGAGGCGGCGATGCGCGTGCTGATCCCGAGCGCCCTGCAGTCCTACACCGGCGGGCCATGGGTCGAGGCGGAAGGGGCGACGGTGGGCGCGGTTCTCGACGACCTCGACCGGCGGTATCCGGGCATCCGCTTCCGCATGGTCGACGAGCAGGGCGCGATCCGGCGCCACATGCGGATCTTCTGGCGCCGCACGATGGTCTTCGACCTGTCGACGCCGCTCGCGGCGGACGGCGAGCTGATGATCGTGCAGGCGTTGAGTGGTGGCTGATCGCATGTGACCGCCTTGGCGGCGCCTGCCGCATGCAGCGGCGGCACTCGACTTCGGGGTCGCGCGCGTCCATACTCATCGCGCTGCCGCCCGAATCCTTCGATAGACCCGCGAGACCGCAAGCCATGAGCAACCTTGCCCAGGACCTGGCCGACCTCCTCAGGGACGTCCGCCGCCCCGGCGATTTCTTCGCCACGGGCCGCTGCGAGATCTTCGCCCCGCGGCTGGAGGTGGACGGCGTCGGCCCGATTGCCCTGCCGCTGTTGCCGGTCCAGGCCGCAGCGCTCGTCGCCGTCGCCGAACAGGCGCCGTACGGCCGCGGCAGCGATACCCTGGTCGACACCGATGTGCGCCGGACATGGCAGATCGCCGCCGACCGGGTGCAACTCGGCGGAAGGCACTGGGGCCAGCATCTCGCCGACATCGTCGCGCGCTGCGCAGCCGGTCTGGGCATCAGCGAGCCCGTTTCGGCCGAGTTCTACAAACTCCTGGTCTACGATGCCGGCAGCTTCTTCCTCAGCCATCGGGACACGGAGAAGGCGCCGGGGATGTTCGCCACCCTGGTGGTCGTCCTGCCTTCGCTCTACAGCGGCGGCGAACTGTGCATCCGCCACGGCGAGCGCGAGGTCTGCCTCGACCTTTCCTCGCCGGAGCCGGCGGAAATCGCCTACGCCGCTTTCTACGCCGACTGCCGGCACGAGGTGCGGCCGATCACCGCGGGCTGCCGGCTGGTCCTGGTCTACAACCTGATCCGCCATGGCCCGGGCCACCCGCCCGGCCCACCGGCGTACGATGCCGAGATCGAGCGGGTCGGCGGTTTCCTCGGCCGTTGGGCGGCCGAGCGGTCGGCGGCCGAGCCGACCGCAGTCGAGCCGACTGCGGCCGGGCCATCGTCCCCGGCGAAGCTGATCCATCCACTCGAGCATGCCTATACGCCGGCAGAGATCGGCTTTCGCTCGCTCAAGGGGGTCGATGCCGCCGTCGCCTCGGTTCTCGCCAGCGCCGCCGCGCGGGCGGATTGCGAACTTCACCTCGCCTTTCTGGCGATCAGCGAGAGCGGCAGTGCCGAGTACTGCGGCCAGTGGTCGCGCGGCCGGCGTCATTCGCAGCCGGACGACGATGATTTCGAAGTGCTCGATATCTGCGAACGTTCGAGCACACTCTCCGGCTGGCAGGCGCCGGACGGCAGCCGTCCGGGTCTCGGGAATATCCCGTTCGTCGACGCGGAACTCTGTCCGCCGGGCGCACTGGACGACGAGGAGCCCGACGAACAACACTTCTTCGAAGCCACCGGGAACGCCGGCGCGAGCTTCGAGCGCAGCTATCGGCGGACCGCACTGGTGCTCTGGCCGCAGGCCGGCAAGCTGCAGGTGATCGCCAGCGCCGGCCAGCGGGTGTCGCTAGCGTATCTGGCGGCCCTGGTCGAGCGCTGGGTCGAGCAGGGCAAGGCCCAGGGGTCGCCCCTGCGACGCGAGGGGCAACGGCTCGCCCGGCTGATCATCGCGCGGCGGGAAGACTGGCCGACAACCGGCTGGCTGTCGCCCACGCCTGCGGCAAGGGCCGCACCGATGCTCACCGCGCTGCGCCGGTTCGAGGACAGCGGCAGCATCGAGGCCGTGCTCGCCGACGTAAGCGCCGCCGGCTGCTACGACGCCGGCGACAACGAGGCGGTGGCCGAAGCGGCGGCGCTGCTCCCGGCGGAACGGGCTGCCGATCTCGCGCAGCGCATCATCGCCCGCAATGCACCATTGCAGATCGGCGCCTGCGCCGGGCTGCTGCAGCGGATGGCGGCGCGATTCCTCGTCCGCTCGGCCACCGGCGTGTCGACCGAGCTGCTCGAACCCGCCGCGCGGGCCCTCGTTGCGGCCCTGCCGGGTGATCCGGCAGCGGCGATGCCGACGGCAGGCGCGCGGCTTCCCTTGCCGGTGACGCCGGATCTCGTCGTCGACCTGCTGACGGCGCTGTGTCACCTCGGCGTCCACTCGCTTGGCGAGCAGGCGGTGGAGCATCTGCTGAACTGGCCTGAATCCTTCTCCGTCGATGCCATTCTCGTCCCCGCCGCCTGCCTGCTGACCGAGAACGGCTGGCCGGCAAACGACTGGCCGCCGACGCGGCGGCTACGCGCGCACTGTCTGGATCATCTCGCGCGACGGATCAATCAACCGCTGGCCCCGCCAGTCGACTTCGCTCGCCCGAGCAGTGTCGGTTGCAGCTGTGCGCACTGTCGGGAGCTGTCCGGGTTTCTCGCTGACCCGGTTCGTTCAGTCTGGGTCTTCAGGGCGGCGCAGAAGTGGCGCAGCCACGTCGAGCATTCGATCCGGCGCGACCAATGCGATGTCAGCCACGAGACTGACCGTCGCGGCAACACGCATGCGCTGGTGTGCACGAAAAACCTGGCGAGCTTCGAGCGGCGCGTGGCGCAACGGCAGAAGGACCTGGCGGACCGGGCGCGCTTGCGTCAGCCATCCGGGCAATGAGACGGGCGAGCAACTCTTCAACCTGGCCGGTTCTGGCGATCCGCCTGGACGTCGCGTCCCATTCTTCCGACCGCCATGGCGGGACGATATCGATCCGGGAGAAGTCGTTCCCCTCGAACGGGTCAGCCGGGGGTCTCTCTTGTTGCTTCATCGCAGGACCATTCGCGTGCATCGGGATTGAGCGTAGCATGGCAGCATGCCGGCTGACTGCGAGGGGTGTCAATGGCTGCCGCCTTCGGCGCAGGCGTTTCGCCAGGCAGGGGATGACAGATGAGCCATCGTTTCGAGCATGCCTATGCATTGCTGATCGCCGTCGATCAGAACCTGGAGGCCGCAGCGGCACTGCCCGCCGTTGCCGCCGACGCCCGCGCGCTGCGCGACGTGCTGGTGCACCCGCAGCGCTGCGGTTACGCGCCCGACCACGTGCGCTTGCTGACCGGTGAAGTCAGTACGCGGCAGGCGATCATCAGGGGACTCAGGTGGCTCGGTGAGAAACTTGCCGCCATTCCGGGCGCCGATACGACCGCGATCATCTACTTCAGCGGCCACGGCCACGTTGACGGCGACGAGCATTACCTGATCCCCTACGACCTCGACGGCCGGCATGTTGCGACCAGCTCGATCCGTGGCGCAGAGTTTGCCGAAGCGGTGGCGCGGCTGACGCCGCGACGCCTGCTTGTCGTACTCGATTGTTGCCACGCGGCCGGGACGTGGGTCAAGGGCACGGGCAACGCGCTGCCGATCAGCAGCGAAGCCGTACCGCCGGCGCTGTTCCTGCCCGGGGGAAAATCGCTGGGTTCCGTCGTGGCCATGGGGGAGGGAAGGGCCGTGCTGAGCTCTTGCGGGCGGAAGCAGTTTTCCTACGTTCGCCGGGATGGCCAGATGAGTCTCTTCACCTATCACCTGATCGAGGCGCTGACCGGGCACGCGCAGCCACAGGGTGGCGCCAGGGAAGTGCTGGTCTCGGACCTGATCTCCCATGTCGACCGGCGGGTGCCGGCCAGCGCACGCGAGCAGGGGGTCGAACAGACCCCCGACCACCGTCTCACCGGCAACTTCCCGGTGGCGCTGGTGCTCGGCGGCAACGGACTGGCGAAGGGTCGGGCGGCACCCGATCCGTTGTCGCCGCTGCCGTCGACAAGGGTCTCCCGGAAGGCGAAGCTGCGCGGGGATGGCGTCACTGCCCAGGGCGACGGTGCCATCGCCGGTGGCAGGGGTGCGGTGTTCATCGGTGGAGGCAATGCCGGCAGGATCGACACCGGTACGATCACGGCCTCCAAGCGGGTCAGGGCGGTGAAGAACAGCGAGCTTCCCGGCAGCAGGAGCGCAGCAGTCGATTTCCAGGTCAGGTTCAGGGCACCCGGGCGGGGATTCGGCTTCATCCGCACTGATCCTGTTGTCGGCGACAACGGACTCCCGATTGGCGAGGAGATCGTGGAGAAGGCCACGCCGCCGGTCTCCGCGGAGTCGCCACCATCGGTCGGGACGCCCGCCGGCGGTAAGGGTGTCAGCGCAACGCTGCCGGACGACGTTTCGGTGCCGCCGGCAACGGCCGCGCGGCAGCTCGGTTTCGTCCTCGAGGGCTCGGCCGCGAGAGGACTGACGCTGCTCGCACGTGGCATGGCGCTGCTCACCTTCAAGCAGCTCGCCGCCGGCGAATCGGCTGGGGCGACGGTCGCAGGCGGCAAACTGGACGCGCTGCACCAGGGCGAGCAGGCGCTGGGAGTCAGCGTCACGCCAGAGGACGGGCTGGCGATCGACGGCCCGCACACCGGCAGCGCGCAGTTCAGCAGCGGCGATTTACTGCAGCCGGTGTCGTTCGCGCTGCGGGCGCTGCCGGAGTCTGCCGGCGAATACGGCGTGCATGTCGAGTTCCACCATGCCGGCGCGCGGCTCTACGAATTCCGCCTGCCGATCATCGTCCTGCCACCCGGCAGGGCGTTGCCGGCTGTCGTTGCGCCGCTTGCCATCGACCTCGATGCCTGCCAGGCGCTGCAGGCCGCCAGCGAAGCGGCGAAGCCGCCGCGCCGGTTGCGGCTGAAGGCCTGCTTCGAAAACAACCTCCTCTACCTCAACCTTGACGATTACGTCGACGGCGAAATCAACGCTTCGATCGAAGGCTTCGCGTCGTCGATCGACCGGGCCCGTTTCGACGTCCTGCGCGCGCAACTGGCGACCACGCTCGACGCCAATCTGTATGCGAGTTCAGCGGTGTGGGACACCTTCGACGGCTCGGATACCACGGCAGCGGGAGTCACGCGCCAGTTGCGCCGCGTAACCGGGCAGTTCGCGCAGGCCGGCGGTGCGCTCTACCGGGCACTGCGCGAGGATCCGAAGATGCGCGAAATCCTCGACTACATCGAGCAGCACGGCGAGGCCGGGACGCGCCTGACGATCATCACGCGCGAGGTGTCGCTGGCCTGGGAACTGCTCTACCCACAGCGCTTCGATCCCGACGACGCGGGACGCTGGCCGCTGCAGCCGGAGCGGTTCTGGGGCGTACGCTTCGCTCTGGAAACCCAGTTGCTTGGCGAGGGCGATTACGTCGCGCTGCTGAAGACGCGGCGACTGGCGAAGGCGGCTGCCAGCCTCAACCTCAACCCGACGATCACCCTTGGCGCTGGCCAGCCGCGCCAGATTCACGATTGGCTGGCGACGACGCTCCGGGCGGAGTGCCGGAGCATCGAAGTCAATGACGACGGCCAGCGCATTCGCGACGTGGTGGTCAAGGCGAAGACCGCGGCGACGCTGATCTACGTCTTCTGTCACGGCAGCCCGCCCCCGTCGGCCGGCGCGCCGCGGCCGGAACGGCTGGAGATTGACCGCGACTGTGCGGTGTCGGTCGACCAGATCGACGACGAACTCGTCTTTCCCAGTGCGCCGATCATCTTCCTCAACGCCTGCAGTGCCGGCTCGTTTTCGCCGCTGTCGTTCTCCGGCTTTCTGCGTGCCTTCCGCAGGAAGAGGGCGCTCGGACTGATCGCCCCCGCCTTTCCCGTGCCGACCTGTTTTGCCGCGCGCTTCGGCGCCGACGTCGTCGACGCCTGCTTCCACAGTCAGGGCCGCAGTCTCGCCGGCCTTTTGCAGACCTTCCGGCAGCAACATGTGCAGCGCGGCAATCCGCTGCCGCTGCTCTATGCTGTCCAGTGTCAGGTGGATCTATAGATTTGGAAAAGGAGTCGTCGCATGCCAGACAGACCGCAAACCCTGATCGTCAGCGATCTTCACCTCGGCGGTGGCGAGGCCGACCCCGGCGATGACCATGTGTACCAGAAGCAGGAACTAGAGCGTTTCGTTCGCCAGCGGCTGGCTTCGACCGCCGGCCAGGCTGGCCAGATCGAGCTGTTTTTCAACGGCGATTTCTTCGAGTTCGCGCAGGCCAAGCAGGATGCCTACCGCAGTCCATCGACCGACTACTGGTGTTCCGAGCCGGAATCGCTGGAAAAGCTTGAAGTGATTCTCGCCGGCCACGCCAACAGCTTTGACGCGCTGCGCGACTTTCAGGCAAAGGGCAACCGCGTGACCATCGCCGCCGGCAACCACGATGTCGACCTGTACTGGCCGCAGGTGCGGCAGCGCCTGCGGCAGCGCATCGGTACCGGGCTGCGCTTCGAAACCGGGGCCGACTGGGTCGAGCGCCACGACGGTCGCCTGCACATCGGCCACGGCCATGTCGAGGACCCGGCCAATCGTTTCAGGCACTGGTCGTCGCCGATTCTCCAGGCGCCGGACGGGCCGCGGCTCGAGATGTGCGCGGGAACCTTGTTCATGGTCCGCTTCGTCAATGGTCTCGAAGCGCGATATCCCTTTGCCGACAACCTGCACCCGGTGCAGAACCTCGCCGGGATCCTGCTGCGCGAGGACCAGGGAGGCTTCGCCAGTGCCGGCTGGATGCTGCTGAAGTTCGCTGCCCGGCATGGCAAGTCCCTCGGCGCGCAAGGCACTTCCAATGTGGGCGCGCGTTTGCTGGCGCGTCTTCGCGACGACGACGATTTCGCCGCGCGCCTGTCCGCGGCCACCAGTCCGGCTCTGGGCGAGGACTGGGGCGGCGAGCGTCTGCGCCGCGAGATCGTCGGTGAGGAATCACTCGCCGACCTGATGATGCGCCTGTTCGGCGTCCTGCCGTCGGCCGAGTGGCAGCCGCTGTTCGACCTGCCACCGCCGGCGGTGCTCGGCAGCGGTGACAACAGGACACTCGGCACCATCGTCGGTGCGCGTCACTTCGGCAAGGAAGCGCTGCGCGACCTGGCGCAGCGCCGGCTCGACGCCTGCCCCGGCGCGCAGGTGATCGTCATGGGCCATACCCATCTGCCCGACGAGCGAACATTCGACAACGGCCGCTATTTCAACCCAGGCTGCTGGACGCGCTATCTCGACCTCGAGCAGCACCCGAATCTCAGGCTCAAGGATCTGCAGGACGAGAGCAACTTTCCCTACGAGCTGAATTGCGTCCAGGTCGAGGCCGGCGCCGGCGGCGCGCCTCTGGCCGCCCGGCTGGCATGTTTCGAGAAGAGTGGTTGACGCAGCGGGTGACAAGCCGGGCTGAGCAGGGTGCGCTCAGCGGTGGCGGCTGCCGCTGCGGTGCGCAGCGGGACCTGTTCTGGCGCCACCGCCCGGCGGTGCGCCCGCTGCACGCGACGGACTGCCGCGGGCTGCGCCGCCGGGACGGGTGCCCGGCGGACGCTGGCCGCCTGCGGCGCCCGACGATCGCGCCTGGATCGGCTCGGCGCGGATCGACGGGTCGGGGGCGAAGCCGGGATGTTCGAGTACGTCGATCCGCCTCTTGAGCAGACGTTCGATGTCCTGCAGCAGACCATGCTCGTCGATGCAGACCAGCGATACGGCCTGGCCTGCCATTCCAGCGCGGCCGGTGCGGCCGATGCGGTGGACGTAGTCCTCGGCGACGTTGGGCAATTCGTAATTGACGACCTGCGGCAGCTCGTCGATGTCGATGCCGCGCGCCGCGATGTCGGTCGCGACGAGTACGTGCAGCTTGCCGGTCTTGAAACTGGCGAGCGCGCGCGTGCGGGCATTCTGGCTCTTGTTGCCGTGAATCGCGGCGGCTTCGATGCCGGCCTTGAGCAGCTTCTCGGCGAGCCCGTTGGCACCCCACTTGGTGCGTGTGAACACGAGGACCTGATGCCAGCCCTTGTCGCGGATCAGTTCGACGAGCAGGTCGCGCTTGCGTTCGCGATCGACCTTGTAGACGTACTGCGTCACCAGCTCGGGGGCGGTGTTGCGGCGTTCGGATTCGACGTACCTGGGCGCACTGAGGTAGTTGCTGGCGAGTTCGCGGATCTCGTCCGGGAAGGTCGCCGAAAAGAGGAGCGTCTGGCGCTTCTTCGGCAGCAGCGCGAGGACGCGCCTGATGTCGTGGATGAATCCCATGTCGAGCATGCGGTCGGCCTCGTCGAGCACCAGCACTTCGATCCCGGAAAGATCGACGTGGCGCTGCTGCGCGTGATCGAGCAGCCGGCCGGGTGTCGCGACGAGAATGTCCACGCCCTTGCGCAGCGCTGCCACCTGCGGATTGATGCTGACGCCGCCGAAGATCACCAGCGACCTGAACGGCAGGTGCGCGCCATAGGCGGCGACGCTTTCCTCGACCTGAGCGGCGAGTTCGCGTGTCGGCGTCAGGATGAGCACGCGAATCCTGCCCCGCCCGGCGGTGCCGGCCTGGGCGAGGCGACTGAGGATCGGCAGGGTGAAACCGGCGGTCTTGCCGGTACCGGTCTGCGCGCAGGCCATCAGGTCGTTCCCGGCGAGGACGACGGGGATGGCCTGGGCCTGGATCGGGGTGGGTGTTTCGTATCCTTGTTCGGCAATGGCGCGAAGGATCTCGGGTACGAGACCGAGTTCAGTGAATTTCAAGCGTGCAGGCTCCACGCGTTTGCCCTGCGTGCGTGACGAATCACCGATGCACGAACCAGTCTGGGCAAACGATCGGCTGAGGGTGGGCAAGGCCAGGCGGAGATGCCGGGCCAGATCGGACAAGCGCCAAGACTGATGGGTGGCGCCGTGAGGAAGGCGGATGCTAGCACGTCCGCGCCCGCATGTGTTCAGTATCGCGATCGGGCCTGGTCCGGGAAGTGCGCTGGACGGCGGAGAGTCTCGGTGGTGGGGTCGACGCAGGCTCGACTCCCGCTGATCGGCGCTGCCTGTCGGGGGCGTCGGGAAGGCTGCGGCGAGACCGCAGCAATGACAACCCGAGCGGTCGCCGAGCCGCGGGCGGCACGGAAGGAGTACGGAGTGTGCTCGATGATCGGCAATTACGTGTACTGTCACCGAAATTATGGCGGTGGTCATCGGCTCACTGCTCGCGCTCCGGATCGTCTTCCCCGTCGATGTCTTCGTCCTCATCCGGGCTTTCGTCTTCGTGCAGGTCTTCGATGTCGAGGCCCGGCGCTGCCGGCAGGAGGATTTCCTGCGGCCGGGGCGCGAGTTCGACCGGCTGTGGTCGCGCTGGCGTGAGGTCGTCGTCGATCCGCGTCGCCAGGTGATGAACGGCTGCCATGACGCTGCTGGCGGGGTTCTCGACCAGGCTGAACCACATCTCCGCCAGCGCGGCGTCGAGGTTGGCGCGCAACTGGGCCTCGATTTCCGGCCGCTGCCTCTCGTGCGCGGCCAGTCCGGCGCCGAACGCGCCGAGCGAGATGACCGCCCCCGGCACGCCGCCGATGATCGCCGCCGCGGCGCTGGCGGCGCCGCTCCTGGTGAGACGCGTCAGCGCCTGCTCGCTGGCACGACGGGCAGCCGGTGACAGCCGCGAATCGTCCGTGCCGCCACTGTCGGCAGCAGCGGCGCGAATCGTGTCGAGCAGGGCGCCGTAGGCCGGCAGCGCGGCCAGCGGGTCGGCCCGCATGAACTGCAGGAGTGACGCGTCATGCGCCGGCGGCGGTGCCAGTGAGATCGCCGGAATCCGCTGCAGGCGGCGGTCGAACTGGTCGGCGGGAACGGCATGGCGCTGCCTGATGCCGATCAACGCCGTGCCGAGGGCGCGCTGGTAGATGCGCGTCGCCGTTTCCCGCACCGCCGCCGGATCGACCTCGCGCACGACCGGGTCGAGGACGCGCTCCCGGTACTGCTCCTGCAGGTAGGCGGCGAGTCTGGCGGCCGCCGCATCGCTCGCTTCCTCTTTTCCCAGCCGGTACCACGCGACCTTCATCGCCAGCCATTGCTGGGTTCCGTAGCTGGTGAACCACGGGATGAAGTCCGCCTCGCAGTAATGCAGCACGCGCTGGCGCCACTTCGCCATCGCCGCGCCGGCATGCTCGCCGGCGGGTACGGTCGCGTCGCGCGCGGCGGCGGCAATCTCGCGGTCGACCAGCCACCAGGTGCTTTCGGCGACCGGCACCGACGCTGGCGGTGGTGCGGGAGGAGGGTGGCGGGTGGCGCATGCGGCCAGCAGGAGGAGGAGCACGAGGAGCGTCAGGACGGGAGGCCGCCAGCCAGGCACGCCGCGCGGCAGCCCGGCAGCCGGCTCGGCCTGCTGCTGGCGACTGCTGGCTGCGGGTGGGCGCGGCGTGCGATCGATGCCGTTCATGCTGATCCGTCCGGGTGACGCATCGGCATCCTAGCACCCACCGTCGGCCAGGGGTACGGTTCGCGCGAGCGGCGGCGCGTGGCGGCTGCCGTGGCGTCCCTCGGCGCAGCGGCGTGGCCACCTGGCGACGTGGCGCTGGCCGTCGACGGCCGTGCTGCGGGTTGCCGTTGGCGGGTGCCGGCGGCATCATTCGCCTTTGCCCGTTGCAAGTGCCCTGCATGCCCTGGAAAAACTGGTCCGCCGAACGCGTCGGGGTCACCCTCGCGCTGCTGGCTGCGCTCGGCTTCTCGCTGAAGGCGATCTTCGTCAAGCTGGCTTACGCGACCGCTCCCGTCGACGCGGTGACGCTGCTTTCGCTGCGCATGATCTTCTCGCTGCCGGCGTTCCTCTGGGTCGGCTTCGCCGCCAGCCGTTCGGCGCCGCCGCTGCGACGCAGCGACTGGCTGGCGGTGCTGCTGCTCGGTCTGCTCGGCTACTACGGCGCGAGCATGCTCGACTTCCTCGGCCTGCAGTACATCTCGGCCGGCCTCGAGCGGCTGATCCTGTTCACCTACCCGACGCTGACCCTGATCATCGCCGTGCTGTGGCTGGGCAAGCGGCTTGGCCGGCGCGAGATCGTCTCGCTGCTGCTCTCCTATGCCGGGATTGCGCTGGCCTTCGCGCACGACCTGCACGTCGCCGGCGAGAGCGATGCCGTCCTCGTCGGTGCTGCCTTCGTCCTCGCCTCGTCGCTGTGCTATGCGATCTACGTCGCCGGCAGCGGTCCGGCGATCGCCCGTCTCGGCGCCGCGCGCTTCACTGCGCTGGCGATGCTCGTGTCGACGCTGGCGACGCAACTGCACTTTCTCGCCACGCGGCCGTTGTCGGCGCTGCTGCAGCCGCTGCCGGTGCTGCTCTACGGCGTCACGATGGCGATCGTGTCGACCGTCGTTCCGGCCTTCATGCAGTCGGCTGCCGTCCGCCGCATCGGTCCGGAGCGGATGGTGCTGATCGGCACGCTGGGGCCGATGCTGACCATCTTCTTCGGCTGGCTCGTCCTCGACGAGCCGCTGTCGGCGGCCCAACTCGTCGGCGCCGTCCTCGTCCTCGCCGGCGTCGTGCTGGCGGGACGCGGCTAGGGCGCTAGCGCAGCGAGGCGTTGATCTTCTCGAGCGCCTTCGCTCCCGGGCACAGTTGGGCGGCGCCGAGGGTGTTCAGCGGCTGTTCGACGGTGCCGAGCTGCTGGTGCAGGTCGCAGGCCTCGGGATCGACGTAGAGCAGGCCGGTGACGACCTCGCCGCGCGCCGCGTGTTCCTGGATGTACGACATGGCGCGGATGCGGTCGGTCGGGTCGTAGTCCTCGTGCAGCTTGCGCAGGCGGACGGTCGAACCGTCGTGCTGGCGGACGTCGATGACTTCGCCGGCGGCGTAGTCGGCGGTGATCTCCTCACGCGGCGTGATGAAGTCGATGCGGTTGACCGCTTCGTTGTGCTCGCGCACGTAGTCGTAGCTCTTGGTGCTGCCGGAGTGGTTGTTGAAGGTGATGCACGGCGACAGGATGTCGATCACCGCCGCGCCCTGGTGCGCGAGGGCCGAGCGGATCAGCGGCACGAGCTGCGTCTTGTCGCCAGAGAAGCCGCGGGCAACGTAGGTGGCGCCCATGACCAGCGCGAGGGTGACGAGGTCGATCGGCGCATCGTTGTTGCTCTGCCCCTTCTTCGAGCGCGAGCCCTTGTCGGCAGTGGCCGAGAACTGTCCCTTGGTGAGGCCGTAGACGCCGTTGTTCTCGACCAGGTAGGTCATGTTGACGCCGCGGCGCATGACGTGCGCGAACTGGCCGAGGCCGATCGACGCCGAGTCACCGTCACCCGAGACGCCGAGGTAGATCAGCTCGCGGTTGGCGAGGTAGGCGCCAGTGAGCACCGAGGGCATGCGGCCATGTACGGTGTTGAAGCCGTGCGAGTTGCCGAGGAAGTAGTCGGGGGTCTTCGACGAGCAGCCGATTCCCGACAGCTTGGCGACGCGATGCGGTTCGATGTCGAGTTCCCAGCATGCCTGGATGATCGCCGCCGAGATCGAGTCGTGGCCGCAGCCGGCGCAGAGGGTCGAGATCTTGCCTTCGTAGTCGCGGCGGGTGAAACCGACGCGGTTCTTCGCCAGGCTCGGGTGGTGCAGTCGGGGTTTGGCAATGTAGGTCATTTCAGGCCACCATGTTCTCGCGGAGTGGGCGGACGTTCAGCCGGGCGACGCGTTCGGCGATCTCCTGGGTGATGAAGCGGGCGGTGATCGGTGTGCCGTCGTAGTGCAGCACCGGGATCAGGCTGGCCGGGCTGGCGTGTGCCTCGTTGATCAGCAGGGTGGTCAGCTGTCCGTCGAAGTTCTGTTCGAAGACGAAGACCTTCGAGTGCGCCGCGATGAAGTCGCTGATCTCGTTCTGGAACGGGAAAGCGCGTACCCGCAGGGCGTTGATGTAGATGCCCTGCTCGGCGAGCGCGTCGAGCGCTTCCTGCATCGCCGGTCCGGTCGAGCCGTAGAAGATGGCGGCAAAGCGTGCCGGGTAGCGGGCGGCGGTGAGTACCGGCAGGGGCACCAGCGACTTGGCGGTCTCGAACTTCTGCCGCAGCCGCTGCATGTTGTAGATGTAGTCGGCGCCGGCTTCGGAGTAGACGGCGTAGGCATTCTTGGTCGTGCCGCGGGTGAAGTAGCCGCCCTTGGTCGGGTGCGTTCCGGGATAGGTGCGGTACGGGATGCCGTCACCATCGACGTCGAGGTAGCGGCCGAAATCGGTGCCGGCGTCGAGCGCTTCGCGCGTCATCACCTTGCCGCGGTCGTACTCGCGGCTGTCGTCCCAGGCGAAGGGACGGCAGAGGCGCTGGTTCATGCCGATGTCGAGGTCGGTCATGACGAAGACCGGCGTTTGCAGCCGTTCGGCGAGGTCGAGCGCCTGCGCCGACATCTCGAAGCACTCGTAGGGGTCTTCGGGGAACAGCAGGACGTGCCGCGTGTCGCCGTGCGAGGCGTAGGCGCAGGCGAGGATGTCGGCCTGCTGCGTGCGCGTCGGCATGCCGGTCGACGGGCCGCCGCGCTGGACGTTGATCAGCACCGCCGGGATCTCGGCGAAGTAGGCGAGACCGATGAACTCGGCCATCAGCGAGATGCCGGGGCCCGAGGTGGCGGTGAAGGCGCGGGCGCCGTTCCAGCCGGCGCCGATGACCATGCCGATCGACGCCAGTTCGTCTTCGGCCTGGACGATGCTGTAGCGCTTCTCGCCGCTGCCGGGGTCGGTGCGCAGTTTCGTTGCATAGCGCTCGAAGGCTTCGGGGACCGACGAGGAGGGAGTGATGGGGTACCACGCACAGACGGTGGCGCCGCCGTAGATGCAGCCGAGCGCGGCAGCGCTGTTGCCGTCGGTGAAGATCATGTCGCCGACGCGGTCGCGGCGTTCGACCTTGAGGGCGATCGGCTTCAGGTGCTGGCGGGCGTACTCGCGGCCGAGGTTGAGCGCCTGCAGGTTGGAGTCGAACAGCTTTTCCTTGCCCTTGTACTGCTCGCCGAAGAGCCTCTCGATCTCCTGCGGGTCGATGTCGAGCAGCGTCGTCAGGGCGCCGACGTAGATGATGTTCTTGAACAGCTGGCGCTCGCGCGAGTCGCTGTAGGTGTCGTTGCAGATCTCGGTCAGCGGCATGCCGAGGACGTGGATGTCGCTGCGCAGGCGCGCGCGCGGCACCGGCTTCGAGCTGTCGTAGAAGAGGTAGCCGCCGGGATCGATCTCGCGCACGTCCTGCTCCCAGCTCTGCGGATTCATCGCCACCATCAGGTCGACGCCGCCGCGCCGGCCGAGATAGCCGTGCTCGGTGACGCGCACCTCGAACCAGGTCGGCAGGCCCTGGATGTTCGACGGGAAGATGTTGCGTGGCGACACCGGCACGCCCATGCGCAGGATCGCGCGGGCAAACAGCTCGTTCGCCGATGCCGAGCCGGAGCCGTTGATGTTGGCGAACTTGACGACGAAATCGTTGGTTGCTTCGATCTTCTGCATTTCTCGCTCCTCAGGTGACCGCTGCCTGCGCCTCGCTGGCGCCCGTCCGCGCGCAGCCGGCATGCGTCATGACCAGCAGGTACTTCTGCATGTCCCAGGCGCCGGTCGGGCAGCGCTCGGCGCACAGGCCGCAGTGCAGGCAGACATCCTCGTCCTTGACCATCACCCGCCCGGTCTTCAGCGTCCCGGAGACGTAGAGGGCCTGGTTCGGGTTGAGTGCCGGTGCCTGCAGGCGTGTCCGCAGGTCGTCCTCGTCGCCGTTGTGCGTGAAGCTGATGCAGTCCATCGGGCAGATGTCCATGCAGGCGTCGCACTCGATGCACAGGCGGTTGCTGAACACCGTCTGCACGTCGCAGTTCAGGCAGCGCTGCGCTTCCTTGAAGGCGAGCTGCGGATCGAAGCCGAGTTCGACCTCGATCCGGATGTTCTTCAGCGCTGCCGAGACGTCGCGCAGCGGTACGCGCAGGCGGCGGTCGTTCGAGATCGCGTTGTCGTAGCGCCAGGCGTGGATCCCCATCTTCTGCGACACCAGGCTGGTCGTCGGCGCCGGTCGCGCGGCGACGTCCTCGCCGTTCAGCAGGCGGTCGATCGACACCGCTGCCTCGTGACCGTGTGCCACCGCCCAGATGATGTTCTTCGGCCCGAAAGCGGCGTCGCCACCGAAGAAGACGTTCGGCAGCGTCGACTGCATCGTCTTCTCGTCGAGCTTCGGCAGTCCCCACTTGTCGAACTCGATGCCGATGTCGCGCTCGATCCACGGGAAGGCGTTTTCCTGGCCGACGGCGACGAGCACGGCGTCGCACTCGAAGTGCGGGTCCGGCTCGCCGGTCGCGACCAGTGTCCGGCGTCCGTTCTCGTCATAGACCGAGCGCACCTTCTGGAAGGTGACGCCGGTCAGGCGGCCGCCGTTGTGGGTGAAGGCCTTCGGTACGAGGTTGTTGAGGATCGGGATGCCTTCATGCATCGCGTCTTCCTTCTCCCACGGGCTGGCCTTCATCTGCTCGAAGCCGGAGCGGACGATGACCTTGACGTCCTCGCCGCCGAGACGTCGCGCCGAGCGGCAGCAGTCCATGGCGGTGTTGCCGCCACCGAGGACGACCACCCGCTTGCTGATCGAGGTGACATGACCGAAGGCGACGTTCGCCAGCCAGTCGATGCCGAGGTGGATGTGTTTGGCTGCCGCCTTGCGCCCGGGTATGTCGAGATCCTGTCCGCGCGGCGCGCCGCAGCCGACGAAGACGGCGTCGTAGCCCTCGTCGAGAACCGCCTTCAGCGAATGGATGTATTGGCCGCCGCGGAAGTCGACGCCGAGGTCGAGGATGTAGCCGGTTTCCTCGTCGATGACTGCCTCCGGCAGGCGAAACTTGGGAATCTGCGTCCGCATCATGCCGCCGGCGAGCCTGTCGCCGTCGTAGACGACGACCTCGTAGCCGAGCGGTGCGAGGTCGCGGGCGACCGTCAGCGACGCCGGACCGGCACCGATGCAGGCGATGCGGCGGCCGTTCTTCTGCGCCGCCGGTTGCGGCAGCAGGTGACGGATGTCTTCCTTGTAGTCGGCGGCGACCCGCTTCAGGCGGCAGATGGCGACCGGTTCGCGCCGCTCGCGGCCGTCGGGGGTCTCGTCCTCGACGCGGCTGCGCCGGCAGGCGGGCTCGCAGGGGCGGTCACAGGTGCGCCCGAGGATGCCGGGAAAGACGTTCGACACCCAGTTCACCATGTAGGCTTCGCTGTAGCGCCCGCCGGCGACCAAGCGGATGTATTCGGGAACGGGCGTGTGTGCCGGGCAGGCCCACTGGCAGTCGACGACCTTGTGGAAGTAGTCGGGAGCGCTGATGTCTGTAGGCTTCAAGACTGGGGTATCCTTTCGTCGCTGGGCAATGGGAACGGAAACCGCTGGGCAGGATCGGACGCATGTTAGCGCGCCGTTGCGATGCTGAAAAGATCTCCCGTGCATGCCGGAGGCGGCCTTCGGCATGCGGACGTGTCGTTCGTTTTGGTGGCGTTCTGTGGCGGTGAGCGAAGATCGCCCCGTATCGGGAATCTTTGATGGCGATGTCCTGCAGTTCCGGCTGGTGTGCGCCGGCCGGGCAGGGTTTGCCGACTGGCTGTCGGTGGCAGCCAGTCGGCGGTGCAGGGGTGTGCGATGAACGCGTGCGTTGCGGAGGATCGACGATGATCGGCAAGCTTCTTTTCTCTTCTGTGGTGCTGGGCTTCCCGCTGCTGTTGCGCGCCGAGGTGGTGGACATCGGCAACGCCGAGCTGGCGCGCTTGCTGGCTGCCGGCGTGCCGGTGATCGACATCCGCACGGCCGGCGAGTGGCAGGAGACCGGCGTCGTTCCCGACAGCCGGCTGCTGACCCTGTTCGACGAACGCGGTCGTGCCGACACGGCCGCCTGGCTGCAGCGGGTGCAGGGCATCGTCAAGGCTGACGAACCGGTGATCGTCATCTGCCGCAGCGGCAACCGGACGCGGACGGCAAGCCAGGTCCTTTCGCAGCAGGGTGGTTTCCGGACGGTCTATAACGTCCGCGACGGGATTCGTCCATGGCTGGCCGAAGGCCGGCCGCTGGCGCCAGTGAGTGCCTCCGTCGGTACGGGTTGCCCGGTCGCGGGCAAATGCTGACACGGTGCGTCGCGCCGCATGCCGGGGCGCGGTTGGCGCGGCTGTCCGCCGGCGGCGCTGCCGGCAGGTGGCCGCTTCATGCGTTGCCGGCAGCGGGCAGGCCGGCGTTTTCGCCGGCGGGCCGCGCTGTCGCCGCCGCTGGCAGCAGATGACGCGAGAAGACGGCCAGCAACGCGACGAGCACCGCACTGGTCAGCCAGGCGGTCCACAGGGTGTGGGTGAGGAAGTGCTGGCCACGCATCTGCTGCACCCAGCCGAGCACCATGCCGACGCCGGTGCCGGCCGCGTAGGCCAGCAGCGCCTTGCGCGGCGCGTGCGGCAACCAGAGTACCGCCAGCGCCGCCAGCCACATGCCGGCGCTGGCATGACCGGCCGGGAAGCACTGGCCGGCCGGCCAGTCGGGCGGCACGGCGTCGAGGATGCGCAGGAACGGATGGCTGCCGTCGTAGCGATCGATCCCCCAGGGACAATGCATCGCCGAGCGTGCCTTCAGGCTGCGGATGAGCATCGGCGCAAGGGTGGCGGCCAGCGCCAGCAGTCGCAGCCGGGCGCGTCCGGCCGCGCCGAGCCGCTGCAACGGATGCAGAAGATCGAGCACGGCGGCGGCGACGAGCAGGAAGCCGGCCCAGATGAGGACGTTCTTCACCCAGATGTGCATGAAGGTACGCCCGAACCAGCTTTGGTCCCACGGGAACAGACCCCTTGCCGGATCGAAGTGGAGGTCGGCGAGCCAGAGGTCGATGTCGGTGTACTGGCCGATGACGAGCAGCAGGATGGCGCTGAGGCCGAGGAACAGCAACGGCTTGACGAGGCTTTCGAGGCGCTGCCGGAGTTCGCCGGTGGCATGCAGGGTGGAGGACATCGATTCGGTTCCGCAGTGCTGGGGGGGCCATCCTTGTCCGCCGTCCTTAAGAAGGCATTAAGTCGTCGCACGGGCAGCTGCCGGCAGGTTCTGCCGCTGGCGCCGGAACCCGGGCGCGCCATCGCCGGCCGGACGCGTCACCGGTCCGCTGCGGCGACGCACTGCCGGCCGATGTCGAGGCCCGGCGGCGGGTCGCGGAGCAGCGGGGATGAGTGCTGATGCGCCCGCCGCGAAAGTCGCTGCGGTCATCCTGTGTCGCCGCGAGCCTGCTGCTGGCTGGCGCGGCCGCTGCCGCCGGGCCGCCGTCCTGGGCCTACCCGGTCAACCCGCCGGAGTTCGTTCCGCGGGCGGACGACGGAGTCGCACGCAGCGTTCGGGGCAGTAGGGCACGTTATTCGGTGACGCAGCTGCGCGACCGCTTCCTCGCGCCGGTCTGGCATCCGGGCGATCATCCTCCGCTGCCCAGCGTCGTCGCCGAGGGGAGGCGACCGGACGTCTATGCCTGCGGCTACTGTCACCGGTCCGACGGCTCCGGAGGGCCGGAAAACGCCGACATCGCCGGCCTCCCGGCTCCCTACATCGTGCGGCAGCTCGCCGATTTCGCCAGCGGGGCTCGTCGCAGCGCGGTGCCGGCGCGGGCGCCGATTCGTCTCAAGCTGCACATGGCGCAGCATCTCTCGAACGAGGAGGTGGCCGCGGCCGCCGAGTACTTTTCACGGCTGCCGCCACGCGCCAGGCTGCGCGTCGTCGAAACCGACACGGTGCCTCGGACGCGGGTTGCGAGCTGGATCCTCGAAGCCGCCGCGGGCGGTGGCGAGGAACCGATCGGGCAGCGCATCATCGAGCTTCCCGAGGACTTCGAGCAGTTCGAGAACCGGGATTCGCGGGCGCGCTTCATCGCCTACGTGCCGAAAGGAAGCATCGCTCGCGGCGAGTGGCTGGTGTCGACGGGCGGCAACGGCAAGACCTTGCCGTGCGCCGAATGCCACGGCTCGGACTTGCGGGGCGATGCCGAGGTGCCGCCGATCGTCGGTCGCTCGCCGAGCTACATCGTCCGCCAGCTTTACGACATCAGGCACGGCGTGCGCACCGGCGAGCGGGTGCAGCCGATGCAGGCGGTGGTGGCGGCGCTGACGATCGACGACATGCTGGCCATCGCCGCCTGTCTGGCGGCCGGCAGCGGTGGCTGGTAAACCGGGAGACGACCGTCAGCCCGTGGGTGTCCGGACAGTGGCGCCGCCGGCAAGCAGTGGCGGTTCATGCGCCAGGCGTCTGCAGGAAGAATGACTCGATCAGCTCGGCGAGCCGTTCCGGCCGGTCGTGCTGGACGTTGTGGCCGCAATCGTCGATGCGTACCTGGCGGCCGTTGGCGAAGCACTCGAT
>NZ_JAMTDQ010000034.1 GCF_023806635.1 Accumulibacter sp.
ACCTGGTCGCCAACGACAATCTTGACGCCGCCGATCAGCGATTGATCGACGACCACTTCGGCAGTCAGCCGGGTCTTGAAGCGTGCTTCCAGGTCGCTCACCAGAGTCTTGCGCTGCTGTTCGTCAAGCGGGAAAGCGCTGTAGATCGTGGCTTCCTTGACGCCTTCCTGTGCAGCCCTGAGCCCTTCGAAGAGACCGGCGATCTCGGGCAATGCGGCAAGCCGCTCGTTGCTGGCGAGGACGTCGATCAGATTGGCCTCGCCGCCCTCAAGTACCTTGCCTGCCAGCGACTTGAAGAGCGCGCTCTTCTGCGCGGCCGACAGCTCGGGGTTGCCGATGCAGGCACGCATCTGCTCATTCGAGGCGATTGCGGAAAGCAGCGACAGCCGCTCGGACCAGGCCGCCAGCGCCCTGTTTTCCAGCGCCATCCGGAAGACCGCCTCGGCGTAGGGGCGCGCGATGGTAACGAGTTCGGCCATGATCTCAGAGTTCCTGCTTGAGTGCGGTCAGCATCTCGGCATGGGCCTTGGCATCCACCTCACGCTTCAGGATCTGCTCGGCGCCAGCCACCGCCAGGTCGGCGACCCGGCCGCGCAACTCTGCCCTCGCCTGCTCGACCTGCTGCGCGATCTCCGCCTTGGCCGCGGCAACGACCTTGTCGGCCTCGACCTTCGCCGCCACCTTCGCTTCCTCGACCATCTGCGCACCGCGCTTCTCGGCTGCTGCGATGATCTCCGCGGCCTTTGCCTTGGCGTCGCGCAGGGCATCGGCGGACCGCTTGCCGGCCAGTTCCAGCTCGTGCTTGCCACGCTCACCGGCAGCAAGCCCGTCAGCAATCAGTTTTTGGCGATCAGACATGGCCTTCGCCAGTGGCGGCCAGACGTACTTCATCGTGATCCAGATGAAGACGGCGAACCAGATCGCCTCGCCAATCAGCGTTGCGTTGATGTTCACGCTAACCTCCTGTCAAAAGTTTGTCGGCAAGGAGTAGCGATCAGCCCTTGACGACGGCGATGAAGGGGTTGGCAAACAGCATGAAGAGAGCGATACCGACGCCGATCATGGTGACCGCGTCGAGCAGACCGGCAACGATGAACATCTTGACCTGGAGAGTCGGGATCATTTCCGGCTGCCGGGCTGCACCTTCGAGGAAGCGGCCACCAAGCAGACCAAAACCGATGGCGGTACCAAGAGCGCCCGCGCCGATCAGGATGGCGACGGCGATGGCGGTGTTACCGAGCAACATTGACAGAGCAGCTTCCATTAGTCTCTCCTAGCAAGACATGTAAAAGGGGTTAAACGGGTCAAACGGGGACAACGCGTGGATCAAACCGGTGATCGGGGCAGGGCAAGCGGGTCACTAGCCATGCGACTCGCTGGCCATCGACAGGTACACGATGGTCAACATCATGAAGACGAAAGCCTGCAGGGTGATGATCAGGATGTGGAACAGCGCCCAGGGCAGAGCGAGCGGCAGTTGCCAGATGCCCAGCAGGGCGATCAGGATGAAGACCATCTCGCCGGCGTACATGTTGCCGAACAGACGCAGCGAGAGCGAGATCGGCTTGGCGATGTCCTCGATGAGGCGGAAGAGCAGGTTGACCGGCGCCATCTTGGCGCCGAAGGGAACGGTGAACACCTCGTGCATGAAGCCGCCGAAACCCTTCACCTTGAAGCCCATGACGATCATGACCACGAAAACGCTCAACGACATGCCGAAGGTCAGGTTCGGATCGGTGGTGGGAACGACCTTGAAGAAATGAACGCCAGCCATGCCGAGGAGCATCGGCACGAAATCGACCGGAATCAGGTCCATGGCGTTCATCAGCAGCACCCAGACGAAGATGGTGATCGCCATCGGCGTCACCAGAGGGCTCTTGCCGTGGTAGGTGTCCTTCACCTGCTGGTCGATGAACGAAACCAGCATCTCGACGAAGGCCTGCATCCTGCCGGGGACTCCCGCCGTCGCCTTGCGCGCCAGCATGGCCATGCCGACGAAGGCGACCAGGCCGAGCAGGCCGGAGACGATCAGCGAATCAAGGTGCAGGGCCCAGAACCCCTGACCGACGGTCAGGTTGGTCAGGTGGTGAACGATGTAAGCACTCGATGTGAGCGGTTCGCCCGAAGCCATGAATTCCCCCCTGTTCGACTATTGCTGCCGGAGCAGCGCCATCCAATAAACGACAATCGTTGCCGCATAGGCCAGGAAGAGCGGCAAGGCGGCGAGCTGTTCATAGGTCTTGAAGACCAGGGCAAACAGCACCAGGCTCACAGCGAACTTGTAGGCCTCGCCAGCCACCTGCGCATTGAAGGCCTTGCGCGCGTCCACCGCCATCTGCCCCGATGGCCGCAAGGCGCGCCAGGCATAGGCGAAGGCGCTTGCCATGGCGATGCCACCACCGAGCACTGCGGAAACGGCTGCATCAAGGCCTGCTGCCAGTCCAGCCAGGATAGCCGCCGCCAGCGTCACCAGAAACTGGCAGCGGAGGATCCAGCGGACCTGTGGATGCACAGCTAGCCCCTCCAAAACGTTCGCAGGATACCAGACTCGCAAAGCGGAATCAAACCGCACATGCAAAAAAGTTTGGATTCCTTTACTGCGTCTGGCTTGCAGGGCTGTTCGGCCGGCCATTCAGGGGCCGCCATGGTGCACCGCGTCAATGACGCAGGCGTTGCAGGATGCCCTCGAGCTGGTCGAGATCCCCAAAGTCGATCAGGACCTTGCCGGCTCCCCGTCGATTGGCACGGATAGCCACCTGAGCGCCCAGGAGGTCGGCGAGTTCGTCCTGCAGACGCAGCAGGTCACGGTCTGGCCGTACCGCCGCCACGGCCTTCGGCGGCTGCAGCGCATGCTGCACCAGGCGCTCCGCCTCACGCACCGACAAGCCCTTGTGCACCACGCGCTGCGCCAGTTGCACCTGCTGCGCACCGGCCAACGGCAGCAGCGCCCGCGCATGGCCCATGTCGATCTCCCCCTGCAGCAGCAGTTCCTGTACCGGCGGCGCGAGTTGCAGCAGGCGCAGCAGGTTCGATGCTGCGGGTCGCGAGCGACCGACGGCATCGGCAGCCTGCTGGTGGGTCATCGAGAACTCGTCGATCAGCCGCTGCAGACCGAGCGCCTCCTCGAGCGGATTGAGGTTCTCGCGCTGGATGTTCTCGATCAGTGCCATCGCCAGCGCAGCCTCGTCCGGAATCTCCCGGATCAGCGTCGCCACCTCGTTCAGGCCAGCCATCTGTGCTGCCCGCCAGCGCCGCTCGCCGGCAATGATCTCGTACCGCTCGTCGGCGATCGGGCGGACGAGAATGGGCTGCATCAGCCCCTGCGCCCTGATCGATGCCGCCAGCTCCTCCAATGAAGCGAGGTCCATCCGGGTTCGCGGCTGATACTTGCCTGGCTGGATCAAGGCAACCGGCAGCGTCCGCTGCTGCTCGCGGTTCTCCGCCTCGTCGCCAGCCAGCAGCGCATCGAGCCCGCGCCCGAGTCCCTTCATCTTCATGGCCTCCCTCCCGCAGTGGCGGGTTGGGCTTTCGCAGTGGCGGCCGGGTGACGGTGCCGTGCCAGCGTTTCGTGTGCCAGCGCGAGGTAGGCTTGCGCTCCCTTCGATGCGCGATCGAAGGCGATCGCCGGCTTGCCATGCGAGGGCGCTTCCGCCAGCCTGACGTTGCGCGGGATGATCGTGCGATAGACCTTGCCACCGAAGTGCGCCTCGAGATCGCGTGACACCTGCTGCGTCAGCGTCGAACGTGGGTCGAACATCGTCCGCAACAGCCCCTCGATCTCCAGCACGGGGTTGAGATGCGCGCGCACCTTCTTCAGCGTCGCGACAAGGTCGGTCAGGCCCTCGAGGGCATAATACTCGCACTGCATCGGGATCATCACCCGATCGGCAGCCACCAGGCCATTGACCGTCAGCATGTTGAGCGCCGGCGGACAATCGAGGAGGACGAAATCATAGGTGTCGCGAACCGTCGCCAGTGCTTCGCGCAGGCGATACTCGCGCCGGACGAGGTCGATCAGGTCGACTTCGGCGCCGGCGAGTTCGCGATTCGCCGGCAGCAGGTCGAAGGCGAAGTCGGTCCGCAGGCAGGTAGCCGGCAACGTCGAACTCCCGATCAGCACGTGATAGACGGTCGGCATGGCCTCCCGCTTGACCACCCCGCAACCGGTGGTCGCGTTGCCCTGCGGATCGAGGTCGATCAGCAGCACCCGTTGCGCGAGTTCAGCCAGACAGGCGGCAAGGTTCACTGCGGTCGTGGTCTTGCCGACACCGCCCTTCTGATTGGTCACTGCGATGACTGTTGCCAACTGGACTCTCCCCTGCATGCGGCCGTATCACTCTCGATCACCACCAGATGGCGCTCGCCGCCAACCCCGGGTACCACCAGGCGATGCACGCCGGCCACGCGGACCCAGGCCGGCAACTGCGCGATCTCCTCGTCCGGCCGCTGCCCTTTCATCGCCAGCCAGCGGCCGCCCGTCCGCAGCAGGTGGCGTGAGGACGAAACCAGCGTGCCGAGATCGGCAAAGGCGCGCGCGGTGATCGCCGCAAAGCGGACCGTCGGCTGCAGGGCCTCCACGCGCCGACAGTGTATGGCGACATTGCCCAGCGCCAGCTCGATCGCCGCCTGCTGCAGAAAGGCCGCCTTCTTCGAGTTGCTGTCGACGAGGACGACCTGCAACTCCGGGCGGACAATCGCCAGCGGCATCCCCGGCATGCCGCCACCGCTGCCGACGTCGAGCAGCGGCGTCCCACCGACGAAGGGCAGCACCGCCAGCGAATCGAGCAGATGACGGCTGACCGCTTGCGCCGAATCGGCGATGGCGGTCAGGCGATAGACCCTGTTCCACTTCTCGAGCAGCGTCAGGTAGTCGAGCAGCTTCTGCCGTGCCGGCAGCGCCAGCTCGATGCCGAGGCAGGCGGCACCGTCGGTCAGCTGCTCGGAGAGGCTCATCGCACCTCGCCGCAAGATCGCTGCCCGCCGCCACCTGGCTGCCCGCGTTTCAGGCAGACGAGCAGGATCGAGATCGCCGCCGGTGTCACGCCCTGAATCCGTGAGGCCTGTCCGAGCGTCTGCGGGCGCTGTTGCTGCAGCTTGTCGCGTACCTCGCGAGACAGGCCACCGACCTGTGCAAAATCGAAGTCGTCGGGAAAACGCAGCTCCTCGCTCGCCTGGTTCCTTGCCACCTCGTCCTGCTGGCGCTCGATGTAGCCCTGATACCGGGCCTGGATCTCGACCTGTTCGACGACCTGCGGATCGTCGACACCGGCATCGACGGCGACGCCGTCGACACGCAGCGTCATCAACGCCGGATAGCTGACGTCCGGTCTACGCAGCAGTTCGTGCAGCGCATACTCGCGCTCGAGCGGCCTGCCGAAGACACGCAGCGCTTCCGCGTCGGCCAGCCGGGCGGGATGGACCCAGGTGGACCGCAAGCGCTCCTGCTCGCGGGCAATCGCCTCCTGCTTGGCAGAGAAGGCCGCCCAGCGCCGGTCATCGACCAGCCCGAGTCGACGCCCGATCCCGGTCAGCCGCAGATCGGCGTTGTCCTCCCGCAGGGACAGGCGGTACTCGGCGCGACTGGTGAACATGCGGTAGGGCTCGGAAACGCCGCGGGTGACCAGGTCGTCGGCCAGCACTCCGAGGTAGGCCTCGTCGCGTCGCGGCGTCCACGCCTCCTTTTCCTGCACCAGCAGCGCCGCGTTGGCGCCGGCGAGCAGACCCTGTGCGGCCGCTTCCTCGTAGCCGGTGGTGCCGTTGATCTGGCCGGCGAAGAACAGGCCAGCGATGGCGCTGGTTTCCAGCGAGCCACGCAGGCGCCGCGGGTCGAAGTAGTCGTATTCGATCGCGTAGCCCGGGCGCAGGATGTGGCAGCGCTCGAGGCCACGGATCGAACGGACGATCGCCAGCTGCACGTCGAACGGCAGGCTGGTCGAGATCCCGTTCGGGTAGATCTCCTCCGTCTCCAGTCCTTCCGGCTCGAGAAAGACGTTGTGGCTGTCCTTGTTCGCGAAGCGATGGATCTTGTCCTCGATCGACGGGCAGTAGCGCGGTCCGACCCCCTCGATGACCCCGGTGTACATCGGCGAGCGGTCGAGGTTGGCGCGGATGATGTCGTGCGTCTGCCGGTTGGTGGCGGTGATCCAGCACGGGCGTTGGGGCGGATGCTGGCTCGCCGCGCCGAGGAAGGAGAAGACCGGTAGCGGATCATCCGAATGCTGCTCGGTCATGGTCGAAAAGTCGATCGTCCGGCCGTCAAGCCGCGGCGGCGTGCCGGTCTTGAGCCGGCCGACCGGCAACTGCAACTCGCGTAGACGCGCCGCCAGCGAGACCGACGGCGGGTCGCCCATGCGCCCGCCACTGAGGTTCGCGAGACCGACATGGATCAGGCCATTGAGGAAGGTGCCGGCGGTCAGGACGACCGCCCGCGCCGGAAAGCGCACGCCGAGCTGGCTGACGACGCCCGCGACGCGCCCGTTCTCGAGCAGCAGATCGTCGCAGGCCTGGGCGAAGATCGTCAGATTCTCCTGCCGCTCCAGCCGTCGGCGAATCGCCTGGCGATAGAGCACGCGGTCGGCCTGCGCGCGGGTTGCACGCACCGCCGGTCCCTTGCTGGCATTGAGGATGCGGAACTGGATTCCGGCCTCGTCGGCAGCGGCCGCCATCGCGCCGCCCAGGGCATCGACCTCCTTCACCAGATGTCCCTTGCCGATGCCGCCGATCGACGGGTTGCAGCTCATCGCCCCGAGTGTCTCGAGGTTGTGCGTCAGCAGCAGCGTCCGGACGCCCATGCGCGCGGCCGCCAGCGCCGCCTCGGTGCCGGCATGGCCACCACCCACGACGATGACGTCGAAACGGTCGGGAAAGAGCATCGGCGATTCGCAGTCGGGAAGCGCAATGGAAGAAACGGCAGCGCGCGATTCTACGCCATATCTGCGGCGGCCAGCGGCTTTCGATGCCGCATGCCGCGGCGCATCAGGCGCCAGCCAGGCGGAATCGAGATCAGCGGGCCGACTCGCCGGCAAGCTCGGCGACGCGCAGGGCGGAAGAGCGCGACATGGGACCTGGCCGAAGAACCAGGGGACAGCAGCGCGTGGGCGGATGCCCGTCACGCAGCCTGGCAGTGGACTGAAAACGGGCGCCGAAGCGCCCGTTCTGGTCACACGAGAGGGTGTCCTCTTGCCGATTCTCAGAAGCTGTGCCGAATGCCGGCGCCAACGGCGTAGTTGTTCTCGCCACGCGCACCGATCAAGTCGCCATCCCCGGCCACCTGTGCCTGTACCGGAACCGAGTTGCGGCTGTTGTCGAAGTAGCTGTAAGCGCCATAGAGGGCCGTCCTCTTCGACAGGTTGTACTGGTACATCGCGCCCCAACCCCAGCTGTTGCCGCTCGAGTTGTTCAGGCGGTCGAGCGAGAGCCTGCCATAGCTCAAGCCGAACACGCCGTTGCCGATCGGAGCGGTGACGCCGACCGTCCAGATGTTGCTGCTTTCGATCCCGGAACCAAAATCACTGTCAGGGCCAAGAATGCTGTTGTTGTTGTCCAGAGCCTGGTAGCTGCCGTAGATCTTGACCACCTTGAAGTCATAGTTTGCGCCGGCATACCATTCGTTGATGCTGCTGCCGCCGCCGGGCGCCTTCAGTGGCAACAGGCCCGGCGCATTGGGCACTTCCACATTCAAGCGGGACTGATAGAGCACATCGACGTTCAGCGGGCCGTTGTTGTAGTTGAGGCCGAGACCGAACTTGCCATTGTCACTGGTGCTGTTCACCCGGTCGTTGAACGTACCGCCGATGTTGCTCTCGCCGAAACCATAGATCGCCTTGCCGGTGAAGCCGCCCCAGTTGGGGCTGGTGTAGGTAATCGAGTTCGCGAAGCGGGCGGGAGAGTTCGGCGTGATCGTGCTGCCCGAGTAGACGCTCAGGCTGGACTGGATGCCGAGGTCGGTCGCTTCCAGCGCGTCGTTGTTGGCGGTGGCGTCGAAGGCCGGAGCATACTGACGACCGAGAGCAACGGTCCCCCAGTTGCCGGCGAGGCCGACGAACTGCTGCCGCGCGTTCAGTCCGCTCGTACCGACGCCTGAGTTGTTGTCGATGTTCAAGCCATACTCGAGCGTGAAGACGGCCTTCAGGCCGTTCCCGAGGGCTTCCTCGCCCTTGAAGCCCAAGCGGTTTCCGGCAGTTCCGCCACCCCCCGCCAGGCCGCTGAACTTGTTCTTGCCGCCGCCGATGCCGGCGTCGCCCTGGCTGTACACGTACATGGTGTCCACTACGCCATACATCGTGACGTTGGACTGCGCAATGGCAACGCCGGAAGCGAGGCTGGCTACGGCAAGGGCGATGACTTTCTTTTTCATGAGATCAACTCCAATGGATCAATTGGGAAAGGCCGTACTGATTTCTCTCACCAGTGCCGCCATCTCGGTTTCCCGGACGCCGGCTCGTCTTGGATTTCATGGCCAGATTCTGGCAGCCGTGCGAAGGATCGGCAAGCCATCGGAGCCGCTTTCCAGCGCCCGGACGAAGAGTGTTGCGTTTTCGTCACATTTCTGGCAAGCGCCATTGCGGAGCAACGCCTGCCGGCTGGCCCTGTCGAGACAAAGGACCCGCGGCGAGTCCGTTTGCCGGGCCGCCTGGCAGCGACCAGCGGTAGAGTGCTCCAGCCCCGGCAAAAAAAAAACGGGCGCCGAAGCGCCCGTTTGCGGCAACGAGTGATCGTCGCCGGATCAGAACGAGTGACGGATACCCGCCAGGAAGGTGTTGTTGGTCTCGCCCGGCGCACCGACAGCGCCAACCGGACCGAGGCCGAAGCTGTCGTTGTCGTTCTTGTTCCAGACGTAACCGGCGTAAGCGGTCGTCCGCTTCGAGAAGGCGTAGGTACCGGCGATCATGGCACCGTTGCTCTTGCCATCGACCAGGCCCTGGTCGAAGTCGGTCTGTGCCCACGCGAGGTGGATGGCCGCGTTGCCGAACGGGATGACCGCGCCGAGCGACCACGTGCTGTTGTCGTTGTTGATGTTGTTCTTGTCGTTCTGGTCCTGGTAGCTGGCCATGACCTTGACGACCTTGAAGTCGTAGCTACCGCCGATATACCATTCGGCGATGTCGTCACCCCAGAGAGCCGAGTTGGAGAGGACGCCAACCGGCTTGACTTTCTGCCGCACCTGGTAGACCGCATCGATGTTCAGACCACCGGTGGCGAAGTTGCCGCCGAGAGCCCAGCGGCTGTTGTCGGTGGTCGACACACACCGGTCGTTGAGGGTCGCGGCGGTGACGGTGGCCGGCGGCGGCAACGGGTTGACCGTCGTGCAGCTGCTGTTCTCACCGAACGAATAGATCGCCTTGCCGGTGAAGCCACCCCAATTCGGGCTGGTGTAGGTCAGGGCGTTGTCCCAGCGGGCGGCGCTGTTCGGGGTGATGGTGTTGCCGGCCTGGGCGGTCATGTACGACTGCGGCTCGAAGAGAGCGCCGCCAGCCGGATCATTGTTGGCCGTCGCCTGATAGCCGGGCGAATACTGGCGACCGAGGGCGATCTGACCGAAGCCGCCGGCGAGACCGACGAACTGCTGGCGGGCATTCAGGCCACCGGTGTTGCCGACGCCGGAGTTGTTGTCGATGTTCAGCGAATATTCGAGGGTGAAGACGGCTTTCAGGCCGTTGCCCAGCGCTTCTTCGCCGCGGAAGCCGAGACGCGAGCCGCTCAGCAGGCCGGACTGGATGCCGCTGAACTTGTTGGTTCCAGGCAGGAAGCCAGCGTCGCCCGAGCTATAGACATAGCCGGCGTCGGCGATACCGTACATCGTGACGTTGGTCTGGGCAAAAGCGGCGCCCGAAGCCACGCTGGCGACTGCCAGTGCGATGAGTTTCTTTTGCATGGTGAATCTCCTCTAGGTTTGAGATCGATGAAGCAAACTGCAGCCTCACCAAACTGGACCTCTCGAAAAAGAAACGAGAAGTTGGGGCGATTCTGGCAAAGCGGTATTGCCGCGGCAAGCGCCGTGTACGCTTTCATTGCAGGGCAGCGGGCGTTTGTTGGTTTTTCGCAACAGGCTGGAGAATTTTCACCAAAAGTGGCTCGACGTGCCGTTGAACTGGCCTGCACCCGCACCCGCCCGCTCGGCGCGGCCTTGGTCGGGCAGATCGCCTGGCCCGCGAAAAGGTGGGACGCAGTACAATTCTTACTCGGATTCTTACCTGTCGGAGTCACCGAATGCGTATCACGAGCAAGGGCCAGGTCACCATACCACAGGCGATCCGCCATGCAGCCGGGCTGCTGCCGCACACTGAAGTCGAATTCGTTTACGAAAACGAGCAGGTCATCCTCCGCGCAAGCAACCACGACCGGCGGGCAAGATTCGAGGTTGCCATCCAGCGCGCGCGCGCGGTGCCGCTGACGCAGGCTTTCCGTGGCAAGTCTGCCGACGAGATCATGGCCTTCCTGAGAGACCCGAAAGCGTGACGCCGGTATTGGTCGACTCGTGCGTGATCATCGCATGCCATGACCTCGGGCATGCCTTTGCTGACGCGCGACGCGACGCGCTACCGAGGCTACTTCCCTCGCCTGCAGCTGATCGCGCCAGCGTGTGAATGAGCACAGATTGCCCATGCCAGTGAAAGTGACCCGCAGCGCCGGACGGGAATGAGTGCCTGGCGTGTCGCAAGACTGGCCAGTGGTTGTCGGCAGCAGGCACACCCGGCGTGCGGCAGCCATGCCCGCCGCACGCCGTCCGCGGCAACGGCACGGGTCCTGGCAACGGCCCGTTTTCCCATCTGCCTGCCAAGGCACCACGCGCCGTCAACCACCCCGGCAGCCGGACCTGTGATCCAGGTCAGTGGAACAGCCCGGCGAGCGCCTCACCCGGTTCTTCGGCACGCATGAAGGCCTCGCCGACGAGGAAGGCGTGCACGCCGTGGTCGCGCATCAGGCGCACGTCCGGGCGCGCGAGGATGCCGCTCTCGGTGACGACGAGGCGGTCGGCCGGGATCTCGGGCAGCAGTTCGAGCGTCGTCTGCAGGCTGACGGCGAAGCTGCGCAGGTTGCGGTTGTTGATGCCGAGCAACGGCGTCGTGAGCTGCAGCGCGAGATCGAGTTCGCGGCGGTCATGCACCTCGACCAGCACCGCCATTCCCAGGCTGCCGGCGATCGCCTCGAAGTCGCGCAGCGCCGGCAGGTCGAGCGCGGCAACGATCAGCAGGACGGCGTCGGCACCCATCGCTCGCGCTTCGTAAATCTGATAGGGGTCGACGAGGAAGTCCTTGCGCAGGACCGGCAGCTCGCAGGCGGCACGCGCTTCCTGCAGGAAGCCGGGCGCCCCCTGGAAGAACTGCCGATCGGTCAGCACCGACAGGCAGGCGGCGCCATGCCGCTGATAGCTCGCAGCGATCTCGGCCGGACGGAAATCGGCACGCAGGACGCCACGCGACGGACTCGCCTTCTTGATCTCGGCGATCACCGCCGCGTCGCCGGCAGCGATCCGCCGCCGCATGCTGCCAACGAAGTCGCGCGCTGCCGAGTCGCGCTCGGCCATCGCACGCAACTCGCCCAGTGGCACGAGCAACTGCGCGGCAGCGACCTCGTCACGCTTGACGGCGAGGATGCGGTCGAGAATGTCACTCATCACGTGCGCTCGCGAGGGGCCGGTCGATCAGGTGGCGATGCGCCGGGTGAACGCCACGAACTCGTCGAGCCGGGCGCGCGCCGCACCCGAGGCAATCGCTTCGAACGCCTGCTCGACGCCGTCGGCGAGCGTCTCTGCGCGCCCGCTGACGTAGATGCTGGCGCCGGCATTGAGGGCGACGATGTCGCGCGCGGCGCCGGCGCGGCCTTCGAGCGAGGCCAGCAGCATCGCCTTCGACTCCTCGACGTTGGCCACGCGCAGCACGCGCGGGTCATGCAGCGGCAGGTTGAAGTGCTCGGGATGGACGCTGTATTCCTCGACGCGGCCGTTCTTCAGCTCGCCGACCAGCGTCTCGCCGGAAATCGAGATTTCGTCGAGTCCTTCGCGACCAAACACCGAGAGCGCGTGCGAACTGCCGAGCCGCTGCAGGACACGCACCTGGATGCCGACGAGATCGGGATGGAAGACTCCGAGCACCTGGTGCGGCGCGTTCGCCGGATTGGTCAGTGGCCCGAGGATGTTGAACAGGGTTCGCACGCCCAGTTCGCGGCGCACCGGCGCGGCGTGCTTCATGGCGCTGTGATGGCTCGGCGCGAACATGAAACCGATGCCGATCTCGTCCACGCAGCGGCCGACCTGCTCCGGCGTCAGGTTGATGCTGGCGCCGAGGGCCTCGAGGACGTCGGCACTGCCCGACTGCGACGAGACCGAACGGCCGCCGTGCTTGGCGACCCGCGCGCCGGCCGCGGCGGCAACGAACATCGCCGCCGTCGAGATGTTGAAGGTCTGCGCGCCGTCGCCGCCGGTACCGCAGGTATCGACGAGGTGCGTGCGCTCGCTCACCTGCACCTTGGTCGACAGCTCGCGCATCACCTGCGCCGCCGCCGAGATCTCGCCAATGGTCTCCTTCTTGACCCGCAGCCCGGTGATGATCGCGGCGATCATCACCGGCGTCACCTCGCCGCCCATGATCTGGCGCATCAGTGCCACCATTTCATCGTGGAAGATCTCGCGGTGATCGATGACCCGCGCCAGTGCGTCCTGCGGCTTCATTTGCCATGCTCCTCGAGAAAGTTCTGCAACAGATCGTGGCCATGCTCGGTGAGGATCGACTCCGGGTGGAACTGCACACCCTCGACGGCGAGCGTCCTGTGCCGCAGGCCCATGATCTCGCCGTCGTCGGTCCACGCGGTGACTTCGAGGCACGCCGGCAGCGACTTTCGCTCGACGGCGAGCGAATGGTAGCGCGTACAGGTGAGCGGACTCGGCAGCCCGCGAAAGACGCCCTGCCCGTTGTGCTGCACCGGCGACACCTTGCCGTGCATCAGCTTCTGGGCGTGCACGACGCGGCCGCCGAATGCCTCGCCGATCGCCTGGTGGCCGAGGCAGACGCCGAGCAGCGGGATCCTGCCGGCAAACTCGCGGATCGCCGTCAACGAGATGCCGGCCTGCGCCGGCGCGCAGGGCCCCGGCGAAACGACCAGCAGCGCCGGCGCCAGGCGGGCGATCTCGGCGATGCTGATCGCATCGTTGCGGAAAACCCGCACCTCCTGCCCCAGCTCGCCGAAGTACTGCACGAGGTTGTAGGTGAAGGAGTCGTAATTGTCGATCATCAACAGCATGCGGCGGCTATCCTTCTGTTCCATAGAGTCATCTTGCCGAACGAGCAGCTCTGACACCCGCTCAGATACCCGCTGTTCCTCTTGCTACTCCGGCGCCGATCATCCGGAACCGAATGCACGAAAGCCGCCATTGTCCACCATATCGGCCCCGACGAAAATCCAGTTCACCCTGCTTGGCGCGCGCCATTTGCTTCAAGCCCTTGCCTGTTGACCAGACGCCGGCGGGAAGCTCATTGCATGACCCCGGTCACGGCCTCACGAGCCCAGCTACGGAGCGGGGCCTCGAAGTCGCGGAACGGGAACAGCTTTGTCGAAAAGAACTCGGCTCGCGCGTACTGCTTCTGGCCGACGGCGGCGATGCCCTCGACCACCGCGATGACCCGCGTAGTGCGTTTGTCCTGCTTCAGCGCAAGATAGCTCAGTTCCGCCTCCAGCAAACGTTCCCTAGTGTTGGCGATGAAGAAGGCCAAGTCGGCGCCGCCGGGCCGGAAGACGCAATCCGCCACCAACAAGCCGCGTGCATCCACGGCCATGTCATAGTCAGCCGGCACGCCCGTGTCCCGTTGCACGGATTTGAGCAGTTCGAGCACTTCGCTCTTGAATGACGACTCCGATCGTGTGGCACGCAAGGCGGAAAAGCTCTGCAACTGCAATGCCGCTTGGGCAACCTTGAACGCGGCAGGCACAAGATGCCGCGCGTCGGCCACGGACAACTCGAACTCTTCTTCCGCCTCGTTCCACCCAACCCGGCCGCGGCGTTCGGCCAGCCAACGCTGGATACGCTCCCCATCGATGTCGATGTTGTCGAGCCGCAACCGGAAGGCGGCGTCGCCGTTGTCGTGAACCCGCCAGCCATCGCCCTCCTGGCCATCGGCGAAGACGACGACCCGATCGCCATCGTCGTACTGCAGAGCGGTAACGACAAGGATCCCCGTGGCGGTTTCGCGCACCTCGAAATCGCGGCAAATGTCCAGTTTCACAGCAGGTCTCCTTGCCCAAGCGGAACCGCGATACGCCGGCAAAACTCTTCGACGAAGCGCGCCCGGTCGAGTTCATCATCAGGATCGTACCGGCGGTTCCCAGACCGAATTCCCTGCCCTGCACCACATCGCGGTTGACCAGTTCCACCGCATTCTCACAGTTGAACTTCACATGCAGTCCTTTGTGGCTGGGGTGGTAATCCATGCGCAACAGCGGCTCCAGCCCGTCGGGATGGTCACGGAAGGCATAGGCGTAGAGGGCGCGCTTCTCCAGGCAATCACCGGAACGCCAAAGAAAGACCACGGAGAGGCCTTGCCCAATCTCGATCAAGTCCGTGGCAAACACCCGCTGGCGCCGCACTCGCGCCATGTGCTTCGGCAGCCTGGCCTTGCGCGATTCCTTGAACTCACAATGGGTCAGGCGGAGCCCGCCCGCCGCCTTGAGCTGGCCAAATTCTCGCCGGTTCATCAGTACCCTCCCGCCAGGCTGTGCACCCGCATGTCCTCGTTGCCTCTCCGCACTGGCGGCAATGGCGGCATTCACCTCGCCCACCTTCGCCCGCCAGGCGGTGCGATACGCCGTCAGGGCGTCTTGCAGGGCGTGGTCCCGGTCCGCATCGGTGGTGCATGTGTCGCTGCGGGTGCGGCCTGCCATCTTTGTCCTCCCGACTGACCGGCCGAGTTTACACGCGTGACGAGGTACTGGAAAGCCGCTACGACGTCGCTCCGCGCTGACGCATGGCCCTGCCGAATCGGATCCGTTTGCCGGAAGCACCGCTTCTTGCCACTGAGGCAGTCAGATCGCGGGGGGCTGGCGGCGAGAGCGCGCGGGATGCACGGCTGGGGCGGGGTCCGCGCAGAGGCTGTCGACGAGTGACAGGATCTCCGAAGACTGTCTGGCCCCCTGTGCGAGAGGCTCACTTTCGCCGCAGCCGGGCAGCCCTGCAGAGAATGGGTTGCAAGGCCCATGTTACGAGTCAGGCCAGCCGGTTCACAGTCGCCGTCTGCCGCTATACTGCAGGGGAACATGGGGAGTGGGCACCGGCTCCGGAGAGGAAAGGTGGCACATGAGATCGCGCGAGCGAAGCTTCTGGATGTGGGCGGAGACTCTTGAACTCCTGCAGGGAGGCGAGCAGTTGCAGCGCCGTTTCTTCACGCTCGATGGCCCGCAGCCGGTACCGTGCTGGGAGCCGGCGGTCGATGTCTACCAGAACGATGACGAGCTGCGGCTGCTGGTCGCGCTGCCCGGGGTCAGCCCACGGCAGGTCGAAGTGGCGCTCGACGACGATGGCCTGCTGGTGCGCGGCGAAAGGCCGATGCCGGCGCGGCTCAGCCGGGCGGCGATTCACCGCCTCGAGATTCCCTACGGCCGCTTCGAACGCCGCATCCCCCTGCCGGCGGGACGTTACCGCCTGCACGAGCGTTTCATCGCGGACGGCTGCCTGATGCTCGTCCTGCACCCCTTCTGAGAGGCGGCAAGCGCATGCGCGGCGAGCGGGGTGACGACAGGAGCGAGCAGCGGGGCGGCAGCCTGCTGGTGGTACCGGAAAACGCACTGATCATCGTGCCGATCCGCAATACCGTCCTCTTCCCCGGCATGATCCTGCCGCTGACGATCGGTCGCGAGCCCTCGATCCTCGCCGCGCAGCAGGCGGCCAAGACCGATCGGCCTGTCGGCATCCTGCTGCAGCGGGACGCCGAGGTCGAGCAGCCCGCTCAGCAGGATCTGTGCCCGGTCGGCACGATTGCCAACATCCTGCGCTACGTCACCCTCCCCGACAACACCCACGTCATCGTCTGCCAGGGGCTGCAGCGCTTTCGCGTCAGCGGCTTCCTGCCCGGCTACCCGTTCCCGGTGACGCACCCGGAGCGGATCGACGAACCCGAGACGAGCGACAGCCAGATCGAGGCGAGAATGATCCGCGTCCGCGAACGCGCGCTCGAACTGCTGCAGTACCTGCCGCAGGTTTCACAGGAACTGGTCGGCGCGGTGAAGAGCATCAGCCAGCCCGGCGCACTCGCCGATCTGGTCGCCGGCGTCAGCGAACTCAAGCTGACGGATCGCCAGCTGGTGCTCGAGACGGTCGATCTGACGCAGAGGCTCGATGTCGTGCTCGCCTGCCTGCTCGGCCGGCTGGAGGTGCTGCGGCTGTCGCGCGAAGTTGACGAGCGGACCAAGGCGAGCATCGACCAGCGCCAGCGCGAATACCTGCTGCGCGAACAGATGAAGTCGATCCAGAAGGAACTGGGCGAGGGCGACGGCAGCAACAGCGTCGAGATCGAGTCCCTGCGCAAGGCGATCGCCGAGGCCGCGATGCCCGAGGAGGTGGCGGCGCAGGCGAGCAAGGAACTCCGGCGCCTGGAACGGATGACCGACGCTTCGGCCGAGTACTCGATGGTCCGTGCCTACCTCGACTGGCTGATCGAGCTGCCCTGGCGGGAGCCGGCGCCGGACAGCATCGAGATCGCCGAAGCGCGCCGGATCCTCGATGCCGACCACTTCGGCCTCACCCAGGTGAAGAAGCGAATCGTCGAGTTCCTCGCAGTGCGCAAGCTCAATCCGGGTGGACACGGGCCGATTCTCTGCTTCGTCGGGCCGCCCGGCGTCGGCAAGACTTCACTCGGGCAGTCGATCGCGCGCGCACTCGGCCGCAAGTTCGTCCGCGCCTCGCTCGGCGGCTGCCACGACGAGGCCGAAATCCGGGGCCATCGGCGAACGTACATCGGTGCCCTGCCGGGCAACATCATCCAGGCGATCCGCAAGGCCGGCTCGCGCGGCTGCGTGATGATGCTCGACGAGATCGACAAGCTCGGCACCAGCTTCCAGGGCGACCCCTCGGCGGCGCTGCTGGAAGTGCTCGACCCGGAGCAGAACGACAGCTTCCGCGACAACTACCTGGCGCTGCCCTTCGACCTGTCGCGCATGCTCTTCATCACCACGGCCAACGTCCTCGACAACATCCCTGGGCCGCTGCGCGACCGCATGGAGATCATCCAGCTACCCGGCTACACGCACGAGGAAAAGCTCGAAATCGCCCGCCGCTACCTGGTCGGCAGGCAGATGGCGCAGAACGGCCTGCGCGCCGGACAGCTCGAGTTCGCGCCGGCGGCGCTGCAGGCGATCATCCGTGATTACACGCGTGAAGCGGGCGTGCGTTCACTCGAACGCGAGATCGGTGCGGTCTGCCGCCGTGTCGCGGTGGAGATCGCCGAAGGCCAGCGCACCGGCATGCAGGTCGGCGAAGCCGATCTCGCCGGCATCCTCGGCGCCGGCCGCTACGACAACGAGGTCGCCCTGCGTACCGGGCTGGCCGGTGTCGCCACCGGACTGGCCTGGACGCCGGTCGGTGGTGACATCCTGTTCGTCGAGGCCAGCCGGACGATTGGCGACGGCAGGCTGATCCTCACCGGGCAACTCGGCGAGGTGATGAAGGAATCGGCGCAGGCGGCACTGACGCTGGTGAAGACGCATGCCGCCAGCCTCGGCATCGACGCCGGCCGCTTCGAGAAGAGCGACGTGCATGTGCACGTGCCCGCGGGAGCGATCCCGAAGGACGGCCCGAGCGCCGGTGTGGCGATCTTCGTTGCGCTCGCATCGCTGTTCGTCGAGCAGCCGGTGCGCAACGATACCGCGATGACCGGCGAGATCAGCCTGCGCGGACTCGTACTGCCGGTCGGCGGCATCAAGGACAAGGTGCTGGCGGCGATGCGCGCCGGCATCGGGCGCGTCCTGCTGCCGGCGCGAAACCGTCGCGATCTCGACGAAGTCCCCGCCGAGGCGCGGGAGAAACTGGCGTTCGTCTTTCTCGACAGCGTCGACGACGCCCTGGCAAATGCCCTCCGCAGCGGGGAAGCGGTGGCCACGGCCGGCGAAGGGCAATGACCGCGATGCGCGACCGCACGGGGTGCCTGCCGCCCGCCGCCGGCCACGCGGCGCCGCCAGCGCCCGCTCCTGAGCCAGATGGCGCTGCGCCATGAGCGGGCACGGGCGCCACCTCGACTTTCCCGGCCGTCTGGTCCTCGTCGGTTTCGGCTGCATCGGTCAGGGTCTGCTGCCGCTCATCCTGCGCCACATCGGCGTCGACCCGGCGAGGATCACCGTCGTCGCCGCCGACGCGGCCGGCGGTGCCGTCGCCGAACAGGCCGGGGTCCGACTGCTGACGCACGTCCTGCGCCCGCAGGACTACCGCCAGATCCTCGATCCACTGCTTGGCCGTGGCGATTTCCTGATCAACGTCGCCGTCGATGTCTCGTCGCTGGCGTTGATCGGCTACGCCCGCAGCCGCGGTGCCCTCTACCTCGACACGTCGATCGAACCCTGGCGCGGGGGCTACGACGACCCGACGCTGGCGCTCGCCGCGCGCACCAACTACGCGCTGCGCGAACAGGCGCTGGCGCTGCGCAGCGACTCGCGGCAACAGCCGACGGCGGTGCTGACGCACGGCGCCAACCCGGGCCTGGTCTCGCATTTCGTCAAGCGCGCGCTGCTCGACCTCGCCGTCGAAACCGGTCTGGCCGTTTCCACACCGCGCCAGCGTGCAGACTGGGCAGAGCTTGCCCGCCGCCTCGACGTGCGGACGATCCACGTCGCCGAGCGCGACACGCAGGTCTCCACGCTGCGCCGGCAGGCGGGCGAGTTCGTCAACACCTGGTCGGTCGATGGCTTCATCAGCGAGGCGCAGCAGCCGTGCGAGATCGGCTGGGGCTCGCACGAGCGCCGCCTGCCGGAGGATGGTTGCCGGCATGGCAGCGGCTCGCAGGCAGCCATCTATCTGCGGCGCCCGGGGTGTGCGACGCGTGTGCGCAGCTGGACACCGGCTGGCGGTCCGTTCCACGGCTTCGCCATCACGCACGGCGAATCGATCTCGATCGCCGACTACCTGAGCGTCGGCCGCGGCGAGGCACCGAGCTACCGGCCGACCGTGCACTACGCCTATCAGCCATGCGATGACGCGCTGCTGTCGCTGCACGATTTCGCGGCGCGCAATTACCGCTGTCCGGAACGCAAACGCATCCTCCTCGACGACATCGTGCCAGGCGGCATCGACGAACTCGGCGTGCTGCTCGCCGGGCACGCACGCAACGCCTACTGGTTCGGCTCGCAACTCACCATCGATGAAGCGCGGCGCCTCGCGCCGCACAACAGCGCCACCACCCTGCAGGTCTGCGCGGCAGCACTCGCGGCGATGGTCTGGGCGATCGAGAATCCCGCCCGCGGGATCGTCGAGCCGGACGAGATGGACTTCGAGAGGGTGCTGCAGGTCTGCATGCCCTACCTCGGCCGGGTGATCGGTGCCTACACCGGGTGGACACCACTGCATGGGCGCGGCCGTCTGTTCCCGGAGGAACTCGACGAGTCGGATCCCTGGCAATTCAGCAACGTCCGCGTGACGTAGCGGGCTGCGCCCGGCGGCAAGCACGTTTCCCTGTCGGCGCGAGGTATTTGCACTGGCAAACGCAGCCGCACGATCTATCCTTAAAGCAGGACGAGGGCAACCCGGGCCGCCAGCCGAAGGGCGGCGGTTGCCGCCGCCGAAGACGCGGTGCCGGCTGCCACGAAGGGTGGTGGCCGGCCCATCGACAAGGAGGTCGATCATGAGCAGCAAGTCCATTCCCGCCGGTTTTCAGCAGGTCCGCCGAGACCGCTTGCTGCAGGAAGAGATGCACGACAGTTACCGCAGCAAGGGGAAGCTCGCCGAGCCGACGATCTGCCCGGACTGCCATGCGGTATTCAGCCACGGGCGCTGGCAATGGGGCATTGCCGCGCCGGCCGACGCGCACCGCGTCCGCTGCCCGGCGTGCCACCGCGTCCACGACCACTGTCCGGCGGGCTGCGTCGTCCTCGACGGCGAGTTCCTGCAGGCACATCACGACGACATCGTCCACCTGGTGCGCAACGAGGCGGAGCGGCAACGCGCCGAGCACCCCCTGAAACGGGTGATGGCTTTCGAGGACCGCGAGGAAGAGCTGAAGCTCAGCACCACCGACATTCACCTCGCGCGCGCCATCGGGGAAGCGGTCCATCACGCCTACCAGGGTACCCTCGAGTTCCACTACAACCCGCAGGAACTCCGCCTGCACGTCCATTGGTCGCGTTGAACGGCAGCCGGGCGACGGCCGCGGCGACCGCATCGGCGCTCAGAAGCGGGTGTCGAGACCGTGCTCCGCCAGCTCGGCAGCGCGCAGGACCGCGCGTGCCTTGTTCTGCGTTTCCTGCCACTCGGCCGCCGGATCGGAATCGGCGACGATTCCCGCTCCGGCCTGCACGTGCAGGTGGCCGTCCTTGACGATGGCGGTGCGGATGGCGATCGCCAGGTCCATGTCGCCGTTGAATCCGAGGTAGCCGACGGCGCCGGCATAGATGCCACGCTTGACCGGCTCGAGTTCGTCGATGATCTCCATCGCGCGCACCTTCGGCGCGCCGGAAACGGTACCGGCGGGAAAGGTCGCACGCAGCACGTCGAGGGCGTCGAGGCCCGGCTGCAGTCGGGCTTCGACATTGGAGACGATGTGCATCACGTGCGAGTAGCGCTCGACGATCATGTTCTCGGTGAGCCGGATCGTTCCGACGCGGGCGACACGGCCGGCGTCGTTGCGGCCCAGGTCGAGAAGCTGCACATGCTCGGCCCTCTCCTTCTCGTCGGCGAGCAGCTCGGCGGCGAGCGCCTGGTCCTCCTCGAAGGAGACGCCACGCCTGCGCGTTCCGGCAATCGGCCGCACGGTGACCGTGTCCCCCTCGAGGCGTACGAGGATTTCCGGTGAGGCGCCGACGACATGGAAATCCTCGAAGTCGAAGTAGAACATGTAGGGCGACGGATTGAGCGAGCGCAGCGAGCGGTAGAGCGCCATCGGGCTGGCGGCGAAGGGCTTGCTCATGCGCTGCGACAGGACGACCTGCATGATGTCGCCCTCGGTGATGTAGCTCTTGGCCTTGACGACTGCCCGCCTGAACTGGGCCTCACCGAACAGTGACGCTGCCGGCGGCGAGGACTGCGGCGTCTCCGGTGGAATGGCGACCGGCTCGCGCAGCCGGAGGAGCAGTTCGCGCAGGCGCGCCTGTGCCTTCTGGTACGCCGCCGGAACGCCCGGCTCGGCGTAGACGACCAGCGTCAGCTTGCCGGACAGGTTGTCGACCACGGCAATCTCCTCGGACAGGAGGAGGAGGATGTCGGGAATCCCCAGCTCGTCGGACTTCTGCGAGCGGGTCAGCCGCGTCTCGATGTAGCGCACGGTGTCGTAGCCGAAACAGCCGACCAGCCCACCGCAGAAGCGCGGCAGGCCGGTGGTCGGCGCGGCGCGAAAACGCCGCATGTACTTGCCGATGAACTCGAGCGGGTTGGTGTCGTCTTCACGCTCGGCGATCCGGTTGCCGTTGAGGACCAGCACCTGATGCGCGTTGACGACGATGCGCGTCGGACTGGCGAGGCCGATGATCGAGTAACGGCCAAAGCGCTCGCCACCCTGCACCGATTCGAGCAGGTAGCTGTACGGTGCATTGCCCAGCTTGAGGTAGATCGACAGTGGCGTGTCGAGATCGGCAAAGGTCTCGAGCGTCACCGGGATGCGGTTGTAGCCCTCAGCAGCAAGGCGATTGAAATAGGCTTCGGTCATCGGAACTCCACGAGGATACACGCCGGCGACGGACGTGCTTCCTGCCGGTGTTCGCATGTTGCCCGGCAACCCGTCGCACGCGGCCGCCGCTCGACGTCGCGGCGGGCTGCTCAGGCGTGGACCAGGCGCTGCGCCGCCTCGGCGAGGCTTGCGACTATACCATCACAAGGCAGCTCATGAACGTCGCGCCCCTCGTTGTAGCCATAGGGGACGAGGAAGACATGGCAGCCGGCTGCCCGTCCGGCATGAAAATCGTGCACCGAATCGCCGATCATCAGCACGTCGACCGGCGACACGGCGAGGCGGCCACTGGCCCACAGCAGCGGCATCGGATCGGGCTTCGGCCGCGGCAGGACGTCGCCGCTGACGATGACGTCGAAATAGGGATGCAGGCCCGTGCGCTGCAACAGGGGCAGGGCGAAGACCTCGGCCTTGTTGGTAATGACGCCGAGCGGCAAGCCAAGGGCCCTGAGCGCATCGAGACCCTCGCCGACGCCCGGAAAGAGCGCGGCATTGCGGCCATTCTCGACGCTGTAGTGCCGCTTGAAGCTGGCCAGCGCGTCGGCGGGCGGTGGTGTGCCATCGTCGGCGGCCGCCATCGACCCGGCCAGCACGCGCTTGACGAGATTGGCAATGCCACGACCGACGTAGCTGCGGATCGACTCGACGGCGATCCCGGGTCGGCCCAGGTCGGCCAGCATGGCGTTGGCCGCGGCATGCAGATCGAGGACCGTATCGAGCAGCGTACCGTCGAGATCGATGAGTACGGCACGTACGGCAAGCGGCGGGGGCATCATGCCGCCGCCAGTCGTGCGCGCAGGGCGGCGAGGACGCTGTCGTAGCGATTCGGGTCGCCTTCCCTGGCGGCACCGTAGACGGCCGAACCAGCGACGAAGGTATCGGCGCCGGCGCGCGCGATCTCGGCGATGTTGTCGACCTTGACGCCGCCATCGACCTCGAGCCGGATCCGCCGGCCCCGCTCGCGCTCGTAGGCATCGATGCGGGCACGCACGGCGGCGATCTTGGGCAGCGTCGACGGAATGAACGTCTGCCCGCCGAAGCCCGGGTTGACGCTCATCAGCAGGATCAGGTCGAGTCGATCCATGACGTGGTCGAGGTGGGCAAGCGGCGTCGCCGGATTGAACACCAATCCCGCCTGGCAGCCATTCTCGCGAATCAGCGCCAGTGTCCGGTCGACGTGTTCGGAGGCTTCGGGATGGAAGCTGATCACGTTGGCACCCGACCGGGCAAAATCGGGAACGATGCGGTCGACGGGCCTGACCATCAGGTGGACATCGATCGGCGCCGTGATCAATGGCCGGATCGCCTCGCAGACGAGTGGACCGATGGTCAGGTTGGGCACGTAATGGTTGTCCATCACGTCGAAATGAATCCAGTCTGCGCCGGCGGCAATGACGTTGACGACCTCCTCGCCGAGCCGCGCAAAGCTGGCGGAGAGGATGCTTGGAGCGATGACGTACATGACGGGAGCCTTCGCGATATGGGCCTTGATTCTAGCGCGAAAAGCGCGCCTGGCTTAGAGCAAGCGTTCGCTCAGTCGCCGGCTGCCTGGCGGGCTGCCTGACGGACTTGTCAGCGTCGCGAGTTTGGTGTGCAATGCCGGTTCCGATCGATCCGCCACGGGGCAAGAATGGCCGCAAGCAAAAAATATGAGATCGCCGTCAGCGCTCTGCCGCAGTACATTGCCGAACAGTCGGATCCCGCGCGCGACCACTACGTCTTCGCCTACACGATCAGCATCGAGAATGTCGGCACGGTGGCCGCGCAACTCGTTTCGCGGCACTGGGTGATCACCGATGCCACCGGCGAGGTGCAGGAGGTACGGGGACTCGGGGTGGTTGGCCGGCAGCCACTCCTGCAGCCGGGAGAGAAGTTCGCCTACACCAGTGGCTGCCAGCTCGACACACCGGTGGGCACGATGCGTGGCAGTTACCAGTTCACCGCTGTCGACGGGCAGCAGTTCGAGGCGGAGATCCCGGTTTTCACGCTCGCGGTACCGCACGTCCTGCACTGAGCGGTCGTTCAGTCTGCCCTAGCTGCGGTAGTCGGCGTTGATGCGGACGTACTCGTAGGAGAGGTCGCAGGTGTATACGGTCGCATCGGCGTCGCCCCGGCCAAGCGCCACGCGGACGCTGATCTCGGCCTCCCGCATGATCGCCGCGCCGTCCTCCTCGCGATAGCAATCCGCCCGGCCGCCGTTCTCCGCCACCAGGATTTCGCGCCCGCCACTGCCCAACCAGACACGCACACGCCCGACGTCGAGTTCGTCGAGCGCAGCGTAGCCGATCGCTGCCAGGATGCGGCCGAGGTTGGGATCGGCGGCAAAGAACGCCGTCTTCACCAACGGCGAGTGGCCGATGGCGTAGCCGACGGTTCGGCATTCGCCGCGGTCACGGCCACCTTCGACGGCGATGCGGATGAACTTGCTCGCCCCCTCGCCGTCACGGACGATGGCCTGCGCGAGCTCGCTGGCGACGGCAATCACCGCCTGCCGCAAGAGCTGGTAGCCCGGGTCCGTCGGCGCGCTGACCTCGACCCCTGCCTGGCCGGTGGCGGCGAGGATGAAGGAATCGTTGGTCGAGGTATCGCCATCGACGGTGATGCCGTTGAACGATTCATCGGCGGCTTCGCGCAGCAGATCCTGCAACAGCGGGCTGGCGATGCCGGCATCGGTGGCGACGAAGGCCAGCATCGTCGCCATGTTCGGCCGGATCATGCCCGCCCCCTTGCTGATGCCGGTGACGGTGACCGCCCTGCCTGCGACCTCGACGCGCCGCGATGCCGCCTTGGCAACCGTGTCGGTGGTCATGATGGCGTGCGCCGCCGCGTGCCAGTTGTCCGCCCGCAGGTCCGCGATGCATGCCGGCAGGCCGGCGAGCAGGCGATCCAGCGGCAGCGGTTCGAGGATCACTCCCGTCGAAAAGGGCAGCACCTGCCGGTCGGCGATCGCCAGCAGGCTGCCAAGGGCGGCGCAGGTCGCCGTCGCCACCTGCCAGCCGGCTTCGCCGGTGCCGGCGTTGGCAACGCCGGTATTGATCACCAGCGCACGGATGTCGCTGCCAAGCGCGAGATGCCTGCGGCAGACCTGCACCGGTGCCGCGCAGAAGCGGTTGGCGGTGAACACGCCGGCGACCCGGGTTCCGCTGTCGAAAGCCAGAACGGCCAGGTCGCGGCGATCCGGCTTGCGGATTCCCGCTGCGGCGACACCGAGGCGAACGCCAGCCACCGGCAACAGCTCGGCGGCGGCAGGAGTACGGTAGTTGACGGGCATGAAGACCTCGCTGGCGAAGGCGAACCGGCGGCAGACACGGGGCCCGGCGCCAGCGACCGCGGCTGGTGGCCAGCGCCGCTGCTCCGATGCTGCGGATCAGCCGGGGCAGGAACTAGGACAGCTTGCCATGGCAGTACTTGTATTTCTTGCCCGAGCCGCAGGGGCATGGTTCGTTGCGCCCGACCTTGTGCGCCGCCGTCGCTGGCCTGGCGGCAGGCGCTGCACCCGTTGCCGCGGCAGCCTGGCCGAGCGCTTCGTCATAATCCGCATGGTGGTAGCGGACATTCTGCACCTCGGCATGTGGCGCCGTTTCCTCGACATCCTGCGCCCGCACCTGCACCGTCACCAGCAGCCGCGTGACGTCGGCGCGAACGCTGTCGAGCATGCGCTGGAAGAGCTCGAAGGCTTCGCGCTTGTATTCCTGTTTCGGGTTCTTCTGGGCATAGCCGCGCAGGTGGATGCCCTGACGCAGATGATCGAGCGCCGCCAGATGCTCCCGCCAGTGCGTGTCGAGGCTCTGCAGCATGACGTTGCGCTCGAACTGGTGGAACATTTCGGCCCCCACCAGATCGATCTTCGCAGCATAGGTGGCCGCCGCCGCATCGACGATCCGCCGCAGGATGTCTTCATCACGCAGGTTCGGTTCATTGCGCGCCCACTCGCCCACCGGCAGGACGATCTGCAGATCGGCAGCGAGCGCCTTCTCGAGTCCCGGCAGATCCCACTGTTCCTCGACCGTGTCGGCCGGCACGTGAAGACGGAAAGTGTCGTGCAACACGCCTTCGCGCATGGCGGTGATGGTTTCCGTGATGTCCTCGGTCTCGAGCAACTCGTTGCGCTGCGAGTAGATCACCTTGCGCTGGTCGTTGGCGACGTCGTCGTACTCGAGCAGCTGCTTGCGGATGTCGAAGTTGCGCGCCTCGACCTTGCGCTGCGCCGATTCCAGCGAACGCGAGACGAGCGGATGCTCGATCGGCTCGCCTTCCGGCATCTTCAGGCGCTCCATGATCGCCTTCAGGCGTTCGCCGGCAAAGATGCGCAGCAACGAATCATCGAGGGCGAGGTAGAAGCGCGACGAGCCGGGATCCCCCTGGCGGCCGGAACGACCACGCAACTGGTTGTCGATGCGCCTTGACTCGTGACGTTCGGAACCGATGATGTGCAGGCCGCCGGCCGCCACGACCTGCTCGTGCAGCACCTGCCACTGCGCGCGGATCGTGGCGATCTGTGCCTCGCGCTCGGCCTCGCCGAGCGCCTCGTCGTCACGCACCGCGGACACCTGCTTCTCGATGCTGCCGCCAAGGACGATGTCGGTACCGCGGCCGGCCATGTTCGTGGCAATCGTGATCATCCCCGGTCGGCCTGCCTCGCGAACGATCTCGGCCTCGCGCGCATGCTGCTTGGCGTTGAGCACCTGGTGCGGCAGCTTTTCGTGGTCGAGCAGCGCCGACAGCAGTTCCGAGTTCTCGATCGACGTCGTGCCGACCAGAACCGGCTGGCCGCGCTCGCGGCAGCCGCGGATGTCGGCGATGATCGCGCTGTGCTTCTCCTTGGCGGTGCGGAAGACCTGGTCGTTGTTGTCGGTCCGCCGCATCGGCTGGTTGGTCGGGATGACGACCGTCTCCAGGCCATAGATCTGCTGGAATTCATAGGCTTCCGTGTCGGCCGTCCCGGTCATCCCGGCGAGCTTGCCGTACATGCGGAAGTAGTTCTGGAACGTGATCGAGGCCAGTGTCTGGTTCTCGTTCTGGATGCGCACCCCTTCCTTCGCCTCGACCGCCTGGTGCAGCCCGTCGGACCAGCGGCGGCCTGACATCAGGCGACCGGTGAACTCATCGACGATGATCACCTCGCCGTTCTGCACGACGTACTGCTGATCGCGCAGAAAGAGGTTGTGCGCCCGCAGGGCGGCGTAGAGGTGATGGATCATCAGGATGTTGGAGGCGTCATAGAGGCTGCGGCCATCGGGCAACAACCCGGCACTGGCGAGCAGTTCCTCCGCATGTTCGTGCCCTTCCTCGGTCATCAGGATCTGATGCCCCTTCTCGTCCACCCAGTAGTCGCCGGGGCCATTCTCCTCGGCGCAGCGCTTGAGCAACGGCGCCACCCTGTTCATCCGCACATAGAGGTCGGTATGGTCCTCCGCCTGCCCGGAAATGATCAACGGCGTCCGCGCCTCGTCGATGAGGATCGAGTCCACTTCATCGACGATCGCGAAAGCCAATCTGCGCTGCACCCGCTCACCGGCCGAGTACACCATGTTGTCGCGCAGATAATCGAAGCCGAACTCGTTGTTGGTGCCGTAGGTGATGTCGGCGGCGTAAGCCGCCTGCTTCTGGTCATGCGGCATCTGCGACAGGTTGACGCCGACCGTGAGGCCAAGGAAGCGGTGCAGGCGCCCCATCCACTCGGCATCCCGATTGGCGAGGTAATCGTTGACGGTGACGATGTGCACGCCCTCGCCGGACAGCGCGTTGAGGTAGGAAGCCAGCGTCGCGACCAGCGTCTTGCCCTCGCCAGTGCGCATCTCGGCGATCTTGCCATCGTGCAGGACCATGCCACCAATCAACTGGACATCGAAATGCCGCATGCCGAGGGTCCGCTTGCCGGCCTCGCGGACGACGGCGAATGCCTCCGGCAGCAACGCGTCCAGCGTCTCGCCGTTCGCCACCCGTTCCTTGAAGTGTGCCGTCCTGTCACGCAGCGCGCCGTCGGACAGCGCAGCGACCCCCGCCTCGAGCGAGTTGATCCTGCGCACGACCTGCATGTACTGCTTGATCAGCCGATCGTTGCGGCTGCCGAAAATCTTCTTGAGTAAGCCGGAAATCATTCTGGGAACGGTAGAGGAAGTTGCAGTTGATGGGCGGACCCGAGCCAGGGGCCGACTCGCCTCCGCGGTGGAACTGGTAGTGCCGTTCGCACTGCGCCACCTGAGCGGCACGATGACTGCATCCCGACCATCATGCGGCGCGCGGCAACGATACTACCTTCAACACTCGCCCGACGCAATTCCGCCTGGCGCATTCCGCCCGTCAATTCGGCCTCATCGCCCTGCCGCCGCCGGACGGTGGCGGCCGCCGGCGGCAGCACGCGGCAGGCAACGCGGCAGGCTTGCCTGTCGGCAAGCATCGGTGCTCTAATGCTCGTGCAATCACAGACGCCGGAGGAAACCGCACATGCCCGATACGCGCTTCAAACCCCTGGCGTGGACGCGACTGCAGAGGGGCGTCCCCTGCTACCTCCCGAAAGCCGCTCCCCGCCCGGCCGTCGATATCCATTCTCCGGCGCTGGCCGTCATGACCGATTTTCAGCGCCAGCCGCCGGTCACGGTGACCCGGGATACCTCGCTGGAAGACGCCAACAGGCTGATGGCACTCAGCCACGCGCACTACCTGCTGGTGGCCGACGAGCAGAGACATCTTCTGGGCATCGTCACCGAAGCCGGAACGAGGGGTCACCGGCCACTGGCGGCGGCACACCGAATGGGAGTCAAACCAGCCGAGCTGGTGGTTGGTGACATCATGGTGAGCAAGCATGATGATGCCGAGGTCATGCACCTGCGCGACGTCGGCGCGGCGCGGGTGGGCAACGTCCTCGCCGCCCTGCGCGAACTCGGCTCGCCATTCTGCCTGGTGGTCGACCACGACGACGACGACCACCACGTGCTCTGTGGCGTCTTCTCTCTGGCGCAGATCGACCGGCAACTCGGCCTCACCTCGGCATCCGAGGAGATCGCGCAGACTTTCTCGCAGGTCGTGAGTTCGCTCGGCCATTGAGCAACCTGTCGCCCTGACGCGGCGGCAGATCGACGGACGGTGCCGGGCAACGGCCAGCAGGCCCGATGAATGCCGCTGCCGCGGCCACACGAGTCGATTGCCGGTGGCGCCGACGGGCCCGGCTCGCTAGCGCATCCGCACCGAGTCCGGCAAGCCCGGTCATCCGGGGATGAGCCAGGCGTCTGGGTGCATGGCACGCCCGAGACGATTCGAACGTCCGACCCCTGCCTTCGGAGGGCAGTACTCTATCCA
>NZ_JAMTDQ010000035.1 GCF_023806635.1 Accumulibacter sp.
CAGGCTCCCCATCCACAACAAAAGCCCTCAACACTTACGTGCCGAGGGCTTTTGCTTTTGGGCTCTGGGGTTCGGCGGAGAAGCGGGAGTGAGGGCAGACAGGACAGCGCCAAGGGCTCGGGCCCGTGGCGGTCGCTGAGTGGAGATGGAGCATGGCGGCAAGTATCGAGATGGCGACGCTGGGCGGAGGTTGTTTCTGGTGCCTGGAGGCGGTTTTCGAACGGATGACCGGGGTGGAGTCGGTGATTTCCGGCTACTGTGGCGGGAGCACCGAGAACCCGACGTATGAGGCGGTCTGCAGCGGGCGCACAGGACACGCAGAAGTCGTGCGGCTGACGTTCGACCCGAAGCGATGCGACTTTCGTCAGATCCTCGAGGTCTTCTTTGCCATTCATGATCCGACCACTCTGAATCGCCAGGGTAACGACGTCGGCTCACAGTACCGATCGGTGATCTTCTTTCATGGCCAGGAGCAGGAAGAGGTCGCGCGCTCGGTGATAGCCGAACTGGGCCCGGAGGCTGGTTGGGCAAGGCCGGTCGTTACCGAAGTGCTGCCAGTGCCGACCTTCTTCCCGGCCGAGGACCACCATCAGCAGTATTTCCGCCGTAACGGCGATCAGCCGTACTGCGTATACGTCGTCAGCCCGAAGCTCGCCACGTTCCGCAAGCGCTTTGCGGAACGATTCAAGGCGAATCGATGAACTCGCGCAGGTCGCGGACGAAGCGCTCGCGTTCCCACTGGTGGGGCGAGTGGTCGGTGCCTTCGTACACGTGCAGGACGGCGTTGGCAATCCGATTTTTCACGTAGTGGGCGGTCTCGCTGCGGTAATAGTTGCTGTTGCCGCCATAGACCAGCAGCGCGGGGATGTCGATGCGCTCGAGAGTGGCGCGATAGTCGGCCTCGGTGAGGCTTTCCCAGCAGGCGATCAACGGCGCCGGATCCTGCTCCTTCAGCCATTTCCGGGCCTTCTCCAGGCCGCGCGAACCGGCGTGGTACTTTTCCCGGGCGCGTTCGTTGAGCCCCATCGCGCCGAGCAGCAGAACCGATTCCGCAAAGTCGCTCTCGAGATGCTTGAGGAAAGCGGCTGAACGTTGCCGGTCGAAGTCACCGTAGATGCCGTTCAGCCACTCGGCGTCGGTCAGCAGTTTCGGCGACTGATCGAGGAAGCAGACCTTTCCGAGTCGACTGCAGCCGTGTTCCTCGATGTACTGCCAGAGGGTGAGGGCGCCCATCGAATGACCGACTGCGACCGCCTGATCGAGTTGGTAGTGGTCGATCAGGTTGTGCAGATCACGAGCCATTCGCTGCACCGTCGGGACCGTGTCGCGCGTCAGTCGGTGGCCGCCATGGCCGCGAGCATCCCAGCGGAGCACGCGATGATGCGGCGTCAGGTGGTCGAGGAACGGCTCCCACTCCAGATGACTGGCGGTCCAGCCATGCAGCATGATGATTGGCGGGCCATCGCCGGCGAACTGCACGTGAATCTTTTCGCCATCGTCAGCAAAGAAGTGCGTCATGGTGAAGGGCGGAGAGAGCGAGGACTGGGATGGATCGTCACAGCGGGGAGAAGGGAACTATAATCCCCGTCTGGTGAAAAGGGAACCATCGGAGTGAATTCTCTCACTTGCTACGAGCACGACATCCATTCCGTCGACGCCGGCTACGTGCGTCCGCTGCTCGCGGCGGTCCATCTGATCGTCGAGGAAGGCCGGGTGGCCATCGTCGACAGTGGCAGCAACGCGGCCGTTCGGCCGGTTCTCGAGGCCCTGAAGGCATTGCGTCTGTCGCCGCAAGCGGTCGATTACCTCATCCTGACCCACATCCATCTCGACCATGCGGGGGGCGCGGGCAGCTTGATGCGCGTCTTGCCGAGCGCACGGCTGCTGGTGCATCCGCGTGGCGTCGCGCACATGGTCGATCCGTCGCGGCTGGTCGCGGGTGTCACTGCGGTCTACGGTGCGACCGCCGTCAGGGAGCTGTACGGCGAGATCCTGCCCGTCGCCGAGGCGCGAATCATCCCTGCGACGCACGGCCTGCGGGTCGATCTGGCGGGTCGGGAACTGCTGTGTCTCGACACCCCGGGTCACGCCCGGCATCACATCAGCGTGTACGACCGCCGCAGCTCGAGTTTCTTCACCGGAGACATCTTCGGGCTGTCCTATCGCGAGCTGGACCGGGACGGCAGGCAGTTCATCTTTCCGACGACGACGCCGGTGCAGTTCGATCCGGTGGCCATGCATGCATCGATCGATCTGTTGCTCAGCCATGCGCCGCAAGTGATGTACCTCACGCATTACAGCCAGGTGCGTGACGTGGCAGCAAAAGCGGTACGCCTGCACGAGCTGATCGACGAGCATGTCCGCATCGCCCGCCGTGCCGAGGTGGCAGGCAGCGGGCGTCGGGAGCGGATTCGTGCGGAGCTGCAGGAGCTGCTTCTCGCCGAGGCGGAGCGCTTTGGCTGCGCGCTGCCCACGGCACGGGTGCTGGAGCTCTTCGCCACCGATCTCGACCTCAATGCGCAAGGGTTGGACGTGTGGCTTGCCTCGTGCACCGGCTGAGATCCGTTTCCGGGGGAGGGGTGCCCGCTGCCCGAACGCGCTCGCTTCAGGGGGGCAGGTGGAGCCAGCCGGCAGCGGCTCTGCTGCCCTGCCTGCTCGCCTGCGCCTGACATTCCGGGCGGGGCTCGTGGCGGTTTCTTCAGGGACTCTCAGGTCTTGACGAATCGCCGCAGGAAGGCACGGCGGGAAGACTCACGCTGCCCGGCCGCGGGCCTGGTCGCCGGGTCTTCGCTCGCGCTTCTGTTCAGCAAGGCGTCGAGTGCCGCGGTTGCTGCCGCCTGTGCGGCGATCTGCGAGGCAAAGCCACTCGGGGGGGCAAAGAGCGGGCAGTACTGGTACGCGGGCAGGTCCGCGTCGGGCTCGTAGTCGGCGATGAACTCGATCGGACCGATCGGAAACGTGACGTGACAGCGGTCTCCGGGACGGCGATCGGACCAGAGGTTGCCGCCGCCGGGCAACAGCAGGAGGCCGATCAACCACGGTGTGATGACGGCGCCGATCCAGTCGCCTGTGGTGCTGCTCGTCGTACCGGAAAGGGATCCGCCGGTCGAGCCATGGCGGCGAAAGCCGATCGCCTCGACCGACAGGGCGGGATTGACGAACGGCATGTCGCGCATGCTGGTTGTCCAGAGGTGGAGGTACTTCGCCTCGACCCGTCGCGCCGGATCCTCGGCGATTGGCCGGGCCGGGGGCGGCTGCGCTGCCTCGAACGCGCGCCGGGGAATCATCAGGGGCCGTCCCCATGCAGCGGGGCGCGCAGCAGGTCGCCGAAGTGCCGTCCGGCTTCATAGCTGCCGCCTCGGACAGCCTGGATGGCCGAGAGCGCGTCTTCGATCAGCGCTCGCTGATCATCGTCGACGATCTCCCGCGCCAGTCCGAGCGAGACGAGAACCCAGGTACCGATCGCCTGCGGGCCAATCAGCAGCATGTTGACGCGGTCGCGCCGCAGGGCCTCACCGTCCCGCCGCTCGACGATGGCGACCTCGCCAGTCGGGTCGGCGTGGGCGACTACCTGCATCGGCAGCGACAGACACATCTCAGATCCCTCCGCAGCCCGTTGCCGGCGCGGCCAGCCCGAGCGAAGCCAGTTCGGCTGTGACCATGTCGAGGAGCGCCGGCATGCCTTCCTCGACTTCGCGGCTCAGTTCCATCCCCAAAGCGAGGGATTGCGGCTGCAGGCCGAGGATGCAGATGTGACGCGGCGACCTGCCGAGCAGCTCGAGGCTGGCCAGGACGTCGCACAGACCGACCTGGTGCGGTGACAGTCTGGTGCGGAAGAACACCGGCAAGGCATTCCCAGCCAGCCGGATCGGCGTTGCCGGGGGCGCACCGGCGCGGATCGCATCGACCATGATCAGTGCGTCGATTCCCTCGAGCTGCTCGAGCAGTTCCATGCCCGATGTACCGCCATCGATCACTTCGACCCCGGGCGGCAGGCGATGGGCACGCTGCAGACGTTCGATCGCCCGAACGCCAAGCCCCTCGTCGCTCAGGAGAACGTTGCCCACGCCGAGGACCACGACTCGCATGTGCGCTCGCGCTTGCACCGACCGTCAGGGCGGGGGAGCTGCAGCGCCCGGCCGCGCCAGCTTGGCTGGCGGCCGCATCAGGCCGCCTTGACCCGGACGACAGGCTGCCTTTCCTGGTCCACGACGTGTACCGCGCAGGCCAGGCAGGGATCGAAGGAATGCACCGTACGCAGCACCTCGAGCGGCTGATCCGGAATCGCCACCGGCGTTCCGGCGAGGCATGCCTCGTAGGCGCCCGGTTCGTCCTTCTCGTTGCGCGGCGCAGCGTTCCAGGTCGTCGGCACGACGCACTGGTAGTTCCTGATCTTGCCGTCCTGGATCACGATCCAGTGCGAGAGCACCCCGCGCGGAGCTTCGTGCATGCCGACGCCGGTGATCTCTCCCTTCGGGAAGATCGGCTTGTTGAAGGTCTTCAGGTCACCCTTGGCCATGCTTGCCAGCAACAGATCCCATTGCCGGGCGAGTTCGTCCACCTCGACTGCGCAGGCGACGGCACGCGCGGCGTGACGCCCGATCGTCGAATGCAGCGCGTCTATGCCGACCTTGGTTTTCGCCACCGTCGACACCAGTTCAAGCGCGTGCGTCGCATGATCGATCGTCGGCTTGTGCCCGGCAGCGACCATCGCCAGTACGCGTGGCAGCGGTCCAACCTGCATCGGCTTGTCGTAGAAGGTCGGCGATTTCAGCCACGAGTATTTTCCGTCGTCCTGGAAGTCGGTGTATTGCGGCCGTGTTTCCCCCTTGTACGGATGCAGCGGACCCTTGCCGCCTTCATACCATGAATGCTTGACCGATTCACTGACCCCATCCTTGAAGTACGCGTCGTCGTGTGTCCGGATCTGCTTGAAGCTCGCCAGGTCACCGCCGGCGATGTGGCCGCCGGGTAGGGCGAACTCCGTGTTCCTGCCGTCGAGCGGGATGTCGGGTACGCAAAGGTAGTCGACGATACCGCGGCCGATCTGCGTCCACTCGGGATAGGATCCGCCGACGACCGCCACGTCGATCAGGTAGACGTTCTTCACGAAGTCGGCGAGCTGGTCGATCCAGTCCTTGACGGCAAGCAGGCGCTCGACGGTGAGGACGGCCTGCGAGTCGACGGCGAGTGCATTCGCGACGCCACCGACGACGACGTTCTGGATGTGCGGAGTCTTGCCGCCGAGGATGCTGACCACCTTGTTGGCGTGGCGTTGCACCTCGAGCGCCTGCAGGTAGTGGGCGACGGCGATCAGGTTGATCTCCGGCGGCAGCTTCATCGCCGGATGTCCCCAGTAGCCGTTGGTGAAGATGCCCAGTTGTCCGGTTCCTACGAATCCCGAAAGACGCTGCTGTACCTTGCTGAACTCCGCCTTGCTGTTGCCGGACCACGAAGAGAGGCTCTCGGCGAGGCTGGCGGCTTTCGCCGGATCGGCTTTCAGCGCACTCGTGACGTCGACCCAGTCGAGCGCCGAGAGATGGTAGAAATGGACGATGTGGTCATGCACGGCATGCGCAAGGATGATCATGTTGCGGATGTACTGGGCGTTGACCGGCAGTTCCAGCTGCAGGGCGTTCTCGACCGAACGCACCGAGGCCAGCGCATGCACCGTCGTACACACGCCGCAGATGCGCTGCGTGATCGCCCAGGCGTCGCGCGGATCGCGACCGATCAGGATGTTCTCGACGCCACGCCACATCTGACCCGACGCCCACGCCTTCTTCACCTTGCCGCCATCGACTTCCACATCAACGCGCAGATGGCCCTCGATCCGTGTCACCGGGTCAATCGTGACTCTTTGCGACATCTCGTTGTCTCCTGAAAGCGGCCTCAGCTGTGCGCTGGCTGGGCGTGGGTTTCTTCACGCGGCAGGACCGGGAAGCGGCGGGTGATGTAAATGTAGCCGAAAACCTCGGCGGCGAAGATGCCGATGGTGACCAGCAACTCGGGCACCGACGGGAAGTAGCTCCAGCCCGGACCGGTGTCGAAAGCGATCAGGAAGCCGTTCAGGCGCAGCAGGATGCCGCTCAGCATGACCGTGATCCCGGCGAGGAACAGCCGGGCGGGATTGCGCCGCGCCTCGACCGTGCCGATCAAGAGGAAGGTCGCCACCAGGCACAGGTTCTCGACCCAGAAGGTCAGGGCGATATGGCTTGCACGAAAGGCCTCGGGCAGCGCGCCACGGACGGCGACATCGGTGAAGCGAACGACAAGAAACAGTGCGATGATGCCGAGCATGACTTTCGCCATTGGATTGAGCAGGCTCAGCTCGATCTGCCGCCGGTAGGCCGAGGCGGCAACACAGGACTCGAAGAGGATCACCCCATAGCCCAGCATGATCGCCGACAGCAGGTAGATCAGCGGCTGGATCGGCGTCTGCCAAAGCGGGTGGACCTGATCACCCATGACGACGAGCATCGTTCCCAACGACGCCTGATGCATCATCGGCAGCACGCAGCCGAGCGCGATGAAGAAGAAGAGCGACTTCTCGAGCTTGCGGCGCGCGTCGCGCAAACCGAGCTTTTCCAGGAAGACCGGCGAGAACTCGATCCACATGACGATGATGTAGAGGGTGATGCACGCGGCCACTTCGAACATCACCGAGTTCACGTTGAAGTAGCCCGGCCAGAAGATGTGCCAGAAGTTCCACCAGCGACCAAGGTCGAAGGTGATCGCCGCGCCGGCGAAGGTATATCCGAACAGGCTGCCGAGCAGCGCCGGCCGCACCAGCGGATGATACTTGCCCTTGTTGAAGACGTAGACCAGCAGGGCCATGCAGAAGCCACCGCAGGCGAGGGCCGAACCGATGAAGACATCGACCACGACCCAGATGCCCCAGGAGTAACCGTCATTGACGTTGGTCGTCGAACTCAGGCCAAAGAACAGACGGACGACGATGATCGTCGCAGTGATCGCCATCAGGATGCCACAGACCAGCGTCGTGGCAGTGAACATGCTGCCACCGACCGGTGCCGGCCGGGCATGTTGCTGCGCGCTCATGATTCCTCCCTCCCGGGCGGCTCTGCCGGCGGCGCCTCGTCATCCTCATGATGGACGTTGCGCTTGGCGACGTAGGTCAGCGCGCCGAGCACCGCGAAGGGCATCAACAGGCCGCCATAGAGCGTGTGCTGGATGGTCTCCGAGGTTGATGCCGACGACTTCGGCGGCAGGTACGGCATGCCGACCTTCTCGAAGTCCACCGCCGAAAGCTTCAGGACCTGGGTGCCGCCATACTCGGTTTCGCCGTAGACGTGCTGCTTGTAGTTGCCGACCTTCCCCTCGTAGCTCTGGTCCGGCCCGCCGCTGAGGTTGCCGCGCGGATAGGTGGTGACGCTGCCGGGTTTGAGTGCGAGGCGGCGCTTCGCCTCGACGAGCAGATCGCTGGTGCGTCCGTAGAGGGTCGCTCCGGTTGGGCAGACTTCCGCACAGGCCGAGTAGTGACCGTCCTTGTAGCGATGCCGGCAGAGCTCGCACTTGCCGATCTGGCCGGTCGGCGAATCGTACTGATACTTTGGAATGCCGAACGGGCAGGCGACGACGCAGTACCGGCAGCCGACGCAGGCTTCGGGATCGTAGGCGACGATACCGGTCGTCGCGTCCTTGGTCATTGCCGTCACCGGGCAGGCGGAGACGCAGGAAGGGTCGGCGCAGTGCATGCATGAGGTCTTCATGAACGCATAGCCGTTTTCCTCGTCGTCCTTCGTTGCCATCGTCCCACTGCGGTACATCTTGATGATGTTGAAGGTGTAGCCGCTGGTGTCGAGCGGCGTGTCCCACAGCTTGTCGGTCGTCGAGAACTCGGGCGGATTGTCGTTTGCCCGCTTGCAGGCGGCGACGCAGGCCTTGCAGCCGATGCACAGGGTGGCGTCGTAGAGGAGACCCAGCGCGTCCGCCGGCCGCTGGTAGGTCTCGCGCGCGGCGGCACGGTCGCTGGCGGTGGCGGCCGCGACAGCGGCACCGACGGTACCGAGACAGCCCTTGAGGAAGCGGCGGCGGCCGTCCGGCACGGCTCGCGCCTTGCGCACTGGTGTGTTCATGTCAGGCCTCCGTCTCCGTCCTCTTGCTGGCAGCCTTGGCGCGCTCGGCTTCCGCGGCCTTGTGTGACAGGCCGAGATTTCGTGCCACCATCGCCGTGCCGCCGGCGGCTGCGCCGGCGACCGCGGCAAGGATGGCGGCCGATCCAAGCGTCGCTCCCATCCCCTTCTCCTCGACGATGCGCGGGTACTGCTGCGGCGGCTCGACGTTCTTCACCTTGGCCAGCATGTGCAGCGGCTTGCTGAAGCCGACGCCCTGCTCGCTGCAGCCGAAGCAGGGGCAACCGCAGCCGATCGGCCAGGTGCCGGCGCCGGCGTCGCCAAAGAGAATGGTCGGGCAGTTGGCGTAGGTCTCGGGCCCCTTGCAGCCGAGCTTGTAGAGGCAATAGCCTTTGCGATGTCCCTCGTCGCCAAACTCGACGGCGAAGCGGCCGGCATCGAAGTGGGCACGACGCTCGCAGCTCTCGTGGATCAGCCGCGAGTAGGCGAACTTTGGTCTGCCCAGGTCATCGACTGGCGGCAGGCTGCCGAAGGCCAGGAAATGAACGACTGTCGACAGGAAATTGTAGGGGTTCGGCGGGCAGCCAGGGATCGTCACGACCGGTTTGCCGAGTACCGCCGCGACGCCCGACGATCCGGTTGGATTGGGATCGGTTGCCGGCATCCCGCCCCAACTGGCGCAGGATCCGATGGCGATCACCGCTGCCGCATCGGCCGCACATTCCCTGGTCAGCTCGATCGCTGTCTGGCCACCGACCTTGCAATAGATGCCGCCGTCGCGGGTCGGAATCGCTCCCTCGACGACGAGCACGTAGCCCCCCTTGTTCTCCGTCATCGCCTTCTTGCGTGCCTGTTCGGCCTGATGACCGGCGGCGGCAAACAGCGTTTCGTGGTAATCGAGCGAAATCACGTCGAGGATCAGCTTTTCCAGCGTCGGATGCTCCGCACGCAGCATCGACTCGCTGCAACCGGTGCATTCCTGGAAGTGCAGCCAGATCACCGAGGGCCGCTTCTTGCTTGCCACCGCTTCGGCGACTGCCGCATCGGCGCCCGGCGGCAACCCGAGGCTGGCCGCCAGGGTGGCGCAGAACTGCAGGAACTCGCGTCGCCGCATGCCGAGTCGCTCGCTTGCCACGGCGATGCGCGAGTCGCCTTCGAGCCGCAGCAGACTGCTGTTTGCCATCTTCTGTCCCTTCTCTCGTCGTCCGACCGTCGGTCGGCAGCTTGCCACCGACTGCGCGGGGATTTGCGCAGCCGCTCCTGAGGGAACTGCACTCAAGAACTGTGCCAGACGAAGAACCTGAAGCAAAACAGAAACTTCCTTGCTGCTCCAGGGTTCGTTGGCGGGTAGGAGCCTTGCTCTTTGCACTTGCACTGGAAAGTCTCCTTCCACCCCATCGTTTCGGGGGTGAAACAGCAGTCAATGCCGTCGCGTGCCGACAGCGCCGGGCCGTTCAAGGCAGGCACCGGCGCGTGACGACAGTGTTGCGGTCGCCAGGGATTGGCCCTACGATCAGAGCATGGACCGTTCCCTTCTTCCTGGTGCCTGCCGCCGCGTCGACTACGGGTCGCTGGTGTCCGTCGTGCGGTACGAGCCCAGCGGCACGCGAACGGGGTGGGCGCGGACCGGTGCTGTGGTGTACCGTTGCCGGTGCTTCGATGGCAGGACCTGATCGATCGGCCACGCCGGGGAAGCGGTGCACCGTGCCTGGCCCTGATGCGCTCGCCGACGCGCAGGCGGGTCTTGAGCGGGTCGACGAAACGGTCTGGGTCGAGGTCATTCGCAAGATGGACGAGGTCTACAACGACCTCCTGCAGTACGAGGTGGTGCTCGAACAGAAGAACGCTGCTCTCGAGGACTCGCAGCAGTTCATCGAAAGCGTTCTCGCTTCGATGTCCGACATCCTCATCGTCTGTAACCGTCACGGTACCATTCAGGAGATCAATGATTCGTTGCGACGCTGCATCGGCCAGGACGAGAGCCAGCTGCGGGGGCGACCGCTGGCCGAGCTGTTTGCCGACGAAGGTTCGCGGCAGCGGGCGCGCGATTTCTTCTCGGCGGCCCGTCCGGCTGCCGTACAGGATTGCGAACTGCTGATCAGCGGCCGTGACGGCAGCCCGTTGCCCGTCTCGCTGAACTGTACGCCACGGCTGTCGGGTACGGGCAAGCTGGTCGGCATGGTCGTCACCGGTCGTCCGGTCGGCGAACTGCGGCGTGCCTACCATGCCCTGCGACAGGCTCACGAGGATCTCAAACGGACGCAACAGCAGCTCGTACAGGCGGAGAAGATGGCGTCGCTCGGCCGCCTGGTAGCCGGCGTCGCGCATGAGCTGAACAACCCGATCAGCTTCGTCCTCGGCAACGTGCTGGCTTTTCGCCGCTACGCCGCTCGCCTGCAGACCTACATCGAGGCGGTTCACTCGGACGACTGCCAGCGCTCGCCGGAAGTGGATCGATTGCGGCAGGAACTGCGCATCGACCGCATCATGGCCGACCTCGAACCTCTGCTCGACGGCATGACCGAGGGTGGCGAGCGAACACGAGACATCGTCGACGGACTCAAGCGCTTCTCGGCCATCGATCGGACTGTCGACGAGCCGTTCAATCTCGCCGAGGTCGTCGCGCGGGCGGTTCGTTGGGTGACGCGCTCGGGACCGGCGGCCTTCCAGGTCAAGGTCGATCTGCCGGCCGATCTGCCGGTCACCGGATCGTCGGGACAGATGCAGCAGGTGCTGATGAATCTGGTGCTGAACGCCCGCGATGCCACCGGTGGCTGCCGCTCACCGCAACTCGAGATCGCCGCGATCATTGCCGACCGCACGGTCTGCCTGCATTTGGACGACAACGGGCCCGGAATCGCGCCGTCCGACCTGTCGCGAGTGTTCGATCCCTTTTTCACCACGAAGCCCGTCGGGCAGGGCACCGGACTCGGCCTGTCGATCAGCTACGGCATCGTCGAGCGGCATGGGGGTCGCCTCGAGGTCAGCAACCGCGCGCAGGGTGGCGCGCGGTTCAGCCTGATCCTGCCCCTCGCGCAGTCGATGCCCTGAACCGGGCGAGCGGCCGGCGCAGCCGCTGCGCGCGTCGACGTTGCGCTACCGCTCGCCGTTCGTCACCTGGGTGGCGGCTCCCCCTCAACCGCCCATGACGCGGTTCTTGCCCGCGCGTTTGGCCAGGTACATGGCTTGGTCCGCCCGCCGGATCGCATCTTCGCCGGACTCTTCCGCATGCACCTCGGCGACCCCGGCGCTGAAGGTGATCAGGATCTTCTCGTTGCCGGCGAGGAAGAAGTTCCTCGTCAGTTCGCGCTGCAGTCGTTGCATGGCCGTCATGCCCTCTGCCAGGCGGGTGTCCGGCATCAGGATCACGAACTCCTCGCCGCCGTAGCGTGCCAGGGTGTCGACCGGCCGCATGTGCTTCCGGACGACCTGCACCAGGTGGACGAGGGCATCATCGCCCGTTGCGTGCCCCAGGCGGTCGTTGATCTGCTTGAAGTTGTCGACGTCGAGCAGCGACAGCGAGAGGGGTTGCTCGCTCTTGCGACGCATGCCGGCAATCTCACGCGCCAGCGCCTCGTCGAGCCCGCGCCGGTTGAGCACGTCGGTCAGCGGGTCGTGGCGTGCCGAGGCGCTCGCTTGCTGCAACTCCTCGTGCAGCCGGATGAGTTCGGCGTTCGTGTCGACAACCCTGGTCTGGAGTTCACCCAGCTGGTCGCGCGCAGCGGCGGTATCCGCTGCCATCGAGCGAGTGGCATGAAGGACCCGTTGCAGCAGCGGCGTCAGGTCCTCGATCGTCTTCACCTCGGCGATGAGCAGCGCGCTCGCTTCAAGGTCGTTCTGGAAGTCCGTGCTCGACTGGTTCATCATCGCAAGTTGCTCGATGAACGTCGCCAGCATCGCTCGCATCGCCTCCTGCGCCGCCAGCGCGCGCTCCTTGGCCGCGCGCTGGCGGCCGATGACGTCCTGCAGGCGACGTTCGACGTCGTCGAGGCGGCGCAGCGTGAGCGGTGGCAGCACCGCCCTGGCGAGGGTATCGATCTGGGCGCGAACACTTAACTCATCCACGCTGAGGGCCGCAATGTTGTCGACGATCAGTTGCAGCAGCTTGAGGAGGGTCAGCCGGACTTCACCCTGTTCCTCAGCGATCAGCGAGATGCGCTCGCTGAAGGCAGTCAGTCGGGGCAGCAGCTCTTGGTCGTCGCCGGTCTGGGCCGCGAGCGTCTGCAGAAGCTGCTTTCCCTGTGCCAGCAGGGAGTCATCGTCCTGGCAAAGGCTCGGCAGCAGGCTTTCGATCAGGTGCATCAGGGGCGGCAGCAGACCGACGAGCAGCGCCGGCGCCCTGTCGCTGCCTCCTGCCGATTCTTCCGTCTGGCTGAGGATGGCGGGCTGGTTCCTGGACGTGAACGCGAGCAGAGCCTCCTGGACGCCTTGCCAGCTGCGCCTGGCGATCGCCGCTTCGAGCGCGGCGAGGTGCTGCTGGTCTGCTGTCGGACTCAGTCTGCCGAGAGCGGCGGCGAGCTGGCGCATCGGCGCCTCGGGAAACCCGGCGACGTTGGGTAGTCTGGCGACCTCGTTGTAGCATGCCTGGTAGTTCGCCGGCGTCGGCAGCAGCTTGCGTTCAGACAGGAGTCTGAAGGTTTCACGGGCCACTTCGAGTGGATTCTTCGGGTCGCTCATCCTGGCAGACAGAAACGGCGCGGCAATGCTTTTCGCATCCGTCACCCACCCGGTGACCGTGCTCGCACGACGCAGGCGTTCAAGTCTATCGCCAAACGGCGTGCAGCGGGAACCAATCGCTTCAGCCTGCTCACCCACTTGCCGCCGTGCGGAGCCTTGCCGGCTGCGCCGGCCACGCCGCATCCGGAGAAGCGATCGATGGCGATGCGCGCTCTCACTTCCGCGGAGCGTACAATCACCGTGAGGATGACGGAAAGAGATGGGTCGATTGCTGCTGGCACCGATGGAGGGTCTGCTCGACGACGTACTGCGCGACGTCCTGACGCGGGTCGGCGGCTACGACCTGGCGGTCAGCGAGTTCATTCGCGTTGCCGGCACCCTGCTGCCGCAACGAAACTTCGTCCGCGTTTGCCCGGAGCTCGCGCGGGCCGGCCGCACCCGGGCGGGGACGCCGTTGGTCGTGCAATTGCTCGGTAGCGACCCGGCCTGCCTGGCCGACAACGCCGGACAACTGTCCCGCCTGGCCCCTGCCGGGATCGACCTCAATTTTGGCTGTCCGGCGCCGCGGGTGAATCGTCATGGTGGCGGAGCGACACTGCTTGCCGACCCCGAGCAACTTTTCCGCATTGCGTCGTCGGTACGGCGTGCGGTACCGACAGGAATGCCGTTTTCGGCGAAGATGCGGCTCGGTGTCCGTGATACGTCGCGGACGCTCGAATGTGCGCGGGCACTGGCCGATGGTGGTGTCGATTCGCTGGTCGTGCATGCGCGCACACGGGCCGAAGGCTACCGGCCGCCGGCGCATTGGGAGTGGGTGGCGCGCATTCGTGAGGTGGTGGCGCAGCCGGTGGCGGCCAACGGCGAAGTATGGACGATGGCCGACTATCGGCGTTGCCGTGCCGTCAGCGGCTGCCGCGATGTGATGCTCGGCCGTGGAGCCGTCGCCGATCCTTTTCTCGCCCGCAACATCCGGCGGGTGATGGCCGGCGAGGACGGCGACGGGGAGGTCGATCGAGGCGCCGACTGGCAGGAATTGCTGCCCCTGCTGGCGTCGTACTGGCAGCAGGTCTGTGCCAAGGTTGCGCCGCAACATGCGCCCGGTCGTCTCAAGCTGTGGTTGGCAGCGTTGCGGCCGAACTTCTCCGGGGCTGCTGCGCTCTTCCTGGCGATTCGCCCGTTGCGCACCGTGGACGAGGTCAACCAGCGGCTGTGGCGGCACGGGGTATTGGCGGCCGCGGGCGACGGCCGGCAGCCGCCCGATGCCGGCTGACTCGCGCTTGCCTGTCAGCGGCCAGGAGGCCGTCCATCGGCACCTGCGGCGGCTGCTCGATCGCCATTCCCGGACCCCCTTCGGCAAACCCTGTGCCGAACACAGCCGGCTCGCCTTTGCCGACAGCTTCGATCGCTATCAGCGCCTGGCGGGCGGTTCCCCGCTGATCCTCGACTCGGGTTGCGGGGTCGGCGAGAGCAGCATCGCGCTCGCCCGGCGCTTTCCGGATCACTACGTGATCGGCATCGACCAGTCGGCCGTGCGCCTGGCACGCGCTCGCCGCGCCACTGCCGGCTGGCCGGAAAACCTCGATCTGGTGCGCGCCGATCTGGTCGATTACTGGCGCTTGCTGCACGACGCCGGCGGCCAGCTCGACCGCCACTACCTGCTCTATCCGAACCCGTGGCCGAAGATCGGCCACGTCGGCCGGCGCTGGCACGGGCATGCAGTGTTCCCGACCGTTCTGGCACTTGCCGGTGCCCTCGAATGCCGCAGCAACTGGCCGATCTACATCGCCGAGTTCTGTCTCGCAGTCGAGTTGCTCAGCGGACACGTGGCAGCGTGCGAGGCCTACGTTCCGCTCGCTCCGATGACCCCCTTCGAGCGCAAGTACCTCGCTTCCGGCCATCCGCTCTGGCGCTGCCGGGTCGATCTCCGCTAGCATCCGGGCTGCTGCTGCGGGCATCTGGAATGTTGCCGGACAGTGGGTCGCGGCAGTGGGGTGGTCGCAGAGCGGAGCGTCCGGCCCGGCACCGTACGGGCGCTTCGCAAGGGCAGGGCCCTGGCTCGCCGTGGCAGGGGAAGTGGAGCGGGCGAAGGAAACAGAACGCCGCACCCAACCCATTGATTAAAAACAGCTTCTTTCTGTTCGTCCAATGGGACAAGACCGTATTATGTACCGCCCCGTCCTTCTTCGGCAAGTCAAGCTGTCTGCCGACGTCTTCTGACGGCCACCGACTGCCACCGAGGCTTGGCCTCCGTGCGTCTTCCCGACGATGCTCGGCTGTGTCCGATGGGCTGAGCCATGGTCGATCTGTTCGTCCAGGAAGTTCCCCCGCTGAAATTCTTGGCGAAGGTCTCCGCGCGCAGGTCATTTGACCTTTTCCACGGCCCTGATCGAACAATGCAGCGTGGCCCAAGCGCTGTGGCGGACCGCACGCGGTCCCTTGGTGTGTGACCTGAGAAACAGGTATCGCATGCACACCTGGGCGTCAAACTTATCAAGGCCACCACCATACTCTGGGACGCACTGTTAGCGCCGAAATCCACGATGGGCCTGCTTCTATTTCAGTCTGACAGCATTTCCCACAGGTCTCAGCACGCGTACGGACCAGTCGAACGTGCCCGGCCATGCTACATGGCGGCGATCTGCGAACTTGTGGCGAGCACGCTGATAGACCGCATGCACGCCAGCATATGTCAAGCGGGTCTTGCCGAATTCCGGCCGCGCAACAACGCTCTCTCCGGTACGCAACCGGCATGCGGAGAGGTTGTTGTTGCGAGATTCCGCTAGCACCACCCTTGCAGTCAAGAGCGGATCGGCCCAGACATTTGACTCTTTGCATAGATGGCCCGCGACGATCAGGCCGCGGCAACGCTCGGTGCGCACGAATGAGCATGGGCGTTGACTCATTCGCTGTTGTTGCTTACGCCCGGAACGCTCAGGTCTTGAGGAGCTTTTGATGTAGATATTCCTTGTAGGGAGATGGATGCATGCACGACAGTCCACCAGTGTCCAAGGTCTACTATCGACCGATCGAAGCCGCCATACGCTGGGCGGGTTTGCTGAAACACAAGAAAGACATCTTGCGCTTGATAACGTCACCGAGGCAGATGGCCACGACGCTCAACTTCCCTGGATGGGCCGAGCTACGCCTATGCACCGAGCGTATCTACGATGCCATCTTCAATGGCGAACTCCCATACGGCTGCAATGGCATCACACTGGACGACAAGACGCTCTGGGACTCCCCCGACCTCACCATCAGGCATTTGGATCTCAAGCGTTGGATGCGGGACCACTACCCTGAACAACGACCAGCCTTTCTCTTCAGCCGCCGCGAGCGCATCGCTCACCCCATCATCACCTTGGAAACGGGGCAAGCGATGCTGGTGGAACGGCAGGCACTGAAGGCAGAGCTGAAACACTGCCGGCGCCAGCTTGAGATGCTGCAGGAGCAGCATCACGTATTGTCGAAACAGATCGAAGTGACGCCAGCAGGCAACGAGTGCTCGATCACGGATCGGGCGGAATCGACCTACCAACACATCATCGGCGGCATGCTTGATCTGATCCTGGGCCAGTCTCCGGCGGGCACTCCCTACTCGAGCTTCCGCACACAGGAAGCCATCGTCAGCGCGCTGATCGCACATCACGGCGGCATCATGGGGATCACCGAGCGCACGCTGAATGGCAAGTTCGCCCAGGCTCGCCGAAGAGTGCGCAGCTCGGCCTCCTAGCTAGGTCTGCAGAGAGTCGAGCCGTCATCCTGCGGGCGCGCTGCTCCTGTCGCATTCCGACTTGCAAGCTTGTATGTGCAGTTCCGGAAACTGCATTTGCAATGGCTTCCCGCAGTGATGTCTATTTAATGAGGGTCACGCCAACGAACGCCACTGAGCGTTAAGGAGTGACCATCATGTCGCAGACGCCTGCATTGCCACCGGGCGAGCGCCGCATCTTGCGGCTCGACGAAGTCGAAGCCAAGTCTGGATTCAAGCGCGCCCACATCTACAGCCTGATGAAGAAAGGCGAGTTCCCCCAGGCACTGCGCCTTGGGGTGCGCGCCGTCGGCTGGGATTCGACCGAGGTGGACCTCTGGATCAGCGAACGCCTCAAGAACCGGGTGTGACCGGCTCTCCCACGGATTCACAGAACATCAACGAGGAGAGCCTGATGCAGGTCATATCCATCATTTCCACGAAGGGCGGTGTCGGCAAGACAACCACTGCGGCGAATCTGGGCGGCTTGGTTGCCGACGCCGGCCTGCGCGTGCTGCTACTCGACCTCGACGTACAGCCCACGCTGTCGTCCTACTATGAACTGGCGCACCGAGCCCCTGGCGGCATCTACGAGTTGCTGGCATTCAATGAGCAGCGCCTGGAGCAGTTGGTATCGCGGACTGCCATCACCGGCCTGGACCTGGTTCTGTCCAATGACGACCGGGGCGAGCTGAACACGCTGCTGCTGCACGCCCCGGATGGGCGTTTGCGTCTGCGCCACCTGTTGCCCACCCTGGCAACGCAGTATGACTTGGTATTGATCGACACCCAGGGTGCACGCAGCGTGCTGCTAGAAATGGCGGTACTCGCCTCGGACGTTGCGCTTTCGCCCGTGACCCCGGAAATCCTGGCTGCGCGCGAACTGCGTCGCGGCACCCTGCAGTTGATCGAGGACATCTCCCCATACCGGCATCTCGGTATAGCGCCCCCTCCGTTGCATCTGCTGATCAACCGTGTCCATCCGGTTTCGTCGAATGCGAAGTTGATCCAACAGGCATTGCGCGACGTGTTCGCGGGCCAAGTCGGCGTGCATGTCCTGGACACGGATGTTCCTGCCATCGAGGCCTATCCTCGCGCATCGACGAAGGGCCTGCCGGTGCACCGCGTCGAGTACCGACAACCTCTGGGGCGGGTCGCGCCAGCCGCACTGGAGACCATGCGTGCCCTGGCGGGGGAGCTGTTTCCGGCATGGCGTGAGCGCTTCGCGCTGGTGTCAGGCAAGCCCAATGATTCCAGGGGAGCCCGCCATGGCGAACGCGCATGAACTGGCGCGCGGCCACAAGCGATTGCGCGCCCTGATCGAATTCGCCCTCGCGGAGGGTTGGCACGTCAAGCGAACGCCGGGAGGCCATCTCAAGTTCACCAAGCGCGGCTGTGCGCCGATCTACACCAGTTCGACGGCCAGTGACCATCGGGCCAGCCTCAATGCCCGGGCGCAGATCCGCCGTGCCGATCGCGAGGCCCGTTGCACCCTCGATGTCAAGGCGATGGGAGACGGGCATGGCTGAAATGACCCCTCGTGACATGGCGGACAAATTGCTTGCCGCCGGATTTCAGCGCAACGGTCCCGCCGCCACGACGTTGAGCGATCCGATCGCCGACACGCCGATGATCGTGACGCTGGACCAGTTGCGCCCGTATGACCACGACCCTCGCGTCAAGCGCAACCCGGCTTACGAAGAAATCAAGGCGTCCATCCGCGAGCGCGGACTGGATGCGCCACCGGCGATCACGCGCAGGCCCGGCGAAGAACACTTCATCATTCGCAATGGCGGCAATACGCGATTGGCCATCCTTCGCGAGCTGTGGACCGAGACCAAGCAGGAACGCTTCTTCCGTATCTCGTGCCTGTTTCGCCCCTGGCCGGAACGGGGCGAGATCGTCGCCTTGACGGGCCACCTGGCCGAAAACGAGCTGCGCGGCGGCTTGACCTTCATCGAGCGCGCCCTGGGCGTAGAGAAAGCGCGTGAGTTCTACGAACAGGAAATCGGCGGCGCGCTCACCCAGTCCGAGCTGGCGCGGCGCCTGACGGCCGATGGCTACCCGGCGCAGCAATCGCACATCAGCCGCATGCAGGATGCGATCCGCTACCTGCTGCCGGCAATCCCGACCGTGCTGTACGGTGGGCTGGGCCGGCACCAGGTGGAGCGGCTCGCGGTGCTGCGCAGGGCATGCGAGCGCACCTGGGAACAGCGCGCCTTGGGCCGTCACCTCGCCGTGGACTTCGCCTCGCTGTTCCAGGATGTGCTGTCGCAGTTCGACACGCAGCCGGACGGTTTCTCGCTCCAGCGAGTGCAGGACGAGTTGGTGGGCCAGATGGCCGAGCTGCTGGAAGCGGACTACGACACGCTGAGCCTGGAAATCAATGACAGCGAAAACCGGCAGCGGGCGTTGACCAGCGAGCCGTCGCCGGTAAGCCCGATTGCCCCCATCGTGTCTGCGGCTCCACAGCCTGTATCGCCACCTCCGGCGGCGACAACCGCACAGCGGGCCGGTACGCCGACTGGTCCCGCTGCCACGCTGCCCTCGGCACAGCCCGCCCCGGTTCCCGCAGCCGGCAACGAGCAAGCCGCGGACGTGGGCACCGCGCCAGTACCGGCCGGCAGCGATGGGGAGCGCCTGCAGGGGCACATCGTGTCTCCGGCGCCGACGACCGAACGCCTGCAGTCCATTCAGCGCCTGGTGGCCGACCAGTTGGGCGACAAGCTGCCCGACTTCGAAGCCAACGCCTTGCGCGCGATTCCCGTGCAGGTCGGCGGGCTCTACCCCATCTCGGATGTCTGGTACATCGAACCGGGACTGGACATGCCGGACCGGCTCCGGGTGCATATCGCGCAATTCGCTTGCGAGATCGCCGAGGAGGCGGCGGTCGGCGGGCACATCGAGCCCAGCGAGGATGGCATCGGCTTCGTTTGCGTGGCTCCACCCGTTGCACAAGCGAAGGCCTTGACTGCTTTCGCTCGTGCCGTGCTGACCCTGCTCGATGCGCTAAGCGAAGCGTCGGCACCCGCAACAGGGTTTGATCGTACGCGATTGGCCGACGACCTGGCGCCGCTGCTGCACAGCAGCGGCGAAGCTTCCATGCGTCTGAGCGATGCCGGCCTGGTGAAGCTGTTCCGGCTGTTGCGCCTGGCGCGCCGACTGCTGGACCTGGAGAGCGGCGCAGCATCCGCCAATCCAGGCCACGGTTCCTGAGCGAGGGAGACCGCCATGTCGTCACCCCATCCGCTCAACCAGGCCGTCATCGCCCAAGCGCTGCACGATCTGCGCAACGGCCAACTGCGCCGCTGCAAGGCGATGGGCTTCGGCGACGAGGAGCTGGATGCGCTCAAGCATCCGGCGCTGGTCAGCGTGCTGGTCAACACCACCGTGTCGTGGTGTTCGGTTTCGATCAACCGAGAGGTGCTGAAGCGGCTGCTCAGCCAAGTGCAGGACGTGGAGCAGGAAATCGCCACGGTGGACCGCATGCTGCGCCTGGGGGCGAGCACGGAGATGGTGAGCCGCTTCTACGGCCTCACGCATCAGGAAGTCGCCCTGCGGCGCGACATCCTCGGGCTGCCGAAGCGCAAGGGACGGCACCCGGTGCTGGATGAGGCGCAGGAAACCGCCCTGTGGAAGCACTGGAAGGCCGGAGTCACCGAGCGTCATATCGCGTTGAGCGACGATCTGGCCATGCTGGGCCTGACCATGGACCTCGCCGAAACGCTGGCGCTGCCGATGTCGGTGGTGTGGGCGGCGATACGGAACTGGATCGACCAGGGGCTGGTGTAGGCCATGGCGACGGGCAGCGCACCACGGCGCGATGGTCCCATGGCGCTGTCGTCGCTGTTCGACGATGCGCTGCAGAACCTGGCGCAAGGGCCAGGCACGGCGCCACCCGGCGACGGCTTCCTGTATAGCGGCAATCGCCATGAAAGCGTGCCGCGCGCGCTGTTCCTCGATCGACGCCTGACGCCGCTGGAGCGCAACGCCTGGCAGGTCTTCCGCTTCCAGCTCAACGACGACGGCGTGACGGCCTTTCCGACCTATGACCAGCTCCGGCCTTACCTGGCCTCGATGCCGTGCGGGGCGCAGGCATCGCACGAAACCGTCGCACGCGCCCTCACGCTACTGCGCCTGACGCGCTGGCTCAGCCTGGTGCGTCGCCGGCGCGACCCCAAGACTGGTCGCATCCTGGGCAACCTCTATGTCCTGCATGACGAGCCGCTGACGCCCTTCGAGGCGATGCAGCTCGATCCCGAATATCTGGGCCTGGTGAGTCAGGCCCTCACCCATGCCGCCAAGGCGGTGCAGATCGTCAGCATGCACACGCTGAAGGAGATCGCCGAAGACCCCCTGCTCAGCGGCCGCACGCTGCCGACACGCTTGCAGGTGCTAGCCCAGCACATGGCCCGGCATGGCTGGTCGACGCCAAGTTATCCACAGGAGGGAGTCGATCACGATTCCGAAGACGGCACAGAAGGCTTACTTCGGAATGCAAATCCCCCGTCTTCGGAATCCGAAGTGGGGCCGAAACCCGCACCGGATAGCTCGCTTCGGAATCCGAAGGAGGACCGTACAGTACGTAAGGATCGTATAAATGAAGTACGTACAGTACCGCGCGCGAGGGCCTTGCAGAACCTGCGACTACCCGAGCGTTTCCTGCGCTTGAAGGATGAGCAGCAGGCCGGCGCGCTGGTGGCGTTGCAGCAGGTGGACGAGGCGCAGCGCCAGGCGGTGCTCGACGAGTGGGCGGCACGCTGCCGCAACAGCGCGGTGCGCAACCCGGCCGGCTACCTGTTCGGCATCATCCAGAAGGCGATCCGAGGAGAGTTCAAGGCCTGGGCCGGAGAAAGTGCATCGGCGCCGCCAGCGCCCCCGCCACCTGCGCCATCGTCACCGCCAGCATCCCGTGCCACTGACCCCGAGGTGGCACGTGCCTACCTGGCGCGGCTGCGGTCGGCCCTGCACGACCCTTGAGCGATCCGGCTATCCCCTGGGGATAGGCCGAACAGGCAGCCTTCCGCCGGTTGCCGGTCGCTCATCCCGATCATCACCTTCAGCAGGGCTATCCCCAGGGGATGGCTGGTACAGACAGCCTTCCATTGACGGACAAACAGACAAACCGGGCGCGCGTGGGGTGCGGTTTGTTGACTGACGGCCTTCCGGCTGGACCCGATGCTGGCGACTCGTTCATTCACCGCGAGTCGTCCCCATGGCCAACGAACCCCTGCAACTGAATCTCGGATCGCTGCGCAGCGCGATGTCGCTGACGCTGCACACCCACCACGCATCGCGCATCTGGCACGGCCGCGCGCCGGCCGAGGGGCGCCCCGGCATCATCGGCCTCAACGGCTACATCAGCGTGATGAACAAGATGAAGCGCGGCGCCGAACAGGACGATCCCTACTCGGACTGGTGGATGCTGCGCATCGAAGACAAGCTCACGCAGACCAAGGCCAGCCTGCAGGCGCTGCGCGAACAGGTGGACCAGGCGCTGGCTGACGTGCCGCCCGCGCTGTCCCTGGGCGAGAACATGAACGTGCAGCCGGTGAAGCTGCCGCTGTTCGTCAACGCGCAGCTCGGCTTCATGGCGGTGTACCTGCTGGCCGACTACGACGACCTCGCACGCAAACTGATCCTGGCCCACCACACGGCACTGATCGACCGCAGCACGCTGGAGCGCTGGCTCAATGACGGCGCCCATGCGCTGCGCAGCCTGTTTTCCCTGGCGCAGCAGTACCGCTATTCCGGCACGACGCGCGACGACTTCGCGGCGAAGAACGCCGTGGCGCGGGCGGCGCTGGAGAAGTTCGGCGAGTTGCCGCAGGACGTGCTCGAAGGCACGCGCCGTTCACGCTTTGCGCCACCCATCGCACGGCGGGGGAGTCGGCCCGAGGCATCGGTCGCTGATGCTTTGGAGTCAGGTATTGCCGATGGCGCAGGCGACGCCGCGAGGCAAGACGATGAGGGCGCCAACGCATGACGGCACCTTCTTCTTCCGGCCGCCCAGCGCGCTTCACTCCACTGGCACAGGCAGACTTCCAGCGGCTGGAACACGCAGGCTACCTAAAAGGCCTTTTACAGCCTTTTAAAGGTAAGGGGAGTCTGGAGACCTGGGCCAGCCAGTGCATGGCGCTGCGCGACGAGTTGATCACCCTGGCACAACGGCAGGTGCTCCCGCAGGCGCGAGCATATCCCTTCAATCTTCTTGATGTGCAACTGGCCCAGCAGACGACTGGCGCAGGGACAACCTTTCTGCGCTGGCGCAACCTCGACCGCTCGTCCATGGGCGTGGCCTTGTGGGATTCGCTGCTCGATCGCTCCTCGACTCCGGCCTCGCTGATCGACGATCTGTATGCAATGGAACTGCAGCGCATCGCGCTGAACATGCAGATCAGCCTGACCCACAGCATCGCCCGCCTTGCCCTGGAATGCGCCAGCCGGATGGCCCAAGCCGAGGCGATTTATCTGCGGCGTGCCCACGGGCACGTCGCGTCCGTTTCCACTACCCCCAAGGAGTCAACATGAGCACGCACTTCGTCGGCGAGGGCAACATCGGTTCCGCGCCGGAGTACCGCGAATTCCCCAACGGCAACGACGACCCGCGCCGGCTGCTGCGCCTGAACGTCTATTTCGATAACCCCATCCCGAAGAAGGATGGTGAATACGAGGACCGCGGCGGTTTCTGGGCGCCGGTGGAGCTGTGGCATCGCGATGCCGAGCGCTGGCAGTCGCTGTACCAGAAGGGTATGCGCGTGCTGGTCGAAGGCCGCACTGTGCGCGACGAATGGGAGGACGCTGACGAAAACGAGCGCGTCACCTTCAAGATCGAGGCCCGGCGCGTCGGCATCCTGCCGTACCGCCTCGAGGCGGTGACGCTCGGCGCCAAGCCCGCCGGAGGACAGTGACCAAGCATCGCGGGCGGCTGTAGCAACCATCAGACGCCCGCCATGCACCAGGGGATTATCCCCTGGGGATAGTTCCACTGCGGTCCACCGAGTTTCAGGCCGCCCTCCCGACACCAAGCTCCCGCCCCTCCTACCGCTGCGATCTGTGCGTGCCGCTGCGGCAACCATTCCCCAGCCGATCACAATTCGGTGTCCATGCCATCCGGCTTCCTTGCTGCCGGTCTCACTTGGCCCAGCCATGCTGTTGTCCATCCGATGAACTGCACATTCCCGAGGAGGCTTCAACATGCGCGTGTTCCTATGCGAGAAGCCTTCGCAAGGCAAGGACATCGCCCGCGTGCTGGGCGCCGGCCAGCGTGGTTCCGGCTGCTACAGCGGCGCAGGTATCGTCGTGACCTGGTGCATCGGTCATCTGGTCGAAGCAGTTCCGCCCGAGGGTTATGACGAGCGCTACAAGCGCTGGACCATCGAGCAACTGCCCATCATCCCCGAGCATTGGCGTGTCGAGCCCAAGGCAGCGACCGCCGCGCAGTTCAAGATCGTCAAGCAGCTCGTCGGCCAGGCCACCGAGTTGGTGATCGCCACCGATGCCGACCGCGAAGGCGAGATGATCGCCCGCGAGATCATCGAGTTGTGCGGCTACCGCGGACCGATCCAGCGCCTGTGGCTGTCGGCGCTCAATGATGCGTCGATCCGCAAGGCGCTGGGCGCGCTGAAGCCCTCGGCCGAGACGCTGCCGCTGTACTACTCGGCCCTGGCCCGCTCGCGTGCCGACTGGCTGATCGGCATGAACCTGAGCCGGCTGTTCACGTTGCTCGGACGCCAGGCTGGCTACACCGGCGTGCTGTCGGTAGGCCGGGTGCAGACGCCGACGCTGAAGCTGGTGGTGGATCGCGACCGCGAGATTACCTGCTTCGTCTCGGTGCCGTTCTGGGCCGTCGAGGTCACGCTGTCTCATGCCGGCCAATCCTTCATTGCAAGTTGGACGCCGCCACAGGGTTGTACGGACGACGCCGGCCGCTGCCTGCAGCAGCCGGTTGCCCAGCAGGCTGTTGAACGCATGCGCGCCGCCGGCAACGCCCAGGTGGTGTCGGTCGAGACGGAGCGCGTGCGCGAAGGTCCACCGCTGCCGTTCGACCTGGGCACGCTGCAGGAGGTGTGTTCCAAGCAGTTGGGCCTAGACGTGCAGGAGACGCTGGACATCGCCCAGGCGCTGTATGAGACGCACAAGGCGACGACCTATCCGCGCTCCGACTCGGGCTACCTGCCCGAGAGCATGCTGGTCGAGGTGCCGACCGTTCTCGACAGCCTGCTCAAGACCGATCCCGGCCTGCGCCCGTTGATTGACCGCCTGGACCCGACCCAGCGCTCGCGCGCCTGGAACGACGGCAAGGTCACTGCGCACCACGGCATCATCCCAACGCTGGAGCCCGCCAACCTGTCGGCCATGAATGAGAAGGAACTGGCGGTCTATCGACTGATCCGCGCGCATTACCTGGCGCAGTTTCTTCCCCACCACGAGTTCGACCGGACAGTGGCGCAGCTCGCTTGCGGCGGGCAGTCGCTGCTGGCCGTGGGCAAGCAGATCGCCGTGGCCGGCTGGCGCCAGGTGATGACGGCGCAGGAGGAAAGCGATGCGGATAACGACGACGCCCCGCGCAGCCAGGTGCTGCCGGCGCTGCGAGCCGGCTTGTCCTGCCAGGTCGGCAATGTCGATCTGAAGGCGCTCAAGACCCTGCCGCCCAAGCCCTACACGCAGGGCGAACTGGTCAAGGCCATGAAGGGCGTCGCCAAGCTCGTCACCGACCCGCGCCTGAAGCAGAAGCTCAAGGAGACGACGGGCATCGGCACCGAAGCGACGCGCGCCAACATCATCGGCGGCCTGCTCGGCCGCGGCTATCTGCTGAAGAAGGGCCGTGCCATCCGTGCCTCGGATGCCGCCTTCACCTTGATTGGCACCGTGCCGGCCGCCATTGCCGATCCGGGCACGACGGCGGTCTGGGAGCAGGCGCTGGACATGATCGAAGCCGGCCAGATGACGCTGGACTCCTTCATCGCCAAGCAATCCGCCTGGGTGGCCCAGCTCGTGCAGCAGTACAGCGGCGCAACGCTCGCCATCAAGCTGCCGCCTTCGCCATCCTGTCCGCAGTGCGGCGCGCCGATGCGCCAGCGCACCGGCAAGAACGGCGCTTTCTGGTCGTGCAGCCGTTACCCGGATTGCAAGGGAACGCAACCGGTCGATACCTCGACAGGCAAGCGCGGTGCGCCGCGCAAGCAGCGGGCTTCCCGCAAGGCGTCCTGACGCCGACGAATCCCCGCGCCACGCCGGCCGTTTCCAACGGCGGGGCCAACCTCCCGCGTCTCGCGGGACTCCCCAGCACACGCATCCTTCTGCAACGGTGTGCGCGTCTCGCTGCCCCGCGACGGGTCCGCGCGACGAGAAGGTCGCTCCTCCGCGAATCGCCTCTGCCGCGATTCCATTGATCGAAGTGCTCCCGTCGATGGCGAGGGGTCTCCTGACGCCTGGCAGGCTTGTACCGCTGCGAGCCGTCAGGAGACCGCTTGGGTCGACGGTATTCGGTGCCGGTGCCCGCCGGCGGAACAACGGGCTCCCTTTGTGCGCGGATGTGTGCCTAAGGATGTCGACCCCAGCCACGACACGGGTCGGGTGCGATTGCTGACGCAGCGAGCGGCTTTGACGACGGCCGGGACTGCCACAGCCCACAGGTGGTTTCTCTCTTCTCCGGCTGAAGGCTCAAGTGCCTTCGGCCTACTGGTCTTTGTTTGATCCCGATCGGTGTCGCACAGCCCAAAGCGGCCCTTGTGCAATGCGCATTCCTCGAAGACGCCAGTGATGCGTCGCCTCCATTCTGCAGTCATGCGCTGCTGACAGCCGTCAGCACCATGCCCTGGCAGCCCAGGTCTTCAAGGCTGCAACGCGGTTCGCCGCGTGGATCGAACCAGTCCGCCTCGCATCGCCCATTGCGGACGAGCGTCCTCACGACGCCCGATGCCATTCGTGTTCAACCCTTCGGGAGGTATCCGCTCCCGTCTGGGTGTTGGGCTCCCGGTCCTTCAACCAGGAGAGCCCCATGTTCCTTGCATTCGCATCGACGCTCCCGAGTGCCGCACTGGCCCGTGCCGAAGCCATTGGCTATCTGGCCCTGGCCTACACCGGCAAGCGCCTGCCTCTGCAGGTGCGCCACAGCGCCGCCGGCCACTACATCGGCACCGCCGACGAAGACGGCCCGGTGTCCCGAGAGTCCGTCGAGTACTTCCGTTCGCAGCACGCCGCCGACCACGCCCTGACAACAGGCCGCTGGCAGCAACGCATCCACCCCTGACTTCCACTTACCAGGAGCCATGTCATGAACCAGTCTTTGTCCCAAGACGTATTTGATCAGATCGCCGCGGAAGAACGGCATTTCGCCGAAGCGCCGCTGGCCTTCTTCGAAGCGTGGAAACGCGGTGCGGAAATCGCCGGCCCCGAGTGGTTCGGTGACGGCACCCCCGAAGGCCTGCAGCGCGCCACCAGCAAGTGGGATCTGCGCCCCAAGGTGCTGTTGCTCAACGACGCCCTGGATGTCCTCAGCGGCGGCCAGCGCATGTTCCTGTCCGCGATGGTGAGCTTCTACAACGCTCGCGAGGGTGGCGCGATGCTCAAGCGTTGCGGATTCGAGGGGCTTTCCGATCTGGGAGGCCTCGATCTGGAGCGCCGCAAGGTCATTGCCGATCTCGCGCTGAACTACAGCGGTTGGTGACGCCGATCCGCTTGTTCGCCACCCGTTCCATTTTCCACCCATGAGGGACATGCGCCTCTATGCGAGGCCGTGTCCCTCCTTGTTCTCGACATCTCTTCAACCACCCGCTGGGGCTTGCTCCCCAGCCGGGGAATGGGCTCCACTTCCGCTTATGGAGAAAACTCATGTCCCCGAATTCCAACCCTTTCCTCCGCGGCTACCAGAACCTGCGCATTGATCGCTCCCTGTGCATCACCTGCGAGGACGACTGTCCTCCGGTCTGGCGCCCGCTGCATCCCAGTCAGGCGCATCTGACGGATGACCAGGTCGCGCGCTTCCCCTGCGTCTTCAGCAATGACTTCGCCCTGATTACCGAAGGCCAGGACATTCCCGAAGACCTGGAGGTCCAATGCCAGACCGAAGGCGTGGTGCGCACCGTGGTCTACGCCGTCAGCGGCGATGACTTCGGTCAGCCCGTGCACGTCGGCGACACCTACTCGGGGGAGGCCGCACGGGAAGTCGTGCGGCGACTGAGCTTCGAGACCGGCTTCTACAGCCGGTGCTGGGAGATCAGCAGTGCCCATCTTACTGCCGACGCAGGCCGCTTCCTCGCCGAGCTGGCGGACATCGCCACGCCGAGCGGTTTTCTGTTCGTCGCCTTCCGCATCCCGTACAGCCCCGCGATCGGCGTGAAGCTGATCGCCACCCCCTGGACGGATGCGAACCTGCAGCATGTCGAGGGCATCACCGCCGAAGAGCTGCGGCAGGAACACCGGGCCAAGGGCATGCCGGAGTCCCTCGTGGAGGTACTGCACCTGGCTGCGCTGGCCGACGTTCGCATGCTGGTGTTCGATGCCGATGCGCCGGTGCTGGACGGATTGCCCTTGTACGACGACGAGTAGCACCTTCGAGCCCCCATGCGGGGCTCGTCCTTTTCATGGAACGTGGTGGCGACAGGTTGCCGATTTCCGGACCACAGGCGCCCGCGCCTGTCGCACGCTTCCCGCATGTTCGCTGGCGTTGCCGGCGGCATCCCAGGCAGTCGAGACCTTCGAGACTGCGATGCGGTTCGCCGCACTGGTTGTTTCTTTCACCGGACGCATGCCGTGTCCTTCCACCTCACCCTCAAGGGACATACCTCCCTTGCGGGCGGGAGTCCCTTGGTTGCCACAAGGAGTCTCCCATGGATACCCAAGCCATCCGCGCACAGATGCCGACGCTCGTTAGCGGCCACGTGCCTTCCAACGTTCGCAGCTTCAAGTTCAACATCTTCGACGGCCAGCCCAAGGTTTCGACGCTGGGCTTCCACATCGATCCCAAACCCTTCGAGGGCAAGGTCATCGCCACCACCGACGACGCCATTGTCGTCAAAACGGGACGCGCCGAATTCGCGGTGCTCGACCGGGCGCTGGTGACCGAGGTACCCGACGAGGGCGTCAAGGTGCAGATCGAACCCTACGCCCGACGCCGCTTCGATGGTCTGCGCGCCGACACGCCCGAGGAAGAGACCGCATTCACCGCCGATGGCAAGCCGTACACGGTGCAGCGGTTCGTGCTTGGTTCCGCACCGGCGAAGCTGCCGATCCCAGAGGTCCGCTGCCCCGAGCTGCAGGCGCTGATCCAGCAGATGGAGCAGCTGCCCGCTCCCGACGGCTACCGGCGCATCACCCATCTGCTGGTGGATGCCGGCGCGCGGGACTTCACCTGGGTCGATCCGCTGCCCAATGACATCATCGCGACGCCACCGACCATAAGTTTCACGGTGACCACGGCGAAATTCCAGGGGCGCGTCACCGTGCTGTATGAGCGCGGGCTCGATGTGTACGCGGTGGAGTTGCACCGCGATGGCGAGCTGGTCGATCGGGTCGATGAGGT
>NZ_JAMTDQ010000036.1 GCF_023806635.1 Accumulibacter sp.
TCACCCCGGAATAGCTCGGGACGGAGAGGCTTGAATAGGGCGGGACGTAACACACCTGGACGTCTGCGTCTGCCCCGAGCCCGGCCAGACCGGCTGGCAGAGACGGTTCTACATCAACCTGCTCGGGCGCCTGGCGGCATTGCCGGAGTAAGCTGACGGCTGGACCCTGCTGGCTGGCAAAAGCCGGGCGGCATGTGTTCCGCCTGCAGTGCGCAAGGGTCGAATCGCTCGCGCCGCGTGCCCTCAGCTCTCACGCATGCCCCGACCGCATCGCACCCGTTCGCCGGCTGCCCCGGCTGTCGCCGCCAGGGTATCAGGGTGATACGATCGCGGTCGGCTGGCGGGAGATGAGTCCTGGATGCTGGGGTGGTGCAGGCTGAAGTGCGCCAGAGTATTCAAGACTTGCGCCAGGCGCATACGGAGGTGGCGCCCCGCATCGCAGTCCAGGACCTCACAAGACGGGGCGGCCGAAGGCGACGAGGTCGGCCAGGCCGTTGCCGAGAATGACTTTGGCACGCGTCCTGTCGTGGCAGCCGCGACGATCAGGCGGCCATCATAGGCCGCGCGCAGGTCGCGGCGGAACTGTTCGGGCACCTGCGGCGCATCGTCCCAGTCGGCTTCCGAGAGGTGCAGGTAGGCGATGTCCAGCCGCGACAAGGCGCGTGCACCGTCGAGGATCGTCGGTGCGATGTCCGGACAGGCCATGTTGCGGGCGGTGATGAAGGGTGCAAGGCGGACGCCGACGCGCCCGGCCCAGACTTCGCCGGCAGCCGCGGATGCAATCTCGCGCAGCAAGCGCAGCCGGTTCTCTTCTCGCGGCTGCCGCCGTAGGCGTCGGTGCGCTGGTTCGACGTCGTGCGCAGGAACTGGCCGATCAGGTGGCCGTTGGCGCCGTGAATCTCGACGCCGTCGAAACCGGCGCGCATCGCGCTCGCCGCGGCACGCCGGAAGTCGGCGACGACACCGGCGATCTCGTCGATCGCCGGAAGCGACGCCGGAAAAGATGGCTGACTCGCCATGCTTCCAAGCCGTGTGAAAACCGGTGCTCACCGGCGACGGCGCCCACGGCACGGCAAGCCGGGCTCGATCACCCGCTGTCGGCAGCGCCGGTCAGCTCACTTCAGGATCCCGAGCAGGTTCGAGAAGCCGTCGGTCCACGCCGTGAAGCCGGCGCGCGGCTGCAGCGGCCGGGCGCCGGCGCTCGCCGCCTGCAGGCTCGCCGCGCGCTCGGGTCGGACGAGCAGCGCCCACAGCGACCGGCGACAGAAGACCTCGCCGTCAGCCGGATCGAGATCGACGACGAGGACGCTCATCCCGAGCTTTGCGGCGGCGGCGGCGACCACCGGCTGCAGGTCGAGGTAGCGGTTGGTGATGTGCACGGCGAGGATGCCGTCGCTCCGCATGTGCCGCAGATAGGACTGCATCGCTTCGAGCGTCAGCAGGTGCGCCGGGATCGAATCACCCGAGAAGGCGTCGATGGCGAGCAGGTCGAAGGCCTGCGGCGCTTCGCTTTCGAGCATCAGGCGGCCATCGCCGAGCACCGGCACGATGCGCGCCCGGCTTTCCGCCAGATAGCTGAAGTCGCTGCGCGCGAGCTCGAGGACCTGGTCGTCGATCTCGTACAGCCGCATTTCGTCGCCCGGGCGGCCGTAGGTCGCAAGCGTGCCGGCGCCGAGGCCGACGACGCCGATCCGGCGCGGCCGCTCGGTCGGCAGGCTGAGCAGCGCCTGGCCGATCCCCGACTGCTCGCAGTAGTAGGCGGTCGGTCGCCGGCTGTGCTCGGGGGCGATGAACTGCTCGCCGTGGTTGATGCGGCCGTGGAACATCCTGCGCTTGATGCCGAGGTCGTCATCGCTGACGTCGGCAACCCGCAACTGGCCGTAGAAGTTGCGCATGACGCGCCGGTAGTCCTCGACGTAATCGACCGATATCCCCGCCAGCCGGTAGCCATAGACGGCGAGGGCCGCGAGCAGCAGCCAGCGCCAGACCGGCTTAACTTGCGGCCAGAGGACGATGATCACCAGCACGGCGCAGAGGAAGAGACCGATCGGCAATTCGAAGTAGGCGTTGAAGAGCGCCGGCGCGAGCAGGCCGACGAAACTGCCGCCGATGGCGCCGCCGATCGACAGCATCAGGTAGAACAGCGTCAGGTGGCGCACCGGCGGCCGCCGCCGCACCAGCTCGCCATGACAGACCATGCAGAAGACGAAGAGCGCGAGGCAAAGCACGCTGACCAGCAGCGGTACCGGCATGCCACCTTCGGCGAGAACCTGGTCGAGGGCGACGAAGGCGATCGGCAGCGCGATCAGGAAGCCCCGGCGATGGTAGTAGCGCGGCGCATCGAAGCAGAGAATGAAGCTCAGCAGGTAGATGCTCAGCGGCAGCACCCAGAGGAAGGGGACCGGCGCGACGTCCTGCGTCAGGTGACGGGTCAGCGCGAGGAGGAGGATCGAGGCGGTCATCGCCAGGCCGATCCACAGCAGGCACTCGCGCAGCGGCGGCCGCGGCACCGACTCGGAGCTGGCCGGGCTGCGTTCGAGTTCGCCGGAAACACCCTGCCATGATTGCCAGGCGCTGGCCAGGCAGGCGACGACAAAGAAGACGTAGCCGACCGACCAGGCGTGCGCCTGCTGCACGACGACGAAGAAGGGCTCGACGAGCACCGGGTACGAGAGCAGCGCGAGCATCGACGCCAGGTTCGACAGCGCGTACAGTCGGTACGGCATCATGCTGTTGAACGAGCGCGCATACCACGCCTGCATCAGCGGCCCGGTGGTGGACAGCAGCAGGTACGGCATGCCGACCGTTGCCGCAAGGACGACGAGGGCGTTCCACGTCGGGCTGGCGAAGGCAACGTCCTTCCAGGCCGGGTTGGCGATCACCGGCAGCGTCGCCAGACTCAGCAGCAGCAGCACACCGTGCACCATCACCTGGCGGCGTGGTGAAAGCCACTCGTGCAGCAGGTGAACGTAGAGGTAGCCGAGCAGCAGCGCCGCCTGAAAGAAGACCATGCAGGTGCTCCACACCGACGACGAACCGCCGAACCACGGCAGGATCATCTTGGCGATGATCGGCTGGATCTGGAAGAGAAGAAAGGCCGAAAGGAAGACCGTCAGAGCGAAGCTGATCATCCGGATGTTCCCGGCTGCTGCAGCGTCCCCGTTGTCGGGCCGCCGCCTTCGGCTTCGGCCGGCGCCGCATGCCAGCTCTCGCGCGGGACGACGACGTTGCTCGCCGGCTGGACGACGAAATGCGGCGACATGATCTGCACACCGTAGGTATTGAACTGGTCCTGGATGTTGCCGTGCAGCGCGGAGAGCACCGGCACCCGCTCGAGCGGCTTGTCCGTGTGTGCAAAAAGTTCGTACTCGACGTACCAGTCGGCGAGGCTGCGCTGATAGACGAAGGGCTTCGGCAGCGCGCGCAGGCCGGGCGTCTGTTCGGCAGCGGCGATGAGCATCGCGTGCACCTGACGCCAGGGGGTATCGTAACCGATCGTCACCTTGGTCGACACCAGCGTCCCGCGCGCGCCCGCGAGGCGCGAGTAGTTCTTGATCGGATTGCCGACGAGCACGGCGTTGGGAATCGTCACTTCCTCGTTGCGCATGTTGATGATCTTCGTCGACAGCGCGCCGACCTCGCTGACGACGCCGACGGTCTCGCCGATGTCGACGAAGTCACCGACCGACAGCGCGCGCGAGTAGACGAGGACGAGACCGCTCATCAACTGGTTGACGATGCCTGCCGAACCGAGCGTCAGCATGAAGCCGAACATCACCGACAGCCCCTTGAAGGCATCGCTGTCGGACATCGGTATGAACGGATAGGCAATGGCAATGCCGAGGCCCCAGACGATGATCGTGCAGATGCGATGCGTGGCATTCACCGTCTCCGGATGCAACCCGTGCACCTGCACGCGTCCGGCCCTTGCCGCCTTGAAGAAGTTGCCGAGGGCGTCATTGAAGGCCTTCGTCAGGAAGAGGATGACGAGGGCGGTGGTCAGCGACGGGACTGCTTCGATGAAGCCGACGCCGATCGTTTCCATCAGGCCGAAGAGGAAGCTGGTCAGGCGGTCGCCGAGCGGCTCGGTAAGCGGGAAGCGTGCCAGGACGAAGGTCAGCCAGAGGTAGGCGACGCTGAGCCAGAGAAAGCCCATCAGCAGTTGCGCGATCCGCTGCACCAGCGCCCAGCCATGGCGGGCCCAGCGGAAGCTGCTCGACTCCGGATGCGCGTCAATGACCTTTGCGAAGTGGCGGACGATCAACGCGGTGGCGCGGCGGATCAGCCACAGCAGCAACAGGGCGATGGCCGTCGCCGCCAGCGACAGACCGACTCCCTTGACGAGCACCATCGGTCGGCGCTGCTCGCTGACCGCCAGCAGCGCGGCACCGAGTTCCTCAGCACTGCGACGCGCCACAGCCTCGAGCGACATCTTCTCCTCGGGGTCGAGATCGCCCTCGACGATGCCGAAGAGGACCGCTTCGCCGATGTGCAGGCTGATGCCGCGCCGGTCTTCGACGGAGAACGGCGTCAGCTCGATCGGCTGCTGCATCTGCGCCGCCGGCAGGGCATCGATGCGCTCCAGCGCGCGGCGCACGCGATACTCCGGGCTGGCGCCGACGAAGGTCGCGCGAAAGGTGACGATCGGCCGGAAATGGTAGTGCAGGGTCGCCTCCGGCTGACGCACCTCGGCGGCGACGGCTGCGGCGGGCAGGCTGGCAAGGAACATGCTGGCGACGAGCCAGAAGAGGGCAAGAGCGGCGCGAAGCCGGCGGCGGAACGGCCTGGTGATCATGGCGTGATGAGGGTGACGGTCTGGACTGGGCTGCGATTATAGCCCCTGCCCGCCAGCATGGCTTTGGCGCCCGCTCCGCTGGCCGCCGACCGCCGGTCAGGCCGTGCCGCCGACCGTCAGCCCGTCGATGCGCAGGGTCGGCTGGCCGACGCCGACCGGCACACTCTGGCCCTCCTTGCCGCAGGTGCCGACGCCAGGGTCGAGGCGCATGTCGTTGCCGATCATCGACACCTGCGTCATCGCCTGCGGGCCGCTGCCGATCAGGGTCGCGCCCTTGACCGGGGTGGTCACGCGACCGTTTTCGATCAGGTAGGCCTCGGACATCGAGAAGACGAACTTGCCGTTGGTGATGTCGACCTGCCCGCCGCCGAAATTGACCGCGTAGATTCCCTTCTTCACCGAGCGGATGATCTCTTCCGCGCTGCGCTCGCCGTTCAGCATCGTGGTGTTGGTCATGCGCGGCAACGGCAGGTGGGCAAAGGACTCGCGACGGCCGTTGCCGGTCGGCGCGACGCCCATCAGGCGCGCGTTGAGGCTGTCCTGCATGTAGCCCTGCAGGATGCCGTCCTCGATCAGCACCGTCCGCTGCGTCGGGTTGCCTTCGTCGTCGATGTTCAGCGAACCGCGCCGGCCAGCGATCGTGCCGTCGTCGATGACCGTCACGCCGCTGGCGGCGACGCGGCTGCCGATGCGACCGGCGAAGGTCGAGCTGCCCTTGCGGTTGAAGTCGCCCTCGAGTCCGTGGCCGACGGCTTCGTGCAGCAGGATGCCGGGCCAGCCGGCGCCAAGGACGACCGTCATCGTTCCCGCCGGCGCCGGGCGCGCGGCCAGGTTGGTGACGGCCTGATGCACGGCTTCGCGCGCATAGTCCTGCAGCACCGCATCGGTGAAGAAGCCGTAGTCGCTGCGGCCACCGCCGCCGGCCGACCCCTGTTCACGCTGTCCGCCCTGTTCGACGATGACCGTCAGCGAGAGCCGCACCAGCGGCCGCACGTCGGCCGCCAGGCGACCGTCGCTGCCGGCGACCAGGACCACCTCGTACTCGCCGGCGAGGTGAGCCATGACCTGCGTCACCCGCGGGTCGGCAGCGCGTGCCAGCGCTTCGAGTCGCTCGAGCAGACGGACCTTGCTGTCCGCAGGGAGAGAAGCCAGCGGGTCGTTCGGCAGGTACAGGCGATGGCCGCCAATGCGCTTCGCTGCCGGCACGCGCCGCTCCTGCCCGGCGCCGGCAATCGCCCGCACGGCGGCGGCAGCTGCGTCGAGCGCCGGTCTGCTGATGTCGTCGGAATAGGCGAAAGCGGTCTTCTCGCCGGCCAGGGCACGCACGCCGACGCCTTCGTCGATGCTGAAGCTGCCGCTCTTGACGATCCCCTCTTCGAGACTCCAGGCCTCGGAACGGCTGTACTGGAAGTAGAGATCGGCATAGTCGACCTGGTGCGCCATGATCCTGCCAAACACCGGTGTCAGGTCGGCGACATCGAGGCCATAGGGCGTGAGCAGGGTCTTGCGCGCCTGCGCGAGGAGGGTCTGGGCCTTGGTGGTCATTGAGTTTCCCTGTTTGCTGCGGTTTTCTGCCGCCGACACCTACATGACACGATGCGAGAGGGCCGGCAGGCTGGCGCGGACTTCATCCAGTCGGCTCCGTTCGAGGTCGCCGATGACGATGCCGGGTCCCTTCTGCTTGCGATCGAGGATCGTCCCCCAGGGGTCTACGAGCATGCTGTTGCCGTGCGTTTCGCGGCCGTTCTCGTGCCGGCCGCCCTGCGCGACCGCCAGCACGTAGCACTGGTTCTCGATCGCCCGCGCGCGCAGGAGAATCTCCCAGTGGGCACGGCCGGTCGTCTCGGTGAAGGCCGCCGGCACGACCAGCAGGTCTGTGACACCGAGGGCGCGATAAAGCTCCGGAAAGCGCAGGTCGTAACAGATCGACAGACCGACGCGGCCGAAGGGCGTGACGAAGGCGGCCGGCCGGCGGCCGGCCTCGATGGTCGTGCTCTCGTCGTAACGCTCGCTGCCCTGCTGGAAGCCGAAGAGGTGGATCTTGTCGTAGCGGGCGGCACGCTGCCCCTGCGGATCGTAGACCAGCGTCGAGTTGAGCACCTTGTCGGGACTGCCGGCGAGCAGCGGCAGCGAACCGCCGATCAGCCAGACCGCGTGCTCGCGTGCACTGGCGGCGAGGAAATCCTGGATCGGGCCGCTGCCTTCGGCCTCCCGCAGGCGCACTTTGTCGGCGTCGGTCATTCCCATGATGGCGAAGTACTCGGGCAGCGCCAGCAGTTCGGCGCCCTGCGCAACGGCGTCGCCGATCAGCGCCGCCGCCGTGCGCAGGTTCTCGTCGACGCGCGGCGTCGACACCATCTGCAAGGCGGCGACACGCAGAGTGGCGGGGGCTTGGACGGAGCGCGGCCGCCCGTCTGGGCTTGTCTTCATTGTGGTCTCCGGTGGCCTTCGTCGGTTTCGGTCATGGCGTCGTCGCGGCCGCCGGCGGCCGCGACAGGCGCTCCACCTTGGGGTCGTCCCACCTGCCGGTGACCAGGTAGTCGAAGCTGAACGCCTTGCTCAGCGGCCCCTGCAGGATCTTGTCGGCGAGCAGCGTCGCGACACCGGCCAGCGGGTTGATCACCGCCACACCGAGCGCCGCACTGCTGCCGAGATCGGGCTGGACGCTGACTTCGAGGCGCTGCGTCTCATTTTTCAGGTCAGCGTCGCCGCTGAGGACGACACGCGCCGCCGGGCCGCTGATCTGCAGCCGATCGGTGTGCATGACGCCGCCTTTGACGGCGATGCTGCCGGTGATGCCGTCGAACGCGAAACCCTCGCTGAAGATGTCGCCGAAATCGAAGGTGAAGCGTCGCGGCAGCCCCTGCAGGCTGATCAGCCCGAGCAACTTGCCGACGCCGGGATCGACCTTGAGGAACTGGCCCTGGCTTGCCTCGACCTGGATGTCGCCAGCGAGGGTTGCGTGGTCCAGCTCGGTCGGCGCGCCGGTCCAGCCGATGCGCCCTTTCATCGCCGCCTTGCCGCCGCGTATCGTGCCGCCGTAGCCGAGGCGGTCGAGCAGGCGCCCGACATCGCTACTGTCGAGAGCGAAATCGAGCTGCGTCCTGTTCCCTGCAGTCAGCTGCCACTGCCCGCTGCCCGCCAGGCTGCCATACGGGTTGCGCAGATCGATGCGGTCCAGGCGCCAGATGCCGCCGTCGTTGTGCGCCTGCACCTCGAGGCGTCCGAAGCGCTTCTGGCCGATGGTGAAATCATCGACGATGACGTCGAGCGCCGGCAGTTCCTTGAGTGGCTCGCGGCTGGCGGTATCGCTGCGCACCCTGTCGGGACGCCGCCACTTGCTGAAATGCGCCTTCAACCTGCCGGCACCGCTGCCGTCCCACTGGAAGTTGCCGATCGCCTGTTCCGACTCGACATTGCCGCGCCAGCGCGTCGTGATGCCGGTGATGCCGACAACGACACCGGTGTAGGTCTGACCGATGACGACGAGTTCGTCGGCCTTGACATCGACGGCGACGGGGAAGCCGGTCGCGGCGACCTCGGCACCCTTCCGGCCACCGCCGAGAAGGCTCTGCCAGGCGTCCAGATCGAGGCTGCGCGCGCTGATGCCGACATTGAGCCCGCGCGCGGGCAGCGCCGCAGCCGGCCGGCCGATGGCGATCATGCCACGCTCGATCTGTGCCTCGCTGTCCTTCCGGCGGCGGATCAGCTGCAGGCTGAGCACGTCGCCGAGGGTGGCGCGCACCTGATCGCGGACGATGGCCTGGCCGCCAGCGGCCGCCGGCAGCAGTCCATTCTCGAAATGCAGGGGCATCGCTTCGCTGGCGGACTTGCCAAGCGGCGCCGGCAGGGTCGAGCTGACGCCGAGCAGATCACTGTCCACCAGGACGTCGACATCGCGCCTGCGCACCCGGATCTCGGCGCGATAGCTGCCGCCGCCGGCGAAAGCGGCGAGCACGGGCGAACCGATGTGCCGTCGCAGGTCGTCGACCAGCAGCGAGCCGCTCGCCAGCACCCGCACCCTGCCCGACTCGGTACCACCGGTGATGCGCAGCGGGCCGCCGAAAAGGGTCGCGTTGATCCCGGGGACACGCAGGTCCCTTTCCGAGAACTGCAGGTTGCCTTTCACCTGCTGCAACGGTGGCAGCACGGGATCGACGACGACCTCGTTCGCCTGGAAAGTGTAGGTGCCGTCGATCTTCGACTCACCGAGCCGCGCCTCCTCGAGCGGAATGACCAGACCGATTTCCAGCCGGCCGGCTCCGCGGGCACTCATCTTCTCGGTGAAGTGGTCGATCTGCGCTGCCACCGGACTCTGGTCGATGAACTTGAGGAATTCGGCGGTCGGCCCGGCGACCTGGCCCTTCAGCCTGAGCGTGCTCACCGGCGCGTCGAAATCCGGGATCTCGGCCCGCGCCTGCGCCAGTGTCGCACCGAGGATCGTGCCGTGGCGCGCCTGCACTACCATGCCGTTGCCCTCGAAACGCAGGTCGGCATCGATGCTCCTGATCGGTGGCCAGCCGGTACCGTAGTCGAGGACGACATCCTGCGCCTTGACGGTGACCAGGAACTGTCCCTGTTTGCGGTCGAGAAAGGGGAAGTGCGCCAGATCGCCCTTGAGGATCAGCCGCGCTTCGCTGGCCTTTCCCTCCCGCAGCGAATCGCGCAGCCAATGACGGGCATCGACGTTGATCGCCGCCGGCAGGTAGCGCCAGACCGCGGTCGCTTCGGCACGCGTCAGCGCGGCCGTCAGGTCGATGCTGCCCGGTCCGTCCGGACTGCTGCGGAACGTTCCCTGCGCCGAACCGGCCGCGTCGGCGCCAGCGAACTCGGCACGCGACAGCTCGGCGTCGACCCGACCCTGGCTGATCTTCCATTTCGCCTGCGCGTTCAGTGTGTCGAGGGCGATCGCCGACTCGGGAAAGACCTGCGGCAGCTCGACACGCACCTGTCGCGAACGCAGTTGCACGGCACCGCCCTTCTCGCTGGCATCGAGCGAGCCCGAGAGGCCACTGGCGCCGGGGAACTGCCGCACCGGCCGCAACGCGAGGTCGGAGAACGAAGCCTGCAGCGAATAGGCCTGCAGTTCCTCGGCGCTGCCCCGCCAACTGGCGCGCAGGTCGCCAATCTGGCCACGCGGCGCAAACTCGTCGAGCAGGCGACGCGATTGCGGGTCGAGCGGCAGGTAGGCGGCAAGTCCCCCGAGGACGCCGAGGTCCACCGCAGTCGCCGTCGCACTGCCACGCAACGAAGCGCCCGGCTGCTTTTCCTGCTGCCATTCGAGATGGAAGTCGGTCGGCTCGATGCGCAGTCCGGCGGCTCGTTCCGGCGGCCGCGATGCGGCGGCCGTGACGGCATCGGCAGCCACCGCCGCCGGCGACTCGGCGAGGAGCTCGACACGGCGTCCGTCGAGCCGCATGCCGTCTGCCAGGACATGCGCCGCGATGCGCCCGGAGAGCCGATCCAGAGTCAGTTCCGGCAGGTTCCTGCTCAACCGGAGCCTGACGCTCGCGAGCGACAGGTCGGCGGTGAGGTTCTGCAGCGCCCCCTCGGCAAAGCCTGCCCACGCGCGTATGGCACCACGACCATGCGGCAGCGCGAAGGGATAGTCGATCCAGGTCCGCCAGGCGGCGAGATCGACATAGTCGACCTGGACGAAGGCCTGCCCCTTCCAGCTGGCGGCGTCTTCCAGGTCCCTGCCGCGAAAGTCGCCGCGCAGGTCGATCGCCGACGCCAGCTCGGCAGGCGGCAGCGCGGTCAACCCGAAGCGGTGCTGGCGGCCGTCGTTGTCGAGCGCCAGGTTGACGTCTTCCAGCACCAGTGCCGGAGCACCGCGCCTGGCATCCTCCCAGAGCACCGTCGCGCCATTGACGCGTATCTGCTTCTGCGCCAGAACCCAGTCCACGACACCGCCATCGCTGTCGTCCTCGGTGACGGCGATGCCGGCGACGAAGAAGCGGCCGTCGTGGTCACGCCGCAGATGCAAGGTCGGCTCATCGATGCGCAGCAGGCGCAGGCGCAACTGGAGCCGCGGCAGCGAGGACCACGACAACACGCTCTCGACGCGCGAGAAGGCCAGCGCGGGCTGGCCCTGGGCGTCGGCGATGCGCACGTCCGAGAGGACGAGATCCGGGTTGAGACCGGCCCAACTCGCCTCGATGCCGCCGATGGCGACCGAGAGGCCGAGCGCCTGGCCGGCGGCACGTTCGATTTCCGGCCGATAGTGGTCGATGTTCGGCAGGATCAGGTAGCGCAGGCCAAGCACCAGCAGGACGAAGGCGAAATAGAGCACGAGGGCGGCGCGCAGGGCCCAGCGCCAGCCGGTGCGCACCGCCGGATACGAGACGAAGGGCACGAGACGGTGCAGGCGATGGTAGACCGCCGGGCGCAGTTCCTCCTGCCGCATCAGAATGGGCTCGCGCGGAGAGACTTTTGCCAACAGTCGGTGCGCGTCACTAGAATGTCGGGGTGCCCGGTCGAGTTCGCCAATATCCCATTGTAACGGCTTTGCCGTCCCGCTTCAGCGCCCGTGGCGCGCGGCCCGATCCGGATCCAGACGAAAAGAATGAACGATGAACAGCTCCAGCGACACCCGGCCACCCGACCTCACCGCCGCGCGCCTGGCGGCGACGGCGCACAGCCGCTACCTGCGTCAGCTGCTGGCCGCGCGCCCGGAAGTCGACGCCTGGCTCGACGACCACGCCGCAAGCCCGCTTGCCGCGGAGCGAATGAGCGCCTTCCTCAGCGCGGCCGCACCGCTCAACGAAGAGGAACTGAAGCGTTGCCTGCGGCACCTGCGGCAGCGCGTCATGGCGACGCTGGTCGTGCGCGACATCGGTGGCCTGGCGCCGCTGTCCGAGGTCGTCGAGACGATGACCAGACTCGCCGACGTCAGCACCAACTTCGCGCTCGACTTCCTGCATCGACAGCTCGCCGGACAGTTTGGCGAACCCCTTGACGAGCACGGCCGGCCGCAGCGGCTGCTCGTCATCGGCATGGGCAAGCTCGGCGGTCGCGAACTCAACGTCTCCTCGGACGTCGATTACATCTTCGTCTACCCCGAGGAGGGGCGAACCGCTGGCAACGGTCGCCGCCTCGACAACTACGAGTTCTTCCTGCGCCTCGGCAAACGCCTTATCGCTGCCCTCGACGACGTCACCGGAGATGGCCAGGTCTTCCGCGTCGACATGCGATTGCGGCCGAATGGCGATTCCGGGCCTCTGGTCGGCTCGCTCGGCTCGCTCGAGAACTACTTCATCGCCCAGGGCCGAGAGTGGGAGCGCTACGCCTGGATCAAGGCGCGGGTGATGAACGAGGGGACGAATCTGCAACCGGAGTGGATCGATGCCCTGCAGCGCATCTGCCGTCCGTTCGTCTTCCGCAAGTATCTGGACTTCGGGGCGATCAACGCCATGCGCGACCTGCACGCGCAGATCCGGCGCGAAGTGGCGCGCCGCGACATGGCCGAGCACATCAAGCTCGGCCCCGGAGGCATCCGCGAAATCGAGTTCATCGCCCAGGTCTTCCAGCTCATTCGCGGTGGGCGCGACCCGGCACTGCAGGTTCGCCCGACGCTGCGTGTCCTCGCCCTGCTCGCCGAGCGTCGGCTGCTGCCGGCGGAGAGCGAACGCGAGCTGGCGACGGCCTACGGATTCCTGCGCCGCCTCGAGCACCGCCTGCAATACGTCGCCGACGCGCAGACGCATCGCCTGCCGGGCGATGACGACGAGCGCCAGGCGATCGCGACCGCGATGGCCTGCGAAGACTGGGCGTCGTTCATGGTGGCGCTCGACGCGCATCGCGCGCTCGTCGCCCGCCACTTCGAGCAGGTGTTCTCCGAGCCCGAGGAAGGGCGGCACCCGCTGGCCGGCATCTGGGACGGAGCAACGGCCAATGACGACGGTCTCGAGCGACTGGCGGCGCTCGGCTTCCGCCAGCCACAGGCGCTCATCGAAAGGGTACAGGGCTTCCGCGACAGCGGCCGCTATCTGCAGCTTCCGGCGAGCAACCGCGAGCGGCTCGACGCACTGGGTCCGCGACTGATCGATGCTGCCGCCGCGACGGCGACACCGGACGCCACCTGGCAGCGCGGCCTTGACTTTCTCGACACGATCAGCCGTCGCGGCGCCTATCTCGCGCTCCTGCAGCAATATCCGCAGGCCTTGAAAAAGCTCGCCGAACTGATCGGCAGCTCGTCCTGGGCAGCCGACTACCTGACCCGCCACCCGATCCTGCTCGACGAACTCCTCGACTCGCGCATCTTCGACGTCAGCACCGACTGGCAGCAGTTTCGCGACAACATGCAGGCGCGGCTGGCGGAACACGTCGATGACACCGAACGTGAAATGGACATCCTGCGCGAGACCCACCATGCGCAGGTCTTCCATTTCCTGGCGCAGGACCTGGCCGGCATGCACACCGTCGAGCATCTTGCCGACCGGCTCAGCGAGCTTGCCGACATCATGGTGCAGACGACCCTCGATCTCTGCTGGCACAAGCTGAAGTCCCGCCACCCGCGGCCGGAACTGCCGCCGCGCTTCGCCGTCATCGCCTACGGCAAGCTTGGCGGCAAGGAGCTGGGCTTCGCCTCCGACCTCGACCTCGTCTATCTGCACGACGACCCCGAGAGCGGCGCCGGCGAACTCTACGCCCGCCTCGGCCAGCGCATGAGCACCTGGATGTCGAGCCAGACCGCTGCCGGCAGCCTCTTCGAGGTGGACCTGCGGCTGCGCCCGAACGGCGATTCGGGAATGCTCGTCTGCCCGGTCGACGCCTTTCGCGACTACCAGCTGCAGCACGCCTGGGTGTGGGAACACCAGGCCCTGACGCGCGCACGCTTCTGCGCCGGCGACCGGGCGCTCGGCGAGAAGTTCGAGGCCATCCGCACCGAGATCCTGCGCCAACCCCGCGACCTGGCGACGCTGCGCCGGGAAGTGCTGGCGATGCGCCAGCGCATGCTCGAGCAGCATGGCTCGGGTAGCCAGGAGTCGTTCGACATCAAGCACGACCGCGGCGGCCTGATCGACGTCGAGTTCATCGTCCAGTACCTGATCCTCGGCCATGCATGGTGCCACGCCCGACTCTGCGGCAACCTCGGCAACATCGCGCTGCTCGGCATCGCTGCCGATCTGGGCCTGATACCTGGCGCAGCCGCGACGGCGGTGCGCGACGCCTACCGCGAGTATCGCCGCATGCAGCACGTGCTGCGGCTGAACGCCGGCCGCCGCGCGCGCGTCGAACGTGCCACGGTCAGTTGTCGCATCGAGGCGGTGCTCGCACTCTGGCAGCAGGTTTTCGCTTCGCCATAGGCATCGGTTATCATCCACACTCTCACAGCGAGCAATGGAGGACCCCGATGCGCCAAAACCTGCCGGTGACAGATGTCGAGACGATGCTGCCGGAAAACGCGTTCATCTACTCGCGAACCGATCTGAAGGGCGTGATCGTCGAGGCCAATGAAGCCTTTGCCAGCGTCAGCGGCTTCGAGCGGCAGGCGATGATTGGCCAGCCACACAACATCGTGCGTCACCCCGACATGCCGGTCGAGGCGTTCGCCGATCTCTGGCGCGAACTGAAGAGTGGCCGCCCCTGGCGTGGCGTCGTCAAGAACCGGCGCAAGGACGGTGGCTTCTACTGGGTGGTGGCGAACGTCTCGCCAGTCCGTGAAGGTGGCCACGTGGTTGGCCATCAGTCGGTGCGCAGCCGCCCGACCCGCGCCGAGATCGATGCCGCAGCGAGCGCCTACCAGCGCATCCGCCAGGGCGACCCACGACTGCGCATCGAGCAGGGCCGCGTGGTGAATCGTCGTGTCGCAGGCATCGCCCGCCTGTTCTCGCTGCCGGTACAGCTGACGCTGGTCGGCAGCGTCGCGCTGTTCGGTGCGGCGATGCGCCTTGGCGGCACGAGCTTCAGCGGCGGCGTACTCGGTACGCTTCTCGACCTGCTGGCGGTTGCTTCCGTTCTTTACGGTCTTTTCTTCCTCTTCGCCTATGTGCCGCGCGTGCATCGCGACCTGCGCGGCTTTGCTGCGTGGCTCGAGGAACTGCTGACAAGCGGCAATCTCAGGCAACGAATCGATTCGCCACGCGGCGACCTGATCGGCACCGTCATCCGCCAGACCGACCGCTTCGTCTCCTCGGTACAGGCGACCGTACAGGGGATGGCCGATGTCGCGGCGCAGGTCGGCGATGCGACGCGCGATGTCGGACGTGGCGTGCAACAGGTCCAGGAGGCGACGAGCAAGCAGAATGTGGCGACTGCATCGGCAACCGCTGCAGTCGACGAAGTGACCGCGCTGATCGCCCGCGTTGCCGACAATGCCCGCGCAACGCACGCAGTCGCCAGCCAGACAGGCGGCGTCTCGCGCGCCGGAGCCAAGGAGTCCGAGCAGGCCTGTGCGGCGATCGGCTCCCTCGCCGAAACGGTCCGCCTGTCGGCCGAACAGGTCGAGACGCTCGGCCAGCGGTCGACCGAGATCAGCCAGATCACCTCGGTGATCAAGGAGATCGCCGATCAGACCAACCTGCTGGCGCTGAACGCCGCCATCGAAGCTGCGCGGGCCGGCGAGCAGGGACGGGGCTTCGCCGTGGTGGCCGATGAAGTGCGGAAACTGGCCGAGCGCACCGGCAAGGCGACGCAGCAGATCAGCGATCTGGTCACCGCCATCCACGCCGAAACCACGACCGCGGTCGATGGCATGCGCGCCGGTGCAACGCAGGTCGGCGAGGGCGTCGAACGGGTCACTTCGTCGAAGGAGATCCTGCAGCGGATCAAGGTCGAGATGGACGAGACCATCCGGCGTGTGGAGGAAATCTCGCAGGCCTCGGTGGGCCAGAACGCGGCGATGTCACAGCTCGCGGAAAACGTCAGGCAGGTATCGGCAATGACCGCCGCCTGCGTCGCGCTCGCCAGCCAGACCGACGCCATGGTGGTTGAACTGATGGCGATGGTCGACCGGATGGAGAAGTCGGTCGGCCAGTTCTCGCTCTAGCAGGCTTGTCGTGCCGCTCGCAGTACCGCGCTGACGGCGGCGGCCCCGTTCGCCGGGCCGGCGTGCCGCTGTTCAGCCGCTTCTCAACCCATCAAGATGGCGCGAGCATCATGGTCACCGCCCGGCGCCTGCCTGTCAACTCTGCCGCCGGTCGGTCGACCACGGGCCACGGGCATCGATCACGGTGGCGGCATCATCGCCGGCCGCCGGATGCCACGGTTCGGGAGAGGCGGCTGGTGGCGGGAAGCCGCAGCACCATGCCCTCGTCGGGTGCGAGAACCAGTTGCTCCAGGCTGAGCCGCCTGGGCGAAGTCATTGCCGTTGACAGCAAGAGGTCGGCCGCATCGCCGGACAGCGGCAGCGCCAGTCGCCGACGCTCGGCGCCAAAGTTGAGCAGCACGAGCAGGGCGCTGCCCGGATCGCCGCGCAGGTAGGCGAAAACGTCGGGCTGGCCGGCGTCGAGCGACCGGAAGGAACCGCCGGCGAGCGCCGGCTCGGCCCGTCGCAGTGCGGTCATGGCGCGGAAGAAGGCGAGCGGCGAGTGCGGGTCAACCGACTGGTTGGCGACGTTGCGCGTCCTGCAGTCGGCCGCCAGCGGCAGCCAGGAGCGGACCCCGGCAGCGGCAAAACCGGCGTTCGCCGAGGCATCCCACTGCATCGGCGTGCGCTGCGGGTCACGGCCGACGAGATGGGCGATTTCCGGCTGCCTGAGCGCCGGTGGGTCCTGCATCAGTTCCAGGGGCAGCGGTACGTCGAGCATGCCGATCTCGTCGCCGTAGTAGCAGGTGGGCGTACCGCGCAGCGTCAGCAACAGCATCGTCGCGACGCGTGCCTGGCGCGACCCGACACGGGTCGCCAGCCGCTTCTGGTCGTGATTGCCGAGCACCCAGTTGGGCCACGCGTGCTGCGGCAGCACCGCCTCGTAATCGTCCACCAGGCGGCGGATGAGGGCGGCGTCCCAGGGGGCCCGGATGAGCTGGAAGTTGAACGGCAGGTGGCACTCGGCGCCTTGCTCATCGCCGTAGTAGCGGACCAGTTCGGCATTCGGCAGGTAGAGTTCGCCAATCATCAGGCGGTCGTGCCAGCGGTCGAGGAAGGCCCGCATGCGGCGGATCAGGCCGTGCACCTCGGGCAGGTTGGCCGTGTGCACGTGCAACAGGCTCTGGTACTCCCGGACTCCGTTCCAGGCGGGGTTCGCGGGTTCATCACGGAACAGCGGGTCCTTCAGCAGCATGCCGATGACGTCGACGCGGAAGCCGTCGACCCCCTTGTCGAGCCAGAAACGCATGCAGTCCAGGATCGCCGGCAGGACCTCGGGGTGGCGATAATTCAGTTCCGGCTGCTGCGGCAGGAACTGGTGCATGTAGTACTGGCCACAGCCCTCGTCGAAGGTCCAGGCCGGACCGCCGAAGTGGCTCAGCCAGTTGTTCGGCGGGCCGCCGCCGGGCGCCGGGTCGCGCCAAATGTACCACCCACGCTGCGGGTTGTCGCGGGCACTGCGGCTGGCGATGAACCAGGGATGGAGATGCGAGCTGTGATTGGGAACCAGGTCGAGCAGAAGCCGCATGCCGCGCGCATGCACCTCGGCGAGCAGGCGATCGAAGTCGGCCATCGTGCCGAAGAGGGGGTGGATGGCGCAGTAATCGGCGACGTCGTAACCGAAGTCATGCATCGGTGAGGGATAGATCGGCGACAGCCAGAGGACATCGATGTTGAGGCTGTGCAGGTAATCGAGGCGGGCGATGATCCCCGCCAGGTCGCCGACGCCATCGCCGTTGCTGTCCTGGAACGAACGCGGATAGAGCTGGTAGATGATGCCGGTCTGCCACCAGCTGACGGTAGCGCTCATGAGCGCGCGGCGGCCGTGCAAGCGGCGGCCATCCGGTCGAGGGCGGTGGCGAGGGTCTGTCGCGGGCAGCCGAAATTGAGCCGGACCCAGCCCGGCAGGCCGAATTCGGCGCCACTAGACAGTCCGACGCCGGCTTCTTCGAAGAAGGCCGCCGGATCGGCGACGGCGAGGCCACGCGCATCGATCCACGCCAGGTACGTCGCCTCGACGTGGTTCATGGCGAGGCCGGGCAGCAAGCGGACGGCAGCCTCGACGGTGTCGCGGTTGCGCCGCAGGGTGGCGAGCAGGGCGTGCTGCCAGTCGTCACAGTCGCGGTAGGCGGCTTCGCAGGCCGCCAGCCCGAGCGCATTGACATGCGGCACGATGCCCCGCATGGCGGCACTGAAACGACGACGCAAGCCGGCGTCGGCGATGACGGCGAAGGCACAGCCGAGGCCGGGAATGTTCCACGTCTTGGATGGTGCCATGAGCGTGATCGTTCGCCGCGCCACCTCTTCGCCAAGCATCGCCAGCGGCAGGTGGCGGCGGTGCTCGTCGAGAACGAGCCCGCAGTGGATCTCGTCGGAGCAGACGACGAGGCCGTTGCACAGGCTGAAGGCAGCGATCCGCTCGAGCTCCGCCCTCTCCCACGCGCGGCCGACCGGGTTGTGCGGATGGCAGAGCAACAGCAGCCCGCTGCCGGGCAGCACGGCGTCCTGCAGCGCCGCGAAGTCGAACACCCAGCGCTCGCCGACCTGGCACAGCGGCGCCGTCGTCAAACGCCGGCCGGACAGGCGCGGTGCGCCGAGGAACGGCGGATAGACCGGCGTCGCCGTCACCACATCGCCATCGACGGCGCGGCAGGCGACGTTGAGCCCGCTCACCAGGCCGGGCAACCAGAGCAGCCAGTCTGCCTCGACCTGCCAGCCGTACTCGCGCTGCAGATGGCCGATGACGGCTTCGCAGAGTTCCGGCATCGGTTCGGCGTAACCGAAACAGCCGTGCGCGACGCGGCGTTCGAGTGCAGCGATGATCGCCGGCGGCGCGGCGAAATCCATGTCGGCAACCCACAGTGGCAGCACGTCCCGCCCGGCGTAACGGTTCCATTTCAGCGAGTCGCCACGCGAGCGGTCGATGACCCGCTCGAAGTCATGCGCCGGCAGATCGGCAGCGTGGCTGCGCACGCTGAGCGGCGGGCGTCGTGCCGGGTCGTCAGGAGGCGCTTGCTGAATCATGGACACGAAGCTCTCCCGGGAATGATCGATGAGCGGCCGTACCGGCCGGCTAGGCAAGGAAGAGCCGGTAGGCCTGGTTTCCGGTCTCGTCCCAGTGCGCGTAACCGAGCGTTCGCAGGAACTGCCGGAAGTCGCCCATCTCGTCCGGTGGCACCTGCATGCCGACCAGCACGCGGCCGTAGTCGGCGCCGTGGTTGCGATAGTGGAAGAGGCTGATGTTCCAGCCGGCACTCATCCGGTTGAGGAAGTTCATCAGCGCTCCCGGACGCTCTGGAAACTCGAAGCGGTAGACGATCTCGTTGCTGATCGTCGGCGAGTGACCGCCGACCAAGTGACGGATGTGGCCTTTCGCCACTTCGTCGTCGGTCAGGTCGAGAGTCGGGTAGCCGTGCTTGCGCAGATGCTGCAACAGGCGTACCGACTCGGCACGCGAAGCGACCTGGATGCCGACGAAGACGTGCGCCTCGCGCTGATCGTTGTAGCGGTAGTTGAACTCGGTGATGCTGCGGGCACCGATCAGGGCCACGAACTGCTTGTAGGCGCCCGGTCGTTCGGGCAGCGTGACGGCGAAGACCGCCTCGCGCTGCTCGCCGATCTCGGCCCGTTCGGCAACGAAGCGCAGTCGGTCGAAATTGATGTTGGCGCCCGATGCCGTCGCGACCAGCGTCCTGCCCTGCAGCCGGTGGCGCGCGGCGTACTCCTTGGCGCCGGCGACTGCCAGCGCGCCGGCCGGCTCGAGCACCGCGCGCGTGTCCTCGAAGACGTCCTTGATCGCGGCGCAGATGGCGTCGGTGTCGACCAGCACCATTTCATCGACGTGCGTCTGACAGAGGCGAAAAGTCTCCTCGCCGACGTACTTGACAGCGGCACCATCGGCAAACAGGCCGACGTGTTCGAGCCGCACACGCTTGCCGGCACGCAGGGAGCGCGCCATGGCGTCGGCGTCGACCGCTTCGACGCCGATGATCCGGGTCGCCGGGCGCAGGCGCTTGACGTACGCGGCAACGCCCGAGATCAGGCCGCCACCACCGACACAGCAGAAGATGGCGTCGATCGGCTCCGCGTGCTGGCGCAGGATCTCCATGCCGATGGTACCCTGGCCGGCGATCACCTCCGGATCGTCGAAGGGATGCACGAAGCTCAGGCGCTCGCTCTTCTCGATCGCCTGCGCATGCGCGTAAGCGTCGTCGTACGACTCGCCGGCCAGCAGCACTTCGCCACCGCGTTGCCGGACTGCCTCGATCTTGATCTGCGGCGTCGTCGTCGGCATGACGATCACCGCCCGGCAGCCCACCTTGGCGGCGGCCAGCGCGACGCCCTGCGCATGGTTGCCTGCCGAAGCGCAGATGACGCCGCGTTTCAGCTTCTCCTTCGACAGGTGCACGATCTTGTTGTAGGCGCCGCGCAGCTTGAAGGAGAAGACGGGCTGCAGGTCCTCGCGCTTGAGCAGCACCCGATTGCCGATGCGTGCCGACAGGCCAGGGGCGCGGTCGAGCGGGGTTTCGATCGCCACGTCATAGACGCGGGCGTTGAGGATTCTCTCGAGATAATCAGTGGGCATGGCGGCAGGTCGCCCCGGTGCTTTGCCAGAGGCGCCGATTCTAGCAGGAGAAGACGACGTGCAGCCTCTTCAGGCCCCGCGATCGTTGGGCGTCAGCATGAGTTGCCGCAGGGCGTCGCCCATCGGCAGATGCAGATTGCCGCCGTCTGGCGGGATCGGCGAGGTGAACCAGCGCTCGTAGATGCGGGCGAACTCTCCGCTCTGCATCAGGCCGCTCAGTGTCCGGTCGACCAGCTTCTTGAACTGCGGGTCGTGGCGGCGGAAGGCGATGGCCCAGGACTCGAAACCGAAGCGGTCGTCGAGCAACATGAAGCGCTCGGCGGCGGCAACCTGCAGCAACAGGCCGCGCAGCGACACGTCGTCGAGTACCAGCGCCGCGACCTCGCCACGCTGCAGGAACTGCAGTCCTTCCGCCGGATCACGGCTGCCGCGATGGCTGACCTGCAGTCCCCTGCGGGCGGCGGCCGAAGTCAGGTAGGCCGCTGCCGTCGCCCCGAAGACGGTCGCCACGGTCTTGCCCTGCAGGTCGGCGAAGGAACGGATGCCGGCATCCTTGCTGACCAGCGCCTGGATTCCGGCAACGAAGATGGTGCTGCTGAAAGCGAGGTCACGCTGTCTCTGTTCGGTGTTGATCGTTCCGCCACAATCGAGGTCGATCGTTCCGGTCTCGATCATGATCTGGCGCGCACCGGGCGTCGTCGGAACCGGCACCACCGTCAGGTGCTGCAGGTTCAGCTGCGCCTGGATGGCGTCGGTGACATGACGACAGAGGTCGATCGCGAAACCGATTGCCTCACCCCCGCCCGCCAGATAGGAGAAGGGGATGGCGGCTTCACGGTAGCCGATATAGACCGCGTTCGCCGCACGAATCTTCTCCAGGTTCGGCGACACCGGTGCTTCCTCGGCACCCGTCGCCGCAGCGACGAGCAACAGGCAGGCGGCAGCGAGCAAGGCGCGGGACAGGCACGCAGCGGCAACTCTCATGTCACGACCTCCATGGTCGGACCAGCCTGCCCGGGCGATCCGGTGGCGCGGCCAATGGTGGAACTTGATGCCGCACGCACGGCGAAAGTGTTGCCAGCGTCAGCTGCCGTGGCGGTGCGCGTGGCGGTGCGCGTGGCGGTGCGCGTGGCGGTGCGCGTGGCGGTGCGCGTGGCGGTGCGCGCGGCGGCAGCGACGCCGGCCGTCAGGCGGCGGCCGACCGGGCTCACGGCACAGCCGGCCCTGGCGCGGGTAACTGCCCGGGCACCACCGGCTGGTTGCGACCGCCGACCAGGCCAGCCGCGGCCCCGTCGCTCAATTCCCTGGCCTTGCGCCCGAGCAGCTCGCGATCGGGCTGGGCGTAGGTGGGTGCCGCTGGCGGGCAGAGTTGCGCCGGATCGGCCACCGCCATTTCCCTGGCTGCCGGCGCCTCATCGCCTTCCGCACGTTTCAGGCCGAGCTTCTCGAGCAGTCGGCCCATGCCGGCGTAGCTGCGCAGATAGGCCAGGGCAAGCTCGATCTCGGCATTGACCTGCGAGCGGCGGGCATCGAAATACTCGTTCTGGGTGTTGAGCAGGTCGAGCAGCGTGCGCTGGCCGATGTTGAACTGGTCGCGATAGGCGTTGCGCGTCTTCTCGACCAGTTCGACCTGCATGGCGATCTGGCCGATCTGGTCGCGCAGCCGGATCGTGTCGTGGAAGGCGATCGACAGCGTCTGCCGGATGTCCCGACAGGCCTTCTCGCGCTGGTCGAGGGCGATGTTCTTGCGCTCCCGGTACTGGCGGTTGCGCGCCAGATCCGAGCCGCCGTTGTAGAGATTGTAGTCGAGCCGCATTTCGACGACGCTGTTGTCGCGGGCATCGCCGAGGCCCGCGAAGTCGCTGAAGTGCTCGCTGCGGGCGATCAGGTGCAGTCGCGGCATGAAAGCGGCGCGCTGTTTTTCGAGGTCGTGCTGCGATGCTTCGACATTCTCGACCGTCGCCTGCAAGGCCGGGTTGTTCGCCAGTGCGACGACGAGGACGGCCTCGGCGCGATCGGGAAACGAACTCGCAAGATTGGCCGGGGCGAACATGACTTTCGCCGGTTGCTCGCCGATCAGTCGCAGATAGCGCGCCGTCACATCGTGCAGGTTGGCGAGTGCGGTGGTCAGGTTGACATCCGCCAGAGCCAACCGGCTGGCGGCCTGATCGACGTCGACCCGCTTGCCGACACCCGATTCGGCCCGCAAGCGCAGCTGATCGAGCGCCGCCTGATGCTGGATGTAGTTCTCCTCGGCAAGATACACCAGACGACGATGGCGAACGACGTCGAGATAGGCGCGACCCGCTTCGAGAGCGGTATTCTCTGAGGCATCGAGCAGTTCGAAGTAACGGACGAGCTTGGCCTTGCCCAGCCTCTTGACCTCGCTGGTGGTGGCGAAACCGTCGAACACCATCTGCCGCAGGTTGATCAGCGCGTAATTGCGGCTCCAGGACGTCTCGGCAGCGGGATCGGTTCGCGGCGTCAGCCTCTCACGACCGACGCCCGCCGCGACGTCGACCTGCGGCAGGAAACCGCCGCGCGCGACGTCGACCTCCTCCCGCCCTTCGCGAAAGGCATGCCAGCGCGCCTGTACCTCGGGGTTGCGCAGCACTGCGATCTGCGCCGCCTCCTGCAGAGAGAGATGCTCGGGATTCGTTGCCCTGGCCGTAGAGGGATTCAGCAGCGGCAGCAGGGCCGCCAGCAGGAACGACACGGCGGCAAGGCTCGACCCCTGTCTCTTGTTCTTCATGTCAAAGTGGACCCGTGGGTGTGAGGTTTGGCGCATTATACTCAGTACTTGGTCCGCCGCGACACGGCCGCTCATGCCCCGGGATTGATCGATCTTGCTCACCTTCTCCCGCCTTGCACCGATCCGGCCGGCGCTCGGGGCTCTCGCGGCCAGCATGCGGGCCTGCGTCGCGGCCTCGCTGCTGCTCGTCGCCGGCTGGTACGCAGCCGCCAACCCCGACCTGGCGGCAATGGAGCAGCAGCTCATCGCCCGCTTCGGCCCCGCGCGGGTCACCCTATTGCGCGACTGGGCCCGCATGATCGCCTCGACCAGCCTCCTGAACGACAGCGAAAAATTGCGGCGAATCAACGACTTCTTTAATCAGAACATCAGCTTTGACGACGACCGGGCGATCTGGCAGGAGTCGGACTACTGGGCGACGCCGCTCGAGACCATCGGCCGGGGCAGGGGCGACTGCGAGGATTTCGCCATTGCCAAGTACTTCTCGCTGCAGCTTGCCGGCGTTCCGGTGCACAAGATGCGCCTCATCTACGTCCGTGCCAGCACGACGACGCCATCAGGGGCGGCGCCGCAGGCACACATGGTCCTCGCCTACTACGCGAACCCGCGCGCCGAACCAGTCCTCCTGGACAATCTGCACGCCACCATACGGCCGGCGGCGCAACGCCGCGACCTGCAGCCGGTGTTCAGCTTCAACAGCGAGGGGATCTATCCCGGGATCGCGGGAACCACGACGGCCAGCGCCGGGCCTCTGGGTCGCCTTTCGCGCTGGGAGAGACTGTTGCAGAGAGCGCGCAGCGAAGGCTTCCACTGAGGGGCCGACAGGGAGGATCACGATCATGTCCATCTACCGCCAATTCTGGCTTGCCATCGTCAGCAGCATGCTGCTCGCTTTCGGAGGCAGTCTGGTCGCCTCGTTGCTGAGCGCGCGCGCCTACCTCGAGGCGGAGCTGTCGATCAAGAACGCCGACAACGCCACGGCGCTGGCACTCGCCATCAGCCTTGGCAAACCGGACGCGGCGATGGTCGAACTGAGTGCGGCGGCGCTCTTCGACAGCGGCCGCTACGAATTGATCCGGGTCGTCGATGCAGAAGGCGCGACGCTGGTCGAGAAGGCCGCCCTGCCGGACGATCCCGACGCTCCCGAGTGGTTTGTCCGGCTGCTGCCGATCGAGGCGATGCCGGGTACGGCGCAGATCAGCAGCGGCTGGGACCAGGTGGGCACCCTGACGGTAATCAGCAACCGGCGTTTCGCCTACACGGTCCTGTGGCAGGGCGTCTGGCGGGTGGTCGTGGCACTGGCGCTGGCCAGCCTGGTCGCCGGCGGGCTCGGCTGGCTCATCGTCGGCCGCCTCAAGGCGCCGCTGCAGGCGGTGATCGAGCAGGCGACGGCGATCACCGAACGGCGCTTCGTCACCATCGACGAGCCCAGGGTACCCGAATTGAAGCGTCTGGCGATGGCGATGAACGCGACCGTGCGGCGACTCGCGACGATCTTCGCCGACGAAGCCGCGCGCCTCGACAGGCTCCACCAGGAAGCTAACCTCGATCCTTTGACGGGTCTCGCCAACCGCGGCCACTTCATGGCGCAACTGCAACAGTGGCTCGACGCCGAGCACTCCGGCGAAGGCAGCCTGCTTCTGATCCGCCTTGCGCACCTGGCCGACCGCAACCGACACCTCGGCCGCGCGACGACGGACGAGCTGCTGCGCAGCCTTGCGGCAACGATAAGGGAGCACGCAGCAAGGGACGAGCAGTCGCTTGCTGGTCGGCTGAATGGCGCCGATTTCGCAATGATGTTGTCGAGCGGATGCGATCCGCAGGCGGCATCTGCGGAGCTGTTGGCGGCGCTGCGCGAGGCCGGCAGACCCTACTCGGACGAGGAAGCATTCGCCTGGATCGCCTACGGCCACGCAAGGCACGGGACGCCGCTTGCCGATCTTCTCGCCAGGGTCGACCACGCACTCGCCGCCGCCGAAGCAACTGGCAACAGTTGCACCCGCGGGGCGACCGCGGGCGCAGTGCAAGAGTTGCCGCCGACGGCCGATCATTGGTCGCAAGCCATCACCCGCGCTGTCGACAGGAATTGGCTACGGCTGGCATCCTTCCCCGTGATCGACACGGCGGGCAGGCTGTCGCACCGTGAATGCCCCCTGCGGTTGCGCTTCGAGGAAGAGGGCGAGTGGCTACCGGCTGGCGTCTTCCTGCCGGTGGCGGAACGGCTGCGTCTGACTCCTGCCCTCGATCTCGCGGCGCTCAGGCTGGCCATCGGCCAACTGCGGGCATACCCCGCAGCCCATGGACTGGCGATCAACCTCGCCGCCAGTTCGCTGGCGAACACGCGCTTCCGGCAGACCCTACTGAGCATGTTGGCCGACGCCGCCAGCGAGGCCCGCCGGCTCTGGCTGGAAGTTGGCGAAAGCGGCGCCCTGCGGCATCTCACCGCGTTCCGCGAGTTCTGTCGTGACGCCAGAGCAGCCGGCTGCCACGTCGGCCTGGAACACTTCGGCAACCGCTTCAGCCAAGTTGGATCGCTCCACGATCTGGCGCTCGACTACATCAAGGTCGATGCCAGCTTCATTGGCGGCATCGCATCGAACCGGGGCAACGAGACATTTCTCAAGGGACTGGCCACGATCGCCCACGCACTCGACTGGCAGGTGTTCGCCGAGGGGGTGGCGACAGCCGACGAACTCGCCGCTGTCGCCGACCTGGGCTTTGACGGCGCCACCGGTCCGGCAGTGCTGGAACCGGCAGCGAACCCGCAATGCGACTGATCCCGGCGCGCCGGTAGCGACACGGCGACCTCGCATGGCAGCGTGCGGCCTGCGGCCGCCAGTGCTGCCACCACCACCGGCCTGCCAAGGCGGAGACAGCCCGTCGGCAGGCAGGAAGAAACGCCAGGGCTAGTCGGTGATCAGCTTGTTCCTGTTGAGCAGATCCTGAATGATCAGTTGATCGGTGGTCAGGCCTCCGGCCGAAAGGTCGACGCCGGCGAGGACGATCTGCTGGTCGACCGCAGCGGGATCGAAGCCGGCCGCGAAGCCGCCTGACCTGCTGATGTCGACAGTCGTTGCCCCACCCTCGACGCGGAAGTGCAGGTAGTTGTCCAAAGTGCCCGGCGAGGAGTTCTCGCCCTGCAGCAGGTCACGCAGGTCGAGGACGTCGCCACCCGCCGCCCGCGAGGCGACCGAGAAATCGGTGACGGTGTCGACTGCCGGCGCCCCTGGCGCCCCGCGGTCAGCAAGACGCCAGGCGAATACGTCGGCACCCAGCCCCCCGCTCATCAGGTCGTTGCCGGCGCCACCGAGCAGGGTCTCGGCGCCGATACCACCGGCGAGCGTGTCAGCGCCGGCGCCACCGGTCGTGCTCACCGGCGGCGGGACCTCGCTGGCACCGTTGACCTGGACGGTCAGGGTGGCGGTATCGACCGCGCCGTCGGCATCCCGGATCGTGTAGGTGAACACGTCGTCGGCAACCTGGCCCGCGCCGAGGCTCTGGACGGCGGCTCGGGTATGGTCGAGGGAGTAACGGTAACTGCCATCGGCAGCGATGGTGAGCGTCCCGTACGTGCCATCGATGACGGCACCCACACCGCTTGCCGCCGGCGCCGGGAGGTCGCCGGCAACGACGCCGACCACCGCCAGCGTCGACCCATCGGGATCGCGGTCCTGCCCAGCCGTGCCCGGCGTCACGTCACCGCTGATCGTCACCAGTGGTCCGCCCACCGGAGCGGCGGCGAAACCATACATCGATGCCCCAGCCGACGAAACACCGCTGCGGACGGCGGTTCCCGCAGCGAGATCGATGGCATACATCTGCCCGCTCGACGTGCTGCCGACGTAGATCCCGACGTCGGTCTGCGCCAGATTGTAGAGGTCTGCCGGCAGGCCGGAGACGGCGGTAGTGGCAGTACCGGTCGCGAGGTCGAACTTGCGTATCGTCCCGGTCGTCCCGTTGTTGGTCGACAGGTAGAGCGCATTGTCGGCAAACAGCAGATCGCCCGCCGACGCCTGGCCCGCACCGAAGCTGCCGATCCGTGTCGCCGCACCGGTGGTGGTGGACAACTGGTACAAATCGCCACTACTCCCCGCAGCAAAAAGCCGGCCATCAGGACTCCCGACCAGGGCGTTGACGAAACCTGCGCCGGTCACCGTTCCGATGCGGGTTGCGCTGCCGGTTGCCGGATTGATGCTGTAGAGCACACTCGTCGAGTCGAGAGTGATCCCGAACATCGTGCCTGTCGGTCCCACCGCGATGTCGCCGAAAAGCCGGCCGGCATTGCCGATCAGGGTGCGGGATCCGGTTGCTGGATTGACGGTACCGATGTTTCCAGTCGAGTCGTTGTAATAGATCCGCTGCGCGGGCAGTTCGTAGACCATCGCCCGATCATCGACCGCCACCGGACCGAGTCGGTGGGTCGAGGTATCGGTCGCGGTGAAGGGATTGCCCGCAGCATCCGTGCCACTGACCGTTGCCGTGAACTGGGTTCCGGCCGCCAGGTCGGATCCGGCAACGTTGACACTGAAAGTATTTCCGGGAAGAACCGTGGTCACGTAGGAATTGCCGTTGATCGACAGCATGACCGTGTCACCCGGCGCCGCATCACCGCCGACTGTTCCGGTCACTGGAACCATCCCCACGGCTTCATTGGCGCTCAGGATGTCATCGGCGGTGACGTTGTCGACCGTGATGGTCGCCGAAGCCGTGCGGTCGACGGTGTGCTCCGACAGCGCTTGGCCGACGAAGGGATTGCCCGCGTCGTCGACGCCGCTGACCGAGGCCAGGAAGCGGGTATCGGCAGCGAGATCGCTACCGGCAACATTGATGCTGAATCTGTTCCCCGGCAGCACCGTGCCGAGGTAGGCGGTGCCGTTGATCGACAGGACCACCGTGTCGCCGGGAGCGGCGTCACCACCGACCGTTCCGGTGACAGTGACCTGGCCTCTTGCCTCGGCGTCGTTGAGGACGTCATCGGCAGTGATCGGATCGACGGCAATCGCCGCCGCCGCACTGACGTCGACCGTGTAGCGTTCACTGGTGCTGGCGCTGCCGCTGTTGCCGGCGGCGTCAGTGCTGCGGATGCTGGCGTCGATGGTGCGGTCGGGGTCGGCGGCGAGGTCGGCACCGGCAACGGCGATGGCGAAGCCGAGCCCGCCCGCGGTGCTGATGACCGGGCCGCTGTAGGTCTGGCCGTTGATCGTCAGGGTGACGGTGTCGCCGATCCGGGCGTCGCCACCAACGCTGCCGGTGATGGTGACCGGGCCGGCCGCTTCGGCAGCGTTGAGGATGTCGTCGGCGGTGATGTCCGGGTCGAGGCTGATCGTCGGCACCGGCGCGGTGGTGTCGACGGTACTGACCGGCCGCGTCGCCGGGGTCGCGGCGTTGCCGGCGGCGTCCGAGACGCTGGCGGTGACGGTGT
>NZ_JAMTDQ010000037.1 GCF_023806635.1 Accumulibacter sp.
CCGGCCTTAGCTTATTCGACCCCGGTGGCTGTCCAGACGACCGGAACCACCGCAGAAGCGTACTTGTATTTGGTGAAGCCCTGCAGGCGGAAGGCGAGGCATGAGGTCGCCCTCCACCGAGGCTCATTTTGGACGGATGCGTAGGGACGCTTCCTCAAGGAGGAGATCATTGAGGATGCGGACTGTGCAGGGGTGTACTGCGGAGCCGATGCGGCAGCCACCTCAGCGATGGAGCGCCGCGTCCCTACCCTGTCGGCTCTCGCCTCGACAGCCGGATTCCTGCCGGAATCCCGCAGATCGCGCAGGCGTTCCCAAGCGACGACCGCCACGTGCAGGGACACGGCTGGCCAGGTGCCAATCCTCACCTGTCGCAGCTTCTGGTCGAGCGGACTGCGATATCGACAAGTCCAAGTCTTGCGGCCAACGTGGCTTCCATGCGGAGACCCGCGGTTTCCGGGCTGGTAAGATGCTGACCTGGTTGCAGGAGCTTCATTTCTCTCGCGTCGAACCCCATGGCGCCCCCCAGTATAGGTTTTTTCAGTCTGCCGATGCGTCAGTATAGGTCCTGCAAAAATGCCCCAAGAAACCTGCACTGAAAAGCCAAGTGCAGATGAGCGTCGAACAGCGTGCGTGAGCCTCAGGTATTCGGCGACATGACCGCATCACCGCAACAAATCAATGGGTTGTTCGTAACATGCAGAAAAATCAAGGGCTGAAGAGCGGACCAGAATCGGCCCACACGCCAATGATGCAGCAGTACCTGCGCCTGAAGGCGCAACATCCCGGTCTGCTGCTCTTCTACCGCATGGGCGACTTCTACGAGCTGTTCCATGAAGACGCCGAAAAGGCCGCGCGCCTGCTCGACATCACCTTGACGACGCGCGGGCAGTCCGCCGGGCAGCCGATCCGGATGGCCGGCGTGCCGTACCACGCCGTCGAGCAGTACCTGGCGAAGCTTGTGAAGCTCGGCGAGTCGGTGGTCATCTGCGAGCAGGTGGGCGACCCGGCGACCGCCAAGGGGCCGGTCGAGCGCGCAGTGTCACGCATCGTCACCCCGGGTACCCTGACCGACGCGGCGCTGCTCGACGACAAGCGCGACACGCTGCTGTTGGCGATCCATTCCACCCGCCAGCTCGCGGGTCTGGCGTGGATCAACCTCGCCAGCGGTGAGTTTCGTGTCTGCGAAGTGGCCCCCGGCCGGGTCGCCGCCACCCTTGAACGCATCCGGCCCGCCGAGATCGTCGTCGGCGAGACGCTGGCACCCGGCTTCACCGCCGACTGTGCGCTGACCCGACAGCCAGACTGGCATTTCGACGTCGAGGCCGGTGGCCGCGAACTGTGCGCGCATTTCGGCACGAGTTCGCTCGCCGGTTTTGGCGCTGATGGCCTGCGGCCGGCGATTGCCGCTGCCGGTGCTCTGCTGCGCTACGCGCGGGCCACACAGACGCGCGCCCTGCCCCACCTACGGGCGCTGATCGTCGAGCGCGACGCCACCTTTCTCGGCATGGACACGGCCACGCGGCGCAACCTCGAACTCACCGAGACGCTGCGCGGGCAGCCGGCCCCGACGCTCCACAGCCTGCTCGACACTTGCGTCTGCGCCATGGGCTCGCGGCTCCTGCGGCACGCGCTGCACCATCCCTGGCGCGAGCCGGCGATTCCGGCCGCGCGGCACGCGGCGATCGCCATGCTGCTCGACGACGCGAACCACAGCCTGCGGACGCTGCGCCAGGTCCTGCGCGGCTTCGCCGACGTCGAGCGGATCGCCGGCCGCATCGCCCTGCACAGCGCCCGCCCGCGCGATCTTTCGGGTCTGCGCGACAGCCTGCAGCGACTGGCCGAACTGCGCGCGCCGCTGCAGGCGATCGGCGGTGCGCCACTGCTCGCCGAGCTGCTGCTGCAACTGGCGACGCCGGCCGGCGCCCTCGACCTGCTGCAGCGCTCGATCCAGTCCGAGCCGGCCGCACTGGTCCGTGACGGCGGCGTCATCGCCGAGGGCTTCGACGCCGAGCTCGACGAACTGCGGGCGCTGAACGACAACTGTGGCGCCTTCCTCGTCGAACTCGAGGCGCGCGAGCGCGAGCGGACGGGAATCGCCAACCTCAAGGTCGAATACAACCGCGTGCACGGCTTCTACATCGAAGTCAGCCATGCCAATGCCGGCCGCGTTCCAGACGACTACCGCCGGCGGCAGACGCTGAAGAACGCCGAGCGCTACCTGACGCCAGAGCTGAAGTCCTTCGAGGACAGGGCGCTGTCGGCGCAGGATCGGGCGCTGGCGCGCGAGCGGCTGCTCTACGATGGCGTCCTCGCGGCCCTGCAACCCGAACTGCCACAGCTGCAGCGGGTGGCGCAGGCGGTCGCCAGCATCGACCTGCTGGCGAGCCTCGCCGACACGGCGCAACGGCGCAACTACTGCCGGCCAGAGTTCAGCGCCGAACCGGGATTGCTGATCGAAGGTGGCCGCCACCCGGTGGTCGAAGAGCAACTTGCCGGTGGCGAGAGCTTCATCGCCAACGACACCCGCCTCGGCGACGAGCGCCGGCTGCTGTTGATCACCGGTCCGAACATGGGTGGCAAGTCGACCTACATGCGGCAGACGGCCCTGATCGCACTGCTCGCCCACATCGGCAGCTATGTACCGGCGACCCGTGCCGTGATCGGTCCGCTCGACCAGATCTTCACCCGCATCGGCGCCGCCGACGATCTCGCGGGCGGACGGTCGACGTTCATGGTCGAGATGACCGAAGCAGCCGCCATCCTGCACCACGCCAGCGAGCAGAGTCTGGTGCTGATGGACGAGGTTGGACGCGGCACCTCGACCTTCGACGGCATGGCGCTGGCTTTCGCCATCTGCCGGCAGCTGATCGAGAAGAATCGCTGCCTGACGCTGTTCGCCACGCACTACTTCGAGCTGACCCTGCTCGCCAACGAGTACACAGACCTGGCAAACGTGCATCTGGGCGCGATCGAGCACGGGCAGCGCATCGTCTTCCTGCATGCCGTCGAGGAAGGTCCGGCCAGCCAGAGCTACGGCATCCAGGTGGCGGCACTGGCCGGCATCCCGGCGGCGGTGCTGAAGGCGGCGCGGCGGCAGCTGCGCGAGTTCGAGCAGCGGGCGTCGATCAACCCGTTGCAGCCCGATCTCTTTGCCAGCGCACTGTCGACCGCCGCCGAGGCCAGTGAGCCCGCCACCCAGCCGGCGATCGAACGGCTGCAGGCCATCGATCCCGACCGGCTGACGCCCCGCGAGGCGCTCGATGCGCTCTACGAGCTGCGGGCCCTGTTGCCGTGAAGCGGACCGCAAGCGTCGGGAAACTGATCGCCGTCCTCGGCGGCCTGCTGCTGGCGGGCGCGCTGCACGCCGAGACCTGGCGCTTCGCCGCGATCGGCGACACCCCGTACGGCAGCCACGAACTGCGCGAGCTGCCGCGGATGCTCGCCGACATCGCTGCCGAGCATCCGGCCTTCATCGTGCACGCTGGCGACCTCAAGGGCAGCCGCGAGATCTGCAGCGATGCTCTGCTCGCAGCCCGCCGCGACCTTCTCGACGCCTCGCCGCTACCGCTGATCTACGTTCCCGGCGACAATGAGTGGACCGACTGCAGCCATCTCCCGGCCGGGCATTTCGATCCGCTCGAGCGCCTGCAAAAGCTGCGCCAACTGTTCTTTGCCGCGCCACGCTCGCTCGGACAGTCGGTGCTGCCGCTCGAGCGGCAACCGGGAGACTACCCGGAGCATCTGCGCTGGCGGCTGGGCCCGGTGCTCTTCATCTCGCTCAATGTTCCCGGGCCGAACAACAACTTCGGCCTCGGCACGGAGCCATCCCGCGAGTTCCTTGCCCGCAACCCGGTCGTCGTCGACTGGTTGCGGCAGGGCTTTGCCGTCGCCCGACGTGAACACCTCGCCGGCATCGTCATCGTCATGCAGGGCAACCCGGCATTCCGCCACCACGCCGCCGGACTGCCGCATGCCGGCTATCGCGAATTGCTCGACAGCCTGAGCCAGGAGGTCATCGCCTTCGCCGGACAGGTATTGCTGATCCACGGCGACACGCACTGGCAGCGCATCGACCAGCCGTTGCGCCATCCGTTGACCAGGCTGCCAATCAGCAGCTTCACCCGCCTGGAGACCTTCGGCTCGCCGTTCATGGGCTGGGTAAAGGTCATCATCGACGAGCAGCACCCGCAACTGTTCCGCTTCGAGGTGCACCCGCATCCGCGTCGCCTGCCCTGAGGCCGTAGAAGCCTGTCGACAGCAGCCGGCACAGGCTCTAGACTTGCCTGACGAATCGTCCGCATCGCGCTCGCCAGGAACCCTCTCTGGCTGCTGGCCGGGGTGACGGGCGAGTGCAGGCGGTCGGGCCAATCAGACTCGCGCGTGTGACCCCGGTCATGACAGCCTGGTCGACACGGTTTTCTGTCGCCTCGGGAGGGATGGATGATGAGACTGACCGTCTGGCTGCGCGCTGCGCTGGCTTCACTTCTCGCCGTTCTTGCTGCCACCGCCAGTGCCGATATCGTCATTGGCCAGGTCGCCGCTTTCAGCGGCCCGCTCGCCCCCACCGGCACACACATGCGGGCGGGCGCACAACTCCTGTTCGACGCCGTCAACGCCGAGGGGGGGATTCACGGTGCGCGGGTTCGGTTGCTGTCGGCCGACGATGGCTACAAGACCGAAGAGACCGTCCGCCTCGCGCGCGAAATGCTTCGGAGCGAGCAGCCGCTGGCCTTCATCGGCTTCGTCGGCACCGGCAACGTCGAGGCGATGCTTGACCACAAGGTGCTCGCCGAAGCCGGCATTCCACTGATCTCCGTGCGCTCGGGTGCGGAAACCCTGGTCCGCCGCAACGACCCCTTCCTGTTCATGACGCGCGCCAGCTACGCCGAGGAGATCGACAAGATCACCGACCAGTACGCGACCACCGGCTACAAACGCTTTGCCGTCTTCTACCAGGACGACGCGTTCGGCAAGGGCGCGCTGGCGAGCGCCAGGGAATCGATCCAGAAGGCGGGTGGCAGCCTCGTCGCCGAGGGAGGATATGAAAAGAACACGACCAACGTCGCCGCCGCGGTGAAGACGATCGCTGCCGCGGCGCCGCAGGCGGTCATCCTGATCGCCAACACTGCCGCCAGCGCCGAGTTTCTGCAACAGTCACGTGCCGCCGGCAACCTCGCCCAATACGTCGCGCTGTCGGTCACCGACGCGGCCCAGGTGGTGCAGAAGATCGGTGCCGACAAGGCCGAGGGGCTGGCGCTGACGCAGGTGGTGCCCGATCCGAACAGCCACACGGTGCCCCTGATCCGGGAAATCCAGCACTATTTCAGGAAGTTCAAGCCGAAGGACGTGACGCTCAACCACACCTTCGTCGAGGGCTATCTCGGCGCCAAGGTGCTGGTCGAAGCACTGCGCCGGGCAGGCCCCGATCCGACACGGCGCAAGCTGCGCGACGCGCTGGAAGGGCTGTCGCAGCACGACTTCGGCGGCGTCTTCATCAGCTTCTCGCCGCGGCGCCACGCCGGGTCGCGTTTCGTGGACATCACCATTCTCAACCGCAACGGCAAGCTGCTGCGCTGATTCGCCACCCGCGCGCTCAACCCCAGAGCGCCCGCCAGCCCTCGAGCAGCAGGCGGACAGCGCCGGCGATCGACAGCGCCGTCGCCACCGACAGTGCGATCGAGAAGCCGGCCTGGCGGATGCCAATCGTCCGCAGCATCAGCGCGAAGGTCGACACACAGGGAATGTAGAAGGTGATGAAGACGAGGAAGGTGGCGATCTGCACCTCGTCGAGCAACGGCACGATCTCGATCGTGCCCAGCGCCTGATGGATCATCAGCAGCGACAGCTCCTTGCGCAGCACGCCAAACAGGATCGGCACGCCGAGCAGGGCCGGCAGACCCAGCCACCAGCGAGTGACCGGCGACAGCGCCAGATTGATCCATTCGTCTGCGCCGAAGTGGTCGAGCAGCGCCAGGAGGATGCTGCCCAGCACCAGCAGCGGCGTGACGATGGTGACGATGTCGCTGCACCGCTCCCAGGTCCTTGCCAGCAACGGACGCCAACGCGGCAGCGCGTAGGGCGGAATCTCCTGGACCAGTCCGACGGCAACGTTGGCGTAGCGTCGCGCGAGCAGGCTGCCGAGCACGGTGAGAACGATGAAGGTGAGGGCGAAGATGGCAAAGACACCGAACCCGCCAAGGTACTTGCCCCCCATCGCAAGGATGATCGCCGAGCGCGCCGAGCAGGGGACGAAGGCGAGCAGCAGTGTCGCGACGAGCCGCTCCCTGCCGCTGCTGGTTGCCGCCACCATCGAGATGGCCGGCACATTGCAGCCGAGGCCGACGAGGAACGGCGCGGCGACGCCGCCGTGCAGGCCGATGCGGTGAAAGCCACGGTCGACGACAAAGGCGACGCGGTGCATGATCCCGGCTTCCTCGAGGGCCACCAGCAGCAGCACCAGCGGCAACATGTAGGGGACGACGATGGCGACGAGACCGATCAGTCCGTCTACCACCGCCCACGCGACCACGGCCGGGGTGGACGTGGGCCGCCACTGCTGCGCCCACTCGACGAGCGGTGCCGCCGTCCACGCGTCGATCGTGCCGCTGATCTCGAAGACCACCAGCAGGACGAGCGCAAAGACCAGCGTGCTGCCGAGCAGGCCCCAGCGCGGATGCAGGAAGACGCCGTCGAGCAGCCGCTGCCAGCGGCCGGCAGCGGCCGCACCACCGAAGCGGCTGACGTTCTCGAAGAGGATCGCTGCCTGATGGTGGCGGTCGGCGTGCAGCTCTTCCGGCAAGGGCCGCGGCAGCCGCCGCGCGGCAGCCGCCCGCGCCGCCACCACCTGCGGCAGCAGTTGCGGCAGATGGCTGGCCAGCTCGTGCAGGAAGTACTCGTTGCTGGCCGCCAGCTGCACGCACAGGAACGGCAGCGGAACGCGCAAGCTCTGCGCCACCGCCGACTGCGCGAGCAGCGAGCGCAACGGCTCCAGGGCGGCTGCGAGGTGCGGTCCCGGCGTCCGGACAGGCGGCGACGCCGGCACGCGCGCGGCCTCCAGCGCGGCGGCAAAGAGATCAGTGACACCAATCCCCATGTGCGCCACGGTCGACCACACCGGCACGCCGAGCTGCTCCGACAGGGCACGGCTGTTGACGTAGACACCCTTGCGACGTGCCTCGTCGACGCGGTTGAGAGCGATCAGCAGGGGCTTGCCAAGCAGGCACAGTTCGAGGCTGAGTTCGAGGTCCCGTTGCAGCGCTGTCGCGTCGACGACCTGGATGAGGACATCGGGCGCCGCGAACGACTCTGCCGGTAGATCGTCCTCGTACGCCTCGACGGCTGGCCAGCGGGCACCCCAGAGCAGGTACTGCAGCAACTGGATGTCACGCGACCCGGGCGACTGCAGTGACTCCACCGCCGGCAGGTCGACCAACGAGATCTGCTCGAGCCCGATATCGACCACGCACTCGTCGCAGGCATCGCCGTGGCGCAGAAGTCGGTGCTGCGGCACGGCACTCGACGCGGCCAGGAACAGGCTGCTCTTGCCCGTGCGCTGGTGGCCGACCAGCGCCACGCGCGGTCGCCGCCTGCCACGCAGCAGGGGCTGCGGCAGCAGGATGCCCACCCTGCCAGTGTTCACCATGCGGCCATCGCTCGCGCCCTCGCCGCCAGCCCGGCGCCGCGCGGCCGCTCAGGGCCTGCAGCCGCGGCAGATGGCGGGCAACCGCCCCTGCTCAGTCGCTGCCGTCGGCAACCAGTCTGCGACCGCCACACGGAGGCGCCACCCAGCGCTCAGTCCTCATCGTCCAGGTCGTCATCGTGCGTATGGCCATGCCGGATTTCATCGGCGGTCGCCGGACGAACCGCGGTCACCGTGCAGGTGAAGATCAGCGCCATGCCGGCCAACGGGTGGTTGCCATCGAGCACCACCTTGTCAGCGGCGATCTCGGTGACGCGGTAGATCAGGACATCTTCATCGTCCTCCTCATCGCCGCCCTCCGGAATGCCCTCGAACTGCATGCCCACCTGCAGTTCGTCGGGAAACTGGCTCCGCGGTTCGAGCTGGACGAGCGTTGCATCGTACTCACCGAAAGCATCGTCGGGCTGCATCCTGACCACCACCGACTCGCCGATGCGCTTGCCGTGGACGGCCTCCTCGATCATCGGGAAGATGTCGTCGTACCCGCCGTGCAGATAAACCAGCGGCTCCTGGCCAGCATCGACCAGCTCGCCTTCGAAATCGGTGACACTGTAATCGAGGGTGACGACGGTATTCTTGGCAACTTGCATGTTCATGAATTCAGTTCCTTCACCGCCCGCAGCATGGCGAGCGCGTGGCCCTTGGCGCTGACTCCGTACTCCGCGAGCCGAAGGACGCCCTGTTTGTCGATGATGAAAGTCGAGCGGACGATTCCGGATCTCCGGACACCATTCACCTCTTTCTCCTGCCAGACACCGTACTGCCTGCACGCCAGCCCGTCTTCGTCCGACAGCAGGCTGATGGAGATGCCGTGCTCGTCGCGGAACTCGGCATGCTTCAGACAATCGTCGCGACTGATGCCGAAGATCTGGCAATCCAGCCGTGCGAACTCGTCCTCGTGATCCGAGAAGTCGGTTGCCTGCAGAGTACAGCACGGCGCGCCATCCCTCGGGTAGAAAAAGAGGATGACATTGCTTCTGCCCTGAAAGTGGGCCATGTCGATGAGTTCCATGTCCGCGTCGGGGAGGACGAACATCGGCGCTGCCTGTCCTGCTTTCAGCATGCTACCCCCTCAAAGACCCCAACCGCGCACGGATCGCGCGCGGGCGGAGCAGATTCTAACGAAGCTTCCCGGATCTGACTACCGGAAAGAAAAGCTGCAATGCGGCTAGAATGTTCCCCTCCGCCGGCTGGCGGCCCGCCCGCGCAACAGTGCCGCGACCAGCGGGTCGACGCCCACCGGAGACATCATCCGTAGCAAGCGTCCGAACTGGAGAGAAGATGAAAGCACTCATCGCCCTGCGCCACGCCCTCCCCGTCCTCGCCCTGCTGTCTGCCTCACCCGCCCTGGCGACAACGGCCGAGCGCCCGACGACCATCGAGCTGGCTGCCGAAGCCAGCCGACCGGCGGCCAACGACCTGGCGCGCGCCACCGTCTTCGCCGAAGCGACCGGAGCGACACCGGGAGAGTTGGGCAAACGGGTCAACGGTCTGATCGCGGACGGGCTGAAGATGGCCCGCTCCTACGGCAACGTCCGCGTACAGAGCGGCGCCACCCACACGCATCCCGTTTACGGCAAGGGCAACCGGATCGAAGGCTGGCGCATGCGCTCCGATCTGACACTCGAGTCCACCGACGCGGCAGCGCTGTCGGAACTGCTCGGCAAGCTGCAAGCCTCGCTCGGTGTTGCCAGCCTGAGCATGCTGCCCGCGGCCGAAACCCGTCGCAAGGCAGAGACCGAGGCGACGCTCGCCGCGCTGGCTGCCTTTCGTGAGCGCGCCAGGGTGATCGCCGATGCGCTCGGCAAGCCATTCCGCATCCGGCACCTGACCGTCAGCAGCAGCGGGCGGCCACCGCTGATGCCGGTCATGCGCGCAGCGCCCATGGCGGCCGACGCGGCGCCGCCACCACTGCCGCTGGAAGCCGGCGAGAGCCTGGTCAGCAGCACGGTCGCGGGGCAGATCGAACTGATCGAATAGCGCTTCCCGGTCGTTCGGCGACCGGCTGCTGCAGGCCGCCGCAGCCGGCAGCGCTAGGGCCGGGCGGTCCTCCCCGTCTCCACCACTGCTGCGGACGGCTTGCTGGCTGCGGCCTTGGCGGGTGCCGACGCTGCCGCCGCCCTGGCGACCGGCGCTGGCGGCGGCTTTTCGGGCATCACCACCGCCCTCTGGTCTGCTGCCGGCTTTTCCGGAATCTGGACGAAGACCTCTCCCTGCTTGACCATCCCGAGCTCGAATCGGGCACGCTCCTCGATCGCGTCATAGCCCTGCTTGAGGTCGCGTACTTCGGCATCGAGCCCGGCGTTGCGCAACTCGAGGACCTTGTTGATCTCCTTCTGCTCCGCCAGTTGCCGGTCAACCTCCCAGACGCGCAACCAGCCGCCCTTGCCCAGCCACAGCGGGTGCTGCAGCAGGACGATGACGACCAGCAGCGCGATAGCCAGCCAGCGCACCTTGTTGTCAACCGCGACGGGCGGTCAGGAGAGGTTGTAGAAGGCGTCGCGACCGGGGTAACCGGCAGTGTCGCCGAGATCCTCCTCGATGCGCAGCAACTGGTTGTACTTGGCGATGCGGTCGGAGCGCGACAGCGAACCCGTCTTGATCTGCAGTGCATTCATGCCGACCGCGATGTCGGCGATCGTGCTGTCCTCGGTCTCGCCCGAGCGATGCGAGATGACCGCCGTGTAGCGCGCGCGCTTGGCCATCTCGATGGCGGCGAAGGTTTCGGAAAGCGTGCCGATCTGGTTGATCTTGACCAGGATCGAGTTGCCGATTCCCTGCCTGATGCCTTCCTTGAAGATGCGCGTGTTGGTGACGAAGACGTCGTCGCCGACGATCTGCACCCCTTTGCCGAGGCGGGCGGTCAGCAGCTTCCAGCCGTCCCAGTCGCCTTCGGCCATGCCGTCCTCGATCGAGACGATCGGGAAGCGATCGGCCAGATTGGCGAGGTAATCGACCAACTCGTGCGGACTCAGTTGCAGGTGCTCGCCGGCCAGATGGTAGCGGCCATCGCGATGGAGTTCGGACGCGGCACAATCGAGACCGATCAGGACGTCCTCACCGGCACCGTAACCGGCGTTCTCGATCGCCTGCATGATCAGTTGCAGCGCCTCGGCATGGCTGCCGAGATTGGGAGCGAACCCACCCTCATCGCCGACCGCGGTCGAAAAACCCTTCTTGTGCAGGAGCTTCTTCAGGGCGTGAAAGACCTCGGCACCGCAACGCAGTGCTTCGCGAAACGACGCCTGGCTGACCGGGAGAATCATGAACTCCTGGAAGTCGAGGCTATTGTTGGCATGCTCACCGCCGTTGATGATGTTCATCATCGGTACCGGCATCTGCATTGGCCCCGAGCCGCCGAAGTAGCGGTAGAGCGGCAGACCGGACTCCTCGGCAGCCGCCTTGGCAACCGCCATCGACACCGCCAGCATCGCGTTCGCCCCGAGGCGGCCCTTGTTGTCGCTGCCGTCGAGATGGATCAGCGTCTGGTCGATGAACGCCTGCTCCTGCGCATCGAGACCGACGATCGCCTCGGAAATCTCCGTATTGACGTTCTCGACCGCCTGCAGGACGCCCTTGCCGAGATAGCGGGCGGCATCACCGTCGCGCAGTTCGATTGCCTCGCGCGAGCCGGTGGAGGCACCCGACGGGACCGCCGCCCGGCCCATCACCCCTGACTCGAGGAGGACGTCGCATTCGACGGTTGGGTTGCCGCGCGAATCCAGCACTTCGCGGGCGACGACATCAACGACTGAGCTCATGGTCTTTCCTTTGTAGGTCGCAACACAATCCAATCAAGGCGGCAATCCTTCGACGACCAGCATGTTCACGGTCGCCGCGTCGCGGCGTGCGGCTCGTGCCTCGCGGTACTCGGGCGAATCATAAAACCTCTTCGCCTGCTCGAGCGAATCGAATTCGATGATCACCAGCCGCTCGGGCACCTGCCAGTTCCCTTCCAGCACCTCGCTGCGACCGCCACGGGCGAGATATCGGCCACCGTGGCGAGCGATGGCCGCCGCCGCCAGTTCCTTGTACGTGGCATAGGCCCGCGCGTCGGAAACCTTCGCCTCGACCAGCAGATAGGCCTTCACAGCCCGTTCTCCGCCAGACCTGCCGTCTTCACCAGGCGGTCGATGGCGACCAGGTTCGCCAGCAGGCTCGCCATGCGTGCCAGCGGCCAGCTGTTGGGGCCGTCCGACAGGGCCTGTTCCGGACGTGGATGGGTCTCCATGAACAAACCGGCAACCCCGGCGGCGACCGCCGCCCGCGCCAGCACCGGGATGAACTCGCGCTGCCCCCCCGAGACCGTTCCCTGGCCGCCGGGCAGCTGCACCGAATGGGTGGCGTCGAAGATCACCGGGCAGCCGCTGTCACGCATGATCGCCAAGCTGCGCATATCGGCGACCAGGTTGTTGTAGCCGAAGGAGACGCCACGCTCGCAGACCATGATGGTGTCGGCGGCGCCAGCGGCACTGCGCGCCTTGTCGACCACGTTGCGCATGTCGGCCGGCGCCAGGAACTGGCCCTTCTTGATGTTGACCGGCCTGCCCGAGGCGGCGACCGCCTCGATGAAGTCGGTCTGCCGGCAGAGGAAGGCTGGGGTCTGCAGGACATCGACGACCGCTGCGACGGCGGCGATGTCCTGCTCGCGATGGACGTCGGTGAGGACGGGGACGGCGATTTGCCGTCGCACTTCGGCCAGGATGCGCAGCCCCTCGTCGATCCCCGGCCCCCGCGGCGAGCGCCCCGAACTCCGGTTGGCCTTGTCATAGGAGGCCTTGAAGATGTACGCCAGGCCGAGGCGGGCGCAGATCTCCTTCATCTGCCCGGCGACCTCGAGGCAAAGGCCGAGCGACTCGGCGGTGCACGGACCGGCGATCAGGAAAAGCGGCTTCCCAAGCCCGACCTCGAAGTCGCAGAGCTTCATGCCGCGCCCCGGCGAGCCGCCGCTGCCTGGACGAAGGAAGTGAACAGCGGATGGCCCCGGCGCGGTGACGAAGTGAACTCGGGGTGGAACTGGCAACCGAGGAACCACGGATGGGCGTTGGCGCCCTCTCGTGGCAGTTCGACGATCTCGCACAGGTCGGTGACCGGCGCCCGCCCGGAGACCACCAGTCCGACACGTTCGAGTTCGCCGAGCAGCCGGTTGTTCACCTCGTAACGGTGACGATGCCGCTCGACGATCTCCTCTCGACCGTAGATCGCTCGCGCCATCGTCCCTGCGGCAAGCCGGCAAAGCTGGCCACCGAGCCGCATCGTGCCGCCGAGATCGGAATTCTCGTCACGCGTCTCGACGCGTCCCGATGCGTCCTGCCACTCGGTGATCAGACCGACGACCGGATAGGGCGAATCCTGGACGAACTCGCTGCTGTGCGCGCCGGCCATGCCGGCGACGTCCCGCGCAAACTCGACGACCGCCAGCTGCATGCCGAGACAGATGCCGAGGAAGGGAATCCGGTGCTCGCGCGCGTGGCGGATCGCGGCGATCTTGCCCTCGGTGCCACGGCGGCCGAAGCCGCCCGGCACGAGGATCGCATCCATTCCCTGCAGCGCGTGGCAACCGTTGCGCTCGATCTCCTCGGAATCGATGTAGCTGATGCGGACCTTGCTGCGGGTGGCGATGCCGGCGTGGACGAGGGCTTCGGTGAGCGACTTGTAGGACTCGGTGAGGTCGACGTACTTGCCGACGAAGGCGACGTCGAGGACCCGTTCCGGGTTCTCCAGCGCATGCACGATGTTCTTCCAGACGCTGAGGTCGGCCGCCCGGGCAAGGATCCCGAGCTTGTGGCAGACGATCTCGTCGAGCATCTGGTCGTGCAGCATGGCCGGGATCTTGTAGATCGAATCGGCATCGCGCGCCTCGATCACCGCTTCGCGCTGCACATTGCAGAACAGCGCCATCTTGCGCTTGTCATCCTCGGGAATCGGTCGGTCGGTACGGCAGAGCAGGATGTCCGGCTGGATGCCGATCTCGCGCAGTTCCTTGACCGAATGCTGCGTCGGCTTGGTCTTCAGTTCGCCGGCGGTGGCGATGTACGGCACCAGCGTCAGGTGCATGTAGCAGGCATTGGTGCGTCCCTCCTGCAGCGCCATCTGGCGGATCGCCTCGAGGAAGGGCAGCGACTCGATGTCGCCGACCGTCCCGCCCACCTCGACGATCGCCAGGTCTGCGCCTTCGGCGCCACGCCGGATGTGTGCCTTGATCTCGTCGGTGATGTGCGGAATCACCTGCACGGTCTTGCCGAGATATTCGCCGCGCCGCTCCTTGCGGATCACCGAATCGTAGATCTGGCCGGTGGTGAAGTTGTTGCGCCGCTCCATGCGGGCGTTGGTGAAGCGCTCGTAGTGCCCGAGGTCGAGGTCGGTCTCGGCGCCATCTTCGGTGACGAAGACCTCACCATGCTGGAAGGGGCTCATCGTACCGGGATCGACGTTGATGTAGGGGTCGAGCTTGAGATGGGTGACCCTGATTCCGCGCGATTCGAGGATGGCCCCGAGCGAGGCGGCGGCGATTCCCTTGCCAAGGGACGAGACGACGCCACCGGTGACGAAAACGTATTTGATCATGGAGATGGCAGCAGCGGGAAAGCCCGATTGTAGCCGATAACCCCTACCCTCTCCAACCGATGGCGGACGGCACGGACGGCAACGGGCGACGTCGCCAACCAGGCCTGCTGCCCGCCGGGCGCACACCCGGCCGCTGCGCCATCGCCAGTGCACCGGACACCCGCGACTCGCACCGACGCGCACCGTGTCCCCTGACCGATCCTGTCCAGGAGGACAGGACGTGCCAATGCGCACGCGAGCATCCCATCCGGAAATCATCGCTCGAACGGCTACTGTCGCCACAACCGATCCGGTTCGCCGAGGCCATCGTCGTCGCCGATGCCGCGACCTCCGTGCTCGCCATCGTCGCCTTGTTGGGCGGCATGGTGTATGGCTGGCACTGGCTCGATCCGGCGATCGGAATCCTCGGCAGCGTGCTTGTCGCGCGTTGGGCATGGGGCCTGATCCATGACACGGCCCGCGTGCTCCTCGACCGCGAGATGGACCATCCGCTGGTCGACCAGGTGCGGCGGGAACTGCTCACCAACGCCGCCTGACAACCGCTGCCGCGAATCGACGACCTGCACCTCTGGCGCGTCGGTCGCGCGAAGTTCGCGGTCATCACCAGCCTGGCGAGCGAGGACCCTGCTCTCACCCCCGCAGCGGTACGCACAGCACACTCCCGTCATGCCGAGCTGGCGCACATCTCGGTCGAGGTCAATCGACCCGGCGACTTGGCCGCCCCGCAGCCGCCGCCGGCAGGAGCCTGATCGGCCACTTGACGTCGGTCCTACCGCTCTTCCGGGAAGCCGGCCAGCAGCTGCTCGACGATCCAGCGCGCCTCGGCTTCGCTGAGGAAGCGGTGCCACGGCGGCATCGGCGTTCCCGGCCGGCCGCCGTGGATCGTCGCGACGAGCGAGTCGACCGGCTTGTCGCGCAGTGCTTCGGGCTTCAGCGATGGACCAAGCCCCCCTTGCAGCGTCATGCCGTGGCAGGAACCGCAGTCCTGCCGCACGAGATGGACGAGTTCGCGCTGTCTGGCTGCTGCGGGCAGCGGCTCTGCCGGTAGCGGCGTGGCGGCGAGGAGAACGCAGAAGACGACGAGATGGCGCATGCGTGGCGAGGCGGACCAGGCGTCGGCTGCGACACTATGTCGCAGCCGACGAGATGGAGAAGAACACTAAGATTGCAGCATTCTAGCCGAAGCGCCGAGACAGTCCAGGGAGACGACGATGCAGGACAACGATTATCAGTACAACGACGACAATGATGGCGAACTGGCGTCACTGCTGCTCGGTGCCGGCTTCGCCCTGGCGTCGTTGATCCTCCTGCCGGCCATCGCCCAGCGTGTCGGCATCGGCAGCAGCCTGACGATCGCCCTGCGCGGCGCCCTGATGCGCGCTGCCAACCGCGTGTGAAGACGGGCCCGGAGCCGCTGCACCTGCACTGACTGCCGCCGCTGGCAAGCGAAGCGGAAGGCAGCCCACACCCTGATGCCTGCCTCGCGTCCAAGCCACCTCGCTTTGGCTCTGCTCTGTTGCGGTGGCGCCCTCTTCGCCCTCAGCCTTGCCGACGCCGCCCGCCTGCGGCAGCAACGTGCCGACTCCGGTCGGGAGATGCAGGCGCTGGTGCGGCAGTTGCAGCTCACCGACCTCTGCCTGTTCACCGAGGCCCGCTATGCTCGTCACCCGTCGCAGGCCGACCTGCACTCTGCCTTTCAGGACCACCCGCTGGCGCTCGAACACTTTCCCAGCGGCTCGCTGCTGTTGCCACCCGCCAACCTGAGCGGCCACCATGAACGCCTGGATCGAGAAGCAGAAGTACCTGATTGACTTCACCCTCGCCTCGCTCGCCCGACGCAAGGCGAAGAGCCTCGGCCTGCTGCTGGTCTACTCGCTGATCGTCTTCCTGCTCGCTTCGGTCATGCTGTTCACGCACGCGTTGCGCCATGCTGCGAACGAGTTCCTCGCCGGCGCTCCGGAAATCGTCCTGCAGCGAATGGTGGCCGGCCGCCATGACCTGATCCCGCCCGGCTACCTCGAGCGCATCGGGCGCCTGCGCGGCGTCCAGGAGAAACAGGGACGCCTCTGGGGTTACTACTACGACCCGGTAGTCAAGGCCAACTACACCTTCATGGTCGCCGACGACCGGCCGCTGGCGCCCGGTAAGCTGGTCGTCGGCGCCGGGCTCGCGCGGACGCGTGGCGTTGCGCCGGGCAACCTCATTTCCTTCCGCGCCTATTCCGGAAAGCTGTTCACCTTCAGCATCGCCGACATCCTGCCGGCGAAGTCGGAACTGGTCAGCGCCGACCTGGTGCTGCTCAGCGAAGCCGACTTCCGCGCCTTCTTCGACATTCCGCCCGGCCATTACACGGACATCACGCTGCGCGTCGCCAATCCGCTCGAGGTACGGAACATCGCCGGCAAGCTCGCACAGCAGTTTCCCGACTCGCGGCCGATCCTGCGCGAAGAGATCCTGCGCACCTACGATTCGATCTTCAGCTGGCGGGAAGGCATCGTTCTTGCCCTTGCGACGCTCGCCCTGCTCGCCTTCGCCATCCTCGCCTGGGAAAAGGCCTCCGGACTTTCGGCCGACGAGCGACGCGAGATCGGCATCCTCAAGGCGATCGGCTGGGAGACCGGCGACGTCCTGCGGATGAAGTTCTGGGAAGGCGCCTTGTTGTCGCTGAGCGCCTTCCTGCTCGGCTACCTCGCCGCCTACGTACATGTCTTCCACTTCGCCGCATCGTTCCTGTCGCCGGTGCTGAAGGGCTGGGCAGTGCTCTATCCGCGCTTCGAACTCAGTCCGGTGATCGACGGTCTGCAGGTGACGACACTGTTCTTCTTCACGGTCTTCCCCTATGCGGCCGCGACACTGGTACCCATCTGGCGGACCGCGATCACCGACCCCGACGCGGTGCTGCGCGGCTGAACAGGCGATGATCGAACTCAGGCAGATCCACAAGACATTCAACGCCGGACGCGAGAACGAGTTCCACGCCCTCAACGGCATCGACCTGCACCTGCCGGCGGAGCGCGTGACGGCCTTGCGCGGCCCGAGCGGCTCCGGCAAGACGACGCTGCTGTCGATCATCGGCTGTCTCGCGCGACCGACGAGTGGTCGCGTCCGCCTCCTCGAGCGCGACATCTCGGGCCTGCCCGAACGCTTCCTGACCGAAGTCCGGCGCCGCACCTTCGGCTTCGTCTTCCAGCAGTTCAACCTCATCAGCGGGCTGTCGGCGAGCGAGAACGTCATGCTGCCCGCCTACCCGCTCGGTGGCGACCGGCACGCACTGCAGGCCCGTGCCGAGCAGCTGCTCACCGGCCTGCGCCTGGCCCACCGGCGGACGACGCGCGTCGAGCTGCTCTCCGGCGGCGAACAGCAGCGCGTGGCGATCGCCCGCGCGCTGATCAACGAACCGCCGGTGATCATTGCCGACGAACCGACGGCCAACCTCGATACGGCGCTGGCGATGGAATTCATGGCGATCATCGAGGAACTCGCCAGCACCGGCCGCACGGTGCTGCTCAGCAGCCACGACCCGCTACTCGTCGAGTCGTCTCTGGTGGACCGCGTGATCGACATGCGCGACGGGCGCATCGTCGACGCGGCCGTGCCGGCCGGGGCCGGCCGATGATCCTGCAGCCGGCGATCCTCGCCCTGCTGCTCTCCTCGCTGCTCTGCATCGGGCTGCTGCTGGCGGCGACGCCGTATGCCATCGACCTCATCCGCCACTGGGACCTGTCCAGCGGCAGCGAACGACAGTTGCTGCGCGAACGCCGCACCTATCTGCTGTCGACCCTGCTCGCCTTCGTCTTCGCAACACAGCTCGTCGCGCTGCTGCTCTTCGTCTTCAACGCCGATCGAATGGCGTCGCTGTTCGTCGGCGCGATGTGCGCCGTCGGCACCCTGCAGGCCAACGCTTTCGGCTTCCCGGCGCTGCTGGCGCAGATCCTCGTCTTCTTCCTCGCCGCCGTCTGGCTGGTGATCAACCACGTCGACACGCACGCTCCGGACTACCCGCTGCTGCGCATCAAGTACGTCCTGCTGCTCTGCCTGCTGCCGTTCCTGCTCACCGCCGCCGTGCTGCAGTGGCGTTTCTTCCTCGCGCTGCGGGCTGACGTCATCACCTCGTGCTGTGGCAGCCTGTTCTCCGACGCGGCGCCCGGTGTCACCGCCGACCTGGCGGCGGCACCACCGCTGCCGACGATGCTCGCCTTCTACCTCAGCCTGGCGCTGGCCAGCGGCTGTGCGCTGCTGCATCGGCAAGGGCTGCGTGCCGGCTATCTCGTCGCCCTCTTGTCGGCGGTCGCCTTTGCCGTCACCATGGCGGCCTTGCTGGCCTTCATCTCGCTCCATGTGTACGAACATCCGCACCACCACTGCCCTTTCTGCATCCTCAAGCCGGATTACTCCTACCAGGGTTACGCGCTCTATGTGCCCCTGTTCGTCGGCACGGCTGCCGGTCTCGGGGTCGGCGCGGTGCAGGCTTTCGCCAGCGTTCCGAGTCTGCAGTCCGTCGTACCGGCCGTCGCCGGCAGGCTGGCCGGGATCGCGGCGGCGATGTTCATCGCCGTCGCCGTCGTCGCGTCGCTGATCGTCGCCAACTCGCGCCTGCTGCTGCTCGACAATTGAGCACCCGACGTCAGCTGACCTGCCTCGCTCTCGCGTTGCTCGCCCTCATCGTGGCTGGCTGCGACGGAAGCAGCGGCGTCCGGCTGAACATCGGCGACACGGCGCCGGCCTTTGCCGCGCCCACCCTCGACGCCGGCCCGCTCAGTTTCCCCGGCGAATTGCGCGGCAGACCGGTGGTCATCCGCTTCTGGGCCGACTGGTGCCGCTTCTGCGCCGACGAGATGCGGGCGATCGATGGCGTCTGGCAGCGTCATCGGCAGCAGGGGCTCGTCGTGCTGGCGATCAACGCCGGCCAGAGCCGGCAGGAGGTCGAGGCTTTCATTCGCCGCATCGGCATCGGCTATCCCGTGCTGCTCGACGAACAGGCCGCGATCTCGCGCCAGTATGGGGTCGTCGGTCTGCCGACGACCTATTTCGTCGCCGGCGATGGCCGCATCCGTGGCAAACTTCTTGGCGAGGCCGATGCGGCAACCTTCGAGCGTCTGGCGGGCGAGCTGCTGCGATGAGCGAACGGAACGCCTGCCACCTGTGCGGCCTCGACTGCGGCAAGAGGCCATTGCTGCTGCAGACGGCGGCGACGGAGCTGCGCTTCTGCTGCGAAGGCTGCAAGGGAATCTTCCTGATGTTGCACGACATCAAGGAAGTACCGGGAAATTCGACGCACGCTGGCGGGGACAAGCCGACCGGCTGACAGGGAGGACTGCATGATGATGAACGGAAGCACGATGGAAGCACTTGGACACGTGATGAACAGGCCGGCTGCACACGCGGCGGCGATCGGCGGCGCCGCCGCGCACGGCGTCGTCGCGGCACGCACGCTGCTGCTCAACCCGCTGACCCTGCTCGCCGTCGGCGCCGCCGGCGGCATGGTCGCCGGCTTCCTGCTCTACCGCTACCGCAAGGAGATCGCGCTGTCGGTCTCGCGTGCCTGCGGCATGGGCAAGGATTTCGTCCTGCAGCAGAAGGAGAGCCTCGCCGACCTGATCGAGGAGACCCGAGAACGTGAGGCGGATGCGGCGGTGCCGACGACTGGCAAGAGCGGCGATGCGGAGGTTCCGCCCAAGGCCGCCGGCTGAACCCGGCGTCAGGCGAGGCAGCCATGATGCCGCCCACCGATTCTGCCGACGAGTGGTCGCGGCGGATCTTCGTTCGCTACCGTGCAGCCGGCCATCTGCGGCTGGAACTGCCGGCCGCGATCTGTTCGCCCGCCAGCGCACGCCGGATCGAAACCGCCCTGCGTCGCCAGGAAGGCGTCCATCGCGTCGGACTGCATGCCGGCGAGCGCAAGCTGTCCGTGTTCTACGATGAGCGTGTCTGCGGCGCCGGCGCCATCGCCCGCTGCCTGCAGGAAGTGCTGCCGCATCTGCCGGCGGCCGATGCCGGGCCGGAGGATGCTGCCGGCGAAACAAGCGGCCCGACGGTAGCAGGCGGAAGCGTACGCGCGGTCGACCGCGGCACGCAGTTCGAGGCTGCCGCCCGACGTTCGCTGCGCCGCCTGCTGCGCAGCCTCGATCGTTACCCGCAACTGCAGGGCGTGCGGAGCCGTGTGCAACCGGTGCTGGAGAGCGCACTGAGCGAAAGGGCGATCGTCAACTTCCTCAACGACCTGCTGGCTTTCCATCTCATTCGCGTACACTGGGATCTGATCAACCAGCAATGGCTGCGCGACCCGCTGAAGTTCCGCTCCGCCTGGCTGACGATTTTCTACCTGGTATTCCTGCTCGTTCGCTACCGCAAGGGCGGCGGGCGCAGATGAGTACCGGCGGCTACCGCAACCTGCACGTCGTGCACCGGCTGCGACGCCGGGTGCGCGTCGTTGCGCCCCCGCTGGCAGGACAGGACGAGCGTTGCTACATCCTCGAAATCGTGCTGCGCAAGCGGCCCGGGATCCGCGACGTGCGCGCCGTTCCCGCTCTCGGCTCGCTGGCGATCCACTTCGATCCGCGCTGCCTGCCGGAGGCCCACCTCCTGGCCAGCGTCGACGAACTGGTCGGCCGCCTCGCTGCCTGCCCGCCGGTGCGACGGCCGGCGGCCAGCATGGCTGACAGCGACGCACCACTGCAGGAGTCCTCACTGGCGATCGAAGGCATGAGCTGCGCCTCGTGTGCCCTGCTGATCGAGCTCTCGCTGCGCCGTGATCCGCGCGTTCGGCTGGCGAACGTCAATTTCGCCGCGCAGACGGCGGTCGTTCGCGGCACGATCGGGCGCGACGAGGTCTTCGCCCTGGTCAACCGGCTCGGCTACCGGGCGCAGGCGATGGATACGGTGGCGCAGCGCCGACTGCTCGTCGAACATGAAAAGGAGAGACTCGCACAGGCGAAGCGGCGCGTCGTCGTTGCCGCAGCCCTGAGCGCACCGCTGATGCTGCTCGGCATGGCAATGCATCGCTCACCCGCGCTGCGCCTGCTCGAGTTCGCCCTGGCAACGCCGGCGCTCTTCGGCCCAGGTCGCGACATCTTCGACAAGGCCTGGCAGATGGCGCAACAGCGGAGCGCCAACATGGACTCGCTGATCGCGATCGGCGCCGGTTCGGCCTACCTGTACAGCCTGCCGGGCCTGCTGCGCACCGCGCACCATGTCTATTTCGAGGCCGCCGCCGGCATCGTCAGTTTCGTCCTCCTCGGCCGCTTCCTCGAGGAGCGCGCCAAGGGGCAGGCCAGCGAAGCGATCCGCAAGCTGATCGAGCTGCAGGTGACGACTGCCGTCGTCCTGCGCGACGGTCGCGAAGAGGTGGTGCCGATCGACCAAGTCGTCGTCGGCGACCTGCTGCGCGTACGCCCCGGCGAGCGCATTCCGGCCGATGGCGTCGTCGCCGCCGGCAGCTCGGAGGTCGACGAGGCGCTGCTCAGCGGCGAGTCGCTGCCGGTCGGCAAGGGCTGCGGCGATTCGGTCCACGCCGGCTGCGTCAACGGCAACGGCAGTTTCACGCTGCGTGCGACCGCGGTTGGCGCCGACACCGTACTGGCCGGAATCGTCCGCCTCGTCGACCATGCACAGGACAGCAAACTGCCGGTGCAGAAGCTCGCCGACCGCATCTCGCAACGCTTCGTTCCTGCCGTTGGCGGCGTCGCCGGGCTGACCTTCGGCGGCTGGCTGCTCGCCGGAAGTCCGCCGGCGACGGCACTGGCGCACGCCATCGCCGTCCTGCTCATCGCCTGCCCGTGTGCGCTCGGTCTGGCGACGCCGACGGCGATCATGGTCGGTACCGGCCAGGCCGCGCGGCGCGGCATCTACATCCGCAACGGAGAGGCGCTGGAGAGCGCTGCCGGGCTGAACACACTGGTCTTCGACAAGACCGGGACGATCACCGAAGGCCGACCGGTGGTCACCGACTTCTTCCCGGCCGCCAACGCCGACCGGAGCCGGCTGTTGGCGATCATGGCGGCTGCGGAGGCCGGCTCCGAACACTTTCTCGGTCGGGCGATTGCCGCCTGGTGTGCAGCCCAGGGGGTCGTTCCGGCAGAATGCAGCGAGTTCGCCGCGATTCCCGGACGCGGTGTGCGCGCCGTCTGCGAGCGCCGGACCGTGCTGATCGGCAACTCGGCGCTGCTTGCGGAGGCCGGCGTGGACTGCGCCGCCAGCCTGGAGCAGGCGGCGGCGATCGCCGACCACGGCCGGACACCGGTCTTCGTCGCCGTAGACGGCCATGCGCTCGCGCTGCTGGCGATCGCCGACCAGCCGCGCGCCGGTGCGCGCGAGGCAATCGAACGGCTGCATCGCCTCGGCATCGAAACGGTGATGGCCACCGGCGACGTCGCCGCCGTCGCCCGCCAGATCGCACGCCAGGTGGGAATCGGGCGTGTCGTCGCGCGCGCCACGCCGGCCGACAAGCTGGCCCTGATCCGCGACCTGCAGCGCGAGGGGAGGCGCGTCGGCATGATCGGCGATGGCATCAACGACGCGCCGGCGCTGACCGCCGCCGACGTCGGGCTGGCCATCGGCAGCGCGGCCGACATCGCCCTCGAGGCGGCGGACATCACGCTCGTCGGTGGCGACATCGGCCGCGTCACGGCGACGATCGAGCTGTCCCGGCAGACGATGCGAATCATCCGCCAGAATCTTTTCTGGGCCCTCGGCTACAACGTCGTGGCGATTCCGGTCGCCGCCGCCGGCCGCCTGAGCCCGATGATCGCCTCGGCGGCGATGGCGCTGTCCTCGGTTTCCGTCGTCAGCAACTCGCTGCGCCTGCAGAAGAGCTGAGGCTTGGACCACTCGCAGCATCAGGCACTGGCCGAGTTCTCCTACTGGCTCGCCTTCATGACCGGAATCCTCGGCAGCGGCCACTGCCTCGGCATGTGCGGCGGTCTCGTCTCCGGCTTCTTCATGAAGCTCGGCGCGCGCAGCTTCGCGCCCTATCTCGCCTACCACCTGACGCGTGTCGGCGTCTATGTGCTGATCGGTTTGCTGGCGGCGGCGCTCGGCACGGTCCTCGTGCAGACCGGCGCCTTCGGCAGGCTGCAGGGACTGCTGCAGATCGTCGCCGGCGGCATCGTCATCCTGCTCGGCCTCGAACTGCTCGGCGTCTCGCCGTGGCGCAACCCGCTCGCCTTCGCGCCGATCGACTGGCTGCGCCGCCAGTTCGCCAAGGCCAGCGCGCGCGGCGTGCTGCCCGGAGCGATGATCGGCGGCGCAATCAACGGCCTGATGCCGTGCTCGATGACCATGGCAATGGCGATCAAGGCCACCACCGCGCCCTCGATCGTCGAAGGCGGCCTGTTGCTGCTCGCCTTCGGCGCCGGCACGCTGCCGTCGATGCTCTCGGCGAGCTTCCTTTTCGGCAGGCTCGGCGCGCGCACGCGCGGCTGGCTGTTGCGCGGCGCCGCGCTGTTCGTCATCGTCCTCGGTCTGACCACCGTCTGGCAGGGCATCCGCTACTACCTCGTGATGCAGCGGCTGGCCGGCTGATCGCGATCGCGCCCGGGGAAGCGGCGGCGTCGCGGGCGGCACCGACGGCACGTGCCGCGGACAAGCGGCGAGCTCACCACAGCGCCGGCGGGCGACGCGACCCGTCAACACAGAGGGCACCGGGATGCTGCAGCGGGCGACGCTCCGCCGGTAGTGCCAGCGCGTCCGAGCCTCGCGGCCGCTGCGACGATTTGCCGCAGTCCGCCGCGCGGCAAACACCCTACCATGCGCCTTGACGCCACCCGGCACTCGCCCCCATCCCCGGACAGGAGAATGATCTTGAAACGCCGTGATCTGCTGAAAATCTCGCTGGCCGCGAGCGGCCTGCTCGCCACCGGCGCCCAGGCGCAGCCCGCCTGTGCCACCGACGGTACCCCGGCCCAGTTCATCCCGAAGAAGGCGGCCGATCCCCGACCCGCCGACAACGACCTCGAGAAATTCCCCAAATGCCCGTATTGCGGCATGGACCGTCGCCAGTTCCATCACTCGCGCATGCTGCTGCAGTACAGCGACGATCTGCCCGACGGCGTCTGCTCACTGCATTGCGCGGCGATCAGCCTGGCGGTGAACGTCGACCGCGAGCCGAAGACCATCTGGGTCGCCGACAACGCCGCAAGCGCCGAGATCAAGCCTCTGCTCGTCGTCGATCAGGCCACCTTTCTGGTCGGCAGCCGCATCAGGGCGGTGATGAGCAGACGCAGCAAGGTGGCATACGGCAGCGAAGCGGCTGCGCGGGCGGCGATGGCGGAAAACGGCGGCGAACTCGCAAACTTCGACCAGGCGCTGCTCGCCGCTTACACCGACATGTCGCAGGATGTCGCGATGATCCGCAAGAGCCGTGAGGAGCGGCGGCAGCGGGCGGCCGGCCGACCGCAGGGCTGAACGCTGCCGCGATGTCGTCACGACTGGCGCGCTGGCTGGTTGCCGGCGCACTCTGGCTGGCCGCCGGCCTCGCGCTGGCGAGCGCGCTGCCACCGAAGCCGGGCGAGCGTGACCTCTGCCCGGTCTGCGGCATGCTCGTCTCGCGTTACCCGCACTGGATCGCGGTGGTCGCCTACCGTGATGGCCAGGCGCACTTCTTCGATGGCGCCAAGGACCTCTTCAAGTACCTCGGCAACCTGGCACGCCACGCGCCTGGCCGCAGCACCGGCGACATCGCCAGCATCTGGGTCACCGAGTACTACGGACTGACCCGCATCGACGCCCGGCGCGCCTTCTATGTCATCGGTTCCGACGTACCCGGGCCGATGGGGCACGAGTTCGTTCCCTTCGCGACGCGCGCCGATGCGGAGGAGTTTCTCAAGGAACACCGCGGCCACCGCATTGTCTCCTTCGGCGAGGCGACGGCAGAACTGGCAGCCCGCCTCGACAAAGGGCTCTTCGACTGACCGGTCGAGCCAGCAACGGCCGAGAAACCATCTCCTCGGCTCAGAGCCTGTGAATCAATCCGCTGCGCGACCGGCCTGCGGCGTCGCTCACGCCCTCACTCCTCGCCCATCCATCTGACAGGCCTCGTCGTTCGCTCACTCGCCCCTTGCTTCGCGGCCTGTTCGCGACGATTTCGTCACAACCGCTCAGGGCAGCGTCAGGATCCAGCGCACGAGAATGCGGATGTTGTCGATGCCGGCACGCTTGTTGGCCGACATGTAGTCATTGCCCCAGACGCCACCGCCGCCCTCGTACACCTTCTTGACCAGGATTTCCTCGACCTCCGGCTGGCCTCGATAGCGCTTGGCGACATCGCGCCAGGCAGGGCCGCGCAACGTCTCATCGACATCGTGGCAGGTCAGGCAGCGGCTCTGGTCGGCCAGTTCGAGCATCGCCGGATCGACCGGCGGCGGCGCTGCCAGCGTGATCGACGGCAACAGCGCGAAACAGAGGGTCAGGGCCTTCGCTTTCATTGCTTCTCCTGTGGCAGACGGCCAGGGACGGCTGCGTCCGCCGCACCATACGAAAAAAACGGGGGGCCGCAGCCCCCCTTTCGCTTCGACTGCGGTCTCTGCGATCAGTAGATGTCGCGCTGCGTGTTGTACACGTTGAACTTGCCGGTCGGCGTCACCAGACGCGGATCCTTGATCACGTTCTTGACCGTCCGCGTCTTGTCATCGACGACGACGATCGCCGAAGGCTCGGTCTTGTTGCCGGTCCACACCGAGAACCACACCTCATCGCCCTTCTCGTTGTACTCGCCATGGACGACGCGCTGAATGCCCTTCGTCTTGCCGAGGTTGGCGGCGGCTGCGAGATCGAGCACCTGCGGCTTCGGATCCGGGTTGCCGAGATCGTCGATGTTGTAGACCGTGACCGAACCGGCCAGTTTCGGATCAGGGTTCAGCGGCGCGTCGGCCCATAGGTTCTTCGACTTCGGGTGCGTCTTGACGAACAGGGAATTGGCGCCGTGGTTCTTCACTTCCTGAACCACCTTCCACGCATGCTGCGGGTTCTTCGCCGGGTCGGTACCGATGATGCTGATCACGTCGGCGCCCAGGTGCGAAGTCGCCCAGACCGGACCATACTTCGGATGGTTGAAGTTGGCGCCACGGCCCGGATGCGGGATCTTGGCGGTATCGACCAGTGCTGCGAGCTTGCCTTCCTTGGTGTCGACGACCGCGACCTTGTTCGAGGCATTGGCGGCGACGAGGAAGTAGCGCTTGGAAGCGTCCCAGCCGCCATCGTGCAGGAACTTGGCCGAATTGACGGTAACTTCCTTCAGGTTGTTGATGTCCGAGTAGTCGACCAGCTTGATCATGCCGGTCTCCTTGATGTTGATCACCCACTCGGGCTTGTCGTGCGACGAGACGATCGACGCCACGCGCGGCTCGGGATGGTACTCGCCATCGACGGTGACGCCACGCGTCGAAATCAGCTTCAGCGGCTCGAGGGTTTCGCCGTCGAGGATGGCGTATTGCGGCGGCCAGTACGAGCCGACGACAGCGTACTTGTCCTCGAATCCCTTGTACTTCGAGGTGTCTACCGAGCGCGCCTCGTAGCCGGCCTTCATCGTCGCGACGATCGTCGGCTTCTCGTACCACATATCGATCAGATCGTAGCGACCGTCGCGACCGATCACGTGCACATAGCGCCCGGAAGCGGAAACGCGCGAGATGTGAACGGCATAGCCGGTCTTGACGATGCCCCAGATCTGCTTCGTATCGCCGTCGATCAGGGCCACTTCGCCCGAATCACGCAAGGTGACGGCGAAGACGTTCTTCAGGTTGACGTTGTTCATCTGCTTCGTCGGCCGCTGTGCGACCGGCACGTGCAGCTTCCAGCTTGCCTTCATGTCCTTCATGCCCCATTCCGGCGGCGCCTCGGCGGGCATCTGGATATAGGTCGCCATGTTGGCGATTTCCTTCTTCGACAGGATGTCGTCGAAGTTCGGCATGCCCCCTTCGGTACCGTAGGACATGATCTTCTCGAGCCGCGATGAGCCCAGCTTGGCCGTGTTGGCCGGTTCGAGGTTCTTGCCGGTGGCGCCTTTGCGCAGCATGCCGTGACAGCCGGCGCAGCGCTCGAAGTAGGTCTTGCCGGCAGCCGCCTTGTCCTCTGCCGAGAGTGTCGGGCCTGCAGCCGGAGCGGCACTGGCGGCTGGTGCAGCAGCCTTTTCGGCCGGTGCGGCGAACGCCAGGTTGATGGCCAGCGGCAGGCTTGCCAGCATCAGTACGTTACGGATTCCCTTCTGCATTGTTCGATTCCTCTCCTCTTGAAGTTGCTTGTTCATCGCTCGCGGTCAGACCCGTGTCAGACTCCACGCAGGATGACATGCCAACCCCACGCGGATCCTTGACTTTCATCAAAACCCGCAAGGCCGACGGCAGACCGCTGCGGATCAGTTGAACATGCCGGCGCGGACGCTTATGCTTGCGCCTCAACGAAGAATCGGGAACCGCACCATGAGTCAGTCGCCTCCATCAGCAACCCGCGGCACCGTCTACATCGTCGGCAGCGGGCCGGGCGATCTCGACCTCCTGACGCTGCGCGCCGCACGCCTGATCGGCGAGGCGGACGCGATCGTCTACGACCACCTGATCGCCGATGGCGTGCTCGAACTGGCGCGTCCGGATGCCGAACGAATCTACGCCGGCAAGGAAAGCTCGAACCACAGCGTACCGCAGGCGGAACTCAACCGGATGCTCGTGCGCCTGGCGCGCAGTGGCAAGGCCGTAGTCCGCCTCAAGGGCGGTGACCCGTTCGTCTTCGGTCGCGGCGGCGAGGAGATCGAAGCGCTGGTCGAATCGGGCATCCCGTTCGAGGTCGTCCCGGGCGTCACGGCAGCCGCCGGTTGCGCCGCCTACGCCGGCATCCCGCTGACCCACCGCGATCACGCACAGGCGGTCGCCTTCGCCACCGGCCACCTGAAGGACGGCACGATCAATCTCGACTGGCCGTCGCTGGCGCGGCCGCGGCAGACCGTCGTCTTCTACATGGGAGTCGGCGGGCTGTCCGAAATCTGCCGCCAGATGATGGCGCATGGACTGCCCGCCGAGCACCCGGCGGCGGTCGTCCAGAATGGCACGACGCGGCGACAGCGGGTGCTGACTGCCGACCTCGCGACCCTGCCGGCGAGAGTGGCGGCCGCCGGCATCAGCTCGCCGGCCCTGATCATCGTCGGCACGGTGGTTCGCCTGCACTCGACGCTCGCCTGGTTCCCTCGCCCGGGCAGCGACGAGGCGAAGGACTAGGGCTGCCCTTTACCCGCAAAATTAGGTCTGGACTTTTTTGGTCGAACCAGC
>NZ_JAMTDQ010000038.1 GCF_023806635.1 Accumulibacter sp.
CGGCGAGGCACGCCGGGCACGGCGCGCGCGCGCGGCCGCGGCCGCCGGGTGGCGGCGTGCGCCACGACGACGCGCCGCCGCCACTGCTGCGCACGCTCTACCTGGCCGAGCCGGGAACCTACCTGCGCATCGACGGCGGCCGGCTGCTGGCGCTGAAGAACGGCGACGAGCTGCTCAGCGTGCCGCTGGAGAAGGTGGACCAGGTTCTCGCCAGCGATGAGGGCGCGGTGAGCTTTGCCGTGCTGCGGGCGCTGCTGGCGCGCGGCGCGACCTTCATGCTGCAGGGGACGGCGAGCGAGCCGCCGGGGCTGCTGCTGAGCGCCGCCGACAGTCGCGTCGACCTGCGCCGCAGCCAGTATCGCCGCAGCGAGGATGCCGCCTTCTGTCTCGCCGCGGCGCGCGCCATCGTCGCCGGCAAGATCGCCAACGGCCGCCTGCTGCTGCGCCGGCATTACCGCTTCCGCGCCGGCGGCGAGTCGCCGGCCGACGAGGCGCTGCACGAGATGCAGGCGCACGCGCTGCGCGCGGCCGATCTCGATGCGCTGCGCGGCGTCGAGGGGGCGGCGGCGCGCGCCTATTTCGCCGCCTTCGCCGGCCTGCTGCCCGCGCGCTGGTCGTTCCCCGGCCGCTGCCGGCAGCCGCCGGGCGACCCGGTGAACGCGCTGCTCTCGTATGGCTACGCGGTGCTCTTCCACAACCTGCTGACGCTGGTCGCCGAGCGCGGGCTCGATCCCTATCTCGGCAGCCTGCACGCGGCGCACAACGGCCATCCGGCGCTGGTCTCGGACCTGATGGAGGAGTTCCGCGCGCTGGTCGTCGACACGGTGGTGCTGCGGCTGCTCGGCAGCGACGACATTGGCGACGGCGATTTCGTCATCGGCGCGGACACCGGCTGCCGCATCGGGCTGCCGCTGCGCAAGGCCTTCATCGCCGCGCTGGAAGCCAAGCTGCAGAGCGCCGTCGGGCATCCGCTCGGCGGCCCCGACGGCGACTACCGGCGGGCGATGCGGGCGCAGGTGGCGCACTGGATCGAGGTCCTGCGCGGCGAGGCGCCGGCCTATCGCCCGTTCATGGCGCGCTGACGATGCGGCTCTGGGTGATCGTCTACGACGTCGCCGACGACCGCCGCCGGCGGCGGCTGGCGGGGGTGCTCGGAAGGCGCGCCGAGCGCGTGCAGGAGAGCGTCTTCGAGGCCTGGCTGAGCGGCACCGAGCTGCACGCGCTGCTCGCCGAGGTGGCGGCGGTCATCGAGCCGGCGGCCGACGCCGTACGCGCGTATCCGCTGGCGCTGCGCGATCGTTCGCGGCGCGAGACGCTCGGCGATCAGCCGCCTGCGCCGCGGCCGGCGGCGTACTGGATCGGCTGATGGACGAAGCTCCGCCCGGCTTCACCGTCGTCTGCTTCGACATCGCCGACGTACGCCGGCGGCGGCGTGTCGTGCGCGTCCTCGAAGCCTTCGCCAGCCGCGCGCAGGAGAGTGTCTTCGAAGGCTGGCTCGACCGCGGCGAGCGCCGCGCGCTGCGCGCCCGGCTGGCGGCGGCGATCGACGCCAGCAGCGACCGCGTCGCCTTCTACGTGCTGGCGCCGGTGGACCGCGGCGATGTGCGCTCGCTCGGTCGCGGCCTGCCGGTCGATGACTTCCGGCACGCGCTGCTCTGACGATCGAAGCCGCGTGCACGCACGGCCCGCTGGCGATCACAAGGGGGGCGTGTGGACGACGAGCCGCAAGATGGCGATAATGCCGCCGAATTACGGTGGGGATTCTGGGTAGATGCCAGGCCCCTCAACCATTCCTTGAAACATGGACGTACATGCACGTCCCGGAGTCGGAGTGACTGCAAATTGATGAGAACTCTCGACGAAGCGGAAGTCCTGGATATCGTTTCGCAGGGAAGAAACGCGGCGGAGCACGTGGTCGTCGCGATGCTCGACGGGCTTGAAACGGAACACCCCGGTGTGTATCGCGTCATTTATGGCGAGCCCAGCGACGCCATCGCATCCATCAACAAGGACATGGCGAACCTTTATCTGGATTTGTCATGCGATGTGGTGTGGGTTTTTGATCGGGCTTTCGGCAAGCCTCCGAAGATCGAGAACGAAGAAGACTGGGTGTTCAGGCGCTTGGCGTTGATTGACGCCGAACTCAAGTCGCTGACCAAGGAAATCTCGATGGATGAGCGATTCAGGGATCGGCTGCAGGAGCGATTCGTCACGAGAAGCATGGAGGCGAATGTGCAACTTGCGTTGTTGAAGCACCTCGAGAATGAAGTATTGAAGTACGCTTCCTGGAAGAAGGAGCGCACGCGCGCCGTCCAGATAACGAATAACCTGCTGTTCGTGCTGGTTCGCTTGCTGGGCGAGCTGTACAGCGCGCAGGCACCCAAGGCAGGCTGACTGCTTGACTGGAAAAACGGTGACGAAAAACGGTGACAGTATGGCCAATTCAGTGCCACCAGGCCGGTCACTGAATCCACCCACCGCTGCAAGCGGAAGCACTGAGCGGCAATCGCCCCGCCGCCGTTCCCGGTGACCACGGTTCTGATGACGCTCTTCGGCAACGCTGCTGCGAGGAGTATTTGCCGACCATGACTGCCGCGTGGTTCTCGAGGCGACGCCACAGGCGACCAGGGCCTATGACAAGACCAAGGGCAGAGCCATCGGCTTGTTCCATGTCACCTGCTGAGCGCTGCCCGCTCACATGCGCCATCGGTGCAGGAAACAGCCGAAGGCCTTTCTGCGGTCCACTCCGCCGCCTCTTGCCAGGATGATTTCAGTGAAGGCGGTGATGGCGATGATTCGCGTCTCGCATACCACGAGCGAAGGAGGATACGATGGCCGGTTTCGAGAATTACACTGAACAGACCAGGGAGATTGAGCTCGAAATTGAGCGGAAGGGGATCATTCTCGGCATCGACTGGACGGATGACGTCCAGGTGCGTGCTCTGGCACGGGAAGCGCTTGACCAGTCCGCTGCCGAGATCAGGCTTGCCGCTACCAGCCCGATCGACCGCAAGCTCATGGCCAAGGTTGATCTGTTCGGTCTTGCCGGCATCATGCTCAAGACGATGGAGGAATGTGCTGGTGTGGGATTCGAATGCCACGGAGGTCCAGCCTGGAAGGCGTTTGGCAAAGCCCTCTGGGCTGAAGTCGCGCTCCGCAAATCGCCGGCGGGCACACAAGAAGAGCCTTGACCTGTCGGCGGGGCTCAGATCACCACACCGGCGCTCCAGCCGGCCGCCCTGGAGACCGTGGTGAATGTCGAGCCAGTTGTCGCGTGAGCGCATGCTGCCATTCAGGGTGGTGCCGTTGTCGCCATGAAGCACGGGTTTGTCGGCCAGGGCCGGTGCCAGGCGTATTCCGATCCGGGAACCTACCTGCGCATCGACGGCGGCCGGCTGCTGGCGCCGAAGAACGGCGATGAACTGCGCAGCGTGCCGCTCGAGAAGGTCGATCAGGTTCTCGCCAGCGATCAGGGCGCGGTGAGATTTGCCGTGCGGCGGACGCTGCGGGCGCGCGACGCGACGTTCATGCTGCAGGGGGCGGCGGCCCGGGCCAGTTTCGCCGCCTTCGCCGGGCTGCTGCGCGCGTGCTGGTCGTTCCCCGGCCGCTGCCGGCAACCGCCGGGCGACCCGGTGAACGCGGCTCTCCTACGGCTACACGGTGCTCTTCCACAACCTGCTGACGCTGGTCGCCGAGCGCGGGCTCGATCCCTGTCTCGGCAGCCTGCACGCGGCGGACGACGGCCACCCGGCGCTGGTGGCCTTTGCCTGCCGCGCGCAGGAGAGCATCTTCGAAGGCTGGCTCGACTGGCGCGAGCAGCAGCGCCTGGCGGCTGCGATCGATGCCGCCGAGGACCGCGTGGCGTTGTGCGTGTTGGCGCCGGTGGACCGCGACGATGCACTGTCGCTCGGCCGCGGCCTGCCGGTCGAGGAATTCCGGCACGCTTTGCTCTGACTCACGAGGCACGATCCACTCCATTCGTTGGCCGTCAGTGCGGCACGCATGGGCTGATGCCTTACCCGCCAAACCTGAATTTGCTTGCCGCAAGATACTCCTCGATGAGTTCCAGAGCGATCCAGCGGCGGCCAAAGCGCTCTGCGACGGCGCCAGCCGTGTTCGATCCGGCGAACGGGTCCAGGACCAGATCGCCTTCTTCCGTAAGCAACTTGAGAAAAAACTCGGGCAGCGCGGCAGGGAAGCGGGCGGGATGAATCTTTACGCCCGACTCCTTGCAGCGCATGGTGTACGCATCGTTGGCCGAGTTGTTGCCAGCGATCAGCATTTCGTTTGCGTATTGGTCTTCCAATACGTTCGAAGGAATGGAACCGCCGGACTCGATCCTGTCGAATGACGCCGTGATGTTGTGACCGGACGGGCGGACAGCGCTCTTCACGCCTCGCTTGGCGAGGCGCAGCATGTCTGGGCTGTATGGGCGTAAGACTTTCCGGTTGTCCGCCTTCGGGAACGGAGTCTTCGACAGCCACCACACGTGCTCGACCGAGTCCTTGACCCGCACGCGGCGCACCGTCACCCATTCCGCCGGTACCGGCATCTTTGCCGGGTTGTACCAGTAGCACTCTTGAGCAAGGTAAAAGCCGAGTTCCTCCACGAGGGCGATCATCAGCTTGAAGTGGTACAGCGAGCGCGTGGGTTGCCCCGGATTCCAGCTACCCCCGATGTTCAAGACGAAACTGCCGTCATCGGTGAGCACGCGATGAATCTCTCGCGCGAACGTCAGGAACCAGTCGACGTAGTCGCATTTGCTGACGTTACCGTACGCCTTCTTGAAGTGGAGGGCGTACGGCGGCGAAGTGAAGACAAGATTGACCGAGGCGGCAGGTATGCCTTTCAGCAGCTCGCGTGAGTCGCCAAGATAGGCGGCACCGGAGGGCGTCTGATAGAAGGGCTCGACGCTCGGCATCAGCCGACTCGGGTGCTCGTGTGCAGGAGCGAACAGGCTGGGCTGTGGTGGGTCAAGGAGCTTGTTCATGGGAGTCTCGAACTCGTTGTAACATGCTGGCTTCCATTGTACCAACAAAATAGTTGTCAATGTCAACCTATTTATCGTCGGCTGCGATCGATCCTGACGAGTGGATCACACAAGCCGAGGCTGCGCGACTGCGCCATGTGACCCGCCAGGCTATAGCGAAGTTGGTCAACGGCAGGCGCCTTCGTACCCTGACAGTCGGTGGCCGCACCTTCGTCAGCCGCGCGGACGTCGTGGCCTTTGAGCCCAACCCTGCGGGCAGACCGAGGGGTGCCAGCCATGAGTGAAGCAGCGCTCGTAGCGATCCGGGAGCTTATCGCGCAATGTACCCCGGAAGAAGTGGCAGCGCTGTTCCGCGAGTTGCGTGCGCGGCATTTGATTCATGAGTTCGAGGAGGTCATCGGTGCGCCGGCAGAGATGATCCTCGAAGCGGTGCATCGGGCGCCGGAGTTGACCCGGCGGATGTTGCGGGGCGTCATCGCAGACGCTGCTTTTCGGCAATTCGTTATTGTTCCACTTGTGGTCGCGGGCTGGCACGACGTTACGCCCGCTGGCAACTTCGCATTCGACTATAAGGTGGACGACGGCCAAGGGGCCGTGACGGTCCAAGTCAAGCTGCAGCGCAGCGAGCGCGGAGCCCCTGTCGTCAAGCGCGGCGAGCGCTACGGCTTTGGCGATGCCGCGTTCATTGTCGAAACTCAAAAGACACGCACTGGCACTGATGGCGAGAAAAATCAGACGCGACCATATCGTTACGGCGACTTCGACATTCTTGCGGTTTCGATGCAGCCTTCGACTGGCAAGTGGGACCGCTACATGTACACCCTCGGGCGCTGGCTGCTGCCTGGGGGAAACGCAGGAGAGATGGCGACATTGCAACCGGTGGCCATGGACGCCAATGAGTTTTGGACCAGCGACTTCGTCGTGGCTGTCCGTTGGTTCAGGACAGAGGATGGTGGGAAGCGAATGACGATTGCTTCACAAGCGGCCAAGATGCGCGATGCCAAAGCGGGGCCACCTCTGCGTTCATCCCCGCGCTCGTCGTCCTGACGGGCCAGGAACCTGTATGGGCGCTCGGAAGCCAATGCCGTGCGCTGCAAGACCGCCAGCGAATTCAAGCGGCAATTCATGCTGGCATTGAAGCCGTTCGAGGTCGGCCGCCTGGGTTCGGGCAAAGCCGGAAATCTGGGCGCCCTGGGCCGGGTGGAGTTCCTGCTGACCACCGGACGTACCGGCGTCCCGTTGGTCGCCCTAGCGGCCCTCGCGTCCAGATGGCCGCAGCATCACACCGCCTGCCGGCCACCGACGAGGATCTCCAGTATCCGTTTGAGCGCCGGACCCGGGTGCAGTCGTGCCCAGCGCCGTTGGTCGAACTGGCGCACCGCGCTGACGACGTTGTCCGCGGTGTCGTCCGGATCTTCGTCGCCAAGGAGCTTCCCGACGTGATTGGCAATCAGGCGCAGATTCTCGTCCTTCTGCGCCTGATCGGGCGCCCCTTCGCTGTCGACGCGGACACGAACGTAGTCGATGCGGACGATCTGCTTCGGCTTCCGGTTCTCCAGCGTGTAGATCACCGTCGCGACGTTGATCGTCGAACCGGCAAAGCACTGCAGCGACGGCCGGCGCTTCATGCAGAAATCGGTGTAGGAACGCTGCGACAGCCTGCTGACCGAGTGGTCGCCGCCGACGACGAAGAAACGGAAGCCCAGGTTGGGGGATTCCATTGCCGCCTGGCCCGCCATCAAGGGAGCCCCCGCTGGCCCGGCGTCCGCGCAGCGTGCGCCTCGATCCGCGCCGCGGGCAGCGCCGGCGCACACGCGACGACGGCTTCGGCTTCAGTATCGAGGGCCGTCTAGAGACCCGACGCACGTCGCGCGACTGGTATCGTGAAGGCGCCATAGCCACAGCCGAACTCGACGACATTTCCCGGCGCATCAGCCGCACCAGCGAGGAGAGCCATCGCGACATCGGGGTCGAAGAAACTCGCCCAGCAGTCCTCGGCCGCCATTCCGCTCTCTCGTCCTTTCATGGTGCGGTGCACGGCGATCCGAACGGCAGCCCGGGGTCTGTCCGCAGCGGCCGGGCGAGGCAGCGTCGCTGGTCAGCCATGTTCGCTCCTCCGTCAGCAGATGCCGGCCTGTTTCATCAGTTCGACGAGAAATTCGTCCGCGTCCGCATCGATCACTTCGATCTGCCGACTGGCCAGCAGCTTCGTTCTGACCTCATCGAAGAAGCCGACGGCGAAGGCCTTGCGTGTCCATTGCTGACGCTGGCGGCGAATCTGCGAGAGCAGGCGCCGGACATGCTCATCGCGCAGACCGTAGCCGACAAAGAGCACCGTATTGTTCTGCAGGAGGTCAGCGACCTTGTCCAGGAGTCTGGCATGTGTTTCCGGGTAGTTCTCGTAATCTTCCGTGGTGGCGACGAGGGAAACCGGACGATCGGCCGACCCGTGCATCTTCAGCAGATTGTGCTGGTCGTAGCTGAACATGGGTGCATCCGCGTCTTGCGCGAGTACCTGGTAATGCTGGCTGATCTGTCGATAGGCCGACTCGAAGAGAAGATCCCAGTTCGTGGTGACGATGAAGCGAAAGGACTTGACGGCTGCGACATGGCTCGGCTGAGGAATCCTGTCCTGCGGGATGAGCGCCGCCAGGCGGTCGACCAGGGCGATCCGGTCATTCAGCACCAGGTACTCGTCACAGACCTCTTCAACGGAACGGCTGCGATAGTCGTACCCGGGATAATCCCGCGCGATCTGCATGCCCAGTTGGTCGCGGATGTGCAGACCGCCGAAACCGATCGCTTGCCATGAAATGCCCGCGCCAGCGAAAAGGACCGCCTGTCTGTTGCGCACCGCATCAACGAGTGTCGCCTTGATTTGCATATCGTCCTCCGATCTCGCGTCGAAAACCTTCTCTGGCCGCCGGCCGGGCGAGCGACGCTGCGCGCAATGGCAGGCAGCCTGTGGCTGGTCTTCGGCTCGAGTGCGCGAAGCGGACCGCATCGGGGACCGGACGCCTGTCGCTGCTCATCAGTCAATCGCGCGGTCAGGCGACATCGCGTGTGAGGTAATCGAGTACGGTAGCCATCAGCACATTGATGCCATCGTACCGGTTGGTCGCGACTGTCCGCAAGTGCTCCTCGCTTTGAACGTAGCAATCCGCCACCAATTCGTCCTGGCAGTGGGCGATGAGATCAGCAGCGCTCTCGGGCGTGGTCTCGAGATGAAACTGGAGCCCCATGGTGCTGCTGCCGATCTGGAAAGCCTGATGCAGGCACCCCTCGCTGCGCGCCAGGTGTATGGCGCCGTCTGGCAGGTCGAAGTTTTCGCCATGCCAGTGAAACACATCTGTCGTCTCGGGAAATGCGAAACGGTCGTCCTCTGGGTTGCCATCAACCGAATGGATCGGGAAGCAGCCGATTTCCTTGTTCCTGCGTGCGCTGGTGGCACACGCGACCAATGTCGCCATCACGCGAGTGCCCCGCCGGCCCGGCGTCCGCGCAGCCGAATGCTGCGCCTCGATCCGCGCCGCAGGCAGCGCCGGCGAATGCGCGCGGGCTTCGGCTGCAGCAGTCGCCTGCATCGCCGCCGGCGGTGCGCTCGACGATGCTCCGGCGATGGCGATCCGCTGCCCTTCGCGTCGTCAGACATAGTTCCTGATGAACTCGTAGTAGGCACGCGGACCGTCATGCGAGTGTCGCCGGACGGAGCGGATGATCTTGTCGACGCGGGCATTGAACTCCCTCAGCGTCAGGCCATCGACCTTGTCGACGCGCTTTCTGGCGACCTCCACGCACCAGTCCACGATGCCGCCGGTCACCGCGGTGCGCGCGGACTTCTCGTTCCTGGCGAAGCCGAATGCCTGCTTGACCGCCACCTTGGCGTTCTCCAGGGCGAAGATGCACAGGGTGTCGGTCAAGGTCGGGTGCCGTTCATACTCGGCCTTCAGGCCGGTTTCGATGTCCTGGAGCAGGTCGATGTGGGGGTCGTCGCTAAGGTCCATGGCTGCTCAACTGGTAATGGTGAGTGGGGTGGGAAGTCTTCGCTCGTCGTCGTGCAGGTCTCGTTGCACGCAGCAGTGTAACCAGGCCGGGGCGGCAGCGGCAAGCAGATGATCGATGCCGGGCGATCCGGCTCGTCCGGCGGGCGGGCGCGGCGCGCGACAGCAGTCGACCGCCACATTGCCGCACGCGGCGGCGGATCCTGCGGCCAATGGAAGCCTTGCGCTGCGACGACCGCATTGCCTATCCTGAATGCAGGGTGGCCCGGCCTTTCCAGCCGGGTCGCGACGCGGTGTGTCGGGGAGGCAGGACATGGCGGATGACGCGGCAGCGGTTGGCGTGACGAGCGACGCCGCGGATCGGCGGCAGCGGCTGCAATCGCTGCTGGCCGAACTGGCGGCGCTCGACCTGCAGGGCGACGCGGAGCGGGTGCGCGGCTTGCTGGCGGAAGCTGCGCGATTGCTCGACCGGTCGGCGGAGCCGCAGCGCTGGGCGGCGTTCCGCAGCCGCTACGCTTCGCTGTCGGAGGAGCTCGACCCGGCGGCAGCCGCCGCGGCCTACCGCGACGCGCTCGAGGTCTGGGATCCGGTCAGTGATCGCGAGAGCTGGCTGGCGTGCCACGAAGGAATCGGCTGGCTGCTGGCGCGGCAGGCGCCGCTGACGCCGGCGCAGCAGCAGGAGGCGATCGAGCACCTCGAGTGCGCGGTCGGCGAGCGGCCGTATCTCGCGGCGATCCTGGCACCGCTGTATCAGTTCCACACGCTGGGTGACCCGTGGGCCAACTGGCAGAAGCGGGTCGCCTACCTCGAGCAGGATGCGGCGCTCATCGATCGCGCCAGCGAGCCCGAGCGCTGGGCGAGGGCGACGAATGCGCTCGCGGTCGCCTGCCAGGAGGAGCCCGACGCCGACTTCGGCGCCGCGCTCGAGCGCCGGCTCGCACGCCACGCGCAGGTGCTCGCCGCGTTGCCGGCCGCGGCGACGGGCGCGCGCGTCGAGACCTGGCTGGCGCTCAGCGAGTGCTACCGCTTCCGCTGCCTCGGCGACGCCGCGGCCAACCTCGCCACCGCCGAGGGCTACGCCCGCGATGCGCTGGCCGCCTGCCGACCGGCCGCCGGCTGGCGTCTGCGGGCCGAGGCGCTGCTCGCGCTGGCGCGCGTGCTCCTGCGGCCCGGTCACAGCGACGCCGCGGCGCTGGCCGAGGCGCGCGCTCTCTGCGACGAGGCGGCGCCGCTCATCGACCCGGCGCTCAGTCCGGCTTTGCTGGCGACGGTCGAGAGCTTCCGCAGCGACATCTGTCTCGAGGGCATCGCCGCCGGCGACCTGGCGCAGGTCGAGCCGCTGCTGGCGCACGGCGAGGCCGCGCTGGCGCTGCTGTCGGCGCCGGAAGCGCTGCGCGACCGCCGCGTCGTGCGCCAGGTGATCGCCGACGGCCTGCTGCTGGCGGGGCGCTACGAGCAGGCCGCGGCGACGCTGCGCGCCGCGCTGGCCGAGGCGACGGCGGCGCTCGCCGAGGCGAGCAGCGTCGCCGGGCGCATGGAGCGGATCTGGGAGTTCCGCGATTCAGCCGCCCTGCTCGCCCACTGCCTGCTGCGCCTCGGGCAAGTCGACGAAGCGCTGCGCGAACTCGACCGCGGCAAGGCCCTCTTCTGGCGGAGCGATCGGCGCGACTGGACGAGCGCCGATCTCGCCGGCCTGGTGCCGGCCGGCGGGGCGCTGCTCTGCGCCAACTTCGCTGCCGACCCCGGCGCCGTCACCATCGTCGCCGCGGGTGGCAGCGAGACGGTGTGGCTGCCGCACTTCGGGCGTCAGCGACTGCTGCAACTGCAGCGCGGTGAAGCCGGCGCGGCGGCGCTCGGCGGCTGGCTGCTCGCCTATCACCAGCAGCAGGAGCAGGCGGCAGGGTGGCGGCAGATGATCGACGATACCGGGCGCATCCTCTTCGACGAGCTCTGGCAGCCGCTTCTGCAACGGCTGCCGGCGCTCGGCGTCGCCGCGGACGGCGAACTGATGTGGCTGCATCAGGGCGGCAGCAGTGTCTTTCCGTTGCACGCGGCGTGGTACACGGACGACCAGGGCGATCGGCACTGGCTGCTCGACCAGCATGTGATCCGCTACGCGCCGTCGATCGGCGCCCTGCTCGCGGCGCGTCCGGCGAGCGCAGGCACCGCGCAGGCGTTGCTCGTCGCCGATCCGCTGTGCGACCTGCCCTTCGCCGCCATCGAGTGCGCCTGGGTACAGCAGGCGCTCGGCACCCCGGCCGCGCTCCTTTGCAACGACGAGGCGACGCCGGCGGCGGTCCTCGCCGCGCTCGGCCGCGTCGACATCCTGCACCTGGCGACGCACGCGCGTTTCGACCTCGAGCGCCCGCTGCAGTCGTGCGTCTTCCTCGCCGGCGGCGAGCGGCTGACGATCGAATCGCTGCTGCCCGCGCTCGCCGGCCGGCCGCCGGCGCTGCTCGCCCTGTCGGCCTGCGAGACGGCGATGGCGCGCGTCGCCTCGACGCCCGACGAGTCGCTCGGCTTTCCCGCCGCCTTCCTGCACGCCGGCACGCGCAGCGTCCTCGCCTCGCTCTGGCCGGTGGACGACGTCGCCTCGGCCTTCCTCGTCGGCCGCTTCTACCGCGAAATGGCCGGCGGCGCGAAGTCGCCGGCACGTGCGCTGCGCGACGCGCAACGCTGGCTGCGGACGGTGACCGTCGGCGAGCTGATGGCGCTGCTGCGCGAGGCGAAGGATCTGCCGCCGCCGGCCGGCCCGCTCGCGGCGGCCACGCGCAGCGCCTTGCGCAGCTACGCCGCGGACCACCGCCCGTACGCCGCGCCGTGGTTCTGGGCGGCGTTCATCATCTGTGGAAGGGAATGAAAAATGAACAACGACCTGCAGCAACTGGCGTTGCTCGACGCGCTGATCGGCAACTGGGACAGTATCCACATCCGCCTCGGCGATTCCTCTGCAGCGCTGCAGGCGTCGCTGGCGGCCCTGGCCGGGCGCCTGGCGACCGCTGCCAACGGCGACGAGGTGGCGCTGATCCTTGACGAGCTCCTCGACCTGCTCGAGGGAACGCCGGCCTATGCCTTCGTCCGCGAGCTGATCGCCCGCAGTCAACTGGCGCCGGGCAGGACGCGCGCACTCGGCAGCGCCGGTGCCGTCTGCGCGCCGCCGGCCAGCGCCGCGGCCGCTGCCCTGGCCGGCGACGGCAGCGCGCGGCTTGCCACCGCCATCGCCGCCGTGGCCGAGCCGTGCACGATCGAGATCCATTTCGCCACCAACCGGCAGCTCGCGAGCGCCGGCGAGGAGCGCTTCACGGCCGATCCCGCCGGGGAACTGGCGTACGGACTGGCACGGGTCACCATCCCGATCGATCGGCACCGTCTCGGTCATGTCGAGCAGCGCGCGTGGTGGAACAGGATCGGCGACCCAAAGGACAAGCGGCGTTACGTCGTACTCGGCGAAGTCGAGGCATTGTCGGGCAACGCGTTCCTCAGCCGGCTCGAGGCTGAGCCAGAGGCGGCCAACGGCCTGCTGCTGTTCACCCACGGCTACAACGTCAGCTTCGAGGAGGCCGCACGGCGTGCGGCGCAACTGGCTTTCGATCTCCGCTTTCGCGGCCGCGTCGTGCTCTTCAGTTGGCCATCGTGCGGCTCGCTGCTCGGCTACGGCGCCGACGAGGAGCGCGCGCTGCTCTCGGCGCATGCGTTCCGCGGCTTCCTCGGGTCACTCGCCGACGGCCCGTGGAGCCAGGTGCACCTGCTGGCGCACAGCATGGGCAACCGCGTCCTGCTGCACGCCCTGGCCGGCGACGCCTGGCCGAACCGCAAGCTGGCACAGGTCCTCTTCGTCGCCGCCGACATCCAGGTCGATCTCTTCCGGCAGCAGTTTCCGCGCATCCGCGACGCCGGCGCGAACTACACTTCCTACGCCTCGCAACGTGACCGGGCGCTGTTCTTCTCCGCGCTGCTGCACCGGGCCGAGCGCGTCGGCGCCATCGACGGCACACCCTTCACCACCGACGGCCTCGAGACCATCGACGCGACGGCGGTCGATACGAGCGTGCTCGGGCTCGGGCTCGGGCACGGCTATTTCGCCGACCGGCGCAGCCTGCTGACCGACATCGGCGTCCTCGTCGGCGCCGGACTGTAGGCATCGCAGCGTGGTCTCGCGCAGTCCGATCGGCCGCGCTACTGGTACTTTCCACGTTGACACCGGTGCCCTCGGGTCGTCCGCTGCAGCCTCCTCCGCGTCGGCGCCGTTCGCCGCTTGCAGGGAGGGGAGCCGTTCGCAGCGCCTCCTGCCCGTTCCTGCGGGCAGCCTCCTGCGCATGGCTCATTCCTGGCTGTGGCCCTGTCGCATCGGCGCACCCCATTCGCGGTGGCCGCCCGAAGACGAAAGCGGCCGGTTCGGAAGCCGACCCGGCCAGCTCAATCGCGGCGCAGAAGGACGCTTACTGGCGACGACGGGTGGCGGCAAGACCGGCCATCGTCAGGCCCAGCAGGAGCATGGTGCCCGGGTGCGCAGTGCACGGCCGGCCACGGCGTCTGCCGCAGCGAGCGGCGCTCAGACCAGGCGGACCAGTTGCTTGCCGAAGTTCTGCCCGTGCAGCAGGCCGATGAACGCCGCCGCGGCGTTCTCGATTCCATGCACGATGCTCTCGCGATGGCGCAGCCGGCCGCTCGTGAAGAGCTCGCCGAGTTCGCGCAGCGCCTGCGGCCAGAAGTCGAGGTGCTCGCTGACGATGAAGCCCTGCAGTTTCAGCCGTCGCAGCAGGATCAGTTGTGGCTCGCGAAGCGGTATCGCCTGGCCATCGTAGCCGGCGATCAGGCCGCAGATGGCGATGCGGGCGAAGGGGTTGCAGCGACGCAGGACGGCGTCGAGGACTCTGCCGCCGACGTTCTCGAAGTGGCCGTCGACGCCGTCCGGGCAGGCTGCGGCGACGGCCGCGGCAAGCGAGCGGGTGTCGCCATGCAGCCGGTGGTCGATGCAGGCAGAGAAGCCGAACTCCTCGACGGCGGCGCGGCATTTCTCCGGCCCGCCGGCGATGCCGACCGCGCGGCAGCCGCGCAGTCGGGCGAGCTGGCCGACGGCGCTGCCGACGGCGCCACTGGCGGCCGATACGACGATCGTCTCGCCAGGCCGCGGCGCGATCAGTTGCTGCAGGCCGTACCAGGCGGTGACGCCAGGCATGCCGACGGCGCCGAGGTAAGCCGACAGCGGGATCAGCGTGCTGTCGACGCGGCGCAGTGCACCAGGGCACTCGCCATCGACGATCTGGTATTCCTGCCAGCCGCCCATGCCGACGACCCGTTCGCCGACGCGGTGGCGGTCGCTGCGTGAGGCGACGATCTCGCCGGCGGTGCCGCCGATCATCACTTCGCCGAGCGCCTGCGGCTCGGCGTAGCTCTCGCCGGCATCCATGCGGCCGCGCATGTAGGGGTCGAGGCTGAGGTAGTGGTGGCGCACGAGCACCTGTCCGTCGGCGAGCGCGGGCAACTCCGTCTCGACGAGCCGGAAGTTGTCCGCTGCGACTGCACCGAGCGGGCGCGCAACGAGGAGAATCTGCCGGTTGCGCGTCACGCTCGCTCAGCCATCGATGAAGCGCTCGATGAAGCTGGCGACCTTCGCCTTCCCGACGAAGATACCGTAGTGGCCCTCGCAGAGGATGTCGGCTTCGAGCGCCAGCAGCTTGCGCAGCGATGCCCGGTAGTCCCTGACGCTCGAGCGCAGCGCGGCGTGGATCGGCCCGTGCACGTCCTGCGCGAAGACGACGCGGCGATCGTCGGAGTCGACGACGAAGGCGATCGATCCGGGCGAGTGGCCGGGGATATGGACCACCTCGAGCGGGCGGCCGGCGAGGAGGATGCGGTCGCCGCCGGCGAGGCGGCGGTCGACCGGGCACGGCGTCAGGTGGTCACCATACCAGCAGGCGGCGCTGACCTGGCTGTCGCCGGCTTCGAGCCAGGCGGCCTCGAGCTCGTGAATCGCCACCTGCCAGCCGAACCGCCGGCGGAACTCGGCGGCGCCGCCGCTATGGTCATAGTGGCAGTGCGTCAGCAGCAGCGCTTCGACCTGCTCCGGCTGCACGCCGGCGGCCTCGATGTTCATCAGCACGCGCTCGCCGGCGCGCCCGCTGCCGGCGTCGATCAGCACGGCGGAGTCGGCGAAGTGGACGAGATAGATCGCCGCGTCGCTCTGGTCGGTCTGCCCCGGACCGCCGACCTGGCAGATCTCGGAGGTGATGAAGCGCGTTTGTGGTCCCATCGGATGATTATTCCCTGTCGGCCTCGGCGAGTGCGGCGAGGAGTTCGCTGCGGGCGTCGGCGTGATCCTGGTATTGGTGGCCGCCGCTGCGCCCGTACCAGTAGCGGCTGTTCCACGCATCGCCCTCGATCTTGTGCAGGATCGCATGGATCCAGCACGCCAGCGGGTCGTCCAGATCCTGGACGATGGCGTGCGCCTGCTGCCAGTCGCCGGCGAGAGCCATCCGGATGGCGCGCGTGCAGTTGCCGTGCGCTGCGCTGCTGCCGGACATCATCGTGACGGCCAACCACTCTGCGGCGTCGGCGGCGGCAGGCCGGGATGCACCACTGCCGGCGGCGGTGGCGGCGCTGGCGTGGTGGCGAGTGGTGGCGCCGAGGGCATTGGCGGCGGCAGGCCGGGATGCACCAGCGGTGGTGGCAGCGGCGGCGACGGCTGCAGCCCCACCGGTGGCCGCGGCTTGACTTCGATTGGCGGCTGCGGCCGCTGCCATGGCCGCCGCGGCACGATGGACGCGTGCCGCAGCTGGAAGGTCACCGGCCGGGCGCGCAGCAGAACCCGCCCGGCGCTGTCCACGATTGCCGCATCGAGCTGGTGGAACTGGTTGGGTGGCGGCAACGTGGCGCCCCAGAACTCCGGCGGGATGGTGAACTCGCTGGCGGTGAAGCGCTGTTCGACCGGCCGGCCATTGATCGCGACGACGAACGCGTGTCCCTCGCCGAGTTGCAGCGGCGGATCGACTGCCAGGCGGACCTCGAACAGCGCGGTATTGGCGACGACGGCGCCACCATCCTCGGGAAAGGTGATCGCCAGGCGGCGGTAGCTGGCGGCCGCCGCTTCGCCCTTGCCGGCTGCTTCGCCGGGCGTGGCGCTGGCCGGCGCCGGCGGTCGGCTGACCGGCACGGGCTCGACGACGTTGAGCGGTGGCAGGGGCACCGGCCGGGCGCCAGGCTGCGGTCGGTCGGAAAAGACCGGCCCGCTGGCGCCGCGGGTCACGAACACCTCGTCGGCGGCCAGCGCTGCCGGCAGCGCAAACGACAGACAGCAGCCGGCGAGCAGCAGGCGGGCGTTCATCGCCGGCTGCCGGCAGCCGCGGCGTCGGCGGCGAGTGCAGCGAGCAGCGTGCTGGCGACGCGTGGTGAGTAGAGCATTGCCAAATGTCCGAGACCGTCGATCGCGCGATGGGTCGCGCCGGGCAGCTCGAGGTTCGCTTGCGGCATCACGAAGTTGTCATGCGGACTGTAGATGACCACAGTATCGAGCAGCGGCGCCGGGTTGGCAAGAGCCCGCAGCCAGTCGCCGTGCGGACGCATCTGGCGCGCGTTGTCGCCGGCGCCGATACGGGCCAGCTGGCTGCCCTGATGCGGTGTGCCGAGCGTCACCAGCCTCGCCACCCGCGCGCTGCCGCAGCGCTGCAGGTAGCGGCGCGCCACCAGCCCGCCCATGCTGTGGCCGACGAGCAGCAAGCGCTCGGCGCCGGTCTGCGCCAGCACGGCGTCGATCCGCCGCGTCAGCGGATCGACGTAATGGTCGATGCCGGCATAGACCGGTTCGAGGCTGATCGTTGCCACGCTCCAGCCGGCCGCCTCGAGCCGCCGCCGCAGCCACCACCAGGCGGCACGCGAGCAGCCGTAGCCGTGCACCAGCAGGACCGGATCTCGCAGCCGGCCCGCGCCTGCCGTGGCGGTGCGCAGGCGATCGGCGCCCATCCAGCAGCGCTCGAGGGGAAAGATGAGGACGAAGCTGAGGACAAAGGCGGCGTATTCGCCGAAGACCATGCGCAGCGCCTGCGCCGCAGTCAAGCGCGGTGCCGGCGAGTGCCAGGCGAGCGCAAAGGCGTAACTCGTCGCGACGAGCAGCGCCCGCACGGCGAGGATGCCGACGACGGCGGCAGCCGCGGCGGTTGCCGGCGAGGCATCGCAGAGCTGCGTCGCGATGGCGACGTACAGCGCCACCTCGAGCAGCAGCGCAACGCAGAGGGCACGGGCGAGCATGGCACGGCTCCGGGTCAGGGGATCAGCGGTGGCGGCCGGCCCGACAGCTCGGCGGCGAGCAGGCTGGCGTTGCGTGCCACGAGGCCGTAGATCGACAGTTGCGGATTGGCGCCGAGACTCGTCGGGAACAGCGAGCCGTCGTGGATCGACAGGTTGCCGAGCCAGAAGTGCCGGCCACGGTGGTCGGTGACGCCGCGCTGCGGCGCGTCGGCCATGCCGCAGCCGCCCATCACGTGCGCGCTGACGACGCGGCAGAGGAAGGGCTTCAGCGGCAGTTCGGCGATCCCCTTCTTCGCCTGCGCCCAGCTCGAGTAAAGTGGAGCCGTCTCGTGCACCGGCGTCACCGCGCGCGCGCCGGCGGCGAACTGGATCTCGGCCATTGCCAGCAGCGCGCGCCGAGCCGCTTCCCAGATCACCTCACCGAGCGGGTAGTCGAGGACCGGCAGGCCGTCACGTCCCAGCCGCACCTGGCCGCCCTGGCTCTCCGCATGGAAGCCGTCGCGCAGCAGCGCCAGGACGACGTTGACGCGCGTGAACTCGCGCATCAGCGCGGCATGCGCGGCGCCGAAACCATGCAGCGTCGTCGCGTACAGCACCGGGTGCAGCGGCGGCGTCTCCAGCTTGAAGCCGAGCGGGCCGTCGATCGCCGCCTGATGCAGGAAAAAGTCCGAGTACAGCGTCTGCGGCGCGCCGGCGTACGCGTCGACGCGTTCCGGCATCACCGCCGACGAGATCACCACCGGGTGCAGGAAGGTGCGCTTGCCGAGCAGCCGATGCGGATCGGGAACGCCGCTGCGCAGCAGCAGCGCCGGGCTGCCGATGGCGCCGGCGGCGGCGACGAAATGTCGCGCGCGCAGTTGCACCCGCTTGCCGGAGGGATGGATGCCGTCTGGCCGCAGCGCGACGCAGTCGAGGGCGCTGATGCGGCCGCCGCTGAAGCGCAGGCGCTCGGCGCGCAGCCGGGTGTATAGCGTCGCACCCCGGTTCAGCGCCGCCGGGATGGTAGTCAGCAGCATCGACTGCTTGGCATTGGTCGGGCAGCCCATGCCGCAGTAGCCGAGGTTCCAGCAGCCCTTGACGTTGCGCTTGATGGCGCCGATCGGGATGCCGAGTTTCTCTCCGCCGGCGGCGAGCACCTTGTTGTTCTGGTTCGGCGGCGTCTCCCAGGGGCGCACCCAGAGCTTGTGCTCCATCACCGCGAACCAGGAACTCATCGATTCGGCACTCAGCTGACGCAGGCCGTAATGGCGCTGCCAGAAGGCGAAGACTTCCGGTGGCGTGCGGAAGCTGCTCGTCCAGTTGACCGTCGTCGAGCCACCGACGCAGCGCCCCTGCAGGATGTTGATCGCCTTGTCCATGGTCTTGCGCGCTGCCGAATCCTGGTAGAGCTCCGGATAGGCCTCGGACTCGAGCATGCGGAAGTCGCTCGACGAGCGCAGCGGTCCCTCCTCGACGAGGATGACGCGCAGGCCGCTGGCGCTGAGGATGTCCGCTGTCACGCCGCCACCGGCACCGCTGCCGACGATGACGACGTCGGCCTCGACCGTCTGCCCCTTGCCGAGGGTCGCGGCGTCGATGTGCTTCCAGCCGGCAGCGAGGCCGGCGCGGATCGGATCGTGCATCAGAAGTAGCCTCGCGGTGGGCCGGGGTAGGCAATCGCCTCCCAGGTGTCGGGACGGGCATACCAGGCACCGAAGCTCAGGTCGTGCAGCGCCCCGTAGGCCCCCTGCAGCAGGGCCAGACGGCTCGTCCGCCAGGACTCCAGGAACTCGCTGACGTCGCCGACGCTGGCCTCGCGCCATGGCTTGCCGACGCCGGCGAGGACCATTCGCCCGGGCGCCAGCACCAGCAACCCGAACAGTTCGCCGATCTCGCGCTGGCTGGCGAGCGACAGGCCGGCGATCGTGCGCGCGATGCCATCGACGGTGAGTGCGAGCAGCCGCTGCCGCTCGTCGCCAGGCGGCGGCAAGGCGCCATCGAGCAGCGCGCCGGCGACCGCCGCCAGCATCGCCCGCTCCTCGCTGCTCAGCCGCCGTTCGCCGGCAGCGTTGAGCCAGCCGGAGAAGGCGAGCAGCAGGCTGCCGGCGACGCCGGTGCGGATGAACTGGCGACGGCTGACGATCATCGCAGCAGAAACCGCGTCAGGCGGTCGAAGAGCACACCGTAGGGCGGCCTGAAAAGGCCGATCGCCGACAGCCGCGACTGCCGGAAGACCGCCTTGCGCACGGAGAAGGTCTCGAAGCCGGCGAAGCCGTGGTAGCAGCCCATGCCGCTCGGGCCGACGCCGCCGAAGGGCAGTTCCTCCTGCGCGATGTGCAGGATCGTGTCGTTGATCGTCACCCCGCCGGAGACCGTCTCGTCGAGGACCCGCTCGATGTTGCCGCGGTCGCTGTCGAAATAGTAGAGCGCCAGCGGCCGCGGCCGCTCATTGACGTGGCGGATCGCCTGGCCGAGGTCGCGGTAGGGGATGATCGGCAGCAGCGGCCCGAAGATTTCCTCCTGCATGACGCGCAGCCCGTCGTCGGCACCGAGCAGTGCCAGCGGCGGCAGGTGGCGCCGCGCCGGATCGGCGGTCGCACCCGGCAGCAGATCGACGATCGTCGCGCCGGCGGCGCGTGCCTCGTCGACGTAGCCCGCGAGGCGGCCATACTGCCGCTGATCGACGATCGCCGAGTAATCGGCGTTGGCGTCGATGTCCGGGTAGCAGCGGGCAAGCACCGCGCGCGCGTGCTGCACGAAGGAATCCTCCAGCCCGGCCGGCAGCAGGACATGGTCGGGCGCGATGCAGGTCTGGCCGGCGTTCAGGCACTTGCCGATGATGATCCTCTCGACGGCATGCGCGAAGGCCGGGCTGCCGACCAGCGTCGGGCCGATGATCGCCGGCGACTTGCCGCCGAGTTCGAGGGTGACCGGCGTCAGGTTGCCGGCGGCCGCCTGCATGACCTGCCGGCCGACCGGCGTCGAGCCGGTGAACAGCAGGTGGTCGAAGGGCAGCGCGGCGAACTCGCGCGCCACCGTCACGTCGCCCTCGACGACCGACAGCTCGTCGTCGGCGAAGTGACGGCCGACGAGTTCGGCGAACAGTGCGGCGGTCGCCGGGGTGATCTCCGACATCTTGACCAGTGCCCGGTTGCCGGCCGCCAGCGCGGCCGCCAGCGGCGCCGCGGCGAGGAAGATCGGGTAGTTCCAGGGGACGATGATGCCGACCGCACCGAGCGGTTGATGGCGCACTTCCGCCCTGCCCGGCTGGAACCACAGCGACACCGGCCGCGCCTGCGGCTGCATCCAGCGTCGCAGGTGGCGCCGGGCGTGCTGGACCGCTTCATGGCTCGGGAAGATCTCGAGCAGCCGTGTCTCGGCCGGCGAACGGTGACCGAAGTCCTGGCGCACAGCATCGGCGATCGCCCGCTCGTGATCGAGCAGCAGGCGGCCGAGGGCGCGCAGCCGACGCTCGCGCAGCGCGTGCGGCGGATTCGGGTCGCTGCGCGCTGCCGCCTGCAGGCGGGCAAAGCGGTCGGCCAACGACTCGGGATGGGGCATGGCTGGCTCCTGGCAGAGGTTCGGTCAGCGGCCAGTGTAGTCGTTGCTGCGACCACCGGTTAGGCGATGGCCTCTAAACAGGGCGGCTCGGGCAAGGCATAATCCCCCGCCATGGACGATGCCAGCGTCTCGATCGAAAAGCACCAGTGCGCCGAAGCGCTGCGGCAGCACCTGCAAACGGCCAAGCGCCTGCGCCTGCAGGCGAACAGCGAGCCGGCCGCTGCGGCGAAGCGCCTGCGCCTGCGCGAGTGGCAGGCGGGGCGCCTGGCGCGCACCCATGCCGATCTGCTGGCAAGCCCCCGGTTCGGCGCCGCCGCCCGTTTCTTCCTCTCCGATCTCTACGGTCCGAAGGATTTCAGCAGCCGTGACGAAGAGGTCGAGCGCATCCTGCCCCTGTTGATCCGCATGCTGCCGACCTCAGCCCTGCAGAGCGTCGCCCTCGCCGTCGAGGTCGACGCGCTGTCCGAGGAACTGGACTCGGCGATGGTGGCGGAACTCGAGCGCGCCGGGATGATCGAGCGCATCGACGAAGAGGCCTATGCCGCCGCCTACCGCGCCGTCGGCTGCCGCGCCGAGCGCGAACGGCAGGTCATGCTGATCCGGCAGACCGGCGAAGCCCTCGACCGCGTCGCCAGGAAACCGCTGCTCGGCACCATGCTGCGGCTGATGCGCGCTCCGGCACAGCTCGCCGGCCTTGCCGAACTGCACGAGTTCCTCGATCGCGGTCTCAACGCCTTTCGCTGCATGGGTCCCGCCGGTGAGTTCCTCGACTCGATCGACGGCAAGGAGCGTGCGCTGCTCGCGCGGCTGTTCGCCGCGGTCGACGATCCGTTCGCCTGAGTGTTCGCTACACGTCGTGACACAAAAGGCCAACTATTTCACAGATCCCGGGGGTTCAAGTCTGTAGCATTCGTTCTGTCGCCGGGGCACACCCCTCCCCCTCCCCCCCTCCCCCAAGTGGTCCGGCGACTGCTTCACCCGGCCCGCCCAGTCCCCCCCTGGCGGGCCGTTTCTTTTTCTGGCGTGCTCCTGCCGGCCGGCGTGCCGACCAGCGGAGCACGCGAATCGCCCGCGGCGGTCGCAGTCGAGCGTCGAGGGCGCGACACGCAACGGCTGCCAGCGGACGGTGGCCGGTGGCGAAGCAGGCTGCAGGCAATCGCCCGTCCGCGGGGTTGCAGGCGGCGAAAAAGGCTGGATGGAAATCGCCCGGGCGCGGGGTGCCCGGCGGATCAGCGGCGACGGGCGGGGATCAGGCGATAGGACGCGAGATCGTCGTCGGTCAGTCGCAGCCCGGCGCCATAGAGAGGCGAGACCGGAGCCGGCGTGATCGACGCATCGCCGTAGTCACGCAGGATGCGCGCGACGTAGCCCCTGGTCTCGGCGTACGGTGGGATCTGGTTGCCGTGCCGCATGACGGCGCCCTCACCCGCGTTGTACGCCGCAAGCGCCAGCGGCACGCTGTCGAAGCGGTCGAGCAGCAGCCGCAGGTAGGCCGTTCCGGCACTGACATTGCTTTCCGGATGCTCGCGGTCCACGACACCGAAGCGCCGCGCCGTGGCTGGCATCAGTTGCATCAGGCCGACAGCCCCCTTCGGCGACACGGCGTCGGGCCGGTAGGCCGATTCGGCGCGGATCACGGCGTGCACCAGGCCGGGATCGACGCCGTTGGCGCGTGCCTGACGTTCGATCAGCGGTGCGAACGGGCTCGCCACACCCGGCCGCCGCGCTGCGCCACTGCCCGCACGCCGGCCCTCGCTGTTCTGCAGTACGTACTCGGAACGTTGAATGCTCAACCGGAACGGGCTCGGCCCGTTCGCCGGTCTGGCCGGCACGGCCTGGTGTCGCACTTCGGCGGGCGGCGCCGCGACTGCAGCCGGCGCGGCGAGCAGCGCCGCGCAGCAGAGCGCTGGCAGCCGCCGGCGCCGACCGTCAATACGCACCGGCGTCCCTGAAGACAAGGGCAGCGGTGCGAAAGATGATGTACAGGTCGAGCTTCAGCGACCAGTTGCGCAGGTACTCGAGGTCGTAAGCGACGCGGCCTTCCATCTTGTCGAGCGTCTGCGTCTCGCCGCGATAGCCGTTGACCTGCGCCCAGCCGGTGATTCCCGGCTTCACCTTGTGGCGCACCATGTAACCCTTGATCAGCTTGCGATAGGTCTCGTTGTGCGCGACCGCGTGCGGCCGTGGTCCGACGATGCTCATCCTGCCCTGCAGAACGTTGATGAACTGCGGCAACTCGTCGAGCGAGGTCTTGCGCAGGATCGCTCCGGCGCGCGTCACGCGGCTGTCGCCCCGGCACGCCTGCGCGACCAGAGGCCCGTCCTCGCAGACCGACATCGAGCGGAACTTGTAGACGATGATCTCCTTGCCGTCGAGGCCGTAGCGGCGCTGCCTGAAGATCACCGACCCTGGCGAGTCAAGCCGGACCATCGTCGCGACCAGCAGCAGCAGCGGCGCGATCAGCGTCAGGATCAGCAGCGAGAGCACGATGTCGGCCGCCCGTTTGATCGTCCCGTTGAGACCGGTGAACGGCGTGTCACAGACGGCGAGAACAGGCACCCGGCCGACCGCGTCCATCCGTGCCTGCACGAGTTCGGTGACGAAGACGTCGGGGACGAAGTACACCGAGGCGGTCGTGTCGGTCAGCGAGTCGAGCAATGAGACGATCCGCGGCTGACTGGCCATCGGCACTGCCAGGTAAATGATCTCGATCGCGTTTCGCCGTGCAAACTCGGCCACCTCGCCAAAGTCTCCCTTGATCAACTGTGCGTCGACGTCCAAGCGGTCGGCGCTCCGGTCATCGAAGTAGCCGAGCATGCGGATGCCGAGCAGCGGGTGGCGGTCGATCTCCGCAGCCAGGTGCCGGCCGAGCTCGTTGCAGCCGACGATCACGCTGCGTTTCGGATGACTGCCGGCGACCAATGCCGGCAGGAGCCTGCGCAACAGCAGATGGCCCGCGAGCTGCAGCAGTGGCGTGATCCACAGCAGGCCGACGATCAACTGTGACGGAAAGAGCCGGTAGAGACCAGTCGCCCAGCCAAAGAAGAGTAGCAGCGTCACGACGCCGGCCCAACTGAGCAGTACGTCGAGGACGGTGCCGCGCAGCGTTCGCTGGATCAGGCTCTTGCCGGGAAAGCTCAACGAGAACAGCAGGATGCCGAGAATGATGTAGTAGTTGTACTGCTCTTCTCCGTACCAGACCATCAACCCGAAAAGGCTGACCAGCTGCGCCACTGGATCGACGAGCGACTCCGTCAGCTGGACGATCGGCCCCCCCACCCGATTCACCCCGAAAAACGGTCGCTTGCTCGCCATGCCTGTCGCTCCATTGTTGTCTTCCAGTCGGAGCGAGGCTCGTCGTTCCCGCCACCGGCACCGCGCACCCGGCGGCACCGCGCGCCGCCCATATGCTCGTCATGCAAGGATTCTAGCGAAGGCATTGCGCCGTACCGTGACCTAGTTCTCGGCGCACCGTTCGGCGGCATGGCAAGCTTCGCCCAGCTGCCATTGGACGCAGCTGGCACCACTTGCCGCGGCACAGCCGGGAGCTTTCCCGGGCGCGTGCTGCCAAGTGGTCAATCGGATCAACACACCACGATGACTGCGACTTCATCCGAACACAACCGGACCGCCGCGGAGCTTCTGGCGACGATGCGGGCTTCCTTGTCGATAGAGAGTCACCTCAAGCTGCTGCTCTGGCTGCAAGGCGACGTGCAGCGCCTGCTTCCCCACCAGGCGCTGATTTCGTTCAGCCTGGGTGCCGACCATCCTGCTTTCGACTACGACGTCGTCTCGCTGCTGCCGGGAGTCCGCACGCGCGAACTGCCGCCACGCCCGATGCACGGCATCGCCGCCAGCCTGCACCAGCGGTGGACGGCACTCGGCGGCCGGGTGGTCGTGGGATCGTGCGAGCAGTTCATCGGTGCAGACAGCGGCGCGCCGGCATCGCTCGGGGCGATCTCCGAAATGCGGCACGTTCTCTTCCACAGCATTCCCGACAACCGCCTTCGGGCCGATCATCTGTACGTCATGATGCGTGCCCGCAGCGGCTTCGGCGAGGACGAGACGCACCTCTTCGAACTGCTGCTGCCCTACCTCGACGCGGCCCTCAGCCGGATCGAGCGCCTGCCCGCCCCATCGGCGATCGCCGCCGACCCCGTCTTCCTGCTCAATGCCGCTGCAGCCGGCGGTCTCAGTGGGCGAGAACGCGAGATCCTCGAGTGGGTTCGCCAGGGCAAGACGAACATCGAGATCGGGATGATCCTCGGCATCAGCAGCTTCACGGTAAAGAACCATCTCAAGCGAATCTTCCAGAAGATCAACGTCAGCAATCGCGCGCAGGCCGTCGGCAAACTGGAATCGCTGCTCAGGACGGGACCCCGGACGGTGGTGTACGGTTGAGGCGCCGCTTCGCCGACGCGCCGTCCGTCAGCTCTGCCGGCGGCGCAGGATGGCGGCGACAGCCACGCCGCACAGCCCGGCCAGCCAGTCCGTCCAGCTCGCACTCCTGCCTGGCAGAAAGAGCTGATGCATCTCGTCGGCGGCCGAGATCAGCAAGGGCAGCGCCAGCGCAACCGCCAGGGGAAGATGCAACGCCCGGTCGAAGACGACGAACAACGCGCCGAAGAGCAGCGCGTGCGCCAGCTTGTCCCAGGGCGGCGGCACGAGGCCGACGGCAAAGGGCTGCGCGCCGAGGACGAACAGGCTCGCCGTTCCAACGATGGCCAGAGTGAGCAGGACCCAGCTACGGACAGGCTGCACGTCTGCCTCCTGGCATTGGCACTGCGGTGTCACCCGATCGGGTCACGCCTCTGTCGGGTGATCGTGCCGGCCATCCCCGCGCGACGGTAGCGGCCCAATCCCGATTCCTCGTCAAGACGGGCAGACGGAACAAGGGCCTCGTCGAGTTGACGGGGCCCCCGCGCTGGTCCGTGAAGCGCCGCTGCCTCGCCGCGCGTGCGCGGCAGGGCAACTCCAGAGAGGCTAGTTTGCCGCGGACCGACGACGACGGGCGATCGCTCCGACCAAGCCCAGACCGGCGAGCATCATCGCATAGGACTCGGGCTCCGGAACCGGCGTGGTGACGAGGAAGTCCTGCTTGGTTGGATGGAACAGCTGATTGGTCGTATGGGTGATCGGTGTGCTCATGACGATGCTCCAGTCCCAGCTGTTCAGCGCCGCCTGGGTGGTGGCGTTGCCCGAGCTGGCCTTGAAGGCACCCGAACTAAAGTCGTACACGCCATCCGTCTGGTAGACGACTTCCCAGACTGCGGCCTGAAAGACCACCGAGTTGGTCGTGTTGGTTGGGAGACCAAGGAGCTGCCCGTAGGACATCAGCTTGTTCAGACCCTGATAGACGGTGGAGCCCCAGGCCGACAGCCCATTGACGATCGTATAGTTTTGCGGGTCGTTGAAGCTGAACGTCTCTGAGAGTTGGGTACAGAAGGTCCGGAAAGAATTCCCATCGAGCGTGCCCAGAAACTGCCCGGCGGTGACATTTTTGGTCGTGCTGGGATAGGTGACGGTCAATGTCTGCGAGCCATGGCTGAAGCCGGTAAGATTCACCGTGTTGGCCAGTGCCGGATTTGCCAGCGCCGTGGCCAGCGTGGCTGCGGCCAGAGCCCTGGCCAGTGGGAGGATTTTCATGGTTGGTTCCCTTTCTTTATTGAGGCAATTATGAAATGACAGGCCAGGGACATCTGGCGGTTTCCCTGCCCTGTCCGCGGCAGTTCCCAATTTAATTGCCAGGCGCTTTCCGGACAATGGCTCAACCGGGCCAGAGCAGATTTTCGGGAGATGACCCCGTTTGCTCGTAAGTGTCGAATATAAAATGCCTTGCGTGAACCACGCCGTGGCTCGGGCGAGTGGACCGTGCAATACATCACGCGCGACGACAAAGGTCATTGGCCCATCCGGACTAGTCGCCAGGCGTCGCACCCATTGCGCCGATCAGCTCCCATCGTCTCGATATATTGAGGATTCCTGCAATTGTTCCTGGCTTTCATCTGGAAAGGTGATTGACGTCGCTGATGCGGATCATGGTCCGGCCAGCTCAATGGAAGCCCGTTGAATCGTCCAGAGAAGCCTGGCTCGCCCAAATGGGTCTTGCCAATAGGCCAGTCGGGCCATTGTTTGCAGAAGAGGCAGCGGGTACTGTCGCGATGGCGTAAATACGTCGCAAGCTTGACATTATGGCAAGAGATCTCCCTGATTTATGCCAGAAGTCTGCCCCTGTTCAACAATACTTTGGAGAAGGAACATGAAAATCAGAGCAATCAGCGGGGCCATGCTCGCTGCACTCAGCCTTGCCGCGCTGCCGGCGGTCGCTGCCAGTAACAGCCTGACCTTTCAGGGAGTCACTTTCAATACCGATGCGCTCGACGCGGATACCCAGAAGCTGGAGATCCTCAATGCGACCAGCGCGACCGGCAACTGGGCCGGCGTCAACTGGCTCAAGGCCTTCGAGATCAAGGATATCGGCAACGTCACCGCGGCAAGCATCGTCAGCGGCCCGGGTTCGTTCGCCGCGGACGTCACGCAAGGCCTGAGCGCCAACGTCGGCTGCACGACGGGTAGCACCAACGGCGCGTGCTTCACCGGTTCGCCGATAGCGTTGACCTCGGCAATGACCTGGGTGATCGACTTCACCGGTACCGGCCTGAATTTCGCCACGCCGCACCTGAAGGTGCAGTTCCTGAAGACTGCCGGCCAGGACAAAGCGACCGGCGATCTGCTGTCGCGGGAAATTCCGCCGATTCCGGAGCCCGAAACCTACGCGATGATGCTCGCCGGAATGGGTCTCGTCGGCTTCATCGCTCGCCGGCGCCGGGCGGAACAGGGGAAGGCCTGACTCCATCGTAAGCGTCCAGTCGGCCCACCTACCAATCCCGTGCCAGTTGCCGCACCCTCTCGAGGTTTTCACGGGAGAGCGCGATGGGCAAGGCTGGCGAAGTGGCAGCGTACTGGCAAGGGCATGTAGCAGGTTGGCGCGCGAGTGGCGAGAGCCAGAAGGCCTATTGTGCGCGGAACGGGCTGAAGGCTGGATCGCTGAGTTACTGGCACCGGCGTTTGGCGAAGGAGAGCGGAACGGTCGTTGCCGCCGTGCCGGTGACTCTCGTTCCCGCGACGATAGCGCCGGTTCCGCCCCATTCGGGGCCAAGCCTGTCGTTGAGCATGCCTGGCGGCTGGCGACTCGAATTCGCGGCGCTTCCGGCAGCCGACTGGCTGCGTGCGCTGTGCGCAGAGCGCCGATGACGGTTCCGCCCGGGCCCACGCCGGAGCGCATCTGGCTGGCGGTCGAAGCGGTCGATATGCGCTCGGGCATCGATGGCCTGTCGGCCCGCATCCAGGCCAGCCTCGGGCGCACCCCCTGTGACGGTACCGCCTATGCCTTCACCAACCGGCGCCGGAACCGGCTCAAGCTCCTGGTCTGGGACGGCACCGGGGTCTGGCTGTCGCAACGCCGGCTGCACCGCGGCGCCTTCACTTGGCCCAGCGCCAGTGACCCCGTTTTTGCCCTTTCGGCAGCGCAATGGCGCTGGCTCGTCGCCGGCGTCGACTGGCAGCGCCGTGCGGTGGTTCCGGTCGTCTGGACAGCCACCGGGGTCGAATAAGCTAAGGCCGG
>NZ_JAMTDQ010000039.1 GCF_023806635.1 Accumulibacter sp.
TGCGCCAACCTCAGCCAACCACCGCCTTGCGCGGATTTGAAATGAGAAGTGCTGGGAGATTGTCCACGTTTCTTCACCATTGATCACCATTCCGCGCTGTCCCGAGGGACAAATCATGCGTTTTTGCGGGGCCGCCGCAGGCGCCTTCGATCTGATAGCATTCGTCTTTCGAGGGGTGCCCCGCACGTCGCCTCCGCCTGCGCCGGTCCTGCGCGTCCGCCGCGGAGACGCGGCAACGGCATTGATTTCATTGCGCATTGCTACTGCACTTCGAAAGGTTTCGGGCATGCGGCTTGACGACCAGCGTGCGAGTCAGAACGTCGAGGACCGACGCGGCGACGGGCCGGGGATCGGGCGGGGCACCGTCGGCATTGGTACGCTGGTGATCGCGCTGGTCGCCGGCTACTTCCTCGGTGTCGATCCGGCAGTGATCCTTGGCCTGGTGTCGAGCGGCGCGCCGGCGCCTTCGGCCGCCCGCGTGCCGCAGCCGCCACCGGCCGGCGACGAGATGGCGACCTTCGTCGCCAAGGTCCTCGGCAGTACCGAAGCGACCTGGCATGAGGTTTTCGTCGCCGGGGACCGTCGCTACCAGGAACCGAAGCTGGTCCTGTTTTCCGGTGCGACGCCGACGGCATGTGGTACCGGGAAATCGGCGATGGGTCCCTTCTACTGCCCGGCCGATCAGAAGGTGTACATCGACCTCGCTTTCTACCGTGATCTGCGCGAGCGCTTCAAGGCGCCGGGCGAGTTCGCCCAGGCCTACGTCATCGCGCATGAGGTCGGCCATCATGTGCAGAACCTGCTCGGCATCTCGGACAAGGTGCATGCGGCGCAGCAGCGCAGCGGCAACCGGGCCGCCGCCAATGCCCTGTCGGTGCGGCTGGAACTGCAGGCCGACTGTTTCGCCGGCGTCTGGGCGCATCGTGCCGACAGCAGGAGCAGGATTCTCGAACCGGGCGACGTCGAGCAGGCGCTGAACGCCGCGGCGGCGATCGGCGATGACCGCCTGCAGCGGCAGACACAGGGTCAGATCGTCCCCGAGTCCTTCACCCATGGCACTTCGGAACAGCGGGTCCGCTGGTTCAAGCGCGGCATGGCGAGCGGCGACATGCGGCAGTGCGACACGTTCAGTGCGGCAACGCTGTGAGGCAGCGAGCCGAGCCGCGGCGCCGGCACTGCCTTCCCGCCGTCGCCGCCGTTCTCGCGCTGGCGTTGCTGCTGCCGCTGTCGGCACGCGCAGCCCTGCCACGGGAAGAGAGCGTTCCCGGAGGTGTGGCACTGGTTCCGCTCGGTGCGGCAGCGCCAGCGGCGGTGCCGCCGCGGGCGTGGCTGGGCGAGCAGCCGGTATTGGTCACGCGGCGCGGTGGCGAGTGGATTGCCGTCGTCGGTCTCGCGCTCGACACGCAGCCGGGAACGCACGCGCTGCGGGTACAGTCGCCGGCGGAGCCAGCCGCGGCCCTGCTGGCGGTTGCCGATCCGGCGACCGCCAGCGGCAGGGCATCGTTCACCGTCCGCGCCAAGGATTATCCGGCACAGCGCATCACCCTCAAGGACGGCAGCAAGGTCGAGCTGTCGGCCGAGGATCTGGCGCGGGCGACGAGCGAGATTGCCGAGATCCGGTTGCTGCAGCGCCACTGGCGTGCCGCCGACGACACCGACCTCGATTTCATCCTGCCGGCGCAGGGCCGGATGAGCGGACGTTTCGGCCTGCGTCGCTTCTTCAACGGCGAAGCACGGGCGCCGCATGCGGGTTTCGACATTGCCGCCGCGCGTGGTTCTCCCGTTCGTGCCAATGCCCAGGGGATCGTCCTCGCCAGCGGCGACTACTTCTTCAATGGCCGGACCGTCTTCGTCGATCACGGCAACGGGTTGTTGAGCGTGTATTGCCACCTCGACCGCATCGACGTCAGGGCAGGCGAAGCGGTCGCCAAGGGTCAGCGGCTGGGTCTCGTCGGAATGAGCGGCCGCGCGACCGGCCCGCATCTGCACTGGGGTGTCGTGCTCAACGGTGCCCTGGTCGACCCGCAACTCTTCGTTGCCGCGCGCGGCCACGAGCGCTGAGCGGGCGTTCGCGGCGTGCCGAAAAATCTCGGGAGGAACACATGCGACTGGTGATCTGGGTTCTCTGGCCGGCCTTCGTGGCGGCGGCAATCGCCGAGGCGATCTTCTTCACGCTGATCGACCCGGGGCAGCTCTACCTGCTCGGACAGCGTGTCGAGTGGTCGGCGATGGCGACCTATTCGACCGGTTTTTTCCTGTTCTGGCTGGTGTGCATCGGCTCCAGCCTGATGACCTACTGGATGATGCCTGATGTAGCCAAGGAGGCGCTGCGCCAGGCGGCCGGCGCGCGCATCGACCTGGCGCGGCGACAGCGGCGGCAGGAGGATGCGACGCGCGGCGGTGGCTAGATCAGCGCCAGGCCCCGGTCGAGGTCGCGCTGCAGGTCGCCGACCGCCTCGAGGCCGACCGCGATGCGCAGCAGATCCTCGCCGATTCCCGCCGCCGCGCGCTGTTCCGCGGTGATCCGGCCGTGGGTCGTCGATGCCGGATGAGTCAGGGTCGTCTTGGTATCGCCCAGATTGGCAGTGATCGACAGCAGCCGGCAGCCATCGACGACCTTCCAGGCTTCGGCGCGGGCGCCCCTGACGGCGAAAGAGACGACCGCGCCGCCGCTTCTCTGCTGCTGCCGGGCGAGGGCATGCTGCGGGTGTGAAGGCAGGCCGGGGTAGTGCACGCGTGTCACCTTCGGGTGATTCTCGAGCCAGCGTGCCATCTCGAGGGCCCTGGCCGATTGTTCCGTCAGGCGCAACTGCAGCGTCTCGAGCCCCTTGAGCAGAACCCAGGCGTTGAAGGCCGAGAGCGTCGGACCGGCCGTGCGCAGGAAGCGGAAGACCTCCTCGGTGAGCGAGCGCGGCCCGGCGACGGCGCCGCCGAGAACCCGACCCTGGCCATCGAGGAACTTGGTCGCCGAATGGACGACGAGATCGGCGCCGAGATCGAGCGGACGCTGCAGGATCGGCGTACAGAAGCAGTTGTCGACGACCAGCAGAACGCCACGTGCATGGGCGATCGTCGCCAGTGCGGCGATGTCGGCGATCTCGGTGAGCGGATTCGATGGTGTTTCGAGAAAGAGCAGCTTCGTCTCCGGTCGCATCGCCGCCTGCCATGCCGCCGTGTTGGTCTGCGCGACGAAGCTGGTCTGGATGCCGAAGCGCGGCATGATCGTGCCGAGCAATTGCTGCGTCGCGCCGAAGAGACCGTTCGAGGCGACGATGTGATCGCCGCTGCTGCACAACGCCATGACCAGCGACAGGATCGCCGACATGCCGGATGCCGTGGCAATGCAGGCCTCGGCTCCTTCGAGCGCGGCCAGGCGATCCTGGAAGGCGCTGACCGTCGGATTGGTGAAGCGCGAGTACACGTTGCCCTCTTCCTCACCCGAGAAGCGGGCTGCCGCCTGCGCCGCGCTGCTGAAGACGAAGCTCGACGTCAGGTAGAGCGCCTCACTGTGCTCGTTGAACTGGCTGCGCTCCTGCCCGGCGCGAACCGCCAGCGTTTCGAGTGCGTAATCGGGATTGGTCTTCATCGTCCTCAGCCTGCCGACATGAGATTGAGCTGCAGCTGGCGTGTCGCCCATCGCTCTTCCTTGCTCGATACACGATGCCCCTCCCTGGCATGCTCCAGCTCCGTCAGGTACTCCGGGGTGACATCGCCTGTGACATAGCGGCCGTCGAAGCACGAGGTGTCGAAGTCGCGCAGCGCCGGCCTGAGGTCCCGGATCGAGGCCCGGAGTGCGTCGAGATCCTGATAGACCAGCGCATCGGCACCGATCTCGTGGCCGATCTCCTCGCCGCTGCGACCGGTGGCGATCAGCTCGCCACGCGTCGGCATGTCGATGCCGTAGACGTTGGGGTAGCGTACCGGCGGCGACGCGGAGGCGAAATAGACGCGCAGCGCGCCGGCGGCGCGCGCCATCTCGACGATCTCACGGCTGGTGGTGCCACGGACGATCGAATCATCGACCAGCAGGACGCGCTTGCCCTTGAACTCCTGTGCCACGGTGTTGAGCTTCTGGCGTACCGAGCGCTTGCGGGTTGCCTGTCCGGGCATGATGAAGGTGCGACCGATGTAGCGGTTCTTAACGAACCCTTCACGGTAGGGGACGCCAATCCTTTGCGCGAGCTGCATCGCCGATGGACGGCTCGAGTCCGGGATCGGAATGACGACATCGATCTGCCCGACCGGGATGTGCCTTACCAGTTTGTCGGCGAGATGCTCGCCCATCCGCAGGCGTGCCTCGTAGACCGAGACGCCGTCGATCACCGAGTCCGGGCGCGCGAGATAGACGAATTCGAAGATGCACGGCGAGAGAACCGGGTTGCCGGCGCACTGACGCTGGTGCAGGCGATGCTCGATGTCGATGAAGATCGCCTCGCCCGGAGCGACGTCGCGCAGCACCTGGAAACCGAGGGTGTCGAGCGCCACCGACTCCGAGGCGAAGAGGAACTCGATCCCGCCTGGCGTCTCGTTGGTGCCAAAGACCAGTGGCCGGATGCCGTGCGGATCGCGAAAGGCGAGCATGCCGTGGCCGGCGATCATCGCCACCACGGCGTAGGCGCCACGGCAACGGCGATGGACAGCGGCCACCGCAGCGAAGATGGTATCCGGATCGAGACGGCAGTTGCCGGCGGTCGCCTGCAGTTCGTGCGCCAGGATGTTGAGCAGGACCTCCGAGTCGGAACTGGTGTTGATGTGTCGCAGATCCTGCCGGAACATCTCTTCCTTGAGCTGTGCGGTATTCGTCAGGTTACCATTGTGGCCGAGGACGATGCCGAAGGGCGAATTCACATAGAACGGTTGCGACAGCGCCGAGTCGAAGGCCGAGCCGGCCGTCGGGTAGCGGCAATGGGCGATTCCCATCATGCCGGGCAGGGCGCGCATGTTGCGGGTGCGGAACACGTCTCGTACCAGCCCTGCTCCCTTGTGCATGTGGAAGGCGTCGTCCTCGGCGGTGACGATGCCGGCAGCGTCCTGGCCGCGGTGTTGCAGGACCATCAGTCCATCGTAGAGCAGCTGGTTGACCGGCGTCGTTGCGACCACCCCGAGTATTCCGCACATAGTCTGTTCCTAGCCAAACCTGATTCGTTTCGCGACCTCGGACGGTAACCACGGCTTGCTGGCGATGACGGCCGTCTCGAGCGGCGCGGAAAAGTACGCTTCGCTCCACCACTTCTCTCTTGGCAGTGCCGTCATGCCGCCGATGGCGACGAGGATCATGACGATCATCAGACCCCGCGCAACGCCGAAGACGAGGCCCAGCAGGCGGTCGCTCACCGTCATTCCCAACGCCTTGATCAGGCCGCGTATGGCCAGCCGAAGCAGCGCCATGCCAACGAGAACCGACAGTGCCACGCTCACCCAGCCGGCGACGAGGCGCAGCGTCGGGTCGTCGATGGCGACGAACAGCCGGGCTGCCTCGTCACCCCACCACCTGGCGGCAAAAAAAGCCAGGATCCAGGCGGCAAGGGCGATGATTTCGCCGACGATTCCACGCCACATTCCCATCAGGAGCGAGGCGGCGATGATGATCAGGACCAGGTAGTCGAAAACGGTCATTGCCTGCCGGCGACGACTCCACTGACGCCAATCGCCTTCAGCTTGTCGAGCGCCTTTTCGGCAGCCTCACGGTTCGGGAAGGGGCCGGCCCGGACGCGCGTCTTCCTGCCGTCGGGCGTTTCCAGGACTTCAGTGTAGGTGTTCACGCCGGCAGCGCTGATCTTGCTCTGCAGTTGCTTGACGTTCTCGGGGTTGGCAAAGGCGCCGATGACGATCACTTGCTGGCCGCCAGGCTTGGCCGCCGGAGCGGCGGGAGACTTGGCCGCGGCGTGACTGCCGGCGGCAGGCGTTTCGTCCGCTGGCGGCTTGCTGCCGCCGTCTTCGGAACTTGCCTCGGGCGGCTTCTCGGCCTTCTTCGCTGGCGCCTTGTCGCTGCCCTTGTCGGCCATTGCACTGTCGACCGCCTTCTTCTCAGCCACCTTGTCGCCGGTCTTCTCCTTCGGCTTGTCGGCCGTTTTGGCCGGTGGCTTCTCGGGTGGCTTCTCGGCCGCCTTTGCCGGTGGCTTATCGGCCGCTTTCGCCACCTTCTGTTCGGCGCTCCTTTCCGGTGGCTTCTCCACCGGCCTGGGAGTCTTCCTTTCCTCGCTCTTCACGGGTGCCTTTTCGACGGGCTTGGCAACCCTGCTCTCGCCGCTACGCGCGGGCGGCTCCGTTGCCTCCCTGGGGGTCGGCTCGGCGGCAGCAGGTGGCGCCCTCTCGGCGGCGACGGCGGGCTTGTCGGTCGCGGTCGCTGGCGGCGCTTCGCGTGCCGCCAGCCTGGGCTGGAAGGGCGGCTGTTCCTGGCCGGGGATGCGGATCTGCACGTCCTGCGGTTGTTGCCGTGGCTCCTGGTCCATGACGATCGGCAGGACGATCGCCGCCAGGCCGGCGAAGGCGATGGCTCCGACGAGGCGGCGACGAGCCCGTTTCTTCAGTTGCAGCTGCGGGTCAGGTGTTTCAGTCATCGCGATCCGGGAGTCCACAAGCGTCGATCAACGGCCATTCGCCTGCTCCGCATGACGGCTGCGACCGTGTAGAACGATCCAAAGACGACAATTCTATCATTTTCACCCGCCAGCTCGGCAGAACGCCGGAACGCACTCTCTACCGAAGAAAGGCCTTCGATCGCACCGCCGAGCGCGCACTGCCGCACGACTGCCGCCAGCGCCGCGGCCGAGGCTCCGCGCGGGACATCGAGGTCGGCCAGCAGCCAGTGGTCTACCCGGCCGGCGAGCGGCGCCAGCGAGCCGGCGATGTCCTTGTCGGCCAGCATGCCGACGACGGCGATCGTCTTCGCGGCGAAGGGCAACTCGGCGAGCTTCTCTGCCAGTCCGCTGACCGCCTGCGGGTTGTGCGCGACGTCGAGAACGACGGTCGGCCGCCCGGCGAGCACCTGGAAGCGTCCCGGCAGATCGAGGTCGGCCAGGCCGCGCCGCACCGCCTGCATGTCGACCGGCAGCCGCGGGCGCAGTGACTCGACGGCAGCCAGCGCGACCGCTGCGTTGCGCAGCTGACCAGTGCCGCGCAGTGCCGGCTGCGCGAGACCGGCACGCCGCAGTCCGCCGCGACCCCAGAAGGTCCATTGCAGCGCATCGCCGAAGTAGCCGAAATCCCGACCGAGGACCTGCAACTCGGTGCCGCTCGCCTGCGCGTGCGCCAGCAGTGACTGTGGCGGGTCGGGATCGGCACAGAAAGCCGCCCGGCCGGCGCGAAAGATGCCGGCCTTTTCGAAGCCGATGGCCTCGCGGTCGCTACCCAGCCAGTCGGTATGGTCGAGCGCGATGCTGCAGACGATGGCGCAATCGGGCGTGTAGGCGTTGACCGCATCCAGCCGGCCGCCCAGTCCGACCTCGAGGATCAGCACCTCCACCTGTTGTGCGGTGAAGACCTCCATTGCCGCCAGCGTGCCGAATTCGAAGTAGGTCAGCGCGATGTTCCCGGCAGCCTGTCGCGCCGCTTCCACGCGTGCGAAGGCAGCACAGATGAGGGCATCACCTGCCGGTTGCCGGTCGACGCGGATGCGTTCGTTGTAGCACAGCAGGTGTGGCGAGGTGTAGCAGCCGACACGATGGCCGGCATGAGCGTAGATCGCTTCGAGATAGGCGCAGGTCGATCCCTTGCCGTTGGTTCCGCCGACGACGATCAGCGGGCACTGCGGGTCCTGCGCCAGCTCCTGGCGTACGCGTTGGACCCGCTCGAGGCCGAGTTCGATGCCCGCCTGGCCGCGCGGGTGGAGTTGCTCGAGGTGCGCCAGCCAGGGTGCCAGCGCGCGGCAGGCGAGCAGCCGGTCATCGGCCGGCGCCGGGCTGTACGCGCCGTCGCTCACGTCATCCAGGCGAGGTTGCTGCCGGCCGCTTCTGCAGCAGTGCCAGCAGGGTCGCGACGCGCTCCTTCATTTCCCGGCGATCGACGATCATGTCGATGGCGCCCTTGTCGAGCAGGAACTCCGAGCGTTGAAAGCCGTCCGGCAGGGTCTCGCGTACCGTCTGTTCGATCACCCTCGGACCGGCGAAGCCGACCAGCGCGCCGGGTTCGGCAATCACGACATCGCCGATGAAGGCGAAGGAAGCGGAGACGCCACCCATCGTCGGATCGGCGAGAATCGAGATGAACGGCAGCCTCGCCTGCGCAAGACGCGTCAGGACGGCCGTCGTCTTGGCCATCTGCAGCAGCGAGAACAGTCCCTCCTGCATGCGCGCGCCGCCGGATGCGGTGACACAGATGAACGGTTCGCCGTTCTCGATCGCCACCTGGACGCCGCGGACGAAGCGCTCGCCGAGCACCGAGCCCATTGAGCCGCCCATGAACTCGAACTCGAAAGCGGCGACGACGGCCGGCAGCCTGCCGATCGTGCCGCGCATGACCACCAGCGCGTCGGTTTCACCGGTCGCCGTCGTCGAATCCCGCAGACGGTCGGGATACGGGCGGCTGTCGTGGAAGGAAAGCGCATCGACCGGCAGCACTTCGGCGGCGATCTCCGTGCGTCCTTCGGTGTCGAGCAGCAGGTCGATTCGCGCGCGCGCCTCGAGCCGCTTGTGATGACCGCACTTGGGGCAGACATTGCGGTTCTTCGCCAGGTCAGTGGCATAGAGCACGGCGTCGCAGGCCGGACACTTGCTCCACAGGCCCTCGGGCAGCGGCGACCTGCGGGCAGCGCCGGCATCGTTGCGCTTGATCTTCGGCGGCAGCAGCTTGTTCAGCCAGCCCATCATGGTTCTCCGGTGGCAGGTGCGGCGGCGTCGATCGCCTGACGGATGCCGCTGAGCAGGTTCAGTACGTTGTCACAGGCGGTCGCCGCTGCGGAGCGCTCGATCTCTTCGATCAGGCGGCTGCCGACGACGACCGCATCGGCGATGCGGGCGACGGCGGCTGCCGTCGCCGCATCACGGATGCCGAAGCCGACGCCGACCGGCACGCCGGTGCGTGCACGGATCTCCGGGATGCGGGCAGCAACCGCAGCGACGTCGAGCGTCGCCGAGCCGGTGACGCCCTTCAACGAGACGTAGTAGATGTAGCCGCTGGCCAGAGCGCCGACCTCGGCGATGCGCGCATCACTCGAGGTCGGCGCCAGCAGGAAGATCGGATCGATCGCGTGCCGCTGCAGGGCAGCGGCGAAGTCGGCGCTTTCCTCGGGCGGGTAATCGACCACCAGCACGCCGTCGACGCCAGCGGCGGCAGCGGCGGCAGCGAAGGCCCCGACTCCCATGGCCTCGATCGGGTTGGCATAGCCCATGAGGACGATCGGCGTCGTCCGGTCTTCGTCGCGGAAGGTGGCGACCAGTGACAGGACCTGGCGCAGGCTGACGCCCTTGGCCAGCGCCCGCTCCGATGCCCGCTGGATGGTCGGGCCGTCGGCCATCGGGTCGGAGAAGGGGACACCGAGTTCGATGACGTCGGCGCCCGCACGGACCAGCGTCCGCAGCAGTGGGACGGTCAAGCCGGGGTCGGGGTCGCCGGCGGTGATGAACGGGATCAGCGCCTTGCGGCCTTCCCCCTGCAGGCGCGCGAAAACTTGCTGGATTCTGCCCATGGTCAGAACCTGATTCCCGACTTGTCGGCAACGGTGTGCATGTCCTTGTCTCCGCGACCAGAAAGATTCACCAGCAGGATGGCATCCCGCGCCAGCGAAGGCGCCAACCGGCCGGCGTAGGCCAGTGCATGGCTCGACTCGAGTGCCGGCATGATGCCCTCGATCCGGCACAGGTCATGAAAGGCCTGCAGCGCTTCCCCGTCGGTGACCCCGACATACTCCGCTCGACCGCTGTCCTTCAGCCACGCGTGCTCGGGGCCGACGCCCGGGTAGTCGAGACCGGCGGAAATCGAGTGCGTTTCGATGATCTGGCCGTTCTCGTCCTGCAGCAGGTAGGTGCGGTTGCCATGCAGCACGCCGGGCTGTCCGGCGGTGAGCGAAGCGGCGTGGCGTCCGCTGGCGATGCCCTCGCCCGCCGCTTCGACACCGATCAGGCGAACGCCGGCTGCGGCGAGATAGGGGTGGAAGATTCCCATCGCGTTCGAGCCACCGCCGACGCAGGCGATCACCGCATCGGGCTGGCGTCCGCACTGCTCCTGCATCTGGCGGATGCATTCACGACCGATCACCGACTGGAAGTCACGCACCATCATCGGGTACGGGTGCGGGCCGGCGACGGTGCCGATGATGTAGAAGGTGTCGGCGACGCGCGTGACCCAGTCGCGCATCGCTTCATTCAGGGCGTCCTTGAGCGTTCGCGAGCCACTCTCGACCGGCACCACCGTCGCTCCGAGGAGCTTCATGCGATAGACGTTCGCCGCCTGCCGGCGGATGTCCTCTGCCCCCATGTAGACGACACACTCCATGCCGAAGCGCGCGGCAACCGTGGCCGTCGCGACGCCGTGCTGACCGGCTCCGGTTTCGGCGATGACGCGCGGCTTGTGCATGCGCCGCGCGAGCAGCGCTTGGCCGATGCAGTTGTTGATCTTGTGTGCGCCGGTGTGGTTGAGGTCCTCGCGCTTGAGGTAGATCTGCGCCCCGCCGAGGCGCTCCGACCAGCGCCTGGCGTGGTACAGCGGGCTTGGCCGACCAACGTAGTGTTGCAGATCGTGTTCGAACTCGGCAAGGAACTGCGGGTCACGTTGCGCGGCAGCATAGGCTTCACGCAGTTCGTCGAGCGCCGCGATCAGCGTCTCGGCGACGAAGACTCCGCCGTACGGGCCGAAGTGGCCAGTGGCGTCGGGCAAATCATGGTCATGCACGGCCATCAACATACTCCTCGCGACGGATTGCTGCAGGGTGCCGGGACGGCACCAGTCGGGAAAGGCAGGCTGACCTCGCCTCAAGTATGTCTGGCCAGGTGGCGACGCCAGCACGTCCGCGTCCTGCCACCAGAATCCGTGCGCATGCACAATCTCCTTACGATGTCCTGCTGCCTGCTTCGCCGGACGATGCTGCCGCACGCACCGCTGCGACGAAGGCGCGCATCTTGCCGGCATCCTTGATTCCCTTGCCCGCCTCGACTCCGGAGGATACGTCGACTGCGGCAGGTCGCAAGCGGCGCATCCCTTCACGGACGTTGTCCACATCGAGACCACCGGAGAGGATCAGGGGCTTGCCCAGTGCTGCCGGCACCAGTGACCAGTCGAAGACCCTGCCGCCGCCGCCGTAGCCGTCGACGAAGGCGTCGAGCAGGATGGCCTGAGCCGATGGGAAGGAAGCCACGTATTGTAACAAATCGAGCCCCGGTCTGACGCGCGCCGCCTTGACGTAGGGGCGCTTGAACTGGCGGCAGTAGGCCTCGTCTTCGTCACCGTGAAACTGCAGCAGGTGAATCGGAACCTGTGCCAGCGTCGCGTGAACCGTCTCCGGATCGGCATTGACGAACAGCCCGACGATGCAGACGAAAGGTGGCGCGTGTCCTGCCAGGCGGGCAGCCGTCGACGGGTCGACGTAGCGTGGACTCGGTGGATGGAAGACCAGCCCCAGCGCATCCGCGCCTGCCTGCACAGCCTGCTGCAGATCCTGCGTGCGGGTGAGACCGCAGATCTTGATGCGCGGGCTCATGGCGTCGCTGCCGTTGCTGCGCCAGCTGCCGGCAGCAGCGAGATGAAGTCGCCGGCGTCGTCGGTGGGCAGGCCCCATCGTGCCGGATAGTTCACGGCCATCAGGTAGAGGCCGGCGGCCGGGAAGGTCGGCGCTGCCAGGCGGCGGTCGCGGCTCGCGAGCAACTCGCCGATCCACTGCGGGCGGTGCCTGCCCTGACCGATGGCGACCAGGCTGCCGACCAGGTTGCGCACCATGTGGTGCAGGAAGGCTGTGGCGACGAAATCCAGCACGACGAGGTCGCCGTGGCGGCGGATGTCCGCACGTTGCATGATCTTGACCGGCGAGACCGCCTGGCACTCGGCTGCGCGAAAGGCAGAGAAGTCCCGTTCGCCGAGCAGCATGGCAGCGGCCTGCTGCATGCGCTGCAGGTCGAGCGGGTGATGGTACCAGCCCACGCGCCCGTGCCAGGTCCCGGTTCGGTGCATGCGGTTGAGGAGGACGTAGCGATAGTGCCGCGAGGAGGCCGACGAACGGGCGTGAAACTCGGCGGGAACCCGCTGTGCCCAGCGGACGGCGACTGCCGCCGGCAGGAAGGTGTTGGCGCCGCGCACCCAGGAATACATCGACCGCTCCAGCGTGGTATCGAAATGGACCACCTGCCCCAAGGCGTGGACGCCGGCATCGGTCCGTCCGGCGCAGACGACGTGCAGCGGGACGCGGGCGAACTGCTGCAGCGCCTCCTGCAACGCATCCTGTACCGTTCCTCCTCCCGGCTGCTGTTGCCAGCCGCGGAATCCGCTGCCATCATACTCGACCGCCAGTGCGATCCGCATCTCTCAGGCCACCGCCAGCGCAAGCAGCGACAGCAGGCTGATCAGCAGCAGCGCCAGGAGCAGGTGGTCGAATGGTGAGAGGCCGCGATCGCTGAGTTCGAACACCTGCGGCTCGCCGCTGGCCGGTACGACGAGCAGGGCGCGCCAGTCGCGCGGCCGCGGCAGGCGGTCCTGCATGTCGAGGATCAGGAGCAAACGGACGAGAGCGCGATCGACATCGAGTCCGCAGCGGCGCAGCGGCGCCAGCAGGCGGTAGAAGCCGCTCAACATCTCGCGTGGCGGCAGGCGTTGCCGCAGCACGACGACCGCCATCAGCAGCAACAGCAGTCGTCCGGCATGGGTGCCGGCGTCGCGAAGCCCCTCCCGGCTGGGCGCGAGCGGGACGTCCCAGGCCGCATCGCCGGCGGTGCCCCAGGCCACGACGAGGAGCAACGACACGAGCAGCCAGCGGGCACGCGAAACGAGTTGCAGCCAGTCGCGCAAGGCCACCGTCCCGAAAACGGGAAGCACGATCAGGGCGGCCAGCAGCAGCTTCCCCGCAAGCTGCTGGATGACAACGACCCCGACGAACCAAGCGGCGAGAAGTGTGCTCGGATGCATGTTCCTGCTCGACCCCCTGCCTCCGGTCGCTGTGCGTGGACTACAGGTGTACGGTCAAGCAGGGTCGGCTGCCTTCTCCTCTAGTCGCGCAGCGCCGAGAGGAGTGCCAGGGCTGTCTGCCGCTGTCCCGCATCACCTTCGTTGACGACTTCCTGCAGCAGTTCGCGTGCTCCTTCGACGTCGCCCATTTCCTGATAGGCGCGGGCGAGGTCGAGTTTCGTCGCCACTTCCTCACTGGAGCTGATCTCGCCCTGCTCCGCCAGCGCCGTGGCCTCGCCAAAGCTCGGATTGACCTCGGTGTCGGTCTGGTCGGCAGCGAAGTCCGGATTGACCACCGTCTCGGCCTGATCTGCTCCGAACGAGAAGTCGAGCGCGCCCATCATGGACGGCGTGGCGCCTGCGGTGAGGGTCTCCGCCTGACCGAGATCGAGCGAAATCGAGGACATGTCGAAGGCTGGATTCTGCATCGCCTCGCCGAGCACCGTCGACTCCGTGAGGCGGACATCGAATTCCAGCGCTTCCTCGCCTGCCGCAGATCCTTGCGGTCCTTCGTCCAGCGGACCGTGGGGTTGCGTCGCGACCTTCCACGCGGGTTCGTCGGCCACCGGTTCGCTGAGATCGAATTCGAACTCGTGGCTCGCCCCGGACGCGCGTTCGCCTGCCGGTACTTCCGGCGCGACCAGCATGGTGACCTCGAGCGCGCTCGCATCGTCGATCAGCCGCGCAGCATTGCCATCCTCGCCAGCCAGGATGGCGTCTTTCGGCAGCGACGTCTCGAGGTCGAAATCGAGTGTCTGTTCCTGCTGTGGAGCAGCGAAGGCGAGCGTCGTCTCGAGCGCGGCTTCACCGGCATCGCCCGGTATGGTCAGACCGCTACCGTCGCCGCCGAGGTCGAAGTCGAGTTCATCGAGACTGGCAGTCGATGCCTGCGTCGCGACCTGATCGTCACGGGTGGGCGTTGCCGCCGCAGCGATCGCTGCTCCGCCCACCGCCGCAACGATTCCCGCCAGTTGCCCTGGCCTGGTGAGTGTGTCCTCGAGATCCTCCGGTCGCATCGACGCGCTTGCGACGACGGTGGTGGCGGGCACGGTTGCGGGCGGCATGCCGGCCTCCGCGGTCGCAGCGAGCGGTTGGCCGAACAGTGGATTCTCCGGAGCCAGCCGTCGTCCCATGCTGGCAGCCTTCTCCCACTCGGGGCCGACACCGCCGGTTGCCGCGGAGAGTTCCTGCGCCAACGAGATGAAGGGCTTGGCGTCGGCACGCGCCAGATAGATTTCCAGCAGCTTGAGATGGATGGCGTGGCGTCCGGGGTCCTTCTGCTTGGCTTCGAGCAGGATCTCCTCGGCCTGGGCGTCGCGCCCGTAAGCCATATAGACGTCGGCCTCGGCGACGGGGTCGACCTCGTCCGTGTCGATGCTCCCCGGTCCAGCCTGGCTGAAATCGGTCTGCCCGATCGAGTGCGAGGTGTCGACAGTCTGTCCGCCGGTGTTGCGGAATATCGACTTGTCGGCCACGCTCTCGCTGAATGGCGTCACGCTGCCGGACGCAGCCAGTTCCGTTTCTGCGGCACCTTCGCGACGGCGTTTGAAGAACCAGTATCCGGCGAGCAGTGCCGCGATGCCGCCACCGCCGGCAAGGGTAACCGGATTGCCCAGAAGATCGGCGAGGAAGCCAGGCTCTTCCGCCGCTGGCGGCGGCGGGGCAGGTTTCGCGGCGGGCGGTTGCGGTGCTTTGGCCACCTCCACGACCGGCGTCGGCGGTGGCGCGTCGACCCGCGGTGGCTGCGCCGGCACGGCCGGCTCGGCCGGCTTCGTCTCGGCCGGCGGGCCTGCGGCCGCTGCAGGTGCGGGCGTCGGGGTTGTTGCGGTTGCGGCTGCCGTCACCGGGCTTGCTGGCGGCTGTGCGCCGGTTGGTGACGGCGCCGGTTTGCCGGCAGACTGACGCTCGAGATCCGCCAGCGTCTGGCTCTTCATCTCGAGCAGTCGCTGCAGTTCGGCCACATTCCGCTCGAGCGTTGCCAAGCGTTCATTCGCGTCCCGGAGCGCCTTTTCCTTGGCGATCAGATCTTCATCGCCGCGCTTCTGTGCTGGCAGTGGTCTGGCATCCGCGGATTCGGTCTTCGAGACCCTGAGTTGATCCCGCGGTTCGACGGGTCCCGCTGCCTTGTCCTCGACCCGGGTACTGACCCGGCCGGCGGCCTGCTGTCTTGGACCTTCTTCGCGCGCCGGCGCCTCGGCTGCCGCGGCGCCGAGCCTCTTGCGATAAGTTCCCCAGTCGGCCGACTGGGCGACGATGACGCTCTGCGCCTCGCCCCTCGGGATCGTCTCGAGCGCTGCCCGATCAGGCACCGAAAGCACCTTGCCGGCCTTCAGGCGGTTGATGTTGCCCTGGTCGAAGGCATCCGGGTTGGCCCGGTACAGCCCGATCAGCATCTGGTCGAGCGACACGCCTTCCGGCTTCAGTTCGCGTGCGATCTGGCTCAGGGTCTCGCCGCGCCTGACCTCGTGGGTCGCACCGCCGTCGTTTGCCGGTGCCCGCTGTTCGCTGGCACGCGGCCGGACCGCTCGCGGCGCGCGCTCTTCGGTGGGTCGATTCTCGGCGGGCGGACTGACCGCTGCAAGCGGTCGCGCAACGCTTGGCCCCGGCGCCGAGCGGGCGGCGAATTCCGGCGGATCGAGGAGGAACGTGTACTCGCGCAGAAGGCGCCCCGTCGGCCAGTTGAGTTCGACGAGGACATCGACGAAGGGTTCGTTGATCGGCCGAGCCGAAGTCAGCCGGACGACGGCCTGCCCGTTCGGGCGCTTGTCGACGTTCACGGAGAGACCGGAGAGAGTCGAGCTGTACTCCACTCCGGCCTGCTTGAACGCCTCCGGCGAGGCGATCTGCGCCTTCAGTCCGGCCAGTTCCTCGCGGCTGGCAAAGACCTCCAGCTCGGCGCGCAGCGGTTGACCGAGTCCCGAGAAGACGGTCAGCTTGCCCAGTCCGGCGGCATGGCCGGGCAGTGGGAAAGCGGCGAGCGCCAGCGAAGAGGCCACGGCGCAGACGGAAGTCCGCAGTCTGAGCTTTCGTGCTGTGTGAGGTAGTTTTTTGGCCACGGCGCCACCCTGAGCGTCCAGATCGGAATTAGAAAAGTAACATCATGAGGTTAGCCATGCAAGCCAAACATGTTTCTCGGCGTGCGCCGGCTTCTGGCCAGAGACCCGTCTGACCGGCGCGAGGGCGGCGAGTCCCCGTTGCCGCTCAGTCATCGAGCAGGATGCGCAGCATCCGCCGCAGCGGTTCGGCGGCACCCCAGAGCAACTGGTCGCCAACGGTGAAGGCGGCGAGGTACTCCGGACCCATCGCCAGCTTGTGCAGGCGACCGACGGGTATGGCCAGGGTGCCACTGACAGCGGCCGGCGTCAGCTCGCGTTCCGTCGCCTCGCGCTCGTTGGCCACCACCTTCACCCACGAGTTGCCCTGCGCGACGATGTCGGCAAGTTCGTCGAGCGGCACGTCGTGCCGGAGCTTGACCGTCAGACCCTGGGCGTGGCAGCGCATGGCGCCGATGCGCACGCACAGACCGTCGACCGGGATGCTGCCTGGCGAGCGGAAGGCGGGACGGCCGAGGATCTTGTTGCACTCGGCGCCACCCTTCCACTCCTCCTTCGACTGCCCGCCGGCGACGGGAACGTCGATCCACGGGATCAGGCTGCCGGCCAGCGCGGTCTGGCGGAAATTCGCGGTCGGAAAGCCGGGCGCGCGCATCGTCTCGGTGACCCGGCGGTCGATGTCGAGGATCGCCGATGCCGGGTCGGCGAGTTGCGCACTGACGGCAGCGTGCAGGGCGCCCATCTGCTGCAGCAGTTCGCGCATGTTCTGGGCGCCGGCGCCGGAAGCCGCCTGGTAGGTCATGGCGCTGATCCACTCGACGAGGTCGTGGCGGAAGAGACCGCCGAGTCCCATCAGCATCAGCGACACGGTGCAATTGCCACCGATCCAGTTGCGACCTCCCTTGGCGAGAGCATCCTGGATCACGTCGAGGTTGACCGGATCGAGGATGATCACCGCCTCGTCGCTCATGCGCAGCGTCGACGCGGCGTCGATCCAGTGTCCCTGCCAGCCGGCAGCCCGCAAGCGGGGAAAGACCTCCCTGGTGTAGTCACCACCCTGGCAGGTGATGATGATGTCCATCCGGCGGAGGGTCTCGATCGACATCGCGTCGTGCAGCGTGCCGGTTTCCTTGCCGGCGACTGCCGGCGCCGCGCCACCGATTGCCGAGGTCGAGAAGAAGTGCGGTTCGACCTGCGCGAAATCCCCTTCGTCCACCATCCGCTGCACGAGGACCGAGCCCACCATGCCGCGCCAGCCAACCAGACCAAGCGTTCTCATTCATCCACCTTTCGCGGGAAGTGCGTCGACAAACAGCCACGGCTGCTCGCGGCGGCGCCGTTCTTCGAAGGCCTTGATCAGCTCGGCGTGGCGCAGGCTCAAACCGATGTCATCCCAGCCGTTGAGCAGGCAGTCGCGCCGGAATGGATCGACGGAGAATGGCAGCATCCCGCCGTCGGGACGGCCGATGCACTGCCGTTCGAGGTCGACGACCAGCCGGCAGCCGACGGTCGCCGTAACGAGCGCGAACAGTGAGTCGATCGCGTCGGCCGGCAGAACGACCGGCAGGATGCCGTTCTTGAAGCAGTTGTTGTAGAAGATGTCGGCGAAACTCTCGGCGATCACGGCTCGCAGACCGTAGTCGAGGAGGGCCCACGGCGCGTGCTCGCGCGAGCTGCCACAGCCGAAGTTCTGCCGCGTCAGCAGGATCTGCGCTCCCTGGTAGCGCGGCTGGTTGAGCACGAAGTCGGGGTTGCGCGGTCGCCGCTCGTTGTCCTTGCCGGGTTCGCCGACATCCAGGTAGCGCCACTCGTCGAACAGGTTGGGACCAAAACCCGAACGCCTGATCGACTTCAGGAACTGCTTCGGGATGATCGCGTCGGTGTCGACGTTGGCGCGGTCGAGGGGCACCACGAGTCCGTCGAGGCGGGTGAATTTTTCCATGACAATCCTCTGTGCTGCAGGCGCAATCTAGCGGGCGGCCCGGCCGATCGCCTGGCCGCCCTTCTCGATATCCCTGCCGATACCCTGTACCGTATTGCAGCCAGCGACGGCAACCGTCGCCAGCAGAACGAGCAGAAACCGGTTCAGTTCCTTCATCTCCTGTCCCGGGCGCTGGTTCAGGTCCATTCGCTGACATCGCAGAAATGCCCGGCAATGGCCGCCGCCGCGGCCATCTCCGGGCTGACGAGGTGCGTCCGGCCGCCGGCGCCCTGGCGTCCCTCGAAGTTGCGGTTCGACGTCGAGGCGCAGCGCTCGCCCGGCTCGAGCCGGTCGGCATTCATCGCCAGGCACATCGAGCAGCCGGGCTCGCGCCACTCGAAACCGGCGGCGCGAAAAATCTCGTGCAGTCCTTCGCTTTCCGCCTGCTGCTTGACCAGGCCGGAGCCGGGAACGACGAGCGCCAGCCGGATGTTGCTCGCCAGCCTGCGGCCGCGGACGATTGCTGCCGCAGCACGCAGGTCTTCGATGCGCGAGTTGGTGCACGAGCCGATGAAAATCTTGTCGAGCCGGATGTCGCGGATCGGCAGGTTCGGCTGCAGCCCCATGTAGTGCAGCGCCCGTTCCATTCCCTGCCGGCGCTGCGGGTCGCTCTCGGCAGCCGGGTCGGGAACGCGCGAATCCACCGCCACGACCATCTCCGGCGACGTTCCCCAGGTGACCTGCCGCCGGATGTCCGCCGCCTGCATCTCGAGCACGCAGTCGAACTGCGCTCCAGCATCGCTGTGCAGCCGGCGCCAGCAGGCGACGGCGCGCTCCCACATCTCGCCGGTCGGCGCGAAGGGGCGGCCGCGCAGGTAGTCGATCGTCACCTCATCGACGGCGATCAGGCCGAGACGGGCGCCCGCTTCGATCGCCATGTTGCAGAGCGTCATCCGCCCTTCCATCGACAGGCCGCGAATCGCGCTGCCGGCGAACTCGATGGCATGACCGTTGCCGCCGGCGGTACCGAGGCGACCAATGATCGCCAGCGCGACATCCTTCGCCGTGACCCCGCGACCGAGAACGCCCTCGACCCGCACCAGCATCGTCTTCGACTTCTTCTGCAGCAGGCATTGCGTTGCCAGCACGTGCTCGACCTCGGAGGTACCGATGCCCTGCGCCATGCAGGCAAAGGCACCGTGCGTGCTGGTATGCGAATCGCCGCAGACGACCGACATGCCGGGCAGCGTCGCGCCGCTCTCCGGGCTGACGACATGGACGATACCCTGGCGCGGATCCTTGAACGGAAAGTAGGCCAGCGCCCCGACGTCGCGGATGTTGGCGTCGAGCGTCTCGATCTGCAGTCGCGACACCGGATCCTCGATGCCGCGGTCCCAGTGATCGGTCGGCGTGTTGTGGTCGGCGGTGGCGACGATCGACGATGCGCGCCAGGGCTTGCGCCCGGCCAGCTTGAGGCCTTCGAAGGCCTGTGGGCTGGTGACTTCGTGCACCAGGTGGCGGTCGATGTAGATCAGCGCCGTGCCATCGGCTTCCTGATGGACGACATGGTCCTGCCATAGCTTTTCGTACAAGGTTTGCGGCATCGTCTTCTCCGTCCGGAATTCTCCAACCGCTGGGCGGCATGGAGGGCAGGATTATGTCACAGCGCCGGGGCTGCTGTCAGCGCCGGCGAGATGCTCGCCACGCGCCTGGCCCGAGGCTTCCAGGGGGTCTTGCCGGCCGCCGCGTACACGGGCGGCACGCCCTCGGCATCGAGGCGCAGGTCGGCAACCCGGGTCTCCGTCGCGGGATGGGCGGATCGCCGCCCGCGGGTCACGGCCGGCGCCTGCCGTCAGTTCGATGCCGACGCGCTCTACCGGCTGGTTCGCTGACTCCGTCGTCAGTCGCGCGCACCCAGGTGGCGACGATCAGCAAGCCGATCAGGGCGAGCAGCGAACTCAGGGCAAAGGTCGCTGCGGCGCCCCAGCCGTCCCAGGTCCAGCCGCTGAGCAGGCTGCCGAGCAGGCCACCGGCACCAAAGGAGACGGTCGAGTACAGCGCCTGGCCGCGTGTCTGGCAATGGCCCGGAAACCAGCGATTGACGGCCGCGATTGCCGCCGCGTGGTAGGCGCCGAAGGTCAGGCCGTGCAGGAGCTGTGCGACGACCATGAGCCACAGCCAGTCGACCAGATGGCCGATCATCAGGAAGCGCACGACCGCGGCGGCAAAACTGAGGAGGAGCACCCGGCGCAACCCGAATCGTCGCAGCAGGGCGGCCATGCAGAGGAAGACGAGGATTTCGGCGACGACGCCGAGGGACCACAGGCTGCCGACGAGGAGCTTGCTGTAATGATGGTCGGAGAGATGGATCGAGTAGAAGACGTAGAGCGCACCGTGCGCTGCCGACATCGCGAAGCAGGCGGCAAAGAGCGCCCGCACGCGCGTCTGCCGCAGGATGCGACGCAGCAGCGGTTGCTCGCCCACTGGCGGATGCGCCGGGGCGTCGGGAACGGTCATGGCGCAGGCCAGGATGCCGGCAAGCGTGCCGACGACCACCCACAACAGCGTCGACAGTGGTGCGTGGTCGAGCAGCAGACCGGTGCCCATGACGGCGATGATGAAGCCGATCGATCCCCACAGCCGGATGCGGCTGTAGCGCGCCGGGTCGTCGCGCAGATGGTCGAAAGTCAGCGCTTCGACCAGCGGCAGCGCCGCACTCCAGAAGAAGGCCAGCAGCGCCATCGCCATCAGCATGGCCTCGAAGCCGCGGATCATGAAGAACGGCAGGAAGGCGAGCAGGCCGAGGATGCCCGCCAGGCGGACGACGGCGAGCCGGCGGTCGAGACCGTCGGCGAGGGCACCCCACAGGTAGGGCGCGAACAGCCGCATCAACTGCATCTGCGACATCAGCAGGCCGATGTCCCAGGCGGAAAAGGCGAGTGACTGGAGGTAGAGCCCGAAGTAGGGCGAGAACGCGCCGATGAAGGCGAAGTAGAAGAAGTAGTAGCCGGAAAGGCGCCAATAGGGAAGCGCATGCATCCGGCGATTCTACCGGATGCACCTGAGGCCGCGCTGGTGGGCAGGGCTCAGCCGGGTGGGCTGAAAGCACGCAGCATGCGGTACATCTGGTCCTTCAGCCAGACGCGCTGCTTCTTCATGTTCTCGATGGTGAAATCGTCGACCGGCAGGTCCTCTTCTTCAAGGCGCTCGACCTCCCGCGTGAGTTCGTGGTACTCGTCGTAGAGTCTTCCGAACTCCTCGTTTCCCACTTTCAGCGCCCGAATCGAATCGAGATACTCGGGGAACTCGAGGTGAAGGTCGTGGTGCTCAACTTGCATCGTTCTAACCTCTGGCTGATCCCGGCCCGCCCACTGCGCGGCCAGACGACGCGATTATACTCATTGCCAAGGCTGCCCGTCATCCCGCCGGACGTCCCGGAACACGCGGTGTCGAGCACACCACATCGGCGCACTGAGCGCGGTGGCGCAAGGCCTGGTCGATCAGCACCAGTGCCAGCATCGCCTCGGCGATCGGCGTCGCGCGGATGCCGACACAGGGGTCGTGACGGCCGTGCGTGACGACCTCGATCGGTTGTCCGGCGACGGTCAGAGAGCGCCGTGGCAGGCGGATGCTCGACGTCGGCTTGATGGCCAGGTTGACGAGCAGATCCTGACCGGTGGAAATGCCGCCAAGGACACCACCGGCATGGTTGCTGAGGAAGCCGTCAGCCGTCATCTCGTCGCCGTGTTCGCTGCCCTTCTGGCTGATGCTGGCGAAGCCGGCGCCGATCTCGACCCCCTTGACCGCATTGATGCCCATCATCGCGTAGGCGATCTCGGCGTCGAGGCGGCCATAGACCGGTTCCCCCCAGCCGGGTGGCAGTCCGCTGGCGGTGACCGAGATCCTCGCTCCGACCGAGTCGCCCGCCCTCCGCAGCTGATCCATGTAGTCCTCGAGTTCGGCGACGATCGCCGGATTCGGCGCAAAGAACGGATTGTTGCCGATCTCGTCGGCGCTGACGAAGGGGATCGGGATCGGCCCGAGCTGGCTCATCCAGCCCATGATGCGCACACCGTAGCGCTCGGCCAGCCACTTGCGGGCGATCGCGCCGGCAGCAACCCGCACGGCGGTTTCGCGTGCCGACGAGCGGCCGCCGCCGCGATGGTCGCGAAAGCCGTATTTCTGCGTATACACGTAGTCGGCATGGCCCGGGCGAAAGGTCACGGCGAGGTTGCCGTAATCCTTGCTCCGCTGATCCTCGTTGCGGATCAGCAGGGCGATCGGCGTGCCGGTCGTGCGCCCGGCGAAGACGCCGGAGAGAATCTCGACCGCATCCGGTTCGCGCCGCTGCGTCACGTGACGTGATGTTCCGGGCTTGCGGCGGTCCAGCTCGGCCTGGATGTCGGCGGCGGAGATCGCCAGTCCCGGCGGGCAGCCATCGACGACGCAGCCGATTGCCGGTCCGTGCGATTCACCGAACGAGGTGACGGCGAAAAGGGTGCCGAAGGTGTTGCCGGACATGCGTTGCCCCTTGCACGGTGGCTCGAGCGTTAGAATTGGCGGCAGAGTCTACCACAGCGCTTCGCTGCCTCGCCGAGGATACCCTGATGACTGCCAGGAAGACGCCCCCCGCAAGCAAATCGACACGCCAGGAGCGCAACCCGTCGCCGCCACGCGCCGGGCCTGCAGGCAATCCGCTGCGCCAGGCCGAGACGCGCTGGCAGCGCACTGCCCGCTACGTCTGGGACAAGGGAGGCAGCCGCGGCGGCCGCTAGCGAACGCCCCACCGCAAGGCGTCCCGAGACTGATCGCCAGCAACCCTCGCGGGGGCACGCGACCGCCCTTGGTCCGTGCCCGTCTACACGCTGGTCCACTGCGTCGACGGCTCCGCGCAGCCTCAGACGCTCAGGTCGACCTGCTGCAGCGAGCCGGCACCGCCGCTGTCGCGCAGGTAGATGCCGCTGCTGCGGAGCTGGGCGAGCGTTTCGTTGGCGCCGTCACGCAGGTCGAACGGCGTCGCCACACGGGCGAGACCCAGTGCGCCGATGTCGGCTCGCTGCAGCTTCAACAGTGGTCCGCCGCCGTCGGCGTCCGGCATCCACAGCCGCAACTGCGAGTAGGCGGCGTCGTTCTCGTCAATCCAGCCGTTGCCATCGTCGTCGAGCGGCTCGAGATCGGCGAAACCGTCGCCGCTGAGCGCGCCGAACAGTTCGCTGCCGTCGTTGATGCGCTGGTCGCCGTTGCTGTCGAGCACCAGGAAACCCGTGCCGGCGGCGGGCAGATTGATGCTCTCCGCCTTGCCATCGACGTCGAGGTCGAAGCGGAAGCGTTGTCCGACGAGTTGCGCCGAGGTGCCGGCGAAGTTCACCAGCAACGGGTCCTTGCGCGGCCGGGCTTCATCGCCAAGGCGCAGGCTGAGATTGCTCTCCTCGTAGTAGGTGCGCGAGAGCGAGATGTCCAGAGCGAAACGGATCTCCCGCCCGTCAGCCGTACGCACGACACCACGGGCGGCAAGTTCGAGTTGCTCGACTTCAGCGTGTACGGACTGCAAGTCGTAGTCGACGCCACGGCCGAGCGAGTCCGCCGCGGAGCCGTTGGCGGCCGAGCGCGCGCCCACTGGTGGCGCAGCAGTGGCCGGAGCACGGAGTTCGCGGGCGTCAAAGACACGCGCCTCCTCGCCGGTGAGCAGCCGGATGATGGCACGCAGCAAGACGAACCGGGGATCGTTCTCAGCCGGATCGGCATCGGCCACTGCGGCGCTGGGATCAGCCGCCTGCGCGGTACGCGCCGCGTCGGAGATGGTGACGCGATCGATCACGGGCAGGCGGGCGGCTTCAGGCCCGAAGTCCGGACTCTGCGCCCCCGTCCACAGGCGCACCGACTGGCGCACTTCCTCGTGCTGCAGCAACCGGTGCGATGCGGCCATGTACACTTCGCTGCCAAGAATCTTCACCACGGCCTCCAAGTCAGACTGCCACACTCTACGCTGGTAACGACTGCCGGCAAGGGAACTTGAGCAGCGTGTGCCGCTCGCGTCGCACGTCTTCGCAGCGGCTGCGGGCAGGCGGCCACGATTCGGGCAACCGATTGACGGGAGAGGGCAGGAGCGGTGATACCGGTGGTCACCGACAGCCGACTTGCCGTTTCTCGTCTCGGGCGCGTTTTTTCGGTCGCAATTCCCGCCCTGTTGCTCACCGGCATGGTGGCCCTGGCGGGGGCGCTCCTGTGGCCCAACCTGGTAGCCGAACGCCAGGACTGGCCGGCAGATCAAACAGGCAGCGCAGGAGCGCAGGGTACTGGCTGCCCCATGCGGTCGTATCGGCCGGTCGTTCCGGGAAACCAGTCACGTCCCATCCTGCAGGCGGAACGGATCACGGGTCCTGCGTTTCGCCTCGTCGGCCCCGCCGTCGCAGCCACAGCGTCGCACTGGCGAGGGCGGTGAGGGCAACGAAGGGCAGGGCGACCTGGTTGAGCACGCTCCAGCCGGCGCTGGTCACCAGCAGGCCCGAGCCGAAGGACGAGGCGCCCATGACGAAGAACATCAGAAAGTCGTTGAGGCCTTGTGTCCGTGCCTTCTCCGCTGGCGTGTAGGCCTCGGTGAGCAGGGTCGTGCCGCCGACGAAGAGGAAGTTCCAGCCGATGCCGAGAAGCAGCAGCGACCACCAGAAGTGCAGCAGTGTGACGCCGGCGAGGGCGATGACGATGCAGCCGGCCATCAGTGCCGCACCGGCGAGCAGGATGCTGGTGATGCCGAAACGGCTGATCAGGTGGCCGGTGAGGAAGCTGGGGGCGAACATGCCGATGACGTGCCACTGCAGCACCAGTGCGGTGTCGCCGAAACCGAGACCACAGAAATCCATCGCCAGCGGCGTCGCGTTCATCAGCAGGTTCATCACGCCATAGCCGATGGCGGCGGCCAGCACGGCGACGATGAAGACCGGCTGGCGGGCGATTTCGGCGAGCGGACGGCCGACGCCGTGTTGCTCCTCGGCAGCCGCTGGCGGGAAGCGCAGGCTGGCGGCGATCGCCAGCGAGGCGAGGGCGAAGCCGATCAGCGAGGCGTAGGATGCGACATACTGTGGCGCCAGCAGGTCGCGTGTCAGCTTGCCGACGGCCGGACCGATGAAACCGCCGACGATGCCGCCGGCGAGGGTGAGAGAAATCGCCCGGCTCTTCCACTCCGTCGGTACCACTTCCGCCGCGGCGAAGCGAAAGTACTGGCCGAAGGCATGGTAGATGCCGGAGCAGAACGTGGCGCCGCAAAGCAGCCAGAAGTCCTGCCGGAAGATCGCCAGCGCGCCGATGGCGCCGCCGAGCATGCCGCAGCAGGCGCCGAGCATGAAGCCGGCGCGGCGGCCATGCCGGCGCATGAAGAGCGATGCCGGCAGTGTGCTTGCCGCCGATCCGAGGACGTAGCCGACTACCGGCAGCGTCGCCAGCCGCTTGTCCGGTGCCAGTGCGTAGCCGGCGAGCGCGTTGATCGCAACCAGCGTCACGCCGTTGGTCAGCAGCAGCGCCTGTGCCGTGGCGAGGAGGGTCAGCGAGCGGTGCAGAGCGGTCACCGCGTCATTCTATGCCCGTGCGGGCGATCCGGCGCAGGCGCGTACCGTCGCGGCCGGAATCGCCGCGGGCATCGCATGGCCACCCTGGGCTGGTGCGCCGCAGCCGATCGACACCGGGCAGTGCCTCGTGGACGACGGCGGCATGCGCGCCATCGCGCCTGCATCTCGCTCCGCTGGCGACGCTTTCCTGACCGCCCTTCAGAGGATGCGGAACTGCATCGCCAGTTGCTCGTCGTTCCAGATATCGTCCGGGCTGATCGAGCGGCGGTGGAACCGGAAGTCGATGCCGGCCTTGCGGAACGCCTCATAGACCAGTTCGGAGCAGATGTACTTGCGGTCGCGCACCTTGCGCCCGCGGCGGAACAGGATGCGGATGGCGATGCGGCAGATCTCCCAGTTGTCGTAGGGTCGGGTCAGTTCGTCCATGCCGAAGCTGATCGCCCGCTTCAGCGACTCCGGATCCACTTGCGGCCGGATGCGGCCGATGACGATGCGTCCGCGGTACGGCCTGTTGCGGCCGTGGTAATCGCGCAGGTACTTCGACAGCGGCACCAGGCGCACGCCGATCGCCGTCTCGCTCTCGAGGACGAAGATGCGCTGCAGGCTGTCGTCTCGATAGACGATGCCGACGTGACTCCAGACCGATCTCGTGAACCACTGGATGATCCGCGAGAAGACGTACGTACCCGAGCAGAAGATGATGTCCCCGGTACGCAACTGCTCGCGTACCTGCGGGTAGTCGACGACTGGCAGTCTGGCGACTGCCTTGACGGCGAGGCGATCGGCCATCCTGGCGCCTGGCTCAGTCGACGCGACCGGCGGCGGCCGGCGAGGGAAGAAGAGCAGTGGGCATCCTGACCTCCGGTCGCGCTGGGTGGATGAAGCACGCCATACTGCCGCAATCGAAGGCTGTTGGTAAGGGGAGACAGCCGGCGAGTGCGAGGGGCCGGAGCCTTCGCGTGCCGCCGGAATCGCGACGGGGCTGCACGACCGCGTCGCGCCGCGTCGTCCCGCCGGCTACATCCACAGCGCGCGGCCGCCCATGCGCAACCAGTCGCCGGCGGCGAGCACTGGCCGCCGCCTGAAGACGTCGCCGCGCACGCTGCCGATGCGCTCGAGAATACGCAGCCCTCCCTGGACGGTGAGCCGGATTTCCCACGTCATCCGCCCGGGCAACTCGTGCACCAGGGGTGCCCCGGTCAGCAGCAGCTGCCGTGTGCGCTCGATCTGGAAGTCGAGCAGCGCCGCCCAGCGCTCGCTCCAGCGAGCTGCGGCGATCTGCTCTTCGGTGATGGCGAAGCGGGCGAGGTCGCTCTGCGGCAGGTAGACGCGCCCCTTCTGCCAGTCGAGCGCGACGTCCTGCCAGAAGTTGACGAGTTGCAGCCCGCTGCAGATGCAGTCGGACCGTCGCAGATTCTCGCCGCTGGCGCGGCCGACCAGATGCAGAAGCAGTCGTCCGACGGGATTGGCGGAACGCCGGCAGTAGTCGAGCAACTCCGGGTAGTCGGCATAGCGCTTCTTGACCACGTCCTGGGCAAAGGCGTCGAGCAGGTCGCGCAGCGGCTGCAGCGGCAGCCGCCATTCGCGTACGACCGTCGCCAGCGATGCGAACTCGGTCGTCACCGGCGGTGTGCCGCGCTCGATGCGGTCCAGCTCGTCGCCGTATGCTGCCAGCGCCTGCAGGCGCGCCGCCGCCGGCGCGTCGCCTTCATCGGCGAGGTCGTCGGCGGCGCGGGCGAAGCGATAGATTGCCTCGATCGGTTGCCGCAGCCGCCGCGGCAGAAGCAGCGAGGCGACAGGAAAGTTTTCGTAGTGGTCGACGGGCATCGGGAATGGTCTCCCGGCGGGTGGCACGTGCACAGACCGGGGCGAGGCAGCAGGGAGCCGACAGTATAGAGGTGCCACGCCGGCGACGACGAGCCTGGCGAGCACTGGTTGGCCGTGTGCAGCAGGCAGCGGTCCCCGCAGCCGCATGTGCTGTCGCTTCGCTGGCCGACCGGGGAGCGGATTCCCCGTCGCCGTCGCGGAAGCAGCCATCAGGCACCGGCAGGCCTGTTGTCTGGCACCTCCCCGGCCATGACTGCACGCGGAAGCTGACAGCGGTGAAGCGTCACGGTTAGAATGACGCGCGCTGCAACCGGCGCGCCAGCCGGCGCCCCCCTTGGTGCCCGCCGATGCGCGGCGCGCGGGTCGATATCGCAGTGCCCAGGTGGCGAAATTGGTAGACGCAGCAGGTTTAGGTCCTGCCGCCGCGAGGTGTGGGGGTTCGATTCCCTTCCTGGGCACCA
>NZ_JAMTDQ010000040.1 GCF_023806635.1 Accumulibacter sp.
GATGCACCAGCGGCAAGGCCGGACGCTTTCGGCGCGGCAGATAAACGCTATTCGTCGAACACACCAATTTCTCGCCATGCGAATCGAAGGCGTCATCAAATCCTGGAACGACGAACGAGGCTTCGGCTTCATCGAGCCAACGCAAGGCGGACAGGAAATCTTTGTTCACGTCAAGGCCTTCCGTACCCGCGCTGAGCGCCCAAAGATCGGTCAGCTCGTTTCATTCGAGGTTGAGCTTGGCACAGAGGGCAAGAAGCGCGCCAAGAACGTCGAACTAATCCGAGTCGTTCGCAGCCGCCGAAGCGTCGAACGTGATACCCCTGCGCAGTGGGGTACTGCCACGCTATTTGCCATCCCCGCTTTTCTCATTCTCTTCGCCATCGTTGCCGTGCTATGGAGACCGCCGCGCCTGATCGCAGGCATCTACGCGGGGGTGAGTGTGATCACATTCATTGCCTACTTCTTTGACAAGTCGGCCGCCACGCGTGGCGCCTGGCGGACGTCAGAGACCACCCTTCACAGCCTCTCACTCGTCGGTGGCTGGCCAGGCGCTTTGCTTGCGCAGCAGTTCCTTCGCCACAAGACCGTCAAGGCCGAGTTCCGGGCAGTGTTTTTGGGCACAGTTGCAGTCAATGTCATTGCCTTTGTTATACTGTGTTCCCCGGTGGGCCGGTCGCTATGGGCAGCACAATGAGGCCTCTCAAGAAACAAACCGTAAGTAATTGAGAAGACTTGATAAGCTTGTCAGCATATGCAAACGATCTATCCCGCGAGACTGACCATCTGTTTCATTTGAACGCCTTGCGGCCACGGGCCGATTACTTCGCTAACCCCGCGCTCGATCCGACCGCCACAAGCGGGCTTCGCCCGCTTGTGGTTCCCTCGTCGCTTAGCTCCTCGGTGGCGGCTCAGCCCGAACGTGTGCGCTGGGCATGGCGCGTTACTTCATAGGTGCAAGTCCTATGGCCAGGTCTTGCCGCACCTGCGGTGCGTCTTACCCCGCTACGCAGAGCCGAAGGCAAGGAGAAGGGCAAGTGCGTCGTCGTGAGGCGAGGTGCGGAGGAAGCCCAATCCAAAGCTGCGGGGCGATGAACAAAAACCGGATATGAGGCGTGATGCACCCGGGGCGAGCGGGTACGTGACCGCGAAGCCCTCCATCGGCGGCTGGGGCGCATTTTGTGAATCCGGCGTCTATGCAGCGAACGTAACGAGTCTTACCCCGGGCGATCTCCCCGGTGCCTCAGCGCAACGAGGCTGGGCGTTGGGTGACTGGCGCTGAATGCCGTGGAGAAGTCAGTCGAGGGCATAGTAGGGTTGGCGACGGTGACAGGTTGGCGTCAGGACCCTTGATTTTCTCCCTTCCTTCGACGACGATTGTGCCCGCGTGGGCTGTCGTCAGATTCTGGCGATGGCTTCGGGAGTCCGGGATGAGTCGAACGATCTGCCGCCAGTTGTCGATCAGGGGCCGTGTCCAGGGCGTCGGCTACCGCTGGTCGCTGTGTGCCGAAGCCGGGCGCCTGGGCCTTGCGGGCTGGGTTCGCAACCGTCGCGATGGCAGTGTCGAAGCGCTCGTCAGCGGTCCGCTCGAGGCGGTCGAAGCGCTGGTGCTGTGGGCGCACCGTGGGCCGTCGATGGCGCGTGTCGACAGCGTCGTCTGCAGCGAGGGCAACGCCGCCGAGATCGGCAAGCGGACGGCTTTCGAACAGATTGCCACGCGCTGAACACGCTTGGCGGGCGAACGAACCGGCCTGCCGATGTCACCGATGCCACCGATCCCGCGCTCCGACCGCCCGTGAGGGCGCCATTTCGAACCACGACCGCTGCCGCGATGAATACACCGCAAACCGGAATCCTGCTTCCCCTGCCGCCCCTGGCGCGCTACCTGACCTTCCTGATCGACGAGGCGGAGCGTGCCGCAGGCTGCCTTCGGGCGCTCGCCGAAGTCGCCGATGGCGAGCGGACGGTCGTTGGCCTCGGTCACTCGCTGCTATCGGCGCTGGGGGGCGACATCAGCGGGCTGCGGCCCTTTCCGAACCTGGCCGGAGTCGGACTCGAACTACCGGCGACGCCGGCGGCAATCTGGCTCTGGCTGCGCGGCGACGACCGCGGCGAACTCCTGCAGCGTTCGCGCCGCATCGCCGAGGTCCTGGCACCGGCGTTCCGTCTCGACGGGACGCTCGATGCGTTCGTTTACGACGGCGGTCGCGACCTGACCGGATACGAGGATGGCACCGAGAACCCGGCAGGCGACGCGGCGACGGCTGCCGCGATCGTCGGCGCCGAGCAGCCGTTGCTGGCGGGGTCGAGCTTCGTCGCCGTGCAGCGCTGGCGGCACGATCTCGGCCGCTTCGAGCAGATGCCGTCCGCCGAGCGCGACCACTGCATCGGCCGCCGCCGCTGCGACAACGAGGAGATCGACGATGCCCCTGAGTCGGCGCACGTCAAGCGCACGGCGCAGGAGAGCTTCACGCCGCCGGCCTTCGTCCTGCGCCGTTCGATGCCTTGGGCCGAAGGACCGCACGGCGGGCTGATGTTCGTCGCCTTCGCCACCTCCTTCGAGCCGTTCGAAGCGCAATTGCGGCGGATGGTCGGTATCGAGGACGGCATCGTCGATGCGCTGTTCCGCTTCAGCCAGCCGCAGTCCGGCGCCTATTTCTGGTGTCCGGCGATGCGCTCCGGCCGCCTCGACCTGTCGCCGCTGCGGCTGCGCTAGTTCGCGGCGCGCATCGGCGGCTGTGGGTCAGGGCGAGGCGACGACTCCGGAAATTCAGCACCAGACGGCCGAGAAGGAGCGCCTGCGGCGCCAGGTGCTGCGCAAGGAGTTCTTTCGTGGCGAGGGCTAGCATATCCCGGGCGCAGCCATCGGCTGCAACTGGTGGATGAACAGGACGCGCCGCTAGAGCGGGCTGGCGGACATGTCGGCCATCGTCGCCTGGGTATCGAGAAATTCCCGGTAGGCCTGGTCGAGGGTCCCCTGGTTGGCGCCGGCGAGCGTGCCGGAGGGCAGCCGCGAAGGTGGCGGCGAAACCCGCTTCCTGCGGTCCGTAACAACGGGCAACCGCTGCCGCTGCTCACGCCGGGGTCCTGTTGGCGTGGCACCGGTTGCACGCGTTGGGGATGCCGAGCTCCTGCGAGAGGTCCGGGCGCGGAATGCGGAAGCCGTGGTCGGGCCGGGCATGGACGACCATTTAGTGCTTCTCCAGCATGTGGCAGGACCTGCACTCGGCACCGGGGTTGCCGATCGGGTGATGACGGTGCGCCGGGGTGTCGTAGGCCTGCTGTTTCAGGGTCGGGAAGCGCGGGTTGCCGGCCGGGTCGTGGCAGGGCAGACAGACCGCGTTGCCTTCGGCCCTGAGCTTCAGGCTGTGCGCGTCGTGGCAGTCGGTACAGCGCACGCCCTGCTGATACATCGGGCTTTGCAGCATCGAACCGTACACGTAGACCTCGTCGAGTTGCTGGCCGTCGGCATGGTAGAGTCCGCCGCGCAGGAGTTCGGGACGGAAGTTGTCCAGGAAAGGGGCGCCGGTGGAAGTGCCAGCGCTGCCTGCCGTGGCGGAACACGGCGTCGGCAGAGTCGCCACGCACGCTGGCGGGGTCGGCGTGGGCCATCGCCTGATCGTGGTGGGAGCCGCGCCAGCGCTCGCCGGCCGGTGCATGGCAACCGACGCAGGCGGTGTCGGCCACGTGGGTGACGGCGGCGGTGTGTCCGGCGACACCGCCGCGGTCGACAGCCGGCGGTGCGCGACCGAAGGTCGCGAAAAGGGCGATGGCGGCGAGGATGGCGATGGCGGCAGTGAGCAGCCGCACGATGCGCCGGCGCGGGCGGGGTTCGCCCGCGGGCGGCGGACTGGCCGGAGGCCGGGTTGCGGGTCGTTTCTTGCTGGTCAAGGCATGTTCTCGAGCGGTGCGCCGGGCACGCCAGACGGCAACAGCCGCTGGCCCCGGCAATGAGGATCATCGCGCCTGGTCCGTGAACGCCGGTGGCGTCACGTGGCGGCAATGAAGCCGAAGGTCCAGGAACGTGCCGTAGCGGCGATTCGGGGCGGTTGCAACCGCTGACTGCAGACCGCCGCGTGACCATCGGTTTGCCGCCGGCCCTGGCTCGGACCGGAGGAGCCCGCTGCCGTCATTGGCGGACCGCGGCGCCTCTGCAACCGCCGGCGCCGGCGCTTGCGGAGGCGCAACGAAGCCCTGGCGGGGCTGCGCAGACGGAGCAGGTCCGGCGACCGTCACAGTCGCTTGCAGACGGTTACAGGAGTCGGCAAATGATCTTCCATCGCCGGTCATCCGCACCTGCGCGGCAGCGTTGTTCACTGCATGAAAACGACCATCACCGGCATCTCCCTGGCGCTGAGCCTGACGCTCGGCTTCTCTTCGACTGCCTTCGCGGACCATGGCCACCACCGGGGCGAGTACCGTGGCGAGTACCGGTACGCCTTTCGCGGCGGCCCTCCAGCTCCGCCGCCGTATCCGGCCTACCGCCATGAAAGGCCCTACAAGCCGTCCTGGGTCGGTCCGGCAGCGGTGCTGGCGATTGCCGGCGTCGCCGCGGGCGTGGCGGCTGCAACCTATGGCGCCCCACCGCCGGTCTATGTCGCGCCGCCGCCGGTCTACGTGCCGCCTCCGGTGTACGTGCCACCACCGCGTCCGGTCTACGTCGTCCCCGCGCCATCGCCATATCCGCCACCGCCGGTCCGCTACTGGGGTTATTGAGGAGCCCCGGGCCGCCGCGCGCCGCGCCGCCGCTTCCGGGGGGGGGGCACGGAATGCCGGGGCGGCCCGTCGTGGTCGCACTGCCTACAATCCGCCTTGCCGCCAGGGAAGCGACGGTGACCGGAGCCCTCTGCCGGCTGTTCTGCTGTTTGCTGCTTGCAGGCGCAGCGGTGTTTCCGGCGGCTGCGGGCGCGGCGGGCTACCCCTTCAGCGTGGTGGTCGAGGCGGCGGCTGGCGGCCACCGTCTGCTCGGCATCAACCGCGGGCCGGCGCCGGTATCGGTAAGGCTGCTGCTGGCCGATGTCGACAATGTCCGTGCCGATGCGCTGCTGCCGGTGTATGCGGTGCTCCCGCCGCACAGTCAGGCCCTCCTGCTGCAGGTCGGTCCAGCCGTCGCCGGGCGCCCGCATCGCTTCAGCAGTCAGGCGCTCCACACCGTTGGCAGTTACCGGGCGCAGCCCGACCAGCACTTTGCCTATCGACTTCCTTTCGCCCCGGGTCACCGCGCCATCGTCAGCCAGAGCCACGATGGCCCGCGGCTGACGCACGACACGCCTGACAGCGAGTACGCGATCGATTTCGCCATGCCGGCGGGCACGCCGGTCGTCGCGGCGCGCGACGGTGTCGTCATCGAGACCGAGTTCGCCAACCGCGCCGGCGGCCGGGATCGCCGGCTGCTCGCCAAGGCCAACGTCGTTCGCATCCTGCACGCCGACGGCACCATCGCCAGCTACGGCCACCTTGCCCACGCCGGCATCGCGCCCGTGGCCGTCGGCGAGACGCTCAAGTCCGGCACCGTCATCGGTGGCGTCGGCGCAACCGGCTACAGTGACGGTCCACACCTGCACTTCGTGGTGCAGAAAGTCGTCGGCGAAGGCACCGGCTTCACTACCGTCTCGCTGCCCGTCCGCTTCCTCATCGGCAACCCGCCACGCGCCGGCAGCGTGGCGTATCGACAGCTGCTGCACGCCGGAGAGCTGGGAACGGGCAGCGCCGGGAGAGCAGCGGAAGGGGATGCTCGAGCGGCGAGCGGCCGGCCGGAGGACCGCCATCGATATCGTTGAGGCGAGGCGGGCTGGTTGACGGCGGGCGCGCGCCGGTCGCATACTCGGCGCGGGGTGGAGGTGCGCCGGTTCTTGAACGCTCGATGGGAGGGGCCGTCATGCTGGGAATTCTCGGGATCCTGGTCTCGCTGTTGCTGCTGATCGTTCTCGCCTACCGCGGCTGGAACGTCATCCTGATTGCGCCGATCTGTGCCCTCGTCGCCCTGTTGCTGGGCGACTTCGATGCGCCGGTCCTCGCCACCTACACGCAGGTGTTCATGCCCGCGCTCGGCAACTACCTGATCAAGTTCTTCCCGCTCTTCCTGCTCGGTGCGGTGTTCGGCAAGCTGATGGACGATTCCGGCTGCGCGCGCACGATCGCCCACCGCATCGTCGAATGGACGGGCAAGGAACGCGCGATCATCGCCATCATCCTGGCCTGTGGCGTCCTCACCTATGGCGGCGTGTCGCTGTTCGTCGTCGCCTTTGCCGTGTTCCCGGTCGCCATCCAGATGTTCCGCGAGGGCAACCTGCCGAAACGGCTGATCCCCGCCACCATCGCGCTGGGTTCCTTCACCTTCACGATGTCGGCCTTGCCCGGCTCGCCGGCGATCCAGAACGCCATCCCGATGCCGTACTTTCATACCGACGCCTTCGCCGCTCCGGGTCTCGGGTTCATCGCCGGCGTCGTCATGTTCGTCTGCGGCAGCCTGTGGCTGATGCTGCGGGCGCGCCGTGCGCGCGCTGCCGGCGAAGGCTACGGCGACGAGGCGGTGGCCGCTGCCGCCACCTCGCCGGCGTCGCCGTCGCCGGGCGAAATGCCGTCCTTCGCTGTCGCCATCACGCCGGTGATCCTCGTCCTGGCGATCAACTTCGTTTTCAGCAAGTACGTCATCGTCGATCTCGACACCTCGTACCTGGCGACGCCGAAGTACGGCAAGACGACCCTTTCCGCCGTCGGCGGTACCTGGGCGATCATCGTTGCCATGCTGACTGCCTGTGTCGTGCTCATCGCACTCACCTGGAAGCGGTTCCAGAACGTCCGCCAGTCGCTGAACGACGGTGCTCTGGGTTCGATGCTGCCGATCCTCAACGTCGGTTCGGAGGTCGCCTACGGTGGCGTCATCGCCAGTCTCGCCGCCTTCGCGATCATCAAGGACTGGCTGATGGGCGTGACCGACAATCCGGTCATCGGGCTGGCGGTCATCGTCAACGTGCTGGCCGGCATCACCGGTTCGGCCTCGGGCGGCATGAGCATCGCCCTGCAGGCGGTCGGGCAGCAGTACCTCGAACTGGCACAGGCGGCCGGACTCAGCCCGCAGATTCTGCACCGCGTCGCGGCGCTGGCTTCCGGCGGCCTCGATGCGCTGCCGCACAACGGCGCCGTGATCACGCTGCTGGCCATTTGCGGGTTGAACCACAGGCAGTCGTACTTCGACATCTTCATGGTTGCCGTCGCCTTCCCGCTCCTGTCGATGGTGCTGGTGATCGTGCTCAACGGCATCTTCGGCACTTTCTGAGGACGAGAACCGTGCGCATCCTCCGGATCGTCCTCGCCGCGCTCGTCTTCTGCGCATCGCACGCCTTCGCGCAGGGGCAGGCGCGGACGAAGGAACTGCGCCTGCTGGCTGCCGAACTGCCGCCCTACACGTTCCAGATTCCGCCCGCCAGCGTCAGCGAGACGCCCGGTGTCGACCATGGGCTGGTGCTCGAGGTCGTCAGCGAAATGGCGAGACGCGTCGGCCACAGCGGCCTGGTCGAATTCATGCCCTGGGGCGAAGCCCAGCGCCTGGCGCAGACGCAGCCGAATGTCGGCATCCTGGCGCTGACGCGAACGCCCGAACGCGAAGATCGCTACCGCTGGCTGGCACGCATCGTCACCGACGACCTGATCGTGGTAGGTGGTCAGGGGATCGACGTTGCCAGTCTCGACAGGGTTCGCGAGCGACCGGTCGGCGTTCTCGCCCGTTCGGGCGCCGAGGCGCTGCTGAAGGAGCGCGGCTTCACCCGCATCCGGGCACAGCCGGAGGAATGGATGAACGCACGCCTGATGCAGCAGCGGCGGATCGACGCCTGGCTGGCACCACGGCTGATGGTCATCCACGCCATGCGCGAGGTCGGCGGCAACCTGGCGGCACTCAACTTCGGCGAGATCGTTCGCCCGAGCGAGATCTACCTCGCGGCATCGAAGGACCTGCCGGACGCCGAGGCGGAGAAATGGGCAAAGGCTTTGGCGGCGATGAAGGCCGATGGCAGTTACCAGCGCATCGTCGATGAGTACAGCCGCCTGCAGATCAGGCCGATACCGGACGAACTCCGGCGCCGCTTCGCACAGCCCGTCTGGGAAGGTCGCTAGGCGCCAGCGGCGGCGTGACGAGGCAGACGGCGGCGGCGATGGACCGGCGGACACCCCCGGGTGCTGCTGCCTTCGCGCTGATGACGCTGCTCTGTGCGACCTGGGGCTTCCAGCAGGTCGCGATCAAGATCGCCAGTGAGGGAATCAGCCCGGTGCTGCAGGCCGGGCTACGCTCGACGATCGCCCTGTTGCTGCTGCTCGGCTGGGCGCGCTGGCGGCGGCTGCCGCTCGCCGCAGCAGACGGTACGCTGCGCTGCGGGCTGCTGGCCGGTTTGCTGTTCGCGCTCGAGTTCGTCTTCATCTATCTCGGCCTGTCCTACACGACGGCGTCACGCATGATCGTCGTGCTCTACACGGCACCCTGTTTCACGGTCCTCGGTCTGCACCTCTTCGTCGCCGGAGAACGGATGCGCTGGCGACAGTTCCTCGGCGTCGCTCTGGCCTTCGCCGGCATCTTCCTCGCCTTCGCCGGCAGGGACGGCAGCCGGCCCGACGCCTGGATCGGCGACCTGCTGGGGCTACTGGCGGCGCTCGGCTGGGCGGCGACGACCGTCCTGATCCGGGCGACGTCGCTGGCGACGATCAGCGCGACCAAGGTGCTCTTCTACCAGCTCGCGGTATCGACGCTGCTCATGCTGCCGCTCTCGCCACTCCTCGGCGAGAGCGGCATCGGCAACCTGAGCGTTCCGGTGCTGCTGGCGCTGGCCTATCAGGGCGTGATCGTCGCATTTGCCAGCTACCTGACGTGGTTCTGGTTGCTCACCCGCTACCTCACCGCCCGCCTGTCCGTCTTCTCCTTCCTGACGCCGCTGTTCGGGGTCGCCTTCGGCGTCCTCCTGCTTGGCGACCGCCTGACGCCGGGCTTCGTTGTCGCCGCGACCTGCGTCATAACGGGCATCGTGTTGGTCAACCTGCCAGGCCGGCGGCAGGGTGGCGCTGCGGGTTGATGGCCGGGTGCCTGCCGCGGGCAGTGTGTGCTGCGGACGGATCGACCAGCTGATGGCAAGCCATTGACCGGCATAAGGTTTCCGCTAGAATGGCTGACGCGGGCAGGGGAATGGTTTCCCGCCCGATCAGCCGGTCTGCAGTTGCGGCAGCCTGCAGCCGGCCGGCAAGGCTGGCGGCGATGCGGCCCCGGGCGGCGCTGCCGTTGACCAGTCCCGCCTCGGGGAAGGAGGGTCGTGCCGTTGGCGCTGCGCGCTGTGCCTGGACTTGGCAGAGTTGCCCAGTTTCTGTGGTCGTGGCTGCTGCTGGCTGTCGCCGCTGCTGCCGCCGCCGGTTCTCCGGCAGGCTCGTCGCCGGTCGAGCCGCGCTTCGAGTCGGTCGGGGTCGGCATCATCCCACGTCATGTCGTGCCCGTCATTGCCCAGGACCGTGCCGGCTTTCTCTGGGTCGCGACCGGTGACGGCCTGATGCGTTTCGATGGCTACCGCTTCCGGCCAGTGGAACGACCGAGCCCGGATCCCGCGACGCGCAACCTGGGCTGGATCCGCTCCATGCTGGCCGGTCGCGACGGGCGGCTATGGATTGGCACCGAGTTCGATGGCCTGGCGGTACATGATCCACTCAGCGAGACGATTGGCACCTGCGGCGGTGACAGCCGGCAGCATGGCGGCGCCCTGCCGACGATCCGCGCACTGGCGGAGGATGCCGCGGGCAGCATCTGGGTGGGCAGCGAAGGCGGCGGGCTGGAGCGTTACGATGCGCAATGCCGCAGGATTGCCCGCTACCGCCATGCGGAGCGGCCCGGCAGCCTGCCGGACGATCGGGTGCAGGCGCTGCTGCTTGATCGGCAGGGCGTACTCTGGCTGGGAACCTGGGCCGGCCTGAGCCGCCACGACGCAGTGGGCGAGGGTTTCGTGCCGGTGTTCGCCGGGGGCGGCGCCGGCACCGGTCTCGCCGGGCGCATCGTGCAGGCGCTGTTGCAGGCGTCCGACGGACGCATCTGGGCGGGTACGCAGCAGGGTGAGCTGGCCATCGTCGATCCTGCCACCGGTGCGGGTGTCCTGCTCGAGCCGACAGTCGATGCCGCGAGCCCCGGCGGGGTCTCGAGCCTGGTCGAGGCACCGGGGGGGCAGATGTGGGTCGGACGCGTCTCCGGCATCGAGATCCGTGACGTGCGCAGCGGCGCGCTGTTGCAGCGCCTGCGTCACGATCTGCACAATCCGCGCGGCCTGGCAGCAAACGAGGTGACCACCCTGTTGCTCGACCACTCGGGACTGATCTGGGTTGGCGGCTTCGGTGTCGGGCTGCAGCGACACGATCCGGGCCGGCGCAGCCTGTGGCTGCGCGGCGCCGATCGGCAGCCCGGCAGCATCCTCTCGGTACCCGATGTGCGCAGCCTGCTGCAGGTGGACAACGGCGAAATCTGGGCCGCGACGCACAGTGGCGGCATTGCCGTTCTCGACCAGAGCCTGCGCACCACGGCTGCCGTATTGCCGCGGCTGCCGGTGCCGGCGGGCGGCGACGATCTGCCGACCGCGCGCATCGAGGCCATGGCGCAGGCGCGCGATGGCTCGGTCTGGCTGGGGGCCGATTCGTGGCTCTATCAGTTCAGCGCCGATCATCGGCAACTGCGCATGCTGCGACATCATGGCGGTGCGACCCGAAAGCTGCTTGCCGGCAGCGACGGGTCGTTGTGGATCGGCACCCAGGACGGGGTCTTTCGCCTGCCGCCGGGAGCGACGGAGGTTGCCCGCATCGCCCAGCGGGATGGACAGATCCTGCGGGCCGACATCAATGCCCTCGTCGAAGCGGCCGATGGCAGCGTCTGGGTGGGCAGCGGCAAGGGCCTGTTTCGCGTTGCCGCGGGCGACAGCCAGCTGCAGGCGGTCGCGCAGCAGGAGGGAGCCGGCCTTGGCAATCCGAGCGTCATCGGTCTGCTCTTCGACCGGCAGCAGACCCTCTGGGTGGATACTGCGGTGACCGGCCTGCACCGCCTGCGGCAGTGGGATGGCGCACGCGCTGCCTTCGAGCGCATCAGCCAGCGACATGGAGTCCTCGGCCGGCCGTTTGGCGGCAACCTGATGCAGGATGGGCGCGGCCGCATCTGGACGCAGATGTGCGTCTACGACCCTGCCGGCGACCGGCTGGACGAGCTGACCGCCGCCGATGGTGCCGATCTCGGCATCGGCTGGTTTCTTGCCCACGCCATGACGCCTGACGGCCGCATGCTGTTCGGCGGCAGCAAGGGCATCCTGGTCGTTCGGCCGGAGCACTTCGACGCCTCGTCGTACGAGCCACCGCTGCTGATCTCCGAACTGCTGATCAACGGTCTGCCGCAGCCGGCCGGGCGCATCCTCGACGGACTCGATCTGGCGCCATGGCAACGCAGCTTCAGCATCGGTTTCACGGCGCTCGATTACAGTGACCCGGGCCGTATCCGCTACGCCTACCGGCTGCAGGGCTTCGACCCCGACTGGATCGCCACGGCGGCCGATTCGCGCGTCGCCGCCTACAGCAACCTGGACCCTGGTGGCTATGTCCTGCGCGTTCGCGCGAGCAACCGCAGCGGCATCTGGAGTCCGCACGAGCTGGCGATCCCGGTGCGCATCCTGCCCGCCTGGTGGCAGAGCTGGTGGTTCCGTTCGCTGGCTGGCCTGGCCCTCGTGCTGCTGGTTGTTGCGCTGCTGCAGCTGCGTACCCGCCGTCTGCGCCGGCGGCAGGTGGAACTCGAACGAACCGTCCGCGAGCGCACTGCCGATCTGGAGAAGGTGGCGCTGGCGCTGCAACGGGAGTCGGCGGCGCTCGCCGAGTCCAGTCTCACCGACCCGCTGACCGGCTTGCGCAATCGCCGCTTCCTGACCCAGCACATCGAGGCCGACTGTGCGCTGACGGTGCGTGCCTACGAGGGGCACCGCCTGTATGGGGCGGAGCTGCCGGCCGACCCCGACCTGATCTTCTTCCTCTTCGACATCGACCACTTCAAACGGGTGAACGACGAACATGGTCACGCCGCGGGTGATGCCGTCCTTCTGCAGGTGTGCAGCCGGCTGGCGGGAGTCTTTCGTGACACCGATTACCTGGTCCGCTGGGGTGGCGAGGAGTTTCTCGTCGTTGCCCGCGCGACGACGCGCGCCGGTGCCGCCGAACTTGCGGAGCGGGCGCGCGCGGCGGTCGCGGATCAGCCTTTCAGGCTGGACGACGGCGGCCTGCTGGCACGCACCTGCTCGGTCGGTTTCTGTTGCCTGCCGCTGTCGAGCGAGCATCCGGCCGCCGTCGACTGGAGTGCGGTGGTCAACATCGCCGATGCAGCGCTCTATCTCGTCAAGAGCAGCGGTCGCAATGGCTGGCTCGGAGTCATCAGCGCGCGCGCCGAATCGGCCGCAGCGCTGCGTCAGTGGTCGCGCCGGCCGCTGCCCGATTGGTTGCGCTCGGGCGACGTGCAAGTGGTCTGTTCGCCCGCTCTTGCTGGCCTCGCGGATGCGCAGTGGCAGGCGGCCGCGGCCGCGATCGTCACCTCGGCGGCTACGGGCGCTGCAGGGCAAAGGGGCCGAGCATCGACTGCAGACCCTGTTCGAAAAGATCCTGCAACGGCTGCGCCAGATGCACCAGGCCAAACATCAGGGCGGCAAAGCCAAGGGCAATCGTCAGCGGGAAGCCGATCGCCATCAGATTGAGCTGCGGTGCGGCGCGGCCGAGGATGGCCAGCGCGAGGTTGGCGATCAGCAGCGCGACGACGATCGGCAGCGCCAGCAGCAGTCCGTAAGAGAAGATGATGCCGCCGCTGGCGGCGAGCTGCCACCAGGTGTCGGGCCAGAGGCGGGTGGCGCCGATCGGCATGAGGCTGAAACTGTGGGTCAGGGTGGCAATGACCATCAGGTGGCCGTTGATCGCCATGAACACCAGCAGGGCGAGAAGACCGAGGAACTCCGAGACGACGACGGTCTGACCAGCCGTTTGCGGGTCATAGGAACTGGCAAAGCCGATGCCCATCTGCAGGCTGATCAGGCTGCCGGCCATGTCGACGGCGCTGAACACGAGGCGCATGGCGAAGCCCATCGCGAAGCCGATCAGCAACTGTTGTGCGAGCAGCAGCAGGCCGGCTCCCGAGCCGGGATCGATGACCGGCATCGGCGGCAGCACCGGGCTGACGCCGAGCGTCACGGCAAGACCGGCGACCAGCCGCACGCGTGCCGGCAGGGCCGGGTTGTTGAACGGCGGTGCGGTCGCCATGAGTGCCAGCACCCGCGCCAGGGGGAAGAAGAACGCGACCACCCAGGCGTTGATTTCGGCGCTGCTGAGGCTGATCATCCGGGTTTCAGCCGATCAGCTGGGGAATGCTCTCGAACAGTCGTCGCACGTAGTCGACCATCAGTTGCAGCATCCAGGGGCCGGCGGCGATCAGGACCAGGAAGACGCCGACCAGCTTCGGGATGAAGGAGAGGGTTTGCTCGTTGATCTGCGTCGCCGCCTGGAAGATGCTGACGACGAGGCCGATCAGCAGGGCGGCGAGAAGCAGCGGTGCGGACAGCAGCAAGGTCATCTCGACCGCTTGCCGCCCGATCTCCATCACCGTCCCGGGGTTCATGCAGCGAAACTGGCGACCAGCGAGCCGAGGAGCAGATGCCAGCCGTCGACCAGGACGAAGAGCATCAGCTTGAAGGGCAGTGCGACCATCACCGGCGACATCATCATCATGCCCATCGACATCAGTACGCTGGCGACCACCATGTCGACGATCAGGAAGGGAATGAAGATGACGAAGCCGATCTGGAATGCGGTCTTCAGTTCGCTGGTGACGAAGGCCGGAATCAGCAGGCGCATCGGGATCTCGGCGCTGGAAGCAAAGCCCTGGCTACGGCTCATGCGCACGAAGAGCGCGATGTCGGATTCGCGTGTCTGCTTGAGCATGAACTCGCGCAGCGGCACGGCACTGCGCTCGACGGCCGTACTGAAGCTGATCCGGTCCTCCGACAGTGGAACGTAGGCCTCGCTGTGAATGCGGTCGAGAACCGGCGACATGATGAAGAAGCTCAGAAACAGCGCCAGGCCGATCAGCACCTGATTCGGCGGCGAGGTCTGGGTGCCGAGGGCGTGCCGCAGCAGCGAGAGGACGATGATGATGCGCGTGAAGCTGGTCATCATCAGCAACGCTGCCGGAATGAAGGTGAGCGCGGTCAGCGTCAGCAGCGTCTGGACCGACAGCGTATAGGTCTGGCTGCCGTCGGCGCCGGGGGTGCTGGTGACCATCGGCAGCCCGCCGGCCTGCGCCCAGGCAGCCGCTGGCGCAATGAGGAGCGCGAGAAGGATCAGGCCGCGGGTGGGATCAGCCGTCTTCATTCCGGCGCTCGGAGATTCGCTTCAACCACTGCGCAAAGTGCTTCTCACCGTCACTCCCGGCTCGCAGGTCACCTTTCGGCAGGGTGTGCAGGGTTCGCATCTGCCCCGGGGCAATCCCGACGACGATCCACGTGTCGTCGACCTCGACGAGAACGATACGCTCACGCGGGCCGATCACCAGTCCGCCAACCAGTCGCAGTGGTCCTCCGTTGCCGAATCCGCGGCCACCGTTGAGGCGCCGCAGCAGCCAGGCGCCGAGGAACAGGAGCGCCACCACCAGCGCCAGGGCGAGCGTCGTCTGCAGCAGCGCAGCGGCGCCGAAGGGCGGCACCTCGCTGCCGGCAGTCTGCGCCAGCACGGCCGTGGGCAGTATGGCCAGCGCAGCGGCCGCATGGAGGCGACGGCGGTGGGGTACGGACGGGCGTCGGAACAAGGTGGTTGGTCCGGTAAGGATGTCGGTGGACATCATAAAGCAAGTGCGGTCCGGGTGAGCGGTCCGCAGCGCCGCAGCGAAGGCGCTTTCGTCGCCGCGGATTGCCGGCGATCGTGGCTGAGGCACCGGCACGACCGGTCTGCGGACGCTGCCGGTGCCCTGCGGGCAACGATCGCCGCTGGACCGTTCAATGACCGAGTCGGCGTGCGCGCTCCGAAGGGGTGACGATGTCGGTGAGGCGGATGCCGAACTTGTCATTGACGACGACGACTTCGCCCTGGGCGATCAGCGTGCCGTTGACAAAGACGTTCAGCGGTTCGCCCGCCAGCGCATCGAGTTCGACGACCGAGCCATGGGCGAGCAGCAGGAGGTTCCTGATCGTCATCCTGGTGCGTCCGAGCTCGACGGCGATCTGGACCGGAATGTCCAGGATCATGTCGAGCTCGTTCATCAACGATCCCTTGCCTCCCGTCTCGTCGAAGCTCGGGAAGATGCTGGCCGCCTGCGCCTTGCCAGCCGGCGCGGCTTCCGCCATCGCCTGCTCGGCCATCGCCGCTGCCCAGTCGTCGTCCAGTCCGGCGTCGTCGCTCGCGGGCATTCCAGTGTCGTCCATGTCGCTAGCCATTGCTCTCCCCCAAGGGACTCTCCGCGCGCTCTTCCGTCAGGAAGCGCTCGACCTTGAGCGCATACTGTCCGCCCTGCTGCCCATAGCGGCACTCCATCAAGGGCACCCCGTCGACCTGGGCGACGACCGTTTCCGGGATCTCCAAAGGAACGATGTCGCCGGCCTTCATGTCCAGGATCCGGCGCAGGCTGGTGGTTGCCGTTGCCAGTGTTGCCGTCAGCTCGACCTCGGCATTCTTCAACTGCTTGCGCAAGGTGGTGACCCAGCGCCGGTCGGTGGTCAGCTGGTCGCTCTGCATGGAGCTGTAAAGCAGTTCCCTGATCGGCTCGAGCATGGAGTAGGGAAAGCAGATGTGCATGTCGGCGCTCGATCCTCCGAATTCCAGCGAGAAGGTCGTCGCGACGACGATCTCGGAAGGTGTCGCGATGTTGGCGAACTGCGAGTTCATCTCGGAACGGATATATTCGAAGCCGAGAGCGTAGACCGGCTTCCAGGAACGTGCGTACTCGGCGAAGATCACTCGCAGCATGCCCTGGATGATGCGCTGTTCGGTGGCCGTGAAGTCGCGACCTTCGACGCGGGTGTGGAAACGGCCGTCACCGCCGAACATGTTATCCACCACCAGGAAGACCAGGCTCGGGTCGAGGACGAACAGCGCCGTCCCGCGCAGGGGCTTGGCAGTCACCAGATTCAGGTTGGTCGGGACCACCAGGTTGCGGGTGAACTCGCTGTACTTCTGGACGCGGATCGAGCCGACCGAGATCTCCGTACTGCGATGGAGGTAGTTGAAGAGTCCGATTCGCAGATAACGGGCAAAGCGCTCGTTGACCAGTTCGAGCGTCGGCATCCGCCCACGGACGATGCGCTCCTGTGTTCCCAGATTGTAGGGCCGCGGCCCGCTGCTCGCGTCGTCAGGTTCCTCGCTGACGTCCGCCTCGCCGGTGACGCCTTTCAGCAGGGCGTCAACCTCATCCTGGGAGAGGAAGTCGGCGCTCATGCGCAACTACTGGATGATGAAGGAGGTGAACAATACGTCCTTGATCGGCCAGTCCCTCTTCTTGCCCTTGCCGGCCGGGTCGAGGACGCCGTTCATCTGTTCCCTTATTTCCTGCGCCAGGAGTTCCTTGCCTTCCTTGGTGATCAGCTGCGACGCCTTCTTGCTCGACAGCAGAAGCGTGATGTCGTTGCGCAGCTTCGGGGTGTAGAGCTTGATGTGCTCGCCGACCTGTGGGTCGTCGACTTCTACCGAGACGATCAATTGCAGGAACTGGTCGCCGTTCTCGGGCACGAGGTTGACGGTGAATGTATCGAGCGGCACGTAGACCGGTGGTGCGCTGAGGTCCACCTTCTTCTTCTTCGCCGGCTTGGCCTTCTCGACCACCGCTTCGTCGCCGTCTTCCTCATGCGCGGCGTTGCCCCGCAACAGGAGGAAGGCGCTCAAGCCGCCGAGGCCGAGCACGAGAACGAGGAGCAGGATGATGATCAGAAGTTTCTTGCTGCTCTTCGCTGGCGCAGCATCACCGGTTTCAGTCGCAGGTTTGGCGTCCTTGGCCATGCAGCGTTTCTCTCCCTGATTACGTCAGCCATCCGTGAGCCGACTCTCCGCCGCCGTGCTGCAGCATCAGGCGAAGACGTCGATCATCGTCTGCCCGTGACGAGTGGCGGCCGGCAACACGAACACGCCGGCAGGCGGATCGGATCCAAGTATAGCCGCATCGGGCTGCCGACGGGTGGCGGGCGATGAATCTCCCTGTCCCTGCGACTGCTGTCCGGCCGCGTGGCTGCCGACACTGAGCTGCCCGATGTCGATCCCGGCGCCTGCGAACATCTCGCGCAGGCGCGGCATTGCCGCTTCGATGGCGCTGCGCACTTCGGCGCTGGGCGACGCAAAGTGCGCCGTCGCGCCATCACGATCGAGGTTCAGGCTGATCTCGATGACGCCCAGCTGTGGCGGGTGGACGGTGATCTTCGCGCCCTGCTGCTCGTTGTTGGCAAACCAGAGGAGCTTTTGACCGAACTCGCCTGCCCAGGACGGGTCACGCAGCGGGGTCTGCAGGGTGTGTGTCCGGGTCGCTGCCGCCGGCATTGCCAGTGCACCCGCCACCGTACTGCCGGCGCCCGCCGGAGGGGCGGTGGCGGGCGCCGGTACGGCTGGCGCAAGCGGCTCGTCCGCTTCGACCGCGGTCTTCTCGCTGGGCATGGCGATGAGGTCCGGCACGGCAAAAGTTGCCGCCCTGGGCCCGGCCTCGGTTGCCGCCGCCGCTGGTTGCCGGCTATCGCCGGTCGGCAGCACGGGGTCCACCACGGCCGGTCCGCTGCGGGCAGGGGGCGGGTTGGCGAGGGCTTCGCCGGCGACGGCTGGCGCTCCGGCGACCCTTTCGCTGCCGCCCTCGCCGGCGGGCGGCGGGCGGTACGCCGTCTGCGGCAGTTGTTGGCTCAACACGAGCATCTCGACGGTGGCAGTTGGCGTTCCGGCTTCGGCGGCAGGCGGCTGAGCGTCGGCGATGTCGGCGGCCGGTGCCGGGGCGCTGGCGGTCATCGCCGGCAGGGCGAGGAGTATGTCGAGGAAATCGTTGCCGGGGCCAGCCTCGTCAGCATTCGTGGTGCGAGCTGCGTCGTCGTCGGTGACGGTGGCACGCGCCGGCTGGGTGATGAGTGCCGGCGTGACGATGCTGATGGTCATGGGATGTCCCTTTCACGAGCTTCCGCCGTATCCCCAGCAAGCAGCGTGCCATGTGTGCCAACTACTGCTCCTGTCGGTCGTCCCTGCCGCGTGCGGCAAACTCGTCCTGGAGCTTCTGTTCGTGGCGGAGTTCCCGCCGTGCCTCACTGGCGCGGTGGCGTTCCGAGAGCGTGTCGAAGGCGTTGAGGCGGCTTCTTTGACGTTGCCACTCGGCCTGCCCGGCGGCGGTGTGCGCCGCCTTCAGGTTCGCGGCCTGCTCCTGCTGCCGGACTGCCTCGTCGAGACGGTCGAGGAACTCCTGGAAATTGCGCCATTCCGGCTGGCCCAGCCCGTCCTGCACCGCCTGGCGGAAGCGTGCGGTGTACTCGTCACGGTACTGCCGCAACATCGCCAGCGTCTTCTGGGCGTCCCTTTCGGCGGCGATCAGCGATGCCAGTCGTTGCGTCGCCGCATCGTTGCGGCTGCGCATCAGGTCGAGGACGGTCTGCAGCGGGAAGGTTCTGGACATGATGATTCCGGTGCGCGGGCGTCACGCCGCAAGGGGGCATTCTAGCCGGCTGGCGCGGCGTGCGCGGGGCCAAAGAGATCCTGCAACTGCCCGATGCTGCTGGCGAGGTCGGCACGCTCTGCCAGACTTTGCTGCAGGAGCACCTCGAAGCGTGGATAGATGGCGATTGCCTGGTCGAGCTGCGGGTCCGAGCCAGCGGCGTACGCACCGACGCTGATCAGGTCGCGCGAGCGCTGGTAGCGCGAGAAGAGGCTCTTGAAGCGCCTGATCTGCTCGAGGTGCGCAGGGCTGACGAGGTTGACCATGGCGCGCGAGATCGACTGCTCGATGTCGATCGCCGGATAGTGCCCGGCGTCGGCGAGCGTGCGCGAGAGGACGATGTGGCCATCGAGGATGGCGCGGGCGGCATCGGCGATCGGATCCTGCTGATCGTCGCCCTCCGCCAGCACGGTGTAGAAGCCGGTGATCGAACCACCGCCGTCGCGGCCGTTGCCCGCCCGTTCGACCAGTTGCGGCAGGCGGGCAAAGACCGAGGGCGGGTAGCCGCGGGTCACCGGCGGCTCGCCGATGGCGAGGGCGATCTCGCGCTGCGCCATCGCATAGCGGGTGAGCGAGTCCATGATCAGCAGCACGTGCCGTCCGCGGTCGCGGAAATACTCGGCGATGCAGGTTGCGTAGGCGGCGCCCTGCAGGCGCATCAACGGGCTGACGTCGGCGGGGGCGGCAACGACGACGGCGCGCCGCAGCCCCTCCTCGCCGAGAATCTGCTCGATGAACTCCTTGACCTCGCGGCCGCGCTCGCCGATCAGGCCGACGACGATCACCTCGGCTGCCGTATAGCGGGCCATCATCCCGAGCAGGACGCTCTTGCCGACCCCGGAACCGGCGAACAGCCCCATGCGCTGGCCGCGACCGACCGTGAGCAGCGCATTGATGGCACGAACTCCGGCATCGAGCGCCTGGTCGATCGGTGCTCGCGACATCGGGTTCACCGGCCGGCTCTGCAACGGTCGCAACGATGGCGCGTTGAGCGGCCCGAGTTGGTCGAGCGGGCGGCCGGCGCCGTCGAGGACGCGCCCGAGCAGCGAGTCGCCGACCGGAACCAGTTTCGCGCGGTCGATCGAACGTCTTCGCGCCGGTGGTGGCTGGCCGATCCGAGGTGGACCGTTGGGGGTCTCCAGCGCCACCACACGGGCACCCGGCGACAGCCCGTAGACGTCTTCGGTGGGCATCAGGAACAGCCGCTCACCATGAAAGCCGACCACTTCCGCCTCGATCGGCGTGCCGCCCGACGGCATGATCCGGCATGAACTGCCGAGCGGCAGCTTGAGCCCGGCGGCTTCCATGACGAGGCCGTTGATGCGCGTCAGGTGGCCACTGGGCAGTAGCGAGCTGACCTGCGTCGTCGCCTGCCGGCAGCCGGCGATGAACGCCCGCCAGGCCTCCAGGTGCGGATTGCGGGCGTCTTCAGTCATCGCCGGCAAGCCGGTTCACGCTTGTTCCCTGAGCCACTCGGGGTTGGCGCCGATCGCTTCGATGACCCGCCGCCAGCGGGTCTCGACGGTCGCGTCGACTTCGCTGGCGCCGACTTCGACGCGGCAGCCACCGGCAGTCAGCGTGCTGTCGTCGCTGATCCGCCAGTTGCCATGGGCGAGTTGCTCGCCGAGTCGGGCACGCACCAACGCGGCATCGTCGGGGTGCAGGAAGAGCTGCGGCTGGCCTTGATGTGGATGCAGCGCAGTCATCGCTTCCCTGACCAGCGGCAGGATGAGTTCCGGTTGCAGGCGCAGGCTCTGCCGCATCACCTGGTTGGCAATTTCGATCGCCAGCGCCAGCAGGTGGTCGGCGATCTCCTGCTCGATGCCGGCGACGGCCTGCTGCAGGTTGTCCAGCACGACCGCCAGCTTCGCCGCTTCTGCCCGGGCGTCGTCGAGTCCTTCGGCCTGGCCTGCCGCATAGCCAGCCGCGCGCGCCTCGGCGATGATGCGCTCGAGATCCTCGTCAGTCGGCCGCGCGACCGCCGCCTCCGCAGCCTCCGCAGCCGCATCGGTTTGCTCCACCGCTTCGGGCGCCGCCACTGCTGGTGGCTGCGGCGGCGGCGCCGACTCGGTCTGCGCCGCCGCCGGTGTGCCGCTTGCCGGGCGGTCGAAGACGGCGACCTGCCAGCGCTGATAGGCGGTGACCCTGTCGCGTGGCTTTCCGTCGCTCATCGGCCGATCGCTCTCAGATCATTTCCCCGCCACCCGAGCTGCCAAGGACGATCTGTCCCTCGTCGGCCAGCCGGCGGACGACCTTGAGGATCTCCTTCTGCTCGGCCTCGACCTCGGACACTCGCACCGGACCGCGCGACTCCAGGTCTTCGCGCAGCATCTCGGACGCCCGCTGCGACATGTTGCGGAAGATCTTCTCGCGCAGCGCTTCGGTCGCACCCTTCATCGCCAGGATCAGCGACTCGGACTGGATCTCGCGCAGCAGCAACTGGATGGCCCGATCGTCGAGGTCGAGGAGGTTCTCGAAAACGAACATCTCATCGAGGATCTGCTGTGCCAGGTCCGGGTCGTACTCGCGGATCGAGTCGAGGACCGCCGTCTCATTGGCGGTACCCATGAAGTTGAGCATCTCGGCAACCGTTCGCACACCGCCCTTGGCCGCCTTCTTCATGCTGGCGGAACCGGCGAGCAGGCGCAGCATGACGTCGTTGAGCTCGCGCAGGGCCTCGGGCTGGATTCCCTCAAGGGTCGCGACGCGCAGCACCACATCGTTGCGCAGGCGCTCCGAGAACTGGTTCAGGATGTCGCTGGCATGGTCGTGCGCGAGGTGTACGAGGATCGTCGCGATGATCTGCGGATGCTCGTTGCGGATCAGGTCGGCGACCGTCGGCGCATCCATCCATTTCAGGCCTTCGATGCCATTGGTGTCGCCCGGTTGCAGGATGCGCGAGATCAGGTTCGACGCCTTGTCGTCGCCGAGCGCCTTGGTCAGCACCGAGCGCACGTAGGCGTCGGTGTCCACGTTGACCGCTGCCGATTCCTCCGCGGCCTTCTGGAACTCGCTGAGCACCTCATCGACGCGCGTGCGCGGGACCGACTTCAGCATCGCCATCGCCTGGCCGAGTCTTTGCACCTCCTTCGGGCCGAGATGCTTCAGCACCTCGGCGGCGTAGTCCTCGCCGAGGGCGATCAGCAGGATGGCGCTCTTCTCGATTCCGTCCTCAGCCGGCATTGGCGCCCGTCCATTCCTTGATGATGTTGGCTACCGCCTGCGGATCCTGCTGCGCGATGGCGCGAACCTCGGCGAGCTTCCTTTCCAGCAACTCGCTCGCCGTCGGCACATGTTCGATGCCTGCCCCTTCGCCTTCCTCTTCGGCGCGGACATCGATCTGGCTGCCGAGAGTCTTCTCGCTGGCCGGTGGACCGACCATCGTCCGCACCAGCGGTCGCACCACACCGAGCAGGAGGTAGGCGATGATGGCGGCGATGACCCCGTACTTGACGAGTTCCTTCGTCAGCGAGACGGTTTCCGGGTCACGCCAGAGCGGCACGCCGTCGTCCTTCTCGATGGCGGTAAACGGCGCGTTCGCCACCGAGATCGTGTCGCCCCTGTCCTTGCTGAAACCCATCGCCTCCTTGACCAGATCACTGATCTGCTTCAGCTCGGCGTCCGGCAGCGGCTTGCTGACCGACTTGCCGTCCTTGGCGGTTTCCTTGCGCTGGTTGACCACCACCGCTGCCGACAGGCGTTTGATCGTCCCGACGGACTGCCTGACGTGGCGGATCGTCCTGTCGACCTCGTAGTTGATCGTCGAGCTCTTGCTCGTGTTCAGCGGCTGGCCGACGCTGGCGATCGGTGCCTGGACGCCAGCGGCATTGATCTGCCCCGGCAGTGGCGGCGTGGCGCCGGTTGCGCCGGGTGCGGGGGGCACCGGCGGTTGTGTCAATGGTGCGGTCGCCGGTACCGGCGGCTGGTTGCTGAGCGCGCCGGGGACTCCCTGCGCCGTCGGGCTGGTGCTGGCAGTCTCGTTCGTCTGCTGGCTGCGAATGCTGATCTCCGGCGGAGTCGTGTTCGGACGATGTGTCTCGGCGGTGTGCTCGCTTTGCGAGAAGTCGATGTCGGCGGCGATCTGCACCCGTGCATTGCCGGCGCCGACGATCGGCGTCAGGATGTCCTCGATGCGCTTGATGATGCTGGCTTCGATCTCGTTGACATACTTGACCTGTGTCGGATCGAGGCCGGCTTCGAGCAGCTTGCTCTTCATCTGTGAGAGCAGAGTACCGTTCTGGTCGAGCAGCGTCACGCTCGACGCCACCAGTTGCGGGACGCTGGCCGCAACCAGGTTCTGGATGCCGGCGATCTGCGCGCCGTCGAGCGAGCGGCCAGGGTAGAGCCTGAGCATCACCGACGCCGAGGGCTTGAGCTCCTCGCGCATGAAGACGCTCGGCTTCGGGATCGCCAGATGGACGCGCGCTGCCTCGACCGCGGCGATCGACTGGACGGTGCGCGACAGTTCGCCCTCGAGTCCGCGCTGGTAGTTGAGTTGCTCGGCAAACTGGCTGATGCCGAATTTCTGGCTTTCCATCAGTTCGAAGCCGACCGCACCACCGCGCGGCAGTCCCTGTGACGCGAGCCGCAGGCGGACATCGTGGACGCGCGCGGCGGGGACCAGGATCGCGCTGCCCGAGTCGTTGAAGCGGAAGGGCACGTTCATCTGCTCGAGCGCCGCAATGATCGCGCCGCCATCTCGTTCGCCGACGTTGGAGAAAAGGATGCGGAACTCGCTCTGGCGGAGGAGCGTCGCGGCTGCGACGAGCAGCGCGACCAGGGCGGCGATGGCGACCATCAGGACCACTTTCTGCCGGTTGTCCAGGCGTGCCAGGGCGGCGCGCGCCCGATCCAGCGGAGCGCTCGCGACTGCTGTTTCGGTGGTCTCGGTTCCGGCTGCCGCCATGCCAGCGTTCGGGTCAAGGGCCTGCGCGCAGGCAGGCAAAAAGCGAAAAAGGGCTGATAAATACTCTGCTATTGTAGCTGTTTCTGGATTTGGACCTTCAATTCGATGATCGACGCCGGGCAGCCGTCAGCCCTGGATGGCAGGGCGCAGGAATTGCAGCGCGCATTCGACGCCTTCAACCAGGTGTCGCAGGCGCTGACCATGGCCTACGAGGGTCTGCAGGGTCGCGTGGAGTCGCTGACCGCCGAGCTGGCGACCGCCAACGGCGAGTTGCGGCGGCAGCATGACGCCAAGGAGGCCCTGGCAGAACGCCTGCGGCTGTTGCTCAATGCGCTGCCGGCCGGGGTCATCGTCCTCGATGGCGATGCGCGGGTCAGTGAGGCGAATCCGGCGGCACGCCGCATCCTCGGGCATGAACTCGTCGATCAGCTCTGGCCGGTGCTGGTGCGCAGCCTCCTGCTCGCCACCGAGACTCCGGCGGAGTGGCAGTCGGGCGCCTGCCGGGTGGCGATCGTCGAGAGCCCGATCGATTCGGCTGGCGGACGGATCATCATCGTGCACGATGTCACCACCGCACACGGGCTGAAGACCGAGCTGGCGCGCAACCAGCGCCTCGTCGCGATGGGTGAGATGGCAGCGTCACTGGCGCATCAGCTGCGTACGCCCCTGGCGGCGGCGCTGCTCTACAGTGCCAACCTGTGCCAGCCCGAACTGGCGGAGGTTGCCCGCATCCGTTTCGCCGAGAAGGCGACGGCCCAACTCAGGCGGCTCGAGCGCCTGATCCGCGAGGTCCTGCTCTTTGCCCGTGGCGAACGGGCCGGCAGTGGTCGCATGCTGGTGGCTGAAGTCGTCGCGGACGCGGCGCAGACGGTGCAGCCGCTGTTCCGGGAGAGGGCCGTCGCCTATCGGGTAGACTGCCCGGCGGCGCAGGAGCAACTCGTCGGCAACCGCAAGGCCCTGGCGGGGGCGCTGGTCAACCTGCTCGAGAACGCACTGCAGGCCTGCGCCGCCGGCGGCGAGGTGACGCTCACGGCGCGCACCGGCGATGATGGGCGTTTGCGGATCGGTGTGCGCGACACCGGGCAGGGAATGGCTCCCGAGGTGCAGGCACGCGTGTTCGAGCCATTTTTCACGACCCGTGCCCAGGGCACCGGGCTCGGACTGGCGATCGCGCTTGGCGTCGCGCGCGCCCACGGCGGCAACATCGAGCTCGACTCGGACCCAGGTCAGGGGTCCGAGTTCGTCCTCCTGCTGCCACTCGAATCGACGACGCAACCGGAGGGCTGAGGAGAATGGAAACGATGGGCCGGGGATTGCCAATCCTCGTCGTCGAGGACGATGCCGCGCTGCGCGAGGCGGTATGCGACACCCTCGAACTTGCCGGACAGCCCATTCTCGCCGCCGGCGGCGGCGATGAGGCGTTGCAGGTACTGGCCGGCAGCGAGGTCGCGCTCGTCGTCAGTGACGTGCGCATGCTGCCGATGGATGGCATCACGCTGCTGAAGGAAATCCGCAGTCGCCTGCCGCAGTTGCCGGTCGTCCTGATGACGGCCTTTGCGGACGTCGATCGGGCAGTCGAGGCGATGCGGGCCGGCGCCTGCGATTTCCTCCTCAAGCCCTTCGAGCCGCAGGCGCTGCTCGAGCACGTACTGCGCTACCGTCTGCCGGAGAGGATCGACGAGCAGGGCGTGATCGCCGTCGACGCCGTGTCGAAGAACCTTTTTGCGCTCGCCAGACGTGTGGCACAGACCGACGCGACGGTGTTGCTGAGCGGCGAGAGTGGTGTCGGCAAGGAGGTCGTGGCGCGCCATATCCACCAGTGCTCGGCGCGCTGCGCGGGCCCTTTCGTCGCCATCAACTGTGCGGCGATCCCCGACAGCCTGCTCGAAGCGACGCTCTTCGGACACGAGAAGGGGGCCTTCAGCGGCGCGCACAGTTCGCAGGCAGGCAAGTTCGAGCAGGCGCAGAATGGCACGCTCCTGCTCGACGAGATCACCGAGATGCCGCTGCCGCTGCAGGCCAAGCTGCTGCGTGTCCTGCAGGAGCGCGAGGTGGAGCGGGTCGGCGGCAAGAAGCCGGTGTCCCTCGACATCCGCATCATCGCCACCTCGAATCGGGAGATGGCCGACGCCGTCGCCAGTGGCCATTTCCGTGAGGATCTGTTCTACCGGCTGAACGTGTTTCCGCTGCTGATTCCCGCCCTGCGCCAGCGTACCGGCGACATCGTGCCGCTCGCGCGGCACTTCCTGGCGACGCATGGCGCGCGCGCCGGTCGCGCCGGCCTGCGGCTCGCTCCGGCCGCCGAGGATGCGCTGCAGCGCCACGCTTGGCCGGGCAACGTTCGCGAGCTCGAGAACGTCATGCAGCGGGCGGTGATCCTGGCCACGGCGGAAGTGGTCGAGGTCGCTGCGCTGCTCCTTGGCGCGCAGCGCCCGGTCGATCCCGCTGCGGCACCGCTGCTGCCGGCACCGGCGGCGACGAGCGCTGGCGCGTTGCCGCTCGGCAGCCGGCAACCGGCAGAGCTGCGCGACGTCGAACGGCAGCACATCCTCGATACCCTGGCGGCCGTCGGTGGGTCGCGAAAGCTCGCGGGGCAGCGTCTTGGGATGCCGGAAAGGACGCTGCGCCACAAGCTGAGGCAGTATCGCGACGAAGGCTTCCTCGATCCCTGAGGATGCCGGCTCCGTCGTTGGCCGGAACGTGCCGCCAACCGTGGCGCGATTCTTGCTAATATCGGCTGTGCATCGATCAGGCAGTCGCTCGAGGAAGGAATGGACAAGGGCATCGATCAGGTACTGAGTGTGCTGCGCGCCAGCTCGGCCGCAGCTTCCGGTCGCGCCGTGCAGGCGCCCGCCACGGCCGGCGCCGGTGCGCCGACGGATTTTGCGCAGGTTCTGCAGGCATCGCTGGCGCAGGTCAGCCAGACGCAGCAGCGCGCCGACGCGATGGCGGCAAATTTTGCCGCCGGCAGTGGCGGCGCCGACCTGCACGACGTGATGATCGAACTGCAGAAAGCCACCATCTCGTTTCAGGAGATGGTGCAGGTACGCAACAAGCTGGTGTCGGCGTACCAGGATGTGATGAACATGCAGGTCTGAGACGCTGCGAAGAACAGGGCTTGAGTTTTCGGCAGCCGGCACCCATAATCCCGTACATGGTCGTAATTCCGGCAAACCGGATGCGTTCTGGACGCGGGTTCGATTCCCGCCACCTCCACCACTGCGGGGGTGTACTG
>NZ_JAMTDQ010000041.1 GCF_023806635.1 Accumulibacter sp.
ACGCTGGCGATCATCGCCGCCGGCTCGATGGCCGGCGTGCCGCTGCTCAACGGCTTCCTGAGCAAGGAGATGTTCTTTGCCGAGGCGGTCAGTTACAGCGAGCCGATCAGCTGGGCGCTGCCGCTGCTGGCGACGGTGGCGGGCATGCTCGCCGTCGCCTACTCGGCGCGTTTCGTGCATGACGTCTTCTTCAACGGCGAACCGGTCGAGCTGCCGCGACAGCCGCACGAGCCACCACGCTGGATGCGCGCCCCGATCGAACTGCTGGTGCTGCTCTGCCTGCTGGTCGGCGTCGTACCGGCGTGGACGGTGGCGCCGCTGCTCGATGCGGCAGCGGGCGCGACGCTGCAGGGCCCGCTGCCGGACTTCCACCTGGCGCTCTGGCACGGCTTCAACAAGCCCCTGCTGATGAGCCTGCTGGCACTCGCCGGCGGCGTCCTGATCTATGCCCTGCGGCGGCCGCTTTTCGCCTGGCAGGAGCAGTTGCCAGCAGTGCACCCGCGCACCGCGTTCGAGCGTTTCTACCGCTTGCTTGCGCTCACCGCCCGGCGCTGCATCTTCCTGCTCGACAACGGCTCGCTGCAACGCTACAGCGCGCTGCTGTTCACCTTCGTCGTCGTGCTCGCGACCTGGGCCCATCTCTCCGGGCCACCCGGCGGCGGCATCAGCGTACCGGCGCTGGTCGCCGACGAGGCAGCAGTCGCCGCGCTCTGCGTCCTGCTTCTGGGCAGCGTGGGCGCAACGGCGCTCTACCGCGAGCGGCTGCTGGCAGTCATCCTGGTCAGTCTCGTCGGCCTGGCGGTGACCCTCACCTTCATCCGCCTGTCGGCGCCGGACCTCGCGCTGACCCAGCTCGCGGTCGAGATGGGGACGATCATCCTGATGCTGCTCGTGCTCTACTACCTGCCGCCGCGCAGCGCACCGAAGAGCAGCGCCGCGCGCCTGTCGCGCGACCTGCTGCTGGCGCTGTTCGCCGGCGGCGGCATGGCCCTGCTGACCTTGTTGATGCTCAGTGCGCCGGTCGCCTCGATCGCCGGCTTCTATCTGCAGGAGTCGGTTCCCGGTGGCGGCGGCGCCAACGTGGTGAATGTCATCCTCGTCGATTTCCGCGGCTTCGACACCCTCGGCGAGATCACTGTCCTGGCGATGGTCGCCCTCGCCTCGCAGGCGCTGCTCGAACGCCTGACACTGCGCTCGCCGGCGCGCGACGCGGACGGTCGCCGCTGGGACAGGGACGTCCATCCGCTGTTTCTCGCCATGCTGACGCGGCCCTTGCTGCCGCTGGCGCTGACCGTCTCGGTATACATCTTCCTGCGCGGCCACAACGTCCCCGGGGGCGGCTTCGTCGCCGGCCTGATCACCAGCGTCGCACTGGTCATGCAGTATCTCGCCAACGGCATCGACTTCGCGCAGCCGCGCCTGCCAGCGAGACCAGCACCGCTGCTGGCGGTGGGCCTGTTGCTGGCAGCCGGCATCGGTGTCGCCAGCTGGCCTTTCGGCCGTCCCTTCCTGACCAGTGCGCACGGGCACGTGCAACTGCCGCTGCTCGGCGACATCGAACTGGCGACGGCGATGGTCTTCGACCTCGGCGTCTACGTCGTCGTCGTCACCGTCGTCGTCACCATTCTCGCGGGACTCGGCCGCCTGTCGCTGCGCGCCCGCTCCGGCGGCGAGGGGCCGGCCTGATGGAAGCGCTGCTGGCAAGCGCGATCGGCGTCCTGACCGCCTGCGGCGTGTTTCTCATCCTGCGCGCCCGGACGTTCCCGGTGCTGCTCGGCCTGACGCTGCTCTCCTATGCCGTCAACCTCTTCCTCTTCGCCAGCGGTCGCCTGCACCTGGATGCGCCACCGCTGATCCGTGCCGGCGCCACCTATACCGACCCGCTGCCGCAGGCACTGGTGCTGACGGCGATCGTCATCGGCTTCGGCATGACCGGCTACCTGGCGATGCTCGCGCTGCGCGCGCTGGCGGAAGCCGGCGACGACCGCGTGGATCCCGGCAAGGATTCGTGATGCACGCCCACCTGCCGATCCTGCCGATCCTCATCCCATTTGCCGCCGCCCTGCTGCAGATGGCCTGCTCCCGCCTGCCGTGGCAGCGCGCCGTCGGATTCGCTGCCACCGTCCTGATGCTGCTGGTCTGCGGCTGGCTGACACAGCTCAGCGATGATGGCCAGGTGCGCGTGTACGCGCTTGGCGACTGGCCTGCTCCCTTCGGCATCGTCCTCGTCGTCGACCGGCTGGCGGCGATGATGAGCCTGCTCTGCGCCGTCCTCGGGCTGGCGACCCTGCTCTACGCGAGCGCCGGATTCGACGAACGCGGACAGCACTTCCACCCCCTCTTCCAGTTGCAGCTCGTCGGCCTGTGCGGTGCCTTCCTGACCGGCGACCTGTTCAACCTCTTCGTCTTCTTCGAGGTCATGCTGCTCGCCTCGTATACGCTGCTGGCACACGGGGGCGGCCTGGCGAGGACGCGTGCCGGCATCGCCTACGTCGTCCTCAACCTCATCGGCTCGGCGCTCTTCCTGATTGCCCTCGGGCTGCTCTACGGCACGCTCGGCACCCTCAACCTCGCCGACATGGCGAGCCGGCTGCTCGGGCAGCAACATGACCCCGCGCTGGCGCGGGTCGCCTTTGCGCTGCTGATCGCCGTCTTCGCCCTGAAGGCCGGCTTGCTGCCGCTGTCGTTCTGGCTGCAACCGACCTACAGTGCTGCCGGAGCACCGGTCGCCGCGCTGTTTGCAATCATGACGAAGGTCGGCATCGTCGCCATCCTGCGCGTGCAGGCGGTGGCGCTGGCACCGGCGATCCCCGATCTCCTCTCCGGCTGGCTGACGCCGCTGGCGCTGGCAACGGTCGGCTTCGCCGCGCTCGGCACCCTGGTCGCCGACCGCCTGCGGGCGCTGGCAGCCTGGCTGGTCCTGCTGTCGGCGGGCAGCCTGCTGCTGACACCGGTGCATGCGAGCCCACAGGTGGTCACGGCGGCGATCTACTACCTGCTGCAGTCGACGCTGACCGGCGCTGCCTTGTTCCTCGTCGCCGGGCTCATCGCCAGCCAGCGCGCCGACTGTGGCGATTACTTCCGTGCCGGCCCGCCGGTCGCCAGCTGGATCCGCATCGCCTTCCTCGTCGTCGCCGCCAGCGCTGCCGGCCTGCCGCCGTTCGCCGGCTTCGTCGGCAAGCTGATGCTGCTGACGACCCTGCGCCAGACGCCGGCCGGAACCGCCATCTGGATCGTTCTCCTTGGCGCCGGTTTCCTGGTCATGGCGGCACTCGCGCGCCAGGGCTGCATCCTGCTCTGGAAGCCGCAGGCGCTGCGCGTTGCCGCCACACCGGCACCGGCGATCGGCTGGCAACGGGCGCTGGCGACGCTGCTTCTGGTCGCCGCGGCGCCGCTTCTGGCGATCTTCGCGGGCCCCCTGAGTGCCTACGCACAGCGCACGGCCAGCCAGCTGCACGCGCCGGGTGCGTACGTCGCCGGCGTCCTCGGGGCGCAGCGATGATGAGGCGCCGCCTGCTGCCACGACCGCTGCTCTCGTTCAGCGTCTTCGTCGTCTGGGCGCTGATCACCAATGCGGCGTCGCTCGCGCTGCTCGTCCTCGGCGCCCTGCTGGCGCTCGTCGTGCCGCGACTGACGGCGCCCTTCTGGCCGCAACCGCCACGCCTCGTCCGTCCACTGTCGGCCTTGCGCTTTCTCGCCGTTTTCGCCTTCGACATCGTCACCGCCAACTGGCGCGTCGCACGGCAGGTCGTCGGCCCGCTGCATCGGCTGTCGCCAGCCCTCGTCGAAGTGCCGCTCGAGCTGCGTGATCCCTTCGTCGCGACGCTGCTCGCCAGCGTCGTCTCGCTGACACCGGGCACGGTCGCCATCGACGTCGATCGGCGAAACTGGATCCTGCTCGTCCATGCCCTCGATGCCCCCGACCCACGGGCACTCATAGCCGAGATCAAGCAGCGCTACGAGCAACCACTGCGGGAGATCTTCGCATGCTGAACGCGGCCCTCGAAATCGCCTTCGTGCTCATCGCCGTCGCCCAGGCGCTCAACCTCTACCGCCTGCTGCGCGGACCCGACCTCTGCGATCGCATCCTGGCGCTCGACACGATCGGCATCAACGCGATCGCCATGCTCGTCCTGTTCGGCATCCGCAGTGCCAGCACCGCCTACTTCGAGGTCGCGCTGTTGCTGGCGCTGCTCGGCTTCGTCGGCACCATCGCGTTGTGCAAGTTCCTCTTGCGCGGCGACATCATCGAATGAACCCGACCAGCGAAGCGAGCGTCGCCGCGCTGATCGTGCTCGGTGCGCTCTTCGTCCTTCTCGGCTCGGTCGGCCTGGCGCGCCTGCCCGACTTCCTGACCCGCCTGCACGGACCAACCAAGGCGACCACTCTCGGAGTTGGCGCGATCCTGCTTGCCTCGGCGATCTTCTTCTCCAGTGGCGGGTCGGCGGCAATCAGCCTGCACGAACTGGCGATCCTCCTCTTCCTCTTCATCACCGCGCCGATCACCGCCCACCTGCTGGCGAAGGCGGCGCTGCACCGACAGGCGGGGACGAGCGACGAGGTCAACGCCGAAACACGCGCCGACGACGGGCACCAGGCACCGGACTGAGCGACTGCCGGTCGCCGGCAAAGGCGGCTCAGGCCGGCGAATGCTAGAATCCGGCTGCGGGCACAGGCCGCACCCGGGACACGCCACCGACACGGCAGGCGACGCGGGGAAACAACAAACGAACAACAAGGAGCAGCCCGCGATGTCCGAGGAAGGCCAGTTCTTTCGCCCGGTGAAGGACTTCTGTCAGCGCCAGGTCGTCACCTGCGCACCCGACGACCGGCTCGTCGATGTCGTCGGAGTCATGCGGGAAAAGAACATATCGAGCGTCGTCGTCCTCGATAACCGCTTGCCGCACGGCATCATGACCGACCGCGATCTGCGCAACAAGGTGGTTGCCGCCGGCCTGGATCCAACGACGCTCAGTGTGCGCGCGATCATGAACAGCCCGCTGTCGGTGATCCGGGAAAGCGATCTGCTCTACGAGGCCCTCTACCGCATGTCACGCCAGCGCATCCACCGTCTGGCTGTGGTCGATGGCAAGGGCAAGCTGTCGGGCATCATCACCGACAGCGACATCATCAGGCTGCAGGCGAACACGCCGCACCAACTCGTCCTCGACATCGAGCGCGCGACCAGCCTCGAGGACCTGCGCAGCGTCTTCGAGCGCATCCAGGGACTGGTCCTGCACATCAGCGACGGCGGCGCCGGAACGCGCAGCGTCCGCGACCTGGTGCGCATGATCGCTCATCTCAACGACCAGGTCCTGCTGCGACTGATCGCCCTGCTGCGCCAGGACCGCTTCGCCGACCTGCCGGCACGCTTTGCCCTCGTCGTCCTTGGCAGCGAGGGTCGCGGCGAGCAGACGCTGCTCACCGACCAGGACAATGCGATCGTCTATGGCGACGAGCTCGGCGCCGATGAAATCGGCCGCATCGAGGACTTCGCGCAGCACCTGATCGAATCGCTGACCGCCATCGGCATCCCGCCGTGCCCCGGCGGCATCATGGCGAGCAACAAGGAATGGCGGCGCAGCCTCGGCAAGTGGCGCGATCAGCTCGCCCGCTGGTTGCAGGCACCAACACCGAAACATGTCCTGAGCTGCGGCACCTTCGTCGATATCCGGACGATCTTCGGCGATCCCTCGTTCGAGCAGGAACTCAAGGATCAGCTCTACACGCACGTCCGGCGCGACAAGCTGTTCCTGATGCGAATGGTCGAGAATACGCTGCGCTTCGCGCCGCCGATCGGCTGGTTCGGCCGCATCAAGGCCGAGAGCGAGGGCGCGCATTCCGGCATGCTCGAGATCAAGAAGGCCGGCATCTTCGCCATCTCGGAAGGCGTCAAGGCGCTGGCGATCCAGGCCGGCAAGCTCGAAGGCAGCACGCACCAGCGGCTCGACATGCTGGTCAGGGACAAGGTGGTCAACCGCAAGATGGCGGCCACCATTTCCGAAAGCTTCGACTTCCTGGTCCTGATGCGCCTGCGCGCGCAGGTCGAAGCCGTGCGTGAGGGACGGCAGCCGGACAACTACGTCGTGCTCGAACGACTCAACACGATGGAACTCGGCCGCCTGCAGCTGGCGCTCAAGGGGGTCGAGAACTTCCAGGCGTTCATAAAGGGCCACTTCGCCCTGCATTTGCTGCGCTGACCTGCAGCGATGATACCGCTCGCTCAGAAGATGCCGGCGTCGGCATCGTCCTCCTTCTTGACACCCGGCTTGCGTCCACGCGCGGGCGTCGGCGGATCGCAGGAAAGGCGACAGCTGATTCCTTCGATCTTGCGGCCCTCGATGAAGCGGGTGACCCGGCAGCAGATCACGTCTCCCGAAGCGGCAAGCTGGGCGATCTGCTCGCGCAGTTCGGCAAGCGGAATGCGCAACGCCTCCGCCATATCGACGTCGAGCTGCTCGGCATGGGCTCGCAGGTAAGCAACAATCGTTTCGGTCATCAGACACCCCCAAGAAAACGCACCTGCCGATGCGGGAAGGCTGCAGTTTGCGCCAGCGACGCCGTTCTGGCAATTCCTGCCGCGGGCACCGGCATCGCCCTGCAGCTTATCCGCAGCACGACTCTGCCAAGCCCGACGATGGAGCGGGCCAAGAGCTGCCGGATGCCCACACTCGATGGCCACTGCCAACGGCACGCCCGAGACGTCCACCGGGGCGGCCGCAGCGCGCCAACGAACGACATGAGGCGCACTGCGAGGGCTGGATTCTAGCGATTGCGCGGCGGCTGTCAATTGCGATGCTGCGCTGCGACAAGAGACGGCTGCCAGCGCTACAATCATGCTTCGTCAGCAAACCGGGAGCTCGCGGCATGCAGGAACAGACCCTCTACCTCCTGCTTGGCGGCGAGACAACCGTCGCCAGGCTTTGCGACCGCTTTTACGAGCTGATGGCGCAGGTACCACAGTTCGCCACGATTCGCGCACTGCATCCAGACGACCTGCAGTCGTCCCGCGACAAGCTGTTCATGTTCCTCTCCGGCTGGCTGGGCGGGCCCGACCTCTATGTGCAGCAGATCGGCCACCCGATGCTGCGCCGCCGACACATGCCCTTTGCCATCGGCGAGGAAGAGCGCGACCAATGGGTGGCCTGCATGCTGCTGGCCATGGAGTCGATCGGCATCGAGGAGAGCCTGCGGGAAAAGCTGCTGGCGGCATTCTTCAATACGGCTGACTTCATGCGCAACCAGCCGGGCACCGTGCAACGGTAGCCGGCGCCGCTGCCTCCATCCGCTGCAGCCGGGCGGGGCGGCCGTGCTAGAATGTCGGCCCTTCTCCAGAGGCCTCAGCCGACATGTCCCGTGCCGTTCGCAACATCGCCATCATCGCCCATGTCGACCATGGCAAGACGACCCTCGTGGACAAGCTCCTCGTGCAGGCCGGCAGCTTCGCCGCGCACCAGCACATCACCGAGCGCATGATGGACTCGAACGAGCTCGAGAAGGAGCGCGGGATCACCATCCTGGCCAAGAACCTGGCCGTGGACTACGCCGGAATCCACATCAACATCGTCGACACCCCTGGCCACGCCGACTTCGGCGGCGAGGTCGAGCGCGTTCTGTCGATGGTGGATGGCGTCCTGCTGCTGGTCGACGCGGTCGAGGGTCCGATGCCGCAGACGCGCTTCGTCACCAAGAAGGCGCTCGCCCTCGGGCTGAAGCCGATCGTCGTCGTGAACAAGATCGACCGCGATGGTGCCCGCCCCGACTGGGTCGTCGACCATACCTTCGACCTCTTCGACAAGTTGGGTGCCAACGACGAGCAGCTCGATTTTCCGGTGATCTACGCTTCGGCAATCAACGGCCACGCGACGCCCGACCTGGCGAAGCCCTCGCCCGACATGCGCCCGCTGTTCGACGCCATCCTGCAGCACGTGCCGCCACCGCAAGCCGCCGGGATCGACGGCCCGCTGCAATTGCAGATCTCGGCGCTTGACTACTCGAGCTACGTCGGCCGCATCGGTATCGGCCGCCTGCAGCGGGGTCGACTGAGGCCGGCGCAACAGGTGACGGTGATGTATGGCCAGGCGGACGCGGCAGGCCGCTTCGAGCATGGTGCGCCAAAGGGCGCCAAGGTGAATCAGGTCTTCGGTTTTCGCGGCATGGAACGGGTGGCGATGGAAGAAGCGGTGGCGGGGGACATCGTTCTCGTCACCGGCATCGAGGATCTGTCGATCGGCTGCACGATCACCGACAGCGAGAGACCAGAGGCGCTGCCGATGCTGAAGATCGACGAACCGACGCTGAACATGACGTTCATGGTCAACAACTCGCCGCTTGCCGGCAGCGAAGGGCGCTTCGTCACCAGCCGGCAGATCGGTGAGCGGCTGCGCAAGGAACTGCTGACGAACATGGCGCTGCGCGTCGAGGAGACCTCCGACACGGACAGTTTCCTCGTTTCCGGACGCGGGGAGCTGCACCTGACGATCCTCCTCGAAACCATGCGCCGTGAAGGCTATGAGCTTGCCGTCGGGCGCCCGCGGGTGATTCTCAAGGAAATCGACGGCGAAGTCTGCGAGCCCTACGAAATGCTCACGCTCGACGTCGAGGAGTCGCATCAGGGCGCGGTGATGGAGGCGCTCGGCTACCGTCGTGGCGACCTGCAGGACATGTCCGCCGACGGCCGTGGCCGCGTCCGCCTCGAATACCGGATTCCTGCCCGCGGCCTGATCGGCTTCCAGGGCGAATTCATGAACATCACCCGTGGCACCGGACTCATCAGCCATGTCTTCGACGAGTACGCAGCGGTCAAGGGGGACATCCCGGGACGCCGCAATGGCGTCCTGATCTCGGCCGAGAAGGGCGAGGCCGTCGCCTACGCCCTGTGGAAACTGCAGGACCGCGGCCGCATGTTCTCGGTCCCCGGCGACAAGCTGTACGAAGGCATGGTGATCGGCATCCACAGCCGTGAGAACGATCTCGTGGTCAACCCGATCAAGGGCAAGCAACTGACCAACATCCGCGCCTCGGGATCGGACGAGGCGGTGCGGCTGGTACCGGCAGTGGCGCTGACGCTGGAATCGGCGGTCGAATTCATCGACGACGACGAACTGGTCGAGATCACGCCGAAGAGCATCCGCATCCGCAAACGCCTGCTCACCGACAACGAGCGCCGGCGCGCGGCACGCGAGGGTTAGCGGCGGCCGAGGTTGCCGCTGACCGGCCGCGCGAGCGGCAGGAGAACGAATGAACGCAAACCGACCCGCTGGCCTGATGCGCGGCAGCGACTACCGCGACTCCCTGCGCCGTTACCGGCCGACGGTCTATCTCGACGGCCACCGGATCGAATCGGTAGCCGACAGTCACGAGCTGCAGCCCGGCATCAACGCTCTCGCCGTCAGCTACGACTTCGCCCACGATCCGCGGCAGGCGCCGCTGATGACCGCACGGCAGACGAGCCGCGGGCGCACGGTGAATCGCATGCTGCACATCGACGAGTCGGCCGCCGACCTGCTGAACAAGATCGAGGCCGTGCGCCTGCTGTGCCAGGAGACCGGCTGCGCGCAACGCTACCTGGCACACGACGCGCTCAACGCGATCCACCAGCTCTGCGCGCGGGTCGACGCCGCAGTCGGCGACAACGAGCGGCGGGCACGCTTTGCCGCGTACCTCGAGCACGTCCAGGACGGCGACCTGGCGCTCGGGATCGCGATGACCGACGCCAAGGGCGACCGTTCGCAGCGACCACACCAGCAGGCAAGCCGCAACAGCTACGTGCACATCGTCGAGCGCCTCGCCACCGGCGTCGTCATTTCGGGCGCCAAGGCGATCGTCACCGGGGCGCCATACATGCACGAAATCCTCGTCATGCCAAGCCGCCACATGGGTCCGGCCGACGCCGATTTCGCCATCTGCTGTGCACTGCCCGTCGATGCAGCGGGCCTGACGATGATCGCCCGCCCGGCCGGACGGCCCGGTGAGAAGCTCGAACATGGTGCCGCTCCGTTCTCGCGCCGGTACGGTCAATCGACCGCCGTCCTCGTCTTCGACCGCGTCTTCGTCCCCTGGGACAGGGTATTCCTCGCCGGCGAGTGGGAGCATTCGGCCTCGCTGACCTACGCCTATGCCACACACCATCGACACAGTTGCATCGCTGCCCGCGCCGGCTTTGGCGATCTCCTGATCGGCGCCGGCGCGCTGATGTGCGAGGCGAACGGCTTCGATCCGGGGACGAAGGCGAGTCTGCGCGAACCGATGGTCGAGCTGATCAAGATCACCGAGGGCTTCTTTGCCTGCGGCGTCGCGGCCAGCGTCTATGGCGCTGCCGACTTGCACAGCGGCAGCTTCATGCCCGATCCGGTCTTCGCCAACATCGGCAAGCTGCTGCTGGCGACCCAGATCTACGACATGCACCGGCTGGCGCACGAGGTCTCCGGCGGCCTGATCGTCGCCCTGCCCGGCCCTGACGAAGACCACAATCCGGCGACGGCGGCAACGCTGGCCGAAGTCCTGCGTGCCAGTCCCGACGTTCCATACGACAGGCGGATCGAAGTCGCGCGCTTCATCGAAGACCTGACGGCGTCGTACCAGGGTGGCTGGTATTCGGTCATCAGCCTGCACGGCGGCGGCTCGCCGGCGGCGATGAAACAGGAGATCTGGCGCAACTACCCGCTCGGCAGCAAGGTCGAGCTGGTCGAGCGGCTGCTCGAGCGCGGTGTCCTGCACGACGAATCGCGTCCGATCACGCGCAACAGGCAACCAGGACGCTGCTGCGCTGCCGGCTGCTCGCTCCCCGGGCAGGCGATGATGGTACCCCTGCCGGCGACTGCCGGTGGCCGCCCGATTGCCGCTGCGGAGGAGCCAGCCGACGAGTAGGCGAGCCCGGCCACGTCAGCAGCAGGACGACCATGTTCGCGAGGTGGTAACATGCGAGCCGCGCCAGGTCAGTGCGGCGCCGCCGGCTGCACGACCCAGAGCCAACGGGAGCCGGTGCCGACATCAGCAAGGGAGGAGAGAACGATGCACAAGGCACACAGGCTGCTGCTTCTGGCAGCACCGGCGCTGTTCGCCGTCACTTCGGCGGTGGCGAAGGAGGGGCCGGATCAGTACCCCAACGGCTCCGAGAACTTCATGGCCGGCGCCCTGCCACCACCGGGAAACTACTTCATCAACTACCTCGGCTACTACGAGGGCGACTACCGCGACAACAAGGGCAACAAGGTCCCCGGCCTGAGCGTCAGTGCCACCTTCGATGCCCTGCGCTTCATCCACGTCACCGGCAACAAGATCCTGGGCGGCGACTGGGCGGTGCATGCCATCGTACCGGTCGCCTACCAGCGCCTGCACACGCCGATTCCCGGCATCGGCAGCGGCAGCACCTTTGGCCTCGGCGACATCGTCATCGACCCGATCATCATTGGCTGGCACTTCCCGCCCGACTGGCACCTGACGGTCGGCCTCGACATCTATCTGCCGACCGGCAAGTACGACGCCAATGATCCGACCCAGAGCATCGGCGCCAATTACTACAGCTTCGAACCGATCGTCGCTTTCACCTACCTCAACCAGAGCGGCTTCGAAGTGTCGGCGAAACTGATGTACAACATCAAGACGAAGAACAACGACACCGACTACCACTCGGGCCAGGAATTCCACATGGATTACCTGGTTGGCCAGCACTTCGGCCCCTGGGGAGTCGGCCTCGCCGGTTATTACCTGACACAGACCACCGACGACGAGCTCGCTGGCCGCAAGGTTCCTCCCGACGGCCGTCGCGGCAAGGTCTTTGCCTACGGACCCGCGGTCCAGTATAACCACAAGGGAACGAGCTTCATCGCCAGCTGGAACCACGAAGTCGGCGTCGACAACCGCTTCCAGGGCAACAAGTTCTTTCTCAAACTCGTCACCGGCTTCTAGGAAACCTGCGGCGATCGGCCGGCGATCGTCTACCCGTCATCGGCTGCCTGGCGACCGCCGACAACGCGCAGCCGCCCCCCGGCGCCGGTTGCGGGTGGCATCAGCCGCAGCAGCAGCACCTCGTCGCCGAGCAGGGCGAGCTGCGCAACACGACGATTGTCGCCCGTATCGCTGTACTCGAAGTCGTAGGTCCGTCGCAGGCGGAGCCGTCCGTCGTCGTCGCGCTGCAGGCGCAGATGCGCCAGCGCCACCGTATCATCGAGCAGCAACAGGCCATCGGCAGCGCAGGCGGCACGTGCCGCGCGCATCGCCGCCGCCCGCGCCTGGAAGCCGTCGAACCAGAGCCAGCCGGCGAGCAGCAGAACGCCCAGGCCGCAGATCTCCAGCCAGGGCATCATCGACTCTGCGGGCGAGGCAGGCACAAGGCGGACGGCGCCCGGAGCCTGCCCGACGACGGACGCCGCAGCGGCCGCATCAGGCAGGCGGCCGCGCAGCGCCGCCTGCCTCCGGCCCCTCCCGGTCCAGCCGCCGGCTGTGGCGAACGAGGCTGCCACTCAGTTGCTCGATGATCTCCGAAGCCGCGTTGACGATCTGCCGCGGCCCGAGACCGACACGATTCATCTCCTTGTAAAACGAGCGCGCGATGATGCGTGCCACCTGGTCCGGGTTTGGCAGTGGGCTCGCCAACGCCTGTCCGATATCCTTCTCTGCCAGGTCCAGGAGCGCCAACTGGGCAAAACGGGAGTTCAACAGACCCTGCAACTGGCGGATCTGGATGGCCTTGCCGACCAGCAGCGCGACGACTTCGAGCAGGTGCAGGTCATCCGTGCCGAAAGCACGTCCGGTGCGATGCGCGCTGACGTTGAGAACGCCGATGACCGAGCCGGCATGGCGAACTGGTACGCAGAGCAGGCTCTTGCGCGGGTCGTCCGCCCGCCGCGCGCAGCTCGCGAACTCGGAGCGGTCGATGTCGGTGACGAGCAGCGCTTCGCCACTGGCGGCGACGCGGCCGGCGATGCCTTCGCCGGCCCGGACATCCTCGAGGTAAGCACGCTCGGGGAGCGGACCGAAGCTGGCACAAACACGCCAGCGAAGCTGCAACTGCTCGTCCTCGCTGCGCAGCATCAACGAACAACGCTCGCTGTCGAGTATCCGCGCGGTCGTTTCGGCCAGCCGCTGCAGGCTGTCCTCGCCACCGGCCTCCTCGAGCAAGCCGGCAAACTGCTTCAGTCGAAGCAGAAGGTTCTCTGTTGCAGCCATCCACGTACCATTTCGCGAGTGCCGCCGCGACAAGCGGTGGCAGATCCATGCAGCGTCAGTGCCGAAAGGCTCATCGCTGCGGGTCGGGGCCGCCGGCAGCTGCAGCGCGGTAGCCGGCTTCGATTTCTTCGCCAACGACGTCGAAGATGCCACGCAGCCGCGGACTGAGGTTGGCGATCACCTGCGCCACGTCCATCATCGCCGGAACACGCAGGCCTCGGTGCTCGGCTGCTGCACCGATCTGCCGGTTGCCGATGCCCAAGTGATCGAGATGTCGGGACAGACGCGGCTCAACGAGAAGGAAGAGCGTATCCAGTCGATGGCGCTCGGCAAGGACGAATACCGCCATGTAGAGACCAACGAGCAGATAGGGAAAGCGCGGCTGCTCGGCGGTACCGAAGCTGGAAGCGAGCAGTGTGCCGGGCGAACCTTCCTCGCCTCGCCGCCGTCGGTAGTCACGCACAATGGCCAGGCGGGATACCTCGGCCGTCCGATCGCGTCTGCCGGCGAGCCGATCCATCAGCACACGGTCCAGCGTATCGCCACAGGTCAACTCGAATGGCAGGCGCTGACTGGCATCGTCCCCGCGGCCGAGAACCAGGCGCACGCAGCCGGCAAGCCGGCCGGACTGCCGGCTGCGGGCAAGGCAATGCAGCGAGTGCGCGTCGTAGTCATCCGTCTCGAGCGCATCGCTCCGCCGCTCCTCCCAGCCGAGATCCTCGCAATAGACCTGATGCCGCAGGCGAAAGGTCTGCTCCTGCTGTTCCCTGCTCAGCGCCGGCAGCATCTCGAAATACTTGCTGAAACCGGCGCCGGTATCGAAGGGGTCGGGAAGACCGCTCATCGCCGATCGCCGCCGCCGAGAACGAAGAACCGCCTCGCCCCGTGAAGCAATCGCCACGCGGCAAGCCGGCGAACGGCCGTCAGGGAGCACTTGTTGCCATCATAGCGGCTCACGGCCGTCCTGCCCGTTGCTGTGGCGGCGCCTCTCCCGGCAGCAACCTGTCCGAAAGCGCCTCCTGATCATCACCGACCAGAAAATACCGGTAGAGGCTCCTGCCGGCAGCCGGATCGTTCTTCCTGCCGCCGTAGAGTTCGATCTGCCGCGCCGCCACCTCATAGTCGAGACGCAGCAGCACCGCTGGCGCGTTGACCCGTGGGCAGTGCCGCTGCTCGCCAATACAGACGAAGTTGGCTCGACTCACGTAGTAGTCGACATGTCGCGGGTTCACCTCGATGATCGCATCGGTGAAGCCCTCTGCTCTGGCACAGGTGTAGAAGACATTCATCAGTGCGGCGACGACCTTTCGCGAATCCACGAAGCCACGATCGATCGCCAGCCTGCTGTACTCGACCAGCCGCCGTCCCTCCCTTCGCAGTCGATCCAACTCGGCGGGATAGAGCTCATCCGCCAGCAGTCCGCCGGGGCCATCGAAACGCAGGGTCGCCGTACCGACCGGCAAGCCATCATTTCCGTAGACCAGACCGGTGATCGTCAGCGCTCCCTCCTTACGGGCCAATGTCGCATCACCGCTCAGCTTGTAGCCTCGCCAGCCGTACATCTTCTCGACCAACACGGTCGCTGACCGGCGACGTTCCGGACTGCTGCCCGCCAGCCGCAACTTGAAACGCTCACGCTCCACCCGGGAAACGTGATCAGCCGCCAGCGACGGGCGCTCGAACGACATCGGCCGCGTCCGGTCCATGACCGAAAACTCCATGACCGTCTTCTGGATGTCGCTGGGCATGGGACCAGTGCTCGCGGGCGCCATCTGGCGTCCGATTCCCAACGTCTCACCCAGTCGTCGAATCCACTTCACGCGTTGCTGCCTCCTCCGGTCACGGAGATCGGATGCTCGCCCGGCGCAGTCTCTCGCAGCCACACCGCTCCGGGCACCCGAGGCTCGCGGTTCTCAGGCCATGTCAAGAGAGGCACCGATCCGCCCAGATGCAAGATGGATTGCCACCGGCAGCAGCTCCGCACCGCAGCTTGGTCACGACGCCCACCCGTTTCGGCAAACTCTCGCACAAAAGCCGCTCGCAGGCAAGACTCCCTCGAAGAAGGCAGCCCTGACGCATGACCCTGCCGAATCGGTCCGGTTTGCCGGGAGCCCCGCTTTTTGCCGCTGAGGCGGTCAGATCGCAGGGGGCTGGCGGCGAGAGGGTACGGGATGTACGGGGAGGCGCGGGAAGAGCCTCTTGAGCCGCTCGCTCAAACGCTCGAAGCCACGCAGCTCGCAATCCTGTTTCTGCGCTTCGGTATCGCCCAGCGCGTGTTCGGGGAACTCGCTGAGCAAGGGGATGACCAGGCCGTTGTGGAAGACGAGGCTGGCATGTCCGCACGCGCCGAACGTGTGGGAAGATCAGGAAGCGGCTGTTGTTGAGCACCCGCGGCAGGTTCTGGCGCCGGGCCTGGGCCCTCCAGCCGATCCACACGTCGCGCTCGGCCACCGCCCGCGCCGCCCCGGACAACAGGGCGCAGCCGACGAGCTGGGCTCCCTGCCAATCGGCAAGTTCGGCGCCGATGCGATCTTTCAGGTGATCAGCCAACCTCATGAGCGCGGCTCCATCGCCTTGACGACGAATCGAGCCTGCAAGTCCTGGCCGGAGATCTTCAACAATGACAGCTCGCTGAACTCTGCTTTCCTCGATCGCCTCCTCCATCACGCCGAAACCGTGGTCATCGAGGGGCCAAGCTACGGGATGGGTGAGCCGCTCGAGCACTCGGCCCGCCAGCGCCCTCGCCAGCCGGCCTACAGGCTTCCGCGCCCCCACCCGGCACGGCCTGCCTGGGCACCGCACCGGCGCGCGCTCTGACCGGCGCGATCCCGGAAGGAAAGGAGCCCGGCAGCCGATCAGGCCGAATGCGGGCCCGGCAGTGGCGACTGACGGCTCCGCATCCATCGCCGCATCACACCGGGCGTAACGGGTACCGGCGCCAACTGCAGCGCATTCATCCGCCGGAGCGGGGACCGGTCCACTAGCGCGTGGCTCAATGATTCTCGCGCAAAGCGCAGGCGATCGAGGTCCTCGCCACACGGCGGGCCGGCAACAACGCGGCCACGATCGTCGCCCCGGCGCCGACGGTACATGCCATGACAATCACCGAAGGCAGGACACGTACCTGTGCCGTATACCCGATAGTCGAGCTGGGAAGCGGCGGCATCGGAATGCCTATGGTCGAAATGAGCGTCGCCAGACCGACGCCGACGACAGCTCCAAGCAGAGCGCCAAGCAGACCGAGAAGCAGGTTTTCGAGAAGGATCAAGCGAAAGATCTCGCCGCCACGGCTGCCCGTTGCCATCAGTGTGCCAAACTCGCCGATCCGCTCGAAGACGCTCATGTTCACCGTGTTGACGACGCTCAGAAACACCATCACAAGAATGATGCCCTGCAGGACGCCGAACTGCTGGCGATACATGTCGACGGCCTTCTGATAGAAGTCGTTCAGCTCGGGCCAGGTCTTCACGTCGTAGCCGTCAGTGCGCAGTCGTTCATCCAGCCGGCGCGCGACCACGTCCGTGTCGGCCGTTCTGCGCAGCGATAGGACGATTCCGGTAACCCCCTTCACCGACAGCAACTCCTGCGCCGCCGCCAACGACATCCTGATGCCGCGCTCATCATACTCCCTCGAAAAACTCTGGAAAACCCCGACCACCTCAAACTCGATACTGTTCAGCGCGCCTTCGGGAGTATTCAGGAGAACGGTCGCGAAGTCGCCTGGTCGCAGCTTGAGCGCATCGGAAACACCCTGACCGATCAGGAGTCCATAGGGGTCAGCCGCCCCCAGTTGCCTGCCGGCAGAGATCGTCAGGAGGCTTCCGAGTCTGGCTTCCCGTTCCGGCTCGACGCCGTCACCGACGACCGCAAGGTTGCTCCGCCCGTTGCTTAGAAGCGCCGAGAAGTTCATTCGACCCATCACGTCATCCACAGCCTGATCCTCGACTATCTCCCGCCGCAGCCGAGGGTGGTCGTCGATCAGGTACTTCTCGGGACTTCGTGCGCCCTGCTCATAGAAGCCCTTGCGGAAGATCTGGATATGCCCTGACTGCGAGTGGATGGTCGTTTCGGCGAGCTGCCAAAGTACGTCTTCGACAAAACCGCCCGCCAGAATCAGTGCTGAAACGCCAAATCCTATCGCTGCCAGGGTCATCGCGCTGCGCAGCTTGTGCCGCAGGATGTTGCGCAGAGCCAACTTGTACATGTTCAGATCTCCCTCGTCCCCTGCGCGCGACGAGCAACCGCCTGAACCGCATAGAGTGGCCCCTCGCGCCCCCGGAGTACGCGCGTGCGAGGGCACGCAGCGGCACGGTCAGCGGTTGTAGCGCAGCGCATCGACGATCACCATCCGCGACGCCTTCCAAGCCGGGTAGATGCTGGCGACCAGTGTCGTCCCGAGGGCCAGCTCCATGGCGCCGGAAATGAGGCGCCAGCTGACCAGGATCTCCCCCTTGTAGCCCTGGGTCATCCCTGGTGGCGGCGGCATCGGGATACCGATCGTCGACACGATGTGCGCCAAAGCGACGCCGACGGACACGCCGACACCTCCTCCAATGACCCCCAGACAAAGGCCTTCAACGACGAACTGGCGCATCACCGCATCGCGGGTCATGCCGAGCGCCATTGAGGTGCCGATCTCCCCGGTACGTTCCAGGACACTCATGATCAGGGTGTTGGAAATGCTCAGCACGATGATGACCGCAATGATCAGCTTGACCATCAACACCTGCCTCGAGAACAACTCGACCGTCTTGTTGTAGAAGTCGGCCAGCTCATGCCAGGGGGTGACGTCGAACGCCTCGCCGGAAAGGCGCTGGCCCAGCTCGTGGGAGACGCCATCGACGCTCTCCGTCCGGTCCAGCAGAGCCACCCAAACGTGCGACCCTTCGGTCCGCAGCAACTGGCGTGCCAGTGCAATCGGCACGCGCAGGGCCGTATCGTCATAGGACTTGGTAACGGTGACAAAGACTCCACGAACGTAGCCCTCGACAGCATTGATGCCGCCCGCTGCGGTACTGGTCAACAGCACGACCTTGTCACCGACTTTCACACCGAGGCTGGCAGCCAGCCCTAGCCCGAGAATCACTCCCTTGTCGTCGTCGGCGGCGAGATTCCTGCCGCGTACCACCGTCAGCGCCCGGCTGACCAGAGCCTCCTGCTCGGAGTCGACTCCTTCTCCGAGAAAGGAAATGCTCGCGTCGCCGTGGCTGATCAGGCCGCCAAAAACAAGGCGCGGAGCAATCGCCCTGACCTGGGGCAAGGACTTCAGGATCTCCAGCTCCAGAGCATCCTTAGGCAAGAGGTAGGAGAACGGGTCGGCATGCCCGGCAAGCTTGTACCCGGGTCGGGTCACCTGAACATGGCCAAGGCGCGACTCGATCGTGCTCTCGCGCATGGCCCAAAATATCCAGTCGATGAAGCCGCCAGCGAGAATCAGTGCAATGATGCCAAAGCTTACCGCAGACAGAGCAATCAAGGCGCGCCGTCGCTGCCTGACGACATTTCTCCAAGCAACCTGGAAGACCAGAACGATGGTCCGCACTGGCTCAGGCCTTCCCGGCGATGAGCGCCTGCAGATCGACACGCAGTGGCCGCGTGCAAGCGGACACAAGATAGGTTAGCCAGGGTCGGGACCCGGTCAGCGGGAGCAGGCAAGCTGTCTGTAAGCGCATGGTCGGCAGGGGGGTAGTGTCCTTACGGGCACTGCGCGCCCAATGCAGAGAACCGCACGAAAGAAGGCTCGACGCGATGCCAAGCAAGGACAACGGCGACTGTCGCACAAAGATCGTCCTAATTCAAGGGCTCGTCAAGCTCGTCAAGCGCCGCAGCGCTGACGGCGCTGACGGCGCTGACGCATGACCTTGCCGAGTCGGAGCTGTTTGCCGGAACCCTCCACTTTCGCCGCTGGCGCGGTCAGATTGCCGGGGGCTGGTGGCAAGAGAGCGCTGGCTGGGCGGGTGGTATGCGGTCCGTGCAGAGGGTGTCGATAGGCAACGGGCGCTCCGGTCTGATCGCTGGACGATCGCTTCCCGGCCCCGGGGAACGCCTCGGCGCGCCCGCGCGATGCGCTTCGCCAACGTTTTCACCGTCGTCTCCACAGGCCAGCCCGAGCACCGGCCGGAGCCCTGCTCCCGCCATCGACCACGTGTTGCATCGCCCCCTTCCGAAGCTCCGGCGGGTCACTCCGATTCATTCTCTTCATGTCCAACCTTCACAAGGTCAAGATAAGAGAACTCTTGGCGTCCATTTCCTGGTACCAGCTCATCTGTCCTGGGTGTCAGATTCTTTTACACCTGCGTCGCCTGCAGCGGGACGAGCGCCCCGCCGGAAAGCTGATTATTCCATAAAACCATTGCCCTACAATTTTCCGACCATATCTGGCCTGTTTCTTGCTTCGTCGATAACGCATACTTATCGATGCGACCACCTCAGGAGAAATTTCAATGAAGGCTTCCAGAATCAAACTGCTCTCCGCAGCCGTGGCTGTGGGATTGGCGCCGGCGGTCGTGCACGCAGCGCCGGTGAAGGTCAACTTCTACAACGATGGCGTCACGGCTGCCGGCGTTGCCCAGTTCGACTGGGCGCCAGCGAACGTGATGGCGCAAGGCGGCAACCAGGCTTTCGCCAACTGGCTCAACTCCGGTGGCGCTTGCCCGAACAACGGATGTGACTTCACGGTCTACGCCCAGGGCCGCCTGCGCGGCCTTGCCAACAGCGCCAACGCCGCCATCCCGACGCCCGGACTGGATGTCGGGTACGAGGTGACCTTCATGATGGCGTTCCAGGAGCGCGTCACCACTGGTATCTCGGCTGGTGGCAACAACGTCGCTCTCTTCAGCTTCCTGCCGGGCGGCACCAACTACTTCAAGATGTATTACGACACCCTCGGTGGTGGCACGGTGAAGTCGAACGACCTCGCGGGTACCGGCTTCCATGATGGCGATCTCGTCTTCGACGGAACCGTGGCGCCACAGGGCGCCTTCGTCTCGAACTTCGCGACCACTGCGAACATCACGCCGATTGGCGGCGCCAATTCGACCACGCCTCCGGCGTGGGGTGCCCAGACGACGGTCAACGGTGCTGGCGCGAGTTCAGCGCTCAACCTTGCGGCCACCGGCGGGCAGACGACTCCCGAAGGCGATGCCTTCTTCCCGAACTTCCAGATCACCTCGTTCCTGATGGACAACATCAGCCAGAATCTGCCCTTCACCACTGTCGACCCGGCACTGCAGTTCGATGACGTGATGAACAATGCCATCTTCGCCACCCCGGCGCAGATCGGCCTGTTGAACGGCGGCACGAGTTTCGACCCCCTCAGCGGCCAGTGGCGCGTCTCCGGCCCGTCGATCATCTTCCAGACGGACCCGAACGGCCCGATCAATGGCCGCGACCTTCCCGAGCCGGCCTCAATCCTGCTCCTCGGCATGGGTCTGGCAGCTCTGCGGGCGAACCGCAAGCGCGAGTCCTGAGCCGCCGTACGCAACGCGGCTGGCGACGCCCCACGGGGCGTCGCCAGAGATGCGGGCACGGCCGCCGTCCTCGTTTCCCCTCCCACCTTCGGAAGCGTGGCCGAAGACCGGGCGTCACCGCTGTGTTGCTGGCGCGGCAGTGATCCAGTCGGGCTCGCGGCTGCCGATTGAGCCTGCGGTCACCCCACGGAAAGTGTCGGAATTTTTTACACGCGCCCCTGAGGACGCCCTGCCGGGTTCCCTAGAGAAGCCCGAAAAATAGTTTTTCTTGCCGTTAAATCAAATTGTTGTTGAATTCATGCCGAGATGTGGCCCGATCCTTGCTAGATGGGACTGCGCACGCGACAGCTGCGACAATCATTGGGAGAAAATCGTCATGACTGTTTCCAAGGTAAAACTTCTTTCCGCAGCGGTCGCTGTGGGCCTGTTGCCGGCGGCCGCGCAGGCCGCGCCGGTGAACGTAAACTTCTACAACGATGGTGTCTCGGCCACCGGCGTTGCCCAGTTCGACTGGGCTCCGTCGAACGTGATGGCTCAGGGCGGCAACCAGGCTTTCGCCAACTGGGTCAACTCCGGTGGCGCCTGCCCGGCCAACAGCTGCGACTTCACGGTCTACGCCCAGGGCCGCCTGCGCGGCCTCGCCAATAGCGCCAACGGCGCGATTGCGACACCAGGGCTCGACTCGGCTTACGAAGTCACCTTCGTGACCGCTTTCCAGGAGCGCATCACGACCGCGGTCTCCGCGGGCGGTGCCAACGTCGCGCTGTTGAGCTTCCTGCCAGGGGGCACGAACTACTTCAAGATGTACTATGACACCTTGGGTGGTGGCACCGTGCAGTCGAACGACCTGGCGGGCACGGGCTTCCATGATGGAGACAAGGTGTTCGACGGCACCGTCGGCCCGCAGGGTGGCTTCATCTCCAGTTTTTCCACCACTGGCTTGGTCGCTCCGATCGGCGGTGCGAACGCGACGACGCCTCCGGCGTGGGCCGGTCAGACCTCCGTCACGGGTGCCGGTGCCAGTTCCGCCCTCAACCTCGCGGTTACCGGCGGGCAGACGACACCCGAAGGTGATGCTTTCTTCCCGAATTTCCTGATCACCTCGTTCCTGCTCGACAACATCAGCCAGAACCTGCCCTTCACGACCGTTGATCCGGCACTGCAGTTCGACGACGTCATGAACAACGTCGTTTATGCCACCCCGGCTCAGATCGGTCCAGTGAATGGCGGTTCGTCCTTCATTCCCGGCGTTGGCCTCGTCGCTTCCGGTCCGTCGATCATCTTCCAGACCGATCCGAATGGCCCGATCGATGGCCGCAGTCTTCCCGAACCGGGCTCGCTGCTGCTCCTCGGCATGGGCCTCGCGGCCCTTCGCGCGGGCAAGAGCAGAAAGGCCTGACAGCGCGATGGCGTTGCTGCCAAGCAAGGCGGGGGCCATCAGGCCCCCGTTTTTTTTTCGCCAAGCGGCACCGACTGCCCGCTGCTGATGTCCTGCCTGCGCTGCTGCCACTGGCGGCCGGCAATCGGATCGGTGATAATGCGCCGGGCTCTTGGGCGGCGGGACCGAGCGGACATCGGGAAGTCGTCGCGCAGCGGGGAGGGACGGCATGCGGATATTGATCACCGGCGGTGCAGGATTCATCGGCTCGCACACGGCCGCAGTTCTGGTACGGCGCGGTCACGCGGTGCGGATACTGGATTGCCTCGACCCGCAGATTCACGGCCCAGGGGCTGCGTTCCCCGCGCACTTGCGCGACTTGGGTATCGAACTCCTGCATGGTGACGTGAGCTGTCTCGATACGGTGTCTACCGCCCTGCATGGGGTCGACGCCGTTTATCACCTTGCCGCCTTGACCGGCGTCGGTCAGAGCATGTACGACATGCGCAGCTACGTGGCAACGAACAATGGGGGTACTGCGACGCTGATTGAGGCGATCATCCGGACGGGAGCCCGGCTCAGGCGCCTCGTGGTCGCATCGTCGCGCGCCGTGTATGGCGAGGGGACGCATCGCTGCCGCGAACACGGTCTGCAACTGGCTCCGCCAAGAACCAGGAGTGATCTGGAGAACGGCTTGTTCGACGTGCGCTGTCCGCTGTGCGGTCAGCCGATGCATTCCGTGGCGACCGCAGAGGAGCGGGTGCTGATGCCGGTTTCCCTGTACGCGTGGACCAAGAGACATCAGGAGGACTACGGACAGTACGCCGCCCAGGTCTTCGGTCTGCCAGTCACCATCCTGCGCTACTTCAACGTCTTTGGTTCGCGGCAATCATTGACCAATCCGTACACGGGAATCGTTTCGATCTTCTACAACCGGCTGGCGCTGGGGCTGCCGATATCGCTTTATGAACATGGCCAGCCTGGTCGGGACTTCGTTCATGTCTCCGATGTGGCGCGGGCCAATTGGCTCGCACTTGAAGCGGATGTAGAGCCGGGAACGGCGATCAACATCGGCACCGGCAGCGAATGCCGGGTTGTCGATGTGGCGCAAGCACTGGCCAAAGCCTGCGGCACGACGGCAACGCTCCTCGATACGGCTGAGTTCCGGGTTGGCGACATTCACTCATGTTTCGCTGACCTCGAACGAGCCACCACGCTTCTCGGCTACGTACCGCAGGTCGATCTGGACGCTGGGATGCAGGAGTTCGTCGCTTGGGCAAGGCTGCAGACTGGCAGCGATGGCTACGACAGGACGGTGGCCGAACTTGCCCGCTTTGGCCTCTTTGGCAAGCCCGGCAAGGAGTCATGACCTCGCTCTCCGGACGCCGTCGGCGCGTCCTTTTCTTTTCCGAAACCGTATCGCTGGCCCATCTGGCGCGTCCTCTGGTGCTCGCCCAGGCTCTCGATCCGCAGCTTTACGAGGTGCAGTTTGCCGCCGGCGAGTCGTTCGCGTTCGCCTTGGCTGGCACCGGCTTTGCCTGTCATCCGATCGAGAGCATGAGCCCAGGGGAATTCATGCAGAGACTGGCGCGTGGCGCCCCGCTGTTCGAACGAAGCCGGCTGGAGCGCTATGTCGCCGAGGATCTGCGAATCATCGAAAAGAATCAACCGGACCTGATCGTCGGCGACTTTCGCGTCTCGCTGGCCGTCAGTGCGCGACTGGCGGGAAAGACTTATGTGACCATCAGCAACGCGCACTGGAGCCCCTACGCCAGTCATCCGGGATTCCCCTTGCCGGAACACATCTCTGCACGCCTGCTCGGCGTCAGGCTGGCCAGCACCCTGTTCAGGAAGCTGCAGCCGATCATCTTTGCCCGGCATGCGCGCCCGCTGAACGCCGTGCGCGAGAAGCACGGTCTGCCTGCGGTAGCCGATCTTCGGCAGGTCTATACCGATGGCGATCATACCTGGTATGCCGACATCCCAACCCTTGCGCCGACTGTCGGGCTGCCGCCGACACACGCATATCTGGGACCGATCATCTGGTCGCCCGAAATCGATCCGCCGCCTTGGTGGCATGAGTTGCGGTGCGATCGGCCGCTGGTGTACCTGAACGTCGGCTCGACCGGGCAGCTCGACGTCCTGCCGGTCGCGATGCAGGCACTGCAGGAAATGCAACTCGGCGTGATGGTGGCAACCGCCGGGCGCAAGGTGCAGCTGCCTACCGGCAACGGTGCGTGGGTTGCCGACTACCTGCCGGGCACCCTTGCTGCGGCGCGATCCGCCCTGATGATCTGCAACGGCGGCAGTGCATCAGTTTACCAGGCTCTCGATCAGGGCTGCCCCGTCATCGGGATTCCGTCGAACATGGACCAGTATCTGACGATGCAGCAGGTCGAGCACGCTGGTTGCGGCATCAGCCTGCGCTCCGGAACGGTGACCGCTGCGGCGATCAGGGCCAGCGTCGCACGCATCCTCGGCGAAGCGGTCTGGCGGGCACGAGCGACCGCCGCCGCCACGGAGATTCGCCAGTTCGACGCCCGTATGCGTTTTCGCAGTCTGGTGTCCGATCTGCTGCGCAGCGGGTCCTGAACTGGAGGTGTGCGGAACCCGTGAAGAAATCTGCGCGAGTGGGGCGCGTTGCCGGGGCAGATGGGGCAGGACGAGGCCCGATCATGCCTGGCGCGCAGTCGATCTCGGCAGCGCGGCGCTAGCCGGCTCGGACCAGAAGTTTGTCCAGCGGCAGCCGCAGCGAGCGCGCCCTGGCAGCCGAGCCAAAGCCAAGTCGGCCCATGAAGATCGCTCGTCCTGCGTGCTCCACGCCAATCGTCTCCTGCAGCCGGGCGGTGAGTTGCACGGCCTGGCCCCACAATGCAGGCGCCACCGAGAATCGCACACCGGCGCGAACATAGGCGGCAAACACCAGCGGCGTGTAGGCGGGTTGAAGCTGCAGGCCGTGATGTGTGGCCGTAAGCCAGAATCGCTGGACTTTCCGGCCGCCTGCAACGAAATGCTCGACAGCCTGCGGCTCGTCCCGGGCCACGATGACGAAATGCGCAGCGCAGGCCAGTGCCGGAATCAGGTCAAGCTGAATCCGGGGCGCCAGCGTGCCCGCCATGAAGCGATTCAGAAAGTCGACTCGCCCCCAACTCTGCATGGCCCATCTCATTGCCCGCGTCGTGACCGGGTCGAGGCCGAGCGCCTGGTCGGGAATGCGGTCTTCGGAGAACCGCGCGCCCCATTCGATGATGTCGCGGTGCACCGGGTACGCCTCCGGCATCGTCAGCCTGATCTGCGCATTGGCAAACAGCAGTCGGGCCATTCGCAGACGATCCGCGAAGCATTCCAGCCACAAGACGCTGTGATCCGGCCCGACGGCAGCCTCGAGCGCCGATTTCTGTTCGGCTCGCAATGGCCTGGTGCTCAGTGGGCGACGCTGGACGCTGCGCACCCGGATCGAATCCATCAACGGGTCGGCGCGGACCCCGGCGCCCGCCTGCAAATGGACGTCGAACGTGGGCCGCGTGTCGGGCAGGTGCATGCGTCTTTGCACCGAGACCACGAATCCGGAGCCACTGGCGGCGATGGTGATGGTTTCGAGGAGAGCGCCGAGCGATACCTGACTGGCGCGTCCAGAAAAATCATAGACGCAATGATCACGGGTGTCGAAACCATGGATCACGGCATGCTCTGGCCCCACCAGCTCAAAGCGCCAAGGCTGGGTATTGTCGCCGCTGGGCGCCCAGCGCGCGAAATCGAGGATATCGGCGAGTGCGCCCATCAACAGCCCCTCAGAGGTAGTGAATCAATCCACTGCGCGAGCGATCCGCGGCGTTGCTCAGTCGCTCACGCCTCGTCTATCGATCTGACATGTCCCGTCGTTCGCTCGCTCGCGCCTTGCATCCCGGCCTGCTCGCGACGACTTCTTCACGAGCCCTCAACCCGAACGCCGCCGCCCAAGAGCGATCATCAACCGCAGGATCGGGTTGGCGTTGCCGCCCGGGCGCCAAGTAGTGACCGCCCTGTTGCGATAGGCGTCGAAATGCACGCCCCGTGGGGCGGCAATGATCTTCCCGCGACCGAGCAGGATCTTCAGCGCCTCGCTCGCCGCGACGCCGGCGCAGAGCGAACAGCCCATCGGCGTCGAAGGGCCCCGACGCCCCTTGAAGTCGATGGTGCTCGGATCGACGAGATAGCTCTGCTGCAAGCGTGCCGGAGCCAGTCCGACAAAGAACCGCAGCCCCATTTCCTCTTCCGAGCAACCGTTCCAGCGGAAGTACTGTTCGAAGGTCATCCCTCCGGGCATGAAGTTGAGCAGGGCAGCTCCCATGCCGAGTGGCGCCACCGTGATCGCCGGCAGGCCGTGTCGGGCACAGCCGTCGAAAACGGCCTTGCGTGCGGCAAAGGCGTAGAAGTCGAGACCGTCCACGTAAACGTCAACGCCGCGCAGGAACTCGTCGACGTTGTCATCGTGAACCCCCTGATCGAAAGTCTCAAACTCGATTTCGGGATTGATGTCGTGCGCCAGCGCAATCAGCACATCCACCTTGCGTCTGCCCAGGGTGCTCATCGTCGCGCCGGCCTGCCGATTGAAGTTGGCCAGATCGAAGCGGTCGAAGTCAGCAACATGGAAACGCCCAACCCCCAGGCGAGCCAGTGTCAGCAGATGTGATCCGCCGACCCCTCCGAGGCCGGCGATGGCGACACGCTTGCCGCGCAGGAGTTGCTGCTCGGCACGCGTCAGCCAGCCAATATTTCGTGAGAAAGCCTCTTCGTAGTCGAATTCCTTGCTCACTGCCTGAGCGGCCCCTCTTTCCCCGGGAAGAGCCGGCACTCTAGCACCATTGACCGAGGATGAAAACCAGGAAGCCGGCCGCCCCGGCCGCCGTGCACCACCGGCGGTCGAAACATGCGGCAAACGACCCGAACACAGGGTACCATTGCCTCGCCCCCGCCACTGACCCAGCGAAGAGGATCGCGTAATGATCGTAACCCCCACCGGCATCGCAGACGTGCTGCTCATCGAACCCAGGGTGTTCGCCGACCAGCGCGGGCACTTTTTCGAGAGCTTCAACGCACGCGCCTTCGCCGAGGCTACGGGCCTCGCCGTCGAGTTCGTGCAGGACAATCAATCGCTGTCGACGCGCGGCGTGCTGCGTGGGCTGCATTACCAGCTTCCTCCGAAAGCGCAGGGCAAGCTGGTTCGGGTCGTGCACGGGGCCGTCTTCGACGTCACAGTCGACCTGCGCCACGGATCGGCGACCTTTGGCCGCTGGGAAGGGCATCGGCTGAGCGCAGAAAACAGGAAACAGCTCTGGATTCCAGCGGGCCTGGCGCACGGTTTCCTGGTGCTGTCGGAGACCGCCGAGTTCCTCTACAAGACGACCGACTACTACTCGCCGGAGCACGAACGAGCCCTGCTCTGGAACGATCCGCAGCTCGGCATCGAATGGCCGCTGCAGGGCAATCCGGTCGTCGCCGCCAAGGATGCCGCAGCACCGCCGCTGAGCGGAGCAGAGCCTTTCCCGTCTGGCTGAGCGCTGCTCTCGCCAGCAGCCCGACGGCGACGTAGCGGCCGGCCCGCTCTCCGGTCAATGCACGGTGCACACCATGCACGGATCGAACGAACGGACGACATGCTGCACGAGCAGGAGCAGCTCTTCGCCGTCGGCCACCTCCAGGCCCGACAGCGCCTGCTCGAGTGGCCCGGGAACACCGGCGGCGTCGCGCGGCGAGAAGTTCCAGGTTGTCGGGGCGACGATCTGGTAGCTGGCGATGCGACCCTTCTCGATGCGCAGCCAGTGGCCGAGCCCGCCGCGTGCGGCTTCGACCAGCCCGGCGCCGCTGGCCCCGTCGGGAATCGCCGCGTGCGCACAGAAGGCTTGGCCAGGTGCCAGGGCATGCACCCAGCGCTCCATCGCCGGCACCACCAGCGCCAGTTCCAGCAGGCGCGCGCAGACCCGTGCCAGGACGCTGCCACCGCTGGCCGCGACCAGAGCCCGCAGCAGCGGCTGCCCGGCGACCAGCTGGCGGGCAAGCGCACCCGTTTCGGCAACCCCTCCTTCGTAACGTGGCGCCTTGCACCAGGTGTAGGCCGCCGGCTTCTCGGCGAACTCGCCCATGAGCGGTCGCGTCTCGCCGCTTGCCGGATGCAGCGCCTGCTCGCCGAACAGCCAGGAATGCGCGACGTCCTCGCTGATCGACCGGGCGACGAGCGGCCGCCAGCCACCGTGCCAGATGCCACGGCTGAAGAGATGACCCGCGGCGGCGTCCGCGGTGCCGGCAGAGGTCGCGGCGGCATCGACCGTGGCATAGGCACCATAGCTCAGGAAGCAGTCGCTCGCCCGTCCGACCGCGCCGAGGCCGAGATCGGCAGCGATCTCGACGAAACGCGCGAAGTCCGCCGACCTGCCGCTTGCCCAGGCCGCGAGCGCGTCCCCCGACTCGATGGCGCTGACGTTCTCCAGCGTATCGCCGAAGACGACCCGGCTCAGGAAGCCACGAAAGTCGCGCAGCACGGCGAGCAGACGGACCTTCTCGGTAGCCGTGACGGCCCGCGTCGTGCCCCCCGGCTGCAGCGCCAGACTGTGCGGCCACTTGCCTGCGAGGTGGCCCATCAGACGCAGCAGATCGGCGCGTGCCGGCAGAACTTCACGCAGAGCCTCGCCGACCGTCGCCTTGAAGCGTTGCTCGGCCTGCCGGTGCCACGGACGACCGCGATACGCTGCGCGCGCAAAGTCCGGCATGAAGAACAGATAGAAGTGTGTCAGGTGATCGGCCAAGTTCTCGCAGGCCAGGATCAGGTTGCTCGCCAGGCGACCATTTGCCGGCATCTCCAGTCCCGCGGCGTCGGCGAGGGCTGCCGCTGCGGCAGCCGACTGCGAGACCGAGCAGATGCCACAGATGCGCGGCACGATGACCAGCGCGTCGAGCGGGTGCCTGCCGATCAGGATGTGCTCGAAGCCACGGTAGAGCGAGGAGCTGACACGTGCGGCAACGACGCGACCGGCTTCCACATCGAGCGTGACTTCGAGGTCACCCTCGACACGATTGAAGGGCCCGATCGTCAGACGCCGGCTCATCCGTGATCCCTGATTCCTCCCCGCGACCGCAGCGCGGTCGCGCAGTCGACAGCTTCACAACCTCGGAGGCCCAACTATAGCAGACGACGCGCAAGGCGACCCCGTGCTGCCTTGGCCCCCGACCGCACCCCGCACGACCGCGGCCGTTCGCATGCTCGGTGCCCGGACAGCGCCACGACCTGCCGCTCGCGCCACGCGTCTCAGGCAAAGGGCAGCGACAAGCCGTCGGGAAGGCGCTGCGCGCCAGCAGGACGGTCCTCGCGGCGCCGCCCGGCCACGGCGCCGTGGCGCCCGGCCCGCTGCGGCGTCCGCCCGGCTTCCGCCCGCTGACGCAGTTCGGCCAGCCGCAGGGCGCCGCGCTCCCGCAGCAGGCGCAGGTGGTCGGGCCTCCGCTTGCCGTGGCTGAGGGCGAGGCGATCGACGTGCTCGAGCCAGTCCTCTTCGCTTTGGCTGTCGTTCGGACCGGCCTGCCCGGGCAAGCGGCCGCCCCACACCTCGTAGCAGTAGGCAAACCTGGCCCAGTCGTAAAGCGACTGCTCGCAACGACGGTCGGCACCGGCTGGCGGCGAACCGCGACCGGCACCGGCGAGGATGCGCAGCATGGCGTTGGGGTCGGCGCCAGCGTCGAGCAGAATGCGCAGCAGACCGCTGTCCATGTTCATCGAGGCCTGGAACAGCGGGCTGGCACCATCGCGGCCAACCGCACCCGGATCGGCGCCGAGCTGCAACAGCTCGCTGATCGCCTGATAGCGCCGCAAGACCGGACACGGCTCAAGGGCGGTGATCACGTGCTGCAGAATGGTGTCGCCCAGTTGATCGTAGCCGTTGAGGTCGAGGCCGCCGGCCACCTGTGCCCGCATCGCCGCCGTGTCACCCGCACAGGCGCTGGCGACGAAGGCGGCCAACGGATCCCGAAGATCAGGCAGCTCGTGTCTGCAATGTTCCATCTGCAACCCCTTTCCCGCTCAGTCGCCAGCTGCCCCCGTCCGGCAGCACGCGCACCCCGCTCGACGCGAGCCAGCAGCCGCGTCACCCCCAGCCGCTGCCCGCCGGACCGACCCGCACACCGACCGTACATGCGGCAGCGGCTGCAGGTCCGTCCAGTCGAGCATGGGCGACGATACGCTTCGCGCACCCGCCACTGCAGCCGCGCTGGCGTCGCCGCAAGTCTGTGAACTCATTTTCCCGCCGGACGACAAGGGTCGACGGTGACGAAAGTCACGGAAGACCTGACGAGACGGTCGCCGCCCGCGCTCGACACCGCTGTGCGGCGAGGTTCAGCCGCCTCTTCCGGACTGTGCCAGGCGCCTGCCGATGGGTACGACATGCGGGCCGAGCCGGCGCAGCGAGGACTCGAAGCACCCGGGCGGCAACGGCTGGCTGAACAGATGGCCCTGCGCCTGCTGGCACCCGCTACGCTGCAGAAATGCTCTTTGCGCTTCGTTCTCGACGCCCACGGCAACCGTCTGCAGGCCGATCGCATGCGCCATGCCGACCGTTGCGGCGACGACTGTCGCGGCGTCCGCGTCGGTTACCACACCGGCAACCAACGAACGATCGATCTTCATCCGGTGCACGCGCAGGCGCCTGAGGCAAGCGAGCGAAGAACGGCCGCTGCCGAATCCGTCGACCGACAGCAGCACCCCCAGCGCGCGCAGGCTGTCGACCGTTGCCAGTGCCGCGGATGGCTGACCCATCAGCACGTGCTCCCTGATCTCCAGTTCCAGAAAGCGCGGCGACAAGTCCTCCTGGGCAAGAATCCGCCCCACCAGATCGGCGAGGCCGGCCTGCCGGAACTCGACCGCCGAAAGGTTGACGGTCACGCGCAGCGGCGGCAAACGCAGCTGCCGCCAGAGCCGCACTTGCCGGACCGCGGCTCGCAGCACCCATTCCTCGAGATCGAGGATGAGGCCGCAGCCCTCGGCAATGGTGATCAGCTCGGCCGCGGGCACCACCCCGAGGACGGGATGTTGCCAGCGCAGCAGCGCCTCGGCTGCGTGGAGGCGCTTGTCGGCGAGGCCAACCTGCGGCTGGTAGTACAGGCACAGCTGGCCGTTGTCGAGCGCCGAGCGCAGATCGTTCTCGATCATGGCGGCCCGCGCCGCACGTCGCTGCATCTCGGTCGTAAAGAAGCAATAGTGGTGCGGCCCGCCCTGCTTGGCGCGGTACATCGCTGCGTCCGCGCACAGCGACAGGCTGGCGAAGCTCTCTCCGTCCGCCGGATACATCGCGATCCCCAGCGACATCGTGCACAGGAGTTCATGTCGCCCGATGCGATGGGGCGGTGTCGCCGTCTCGAGCAGCTTGGCCGCCACATGCGCGGCGCCATCGGCATCGGTGTTCGGCAGGACGACGATGAACTCGTCACCACCGAGCCGCGCGACCGTATCGCCATCGCGCATGGCGCCCTGCAGGCGCTTCGCCACCTGTACCAGGAGCGCATCGCCCACGCGGTGCCCGAGGACGTCGTTGATGCTCTTGAAGCGGTCGAGATCGATGAACATCAGGGCCAGCGACTCGCGGCCGCGATGAGCACGGGCGAGGTCATGCCTGACCCGTTCTTCCAGCAGGCTGCGGTTGGCCAGCCCGGTCAGCGGATCTCGGTGCGCCAGGTGCAGCATCCTCGCCTGCGTCTCCTTGTGCCGCGTGATGTCGACGAAGCTCGCGACATAGTGCATCTGCATGCCGTCGCCATCGACGCGGCTGATCGTCAGCCATTGCGGATACGCGCTGCCGTCGCTGCGCCGGCTCCAGACCTCGCCTTGCCAGTAAGCGCGCGCTGCCATTGATGACCGGATACGGCGGTGAATGCCGGCATCGTCCGTTGGCGAGAACAGGAAACCTGCGTCGCGGCCAAGCGATTCCACGGCACCATAGCCGGTAATCCTGATGAAGGACTGGTTGATACGGACGATCCGCCAGCCCGCGTCGATGATGGCGATGCCCCTGACGGTGTCGGCGGAGAGCCAGCCGGCAACATCGAAGTCGGCCTTCGCCGGCACCTGCCGGCCACACTGCGGCGACCTCTCATGGCGGCCCCCTGCCGCGCCCAGAGGCGCAGCCATCGCGAGTCCTTCGACCGCGGTCGCGGAGCACGACTCGTTCCTGCATGCCTCAGAGCTGTTGCTCATCCACCCACCTTCACCTCGCACAGGTTGTCCAGTCGGCGCACGAACCGCCACCACTCGTCGTGCATCCTGTACCGTCAGAGGTGCCGCCTCAAGGGGCACGAGTCCCGGGCAAGGCGGGAAAGATTCCCGGCCGCCGGCACGAAGAGCGGCGGCCCGGTCGCACAGGCAGCTCGATATCGCGCGGCTTCTCGGCAATAATGCCGCCATGATGAGAACGACGAAGCCCGCCAGCCCGCTCGCCGACGGTCATGCCGACTCGATCGCCGTGCTCGACGAGCGCGGGGTCATCCTCAGCGTCAATCAGGCGTGGCGGGACTTTGCCCATGGCAGCGGCGCCAGCGCCGAGCTGGCTGACGGTCGCGGCATCGACTACCTCGCCGCCGTGCGACGGGCGGCGGTCGACGACGTCCTGGCCGCTGCCGCACTGCGGGGTCTGGAAGAGGTGCTGGCCGGGCGACAGACCTGGTTCGCCCTGCAGTATCCGTGTGACGCACCCGGCGGCGAACGCTGGTGCGAATGCCGCGTGGAACCCTTGCCGGCGCCACGCCGCGGAGCAGCGGTCCGTCATCGTGCGCTCGACCGACGCGAGCGTACCGAGACCGCCGTCGACAACCACCAGCGCCCGCAGCCCGACTTGGCGACGGTTCTGAACAGTCTGCCGTCGATGATCGGCTACTGGGACTGCGGGCTGCGCAACCGCTTCGCGAACCACGCCTACCGCGACTGGTTCGGTATCGACCCGGCGACGATTCCGGGCAAGCACATCCGGGAAGTGATCGGTGACGAACGATACCGCCTCAATGCGCCCTATATCGAGGCGGTGCTGTGCGGCAGTGCGCAACAGTTCGAACGTGCCATCCCGTCGCCCGATGGCCGCGCGCTGCGCCACTCCCTGGCGCGGTACATCCCCGATGTGGTCGATGGCCAAGTGCAGGGCTTCTTCGTGGAGGTCACCGACGTCACGCCGATCAAGGCCGGCGAACAGGCCCTGCAGCGCGCCCAGGAGGTGGGCCGCCTCGGCAGCTACACGGCCGACCTCGCTTCCGGGCAATGGCTTGGCAGCCCGATGCTCGAGCGAATCCTCGGGGTCGGCCCGGAGCACGAGCATACGACCGACGCCTGGCTGCAGATGGTGCATGCCGACGATCGCCAGAAGGTTGTCGACCACGTCCGACGGACAGTCCGCGACAGGGGCGTCTTCGACTGCGAGTACCGGATCATTCGCCCGCGTGACGGAGCCATCCGCTGGCTGCACGGCCTCGGCGAACTCGAGTGCGCGGCGGATGGCCAGCCGCGGCGCATGATCGGCACGGTACAGGACATCACCGAGCGGAACCACTCAGAGAAGGCCACGCAGGCCCTCCTCGACGAAAATACGCGCCTGGTGCGACGATTGATCGCGCTGCAGGAACGTGAGCGCGCCGACCTCGCCCGCGAGTTGCACGATGAACTGTCGCAGCACCTGACGGCAATTCGTGCCTTTGCCGGCGCGCTGCGGCGCAACGAGCGCTGCGACCCCGAAGCGATCCGGCGCAGCGCCGTGGCAATCGACGGTTCGGCACATGCCATCTACGAGGTGTCGCACCGACTGATGGAGGGCCTGCATCCGAGTCTTCTCGACTCGCCCGGAATCGCCGAGGCACTGGGCACCCTTATCGACAACTGGGGACAGCAGCACCCGGAAATCGAGTGGCAGGCTTCCCTGCCGCCGAACCTCGTCTGCGAAGGAAAGCAGGTCCGGGTGACACTCTATCGCATCGTCCAGGAGTGCCTGAGCAACATCGCCCGCCATGCTGCGGCCCACCGCGTACGACTGATCCTGGGCAACAGGTGGTCGGCAGAGGGCGAGTTGCTGCGCCTGGTGGTCCGCGACGATGGCACAGGCATGGAGATGGATGCGGCACACGCCGGCTTCGGTCTGCTCGGAATGCGCGAACGCGTCCTGTCTCTCGGCGGTACACTGCAGGTCAGCAGCCGCAAGGGCTGCGGCACCCGGATACGGGTGATCGTCCCCAACGTCTGAGGGCATCCTGCCGACGGCGTCGCAAGCGTGCGTCCGACGAGTCCCCGCACGAGGCTCGTCTGGGGCGCGCTGCGCGCTGCACACGGCAGCCGGCGCGTCACCGCAGCCCGGCTGCGGACGAGCGGCCCTCAGCAGGGCGGAACGGCATCTTCGGGAACCGCCTGCCTGATCTTCACGGCGATGTGCTCGGCGCTGGCGAGGTCTCCTCGCTCGTAGAAACTGGCGAACAGGTCGAAGAGCAGATCGATCATCGACTGTCCCGGTCGAAGGGAAGCTGTCCTGGCGGCAGCCGGCAGCGAGCGCATCGCGGTGACTTCATGCACCGATTCTGCCGCGGCGCGGCCCCGACGGCCAGCGACGAGACTCCCGATCGGTACGGGAAAATTTCCCTGTCGTCTCGGCGCAGGGGGCTGCCGGCACGAGCAGGCGCTGCCGCGGCGACCATCGCGCGCGAAGGGTCGCGGGACCTCCGTCAGGGTTCCACCAACCCCTGCCGGATCGCCAGGCGCGCCATTTCCGCCAGGCTCGCGACGCCCAGCTTGAGCTTGATCTGGGTGACATGGTTGCTCACCGTCTTGCTGCTCAGGTGCAGGATGCGCGCGCATTCGGCCTGTGAGTGACCCTCGCTGAGCAGCCTGAAGACCTGGAACTCACGTTGCGTCAGCGTGCCGAAGGGCGCGGACTCCGGCGAACGCTGCCGCTGGATGAGGGTCGGCACCATGTCGGGACTGACGAAGGGTTGACCCTTCGCCACCGTGCGGATGCCCAGCAACAGGCTATCGACGTCGCTTCCCTTGGTGACAAAACCCAACGCGCCTGCCTCGAAGGCCCGATCGAGCAGCACACGCGAGTCATGCACGCTGTACACGAGGATCGCCACCTGCGGATCCACGCTCCGGATGCGTCGAATGGCCTCGATTCCACCGAAGCCTGCCATGCTCAGATCCATGACGACGACGTCGGGGCGCAGCGCCCGGTACTCACCGTAAGCCGCCTCGCCGCTGGCCACGTCGAGCAGCACCCGCAGGCCGGCGTCGGATTCGATGAGGCTGCGCAATCCGGCCCGCAGCGCCGGATGGTCGTCCACGACCATCACCGACAGCACGCGGCCGGGCGTGGCCTGGGAAGGACCTCCGTCACCCTTGGCCGTCATTCGCCCCTCCATGTCGCGCCGGCGGGCCGGGTGGCCCACGCCGCGAAGCGAGCGGCGGGCAGCGGTTGGCTGAACAGGTGGCCCTGTGCCTGATCGCAACCCTTCGCCCGCAGGAACGCCAGTTGCGCCTCGCTCTCGACACCCTCGGCGATGGTCTGCAGGCCCAGGTTGTGCGCCAGACTGATCGTCGCCGCGACGATCGCTTCGTCATCGGGGTCGGAAGCCAGATCGGCGACGAACGAGCGGTCGATCTTCAGCTTGTGCACCGGGAAGCGCTTGAGATAGCTCATCGACGAGTAACCGGTTCCGAAATCGTCGATCGACATCCGCACGCCCAGCGCACGCAACTGGTCCATGGTGACGATCGCTGCCAACGGCTGGTCCATCGCCACGCTCTCGGTAAGCTCGAGTTCGAGGAAGTGCGCCGGCAGCCCCTCGTTGTCGAGAATCCGTGCCACCAGGGCGGGCAGGCCCGCCTGGCGGAATTGCATTGCCGACAGATTGACCGCCACACCCAGCTCCGGCAGTCCGCTCCCATGCCAGATCCGCATCTGCCGCACCGCCATCCGCAGCACCCACTCGCCAATCGAAAGGATCAGCCCGCAGTCCTCTGCGATCGGGATGAACTCGGCCGGCGAGACCATCCCCAGCTCGGGATGCTGCCAGCGCAGCAGCGCCTCGGCGCCGAGCAGACGGCCATCGTCGAGCGCGAACTGTGGCTGGAAATGCAGACTCAGCTGGCCGAGCTCGACCGCCCGCCGAAGTTCGTTCTCGATCTGCAGGGTGCGCGCCGAACGCTGCTGCATTTCGACCGTGAAGAAGCAGTAGTCATTGCGGCCGACCTGCTTGGCGCGATACATCGCCGTATCGGCGCACATCGACAGGCTCTCGAAACTGTCGCCATCTGCCGGGTACATCGCAATACCCGCCGAGATCGTGCAACTCAGCTCGTGCTGCCCGACGCGATAGGCCGGTGCCGTCACCTCGAGCAACTTGCTCGCCACATGCGCCGCTCCATCGGCATCGGTGTTCGCCAGGACGACGATGAACTCGTCGCCGCCGAGCCGGGCCACCGTATCGTCATCGCGCACGGCCCTCCGCAGGCGCCGGGCCACCTGCACGAGCAGTTCGTCACCGACCTGGTGCCCGAGCGAGTCGTTGACGTTCTTGAAGCGGTCGAGATCGAGGAACATCAGCGCCAGCGGCTCCCGGGCACGATGCGCACGGGCGAGGTCATGCCGCACCCGCTCGGCAAGCAGACTGCGATTGGGCAGGCCGGTCAGCGCATCGTAATGGGCCAGCCGCTGGATGCTCGCTTCCGCCTCCTTGTGCCGGGTAAGGTCGATGAAGCTGCCGAGATAGTGCGTGGTCACCCCTTCGCTCTCGACACGGCTGATCGACAGCCACTCGGGATAGACGCTGCCATCCTTGCGCCGGTTCCAGATCTCGCCCTGCCACGATCCCTCGCTTTCGATCGCCTCCCACATGCCGCGGAAGAAGGCGGCATCGTGCCGCCCCGAGGCGAGCATGCCCGGGTTGCGACCGAGCACCTCGGCAGCACTGTAGCCGGTGATGTGGGTGAACGCCCGGTTGACCATCACCATGCGGCAGGAGGCATCGGTGATGGCGATCCCCTCGCCTCCCCGCTCGAACACCTGGGCGGCGAGATTGAGCTCCGCCGCTGCCCGCTTCTGCTCGCTGACGTCGACGACCGTCCCGAGGTAGCCTTTGAGCTGCCCGCCGTCGTCACGCATGACGGTCACCGCCAGGCGCACGCTGATGCGGCGACCGTCCTTGCGGATGCAGGACATCTCGCGCTCGTCGGCCTCGCCGCTGACCCGTGCCCGGACGACCAGCGCATCGAAACCGGCCTCGACGTCGATGCCGAGCGTCGCCCGCAGCGCCACTGCCACCGCCCTGACTTCGTCGGGATCATGCCACAGCATCGGCGTCGCGCGGCCGAGCACTTCGTCCGCGCGGTAGCCGAAGATGACTTCGGCGCCGGGGTTGAAAAGCGTGATCAGGCCATCTGGGTCGGTCGCCACGATGCCGCAGGCGGCGCTGGCGAGAACCAGAGCCTGCTGCGCTTCGCTCTCGCGCAGGGCGACCTCGACGCGCTGCCGCTCGGCGAGCAGGGCGGCGTTCTCGAGCGCGACGGCCGCGCTCGCCGCCAATCCCTGCAACACGCCCACATCCTCGGCATCGAAACCACCCGGCTTGTCGTGAATCTCGAAGCAGCCGAGCAGCTCACCGTCACGCCCGATGATCGGGATGTCCAGCAGGTTGGCGAAACCGATCGCCCGCCGGATCTCCGGAATGACCCAGGGATCGTTCGCGGCATCGTTGCTGAGGTGGAAGCAACGCGTCTGCAGCACCCGTCCCGGCACGCCGTGGCCGGCAGCGAAGCGATAGTCGACCGGCAGCCACTCGCCGGCGCGGCAATACTCGCGGAACACCATCTGGTCTTCCTGCAGGCGTGCCGCGGCGCCGCCACCGGCACCGACCAGTTTGAGCGCCGCGACGACGAGCTGGCGCAGGATCACCGCCAGGTCGAGGCGGCGGTTGATCTCCTGGCTGACACGCGACATCAGCTCGAGCTGCTCACTGCGTCGCAGCAGCGCGGCCTCGGCCCGCTTGCGCTCGCTGACGTCGCGCACGAGGACGACGAAACGCGGCTCACGACCGCCCGCCTGCGCCTTGCGCGCCACCGACAGCTCGAACCAGAACCGTCCTTGCGGCAGATCGAGCGCGAGCAGGCGGCCCGCCGAGTAGCCGCTGGCCTGCGCCTCGCGCAGGGCAGCGAGACAGGTGGCGGCGGCAGCGGGCTCGAGGACGTCCGACACCCGTCGGCCGACCAGGTCGGTCGAGCGAGCAGGCAACAGCCCGGCGCGCAGCGTATGGGCTTCATGGCAGATGCCATCGAGTCCAAGCTCGAACATCGGATCGGGAACGGCGTTCAGCGTCGCCGCCAGCTTGGCCGTGCGCTGGCGAACGACGCGTCGCAGGGTGAACACCCAGACCAGGAGCGCGGCGCCGACCAGCGAACCGACAAGCAGGGCGTAGGCGAGATGGCGGGTGCGCGGCGAGGCGAACAGGGGCGTGCCCATCCACTTCGCCCGCAAACGCCGCTCTTCAGCCGGGGAGATGGCGGCAAAGCCACGTTGCAGCAATGCCAGGCTGGCAGCGTCCCCCTTGTGTACGGCCCGGTGGAAGTCGCCGGCGTACAGGGTGAATGCCCTGTTGAAGAGTTCCTCGGCATTCTTGCGGTAGAGCAGGTAGTTGGCCGGCGGCTCGTCGAGGCAGAAGACGCGTACCTTGCCGTCGATCGCCGCCTGCACCAGCGCCTCGTAGCTGGCAAAGGGCTGGACAGCGTCGATGCCGGCAGCCGCGAGGTGCTCGACACAGGCATCACCGGCCTTCACCCCAACCATGAACCCGCGCAGCGTGCTGGTATCGACGATGCCGCCGATGCTGCCATGCGTATGGATCGCCACCGGGATCGTTTCGTAGGGCGGCGAGAAATCGAGGCTGCGCTCACGTTCCGGCGTCCTGAAGGCGGTGTCGAGGACATCGCCCTGGCGCTCCGCCATGCGCCGCTGCGCCGTTTCCCAGTCGCTGGCCTGCAACTCGACGCGGACGCCGGTCCTCTCCTCCCACAGGCGCCAGAGATCGACGAGGTAACCGGTGAGCGTGCCGCCGGCATCACGGAAGACATAGGGTGGATAGTTGTCGTCGATCAACACGCGCAGCGCCGCGCGCGGCTGCGGATCGGTCCCGTCGTTCGCGAGCGCGGGGCAGGCGGCGGCGCACGCCGCGAAGAGCAGACCAAGGAGCCAGCAGGTGCGCAGGAAACTCATCAAGCAGTCTCGTCCTGTGCCAGATGTTCGACGCCCAATGATAGACGACCGGCCATTCCGACGACAGGGGCAAGCCACCCTCCGGGATGAGCCACTGTGCCGACGCCGGCACGGGCGCCGCCGGTCAAAGTCCGAGTTGATGCCACATTTCGTCGACGCGCCGCTTCACTGTGGCGTCCATGACGATCGGCCGGCCCCACTCGCGAGTGGTTTCGCCCGGCCACTTGTTGGTGGCGTCGATCCCCATCTTGCTGCCGAGACCGGCGACCGGGCTGGCGAAGTCGAGATAGTCGATCGGCGTGTTCTCGGCGACCAGCGTGTCGCGTGCCGCATCGACGCGGGTCGTCATCGCCCAGATGACTTCCTTCCAGTCGCGGACGTCGACGTCCTCATCGACGACGATGATGAACTTGGTGTACATGAACTGGCGCAGGAAGCTCCAGATGCCGAACATGACGCGTTTGGCGTGCCCCGGATACTGCTTGCGCAGGCTCACCGCCGCCAGGCGGTAGGAGCAGCCCTCGGGCGGCAGGTAGAAGTCGACGATCTCCGGGAACTGCTTCTGCAAGAGCGGCACGAAGACCTCGTTCAGCGCGACGCCGAGCATCGCCGGCTCGTCGGGCGGCTTGCCGGTGTAGGTGCTGTGGTAGATCGGCTGCCGCCGCATGCCCAAGCGCTCGACGGTAAACACCGGGAAGCGTGCCTGCTCGTTGTAGTAGCCGGTATGGTCACCGTAGGGACCTTCGAGCGCGCTTTCCTGCGGGTCGATGAAGCCCTCGAGAACGATCTCGGCGGCGGCAGGCACCTGCAGGTCCGATCCCAGGCATTGCACCACTTCCGTCCTGCTGCCGCGCAGCAGGCCGGCGAACTGATACTCGGAGAGGCTGTCGGGAACCGGCGTCACGGCGGCAAGAATCGTCGCCGGGTCGGCGCCGAGGGCGACCGCGACCGGGAACCGCTGGCCTGGATGCTGCAGGCAATGCTCGCGGAAGTCGAGCGCGCCACCGCGATGCGCCAGCCAGCGCATGATCAGCTTGTTCGGCCCGAGGACCTGCTGGCGATAGATGCCGAGGTTCTGGCGTGTCTTGTGCGGCCCGCGCGTCACCGTCAATCCCCAGGTGATCAGCGGTGCCGCATCGCCCGGCCAGCACCACTGGATCGGCAGACGGGCCAGATCCACGTCGCGACCCTCGTAGACGACCTCCCGGCACGGCGCCGAGGAGCGCAGGCGCGGCGCCATGTTGAGCACCTGGCGCAGGACCGGCAGCTTGTCCCAGGCGTCCCGGAGGCCCCGTGGCGGCTCCGGCTCCTTGAGGTAGGCGAGCAGCTTGCCGACCTCGCGCAGCGCCTGCACGGACTCCTGCCCCATCCCCAGGGCGACGCGGCGCGGCGTGCCGAACAGGTTGGCCAGTACCGGCATGTCGTGGCCGGTCGGCTGCTCGAAGAGCAGCGCCGGCCCACCGGCCCGCAGCACGCGATCGCAGATCTCGGTCATCTCGAACCGCGGGTCGACGGCAACGGCGATCCGCCGAAGCTCGCCCATCGTTTCCAGTTGCGCGATGAAATCGCGCAGGTCGTGATACTTCATCGGCAACAGATCCGTGCGTCATTCGACCGCCGATTATAGCCGCCGCAGCCGCCGGCCAGCCGTTCGTCATGGTTCGGCCAAAGGCGGCAGCCGGTCACTGACTCAGTGGCCGCCTCCCGCCGCCGGCTTGCCATCCTCGCGCGCAGCCTTCCTGGCCACCCGTTCGGCGTCGTCGCGCGCCCGCTTCTCCTGTTTCGCCTGTCTGCGCGCCTGCTCTGCGGCAGCCTTCTGCCGGCCCTCGGCCGCCTGCCGCTGCTTCTCTGCCAGTTTGCGCTCGCGCGCCGCGACCTTCTCCGCCTGCTCGGCGCGATGGCGCTCGCCGTCCTGCAGTTGCTCGGCTTCCCGTCGCGGCTGCTCGGCGTGTCGCAGCGCTTCCTTGTCGGCGACTTCCTGCCGCCGCGCCGCACGTTCGAAGTCGCGCGCCGGCTGGTCGATGGCGCGCGACTCGATGATGGTCGCGGTACGGCGTTTCTTCGCCTCATCGAGACAATCATTGACGAGGAAACGCGAGTAGCAGCGATCCTGCTCGGCCTTGTAGTCGCGCTCCGCCTGGTCGCGCATGGCCTTGGCCCGCTGTCTCTGCTGCTGCGCCTCCGCGAGCGTCTGCGGCAGCGGCGCAGCGGCCTCCGGCGGCTCGGCGGCGGCGGCCACGGGCAGCACGAGCGAGAGCAACAGCAATGAAGCGACACCGACCTGCATCCTTCCTCCTCCTTCGAACGCGCGCCCAGACACCGGCAAGGGCTGCCGGCCGACGCACGCCGCCACTATAAACCGAGACGCGGGTGCACGAGTGCTGCGACGCCAGACGCCTGCCGACGACGGCGGTCAGGCGTGGCGAAGGCCCACCATCGGCGGATTTGGTAGAATCGCGCCTTCACGCCATCCGTGGTCCGCTGGGAGCCTGCCGTGCAAATCGTCTGCCTCGATCTCGAAGGCGTACTCGTCCCCGAAATATGGATCGAGTTCGCCACCCGCACCGGCATTCCGGAACTGCGTCGAACGACGCGCGACGAACCGGACTACGACAAGCTGATGAAGTACCGTCTCGCCCTCCTCGCCGAACACCGGCTGGGCCTGCCCGACATCCAGCAGGTCATCGCCGCCATGGGTCCGTTCGACGGCGCGCGGGCCTTCGTCGACGGGCTGCGCGAGGACTACCAGCTGATCATCCTCTCCGACACCTTCTATGAATTCGCCCACCCGCTGATGCGGCAACTGGGCTGGCCCACCCTTTTCTGCCACAGCCTCGAAGCCGGTGCCGACGGCATGCTGGTCCGTTACCATCTGCGCATGCCCGACCAGAAGCGAGAGGCGGTACGGCGACTGAAGGAACTGCGTTTCACCGTCGTCGCCGCGGGCGACTCCTACAACGATACGGCGATGCTCGCCGAGGCGCACGCCGGCATTCTCTTTCATCCGCCCGAGAACGTCATCCGCGAGTTCCCGCAGTTCCCCGTCACACGCTCGTTCAGCGAACTGCGGCAGGCGATCGACACGGCTTTCAGCGCCTGCAGCAGCCGGCGGGACTGACCGGCGATGCACGCAAGGCGTTTCTATACCCTCTCCGGCTCGTGCCCCGACCAGGTCGGCATCATCGCCCGCGTTTCCGGCTTCATCGCCCAGCACGCGGGCTGGATCCTCGAATCCAGCTACCACGCCGACGACGGCAGCGGCGACGGTGACGGCCGCTACTTCATGCGCATGGAGGTGAAAGCCGATTCTCTGCCCTTTCACCTGGCCGAGTTCCGCGAGCGCTTCCGGCCGCTCGCCGAGGAACTGGCGATGGACTGGAAGATCAGCGATTCCGCCGTCAAGCGGCGGGTCGTGCTGATGGTCAGCAAGCAGGAGCACTGCCTGTACGACCTGCTCTCGCGCTGGCAGTCACGCGAGCTCGACATCGAGATTCCCTGCGTCATCTCGAATCACGACCGCTTCAAGGCCTTGGTCGAATGGCACGGCATCCCCTTCCACTGCGTGCCGGTGAACGCCGACAACCGGCAGGCGGCGAATGCCGAGATCCGCCGCATCTACGATGAGGTGCGCGGCGACACGATGGTCCTGGCCCGCTACATGCAGATCCTGCCGGCCGATTTCTGCGACAGTTATCCGGGACAGATCATCAACATCCATCACTCGTTCCTGCCCAGCTTCGTCGGCGCCCGTCCCTACCACCAGGCTTACCAGAGGGGCGTCAAGCTGATCGGCGCCACCTGCCATTACGTCACCCGCGACCTTGACCAGGGCCCGATCATCGAGCAGGACGTCATTCGTATCGACCACTCGGATTCGGTGGAGGACATGGTGCGCTACGGCAAGGACATCGAGAAGGCCGTGCTGGCACGCGGGTTGCGCTACCACCTCGAGGACCGCGTGCTGGTACACGCCAACAAGACCGTGATCTTCCGTTGAAACCAACCATTGGTAGAGCCCTCCCGCCGGCCGGCGGGCGCTGCGCAGGATGATCGCGCTCCGCAACCTGGGCCTGCGCCGCGGCAGCAAGGTCCTGCTCGACAACGCCTCGGTGATGATCAACGCCGGCGAGCGCGTCGGCCTCGTCGGCCGCAACGGCGCCGGCAAGTCGAGCCTCTTTGCGCTCCTCGACGGCAGCCTGCACGAGGACAGCGGCGAGTTCTCGCTCCCCGCCGGCTGGCGCCTGGCGCAGGTGGCGCAGGAGATGCCGGCGACCCGGGAGAGCGCCACCGACTTCGTCATCGCCGGCGACAGCCGACTGCTGGCCGCGCGGCAGGACGTTCGCCGGGCCGAAGCGGCAGGCGACGGCGATCGCCTGGCGCACGCCTACATGGCTTTGCACGACGCTGGCGAGAACGAAGCGCAGGCGCGTGCGCAGGCGCTGATTCTCGGACTGGGTTTCCGGGCGAGCGAAGTCGAGCAGCCGGTCGACAGCTTCTCGGGCGGCTGGCGGATGCGCCTGCAACTGGCGCGCGCCCTGATGTGTCCGTCAGACCTCCTGTTGCTCGACGAACCGACCAACCACCTCGATCTCGATGCCCTGGTCTGGCTCGAGAGCTGGCTCAGGCGCTACGCAGGCACGATGCTGGTGATCAGCCACGATCGCGACTTCCTCGATGCGGTCACCAGCGTCACGCTGCACCTGGAGAATGCCAGGCTGACCCGCTACGGGGGCAACTACAGCGCCTTCGAGGAAACCCGGGCACAGCAGATCGACTTGCAGCAGAACGCCTACCTCAAGCAGCAGGAACGGATCGCTCACCTGCAGAGCTTCATCGCGCGCTTCAAGGCGAAGGCGACGAAGGCCCGGCAGGCGCAGAGCCGGGTGAAGGCACTGGAAAGAATGGAGCGTCTCGCCCCGGTGCTGACCAGCGCCGACTTCGCTTTCGAATTCGGCGAGCCGGCCAGCCTGCCGAACCCGATGCTGGTGATGAGCCATGCCAGCTTCGGCTACCCACCGCCGGCCGGAGCAGCTGCCGGTACGCCGGCGAACATCGTTGTCGCCGAGGTCAATCGTTCGGTCATGGCCGGCCAACGGATCGGCATTCTCGGAGCCAACGGACAGGGCAAGTCGACTCTGGTGAAGACCATCGCCGGCGTCCTCGCGTGTGCCGGCGGCAGCATCGGTGCGGGCCGGGGGCTCAACATCGGCTACTTCGCGCAGCAGGAACTGGACGTGCTGCGCCCTGGAGAGACGCCGCTGCAGCACATGCTTCGCCTGGCCAGGGAGAAGCAGGCGACCGACCGCAGTGGGCGCGAGCAGGATCTGCGGACTTTTCTGGGCAGCTTCAACTTTGCCGGCGAAATCGTCAGTCAGCCGGTTGGCACGCTCAGCGGCGGCGAGAAGGCGCGGCTGCTGCTGTGCATGATCGTCTGGCAGCGACCCAACCTGCTGCTGCTCGACGAACCCACCAACCACCTCGATCTGGCCACCCGTGAAGCACTGGCCGTCGCCCTCAACGAGTTCGAAGGGACCGTGATGCTCGTCAGCCATGATCGCTCGCTGCTGCGCTCGGTCTGCGACGAGTTCTGGCTCGTCGCGCGCGGCGCCGTCGGCGACTTCGCCGGCGACCTCGAAGACTACCAGCACTACCTGCTCGAGGAGGCGAAGAAACGGCGGGACAGCCTCAGGGAACTCGCCAGAACTGCGCGCGATCGGGCCGGCCGCGAGTTGCCGGCCACCAAGCCGGGAAAAATGGCGGCCAACGATCTGCGTGCCCTGCGACGCGAACTGGAACGGGTCGAGCAGCGGATGCTCGCCCTGCAGGACGAACAGCGTTCGCTGGAGGCGGGCCTGTGCCTGCCCGCAGGTGCCGCGGAGCTGGCGGAACTCGGCCAACGGTTGAACCAGCTCAGCGCTGAACTGTCACCGCTTGAGGACCGCTGGCTCAGCCTCAGCGAGCGCATCGAGACGGTTGACCGCGCACGGTCATCGTGACGCACAGTCGGGGATTCCACTTTGAATGGAGCAGGCAATGAGTTTTGAGTTGGCCCAATGGTCGGCGAAGATCGAGGTGGGCTTGCCGACGATCGATTCGCAACATCGACAGTTGTTCGACCTGGCCGCAACCTTCACAGGTGACGGCGACCAGATCAGGATCCTGAAATCGCTGGTCATGCTGACCGACTACGTCAAGGTCCACTTCCGCGAAGAGGAGGAGATGATGGCCGCCTGCAATTATCCGGAGCTGGAGGCGCATCGGAGGCTGCACGGCGAGTTTCGCCGCATGCTCTTCGATCTGCTCGAGAACGCCAAGCAGATGACGCTCGACGAGATCGCCGATGAGGTCAAGTACCTGATCAACGGCTGGTTCTACAACCACATCCTGGTCGCCGACTTCCAGTACGCACCCAGCGTCAAGGCCGCCCTCCAGGACCAGGGCGGCTGACCCGGTCAACGCGGTGAGGGTGGGGCTACCGGCGGCCTCTTGATCCGTGCCTCACCGCGCGCGGCCGGCAGCGGGCCCGGCATGTCATCGCCGAGGTTTCGCCAATGTCGTCGGAGCCGAAGCGAAGGAGGGCAAGTGCCGCCACAGCATGCCTCGCCGGCCACCCATCGCCTGCTTCGCACCCTGCCGCTGAGGACATGCGTCGATGAAGCTGCTGCAATACCTGTCACTACGCCAGATGCTGACGCTGCCGTATGTGCTCCTGGTCCTGCTGCTGGCAGCGACGATCAGCGCCCTCTCCTACGCCGCCGGCCGGGTCGCTGTCGATACCCTTTCAAAGCAGTTGCTTTCGGAGATGGTGTTTCGCATCGCGCAGGCCGTCGAACACCACGTCTCCGGCTCGAGCGCCGTCCTCGATACCGCTTTTCCAGCCGACGTCGCTGCCCCTGACGACATCGCCGACGACCTCGCCAACCTGCGGACGCGTTTCTGGCTGGCCACCTCGGTGCATCGTCAGCCCAACAACTACGCCTACTACGGCGATCGCAACGGCCAGTTCTTCGGCCTCTGGCGACATTCCGCGAGCGACGCCGAACTGCGCCTGCGAACGAGCGGCGATGGCCCAAGAACGATCCATCGCTTCACCGGCATCAGCGGCGAGCTGCGCGACCCGGTGCGCGAGACGCGCATTTTCGAACCACGCGAGCGGCCCTGGTTCAAGTCGGGCCAGCAGGCGCTGCTGCACACATGGACCCCGGTTTACATCGATTTCAAGACCGGGGAACTCGTCGCGACCCGTGCCCGCCGGGTCAACAACGCGCACGGCGAGTTCCAGGGCGTGGTCGCCACCGACCTCTCGCTGCAGCATGTCAACGACCTCCTGCGCTCGCTCAAGCTGAGCGCGAACGGCATCGCCTACGTCGTCGAGACCGATGGCAACCTGATCGGCACCTCGCGGGGTCCGCACCTGCGGCAGGACGCGAGCGGCAGCAATGTGCGGCTCAACGCCCGCGACAGCGACGATCCACTGATCGTCGCCGCGCAGCGCGCGATCGAAAGGCTGGTGCGTGATGCCGGCGAGGGTGTGCAGCCGCGCACCGTGGTCTTCGAGACTGCCGCAGGACAGCAGGTCGAGGCAGCATACGCCCGCATCCGTGACGCCGCCGGTCTCGACTGGATCATCGTCACGGCCGTGCCACGTTCCGATTTCCTTGCCGAGGTGACGAGGAACTTCGAACGTACCGTCATCGTTGCCCTGTTCGCCTCACTGCTGACCATCGTCATCGGCCTCATGGTTCTCTCGGTCGTTGCCCACGACCTCAAGCAGTTGGCACTGGCGGCACGGCGGGTCGGCGACGGTGATCTCAATGCTGCCTTCGACGTCGCCCGCAGCGACGAGATCGGTGATCTGGCGAAGAGCTTCCGGCTCATGCAGACGAAACTGCTCAGCGACCGCCTGACCGGCCTGGCCAACCGCGAGGCCTTCATGCGCCGGGTGGCCGAACGGCTGGCGCGGCAACTGGAGCGGCCCGAACCACGCCCCTTCGCCATCCTGTTCGTCGACCTCAATGACTTCAAGCACATCAACGACCGCTTCGGTCACGACGTCGGCGACCGGGTGCTGCAGGAAATGGCGCAGCGGATGCGCGCCGGGCTGCGCAGTCGCGATCTCGTGGGACGCTATGCCGGCGACGAGTTCGTCGTCATGCTCGATGCCGTACACAGTCGCGACGACGCCGAAGGCGCCCGCGCCCACATCGAGGCAATGCTCGGCGCGCCGTTGCTGGCAGTCGGTCCGACGGCGGCCGCGCCCGGCACCGGGGCATCGGTCGGACTGGCGATGTATCCCGAGGATGGCAGCGACGTCGAATCGCTCGTCCAGCACGCGGACGCCGACATGTATCGCCGCAAGCAGTCCCGGCAGCAACGGCCTGCGATTCCCGCCATGCCTGCGCCACCTTGATCGCCTGGCTGCCCGCGAGCGACCATCCCGGCCCGGAAGGGCGCGGCGAGGCCCACCGACCAGTCCGCCGACCGCCGGCTGGATCTGCGCCTTGACCGGACGCGCCTGTTGAATCTATAGTCCGGCCCATGCTGAATGAACTCACCGCACTCGAGAGCAAGGTGACCGAGGTGATCGCCCTCTGCCGCAGCCTGCGCAGCGAGAACGAACGGCTGCGCGAGCAGCTCACCGTCGCGGAAAGCGACAGGAACAGTCTCGCCGAGCGAATGGCGGCCGCCACTGCCCGCCTTGAGCGGCTTGCCGGGCAACTGCCCGAAGGCAAGAGCTGAAAGGCCCGAAACGATGCCCAACGACACCAGTTTTCTCGACATCACCCTGCTCGGCAAGGAGTACCGGGTGGCTTGCCCGCCCGAACAGCGAGGCGCACTGCTCGACGCCGCCGGCTACGTCGACGGCAAGATGCGCGACATCGCCGAGAAGACGCGGAACAACATCGCCGAGAGAATCGCCGTCATGGCGGCCCTCAACATCGCCCACGAGCACCTCGGTCTTGATCAGGGAATCGTTGCGCAACATCAGAAAATTGAATCCGAAATAGGTCTGGACATGGAAGCGCTTAGGCGTAGAATTTCCGCCATGGAAGCCGAACTCGACGCGGTTCTGAAGTCGCAGTGAGTGCCGGTTCTGGCCTCCAGCAGGGTTCCCTGCGGTGTTCGTCAAGGTCATAGATTCCTTGAACCAATGCAAATTGGCATTGGTCGCAGACCATGGAAACCGCTGTTGTGTGCGCCCCAAAATGTCGGGCGTGCCTGATGCGGAAGGGAAGTGACCTAACTGAACCGAGGTTCAGGATGCCGGCCTGACGGCACTCGCGGGGACAACATTCGACAGCGCGGAACCATCGGTTCCGCGTTTTTTTTTTGCGCCGCGCCTGCCGGCAACGAAGTCTGTGCTGACATGATCGTCGGACCATCGCCGCGCCGCCACGACTGGGCCAGCTTCTTCGCCGCGCTGCAGTGGCGCCCGGAGAGGCGCCAGGTTCATCGATGGCAAGACGCGCCACGCGCCTGCGCGCGCGGTCGCTCAGCCCTGTCCGGCGAGCAGGAAGTCCTGGACGATCCGGACCTGCAACTCGTCGAGGAACATCGGCGCATGTCCGACCCCCGCGACCTCGACCAGTTGGGCGCGCGGCCCGCGCGTCGTCATCTCGGCTGCCGTGTCGTGCAGCAGGATGTCCGACTGCGCACCGCGCAGCACCAGGGTCGGGCAGCCGATGGCATCGTACATCGGCCACAGGTTGATGTCCTTGGCCTCGAGATAGGCCTTCTGGTAGGGCTGCGCAATCGCCCGGTCGTAGTTCATCTCGAGGCTGCCATCGGGCTTGCGTCGCGTTCCGACGACCGCCATGTAACGCCACTGCGCATCGGTGAGGTTGCCGAAAGGCGCGCAGACGACCCGCACGTAGGCCTCGGCGGCGGCAAGGTCGGGAAAATCGGGTGCCTTGCCGAGGTACTCGCCAATCCGTTGCAGCGCATCCATCGCGATCACCGGACCGACGTCGTTGAGCACCATGCGCCTGATCGGCGATCCCGGCAGGCTCGACAGGAACATACCAATGAGACCGCCCATCGACGTCCCCAGCCAGTGCACGGTATCGACCTCGAGGCGAGCGATCAGGGTCATGATGTCGTTGGCGTAAACCGGCAGCGCATAGTCATCGGCAAAGGGCAGCCGATCGCTGCGCCCGCGACCGACGATGTCGGGACAGACGACGCGGTAGTCACCGGCCAGCGCGTTCGCCAGGACATCGAAATCGCGCCCGTTGCGCGTCAGGCCGTGGACGCAGATGAGGACGCGCGGATTGGTGGCATCGCCCCATTCGCTGTAGCTCATGCGGTGCAGACCGTGCGGACCGAGGCACTGCACCGTCCCCTCGCGCATCTCGTTGACGACCCCGGCCCCCTGCCCGGGCCGTGGACTGACCAGCAGTTCGCCGAATTCCTTGAGTATTGCCATCATCGCACCCCGACGTCGTTGAGAAAGCCAGCTTCGCTGACGAGAGTATCCTCGCATCCGGTGAACGAAGTCAATCGCCGCTCGCGGGCAGCGCGCAGGCGGCTGCGTCCGCTTCCCCGCAGCCGCCTGAAGGCCCGCTCTCAGGCGCGCTTGCGACCGGTGATCATCGCTCGCACGAGGTTCTCGCGATGCAGCACGCTCTCCCAGACGACGCCGAGAAGATGCCCGGCGATCAGCAGCAGGGTCACGTCGGTGGCGACCTCGTGCGTCTCCTTGATGCCGTCGATGAGCGCCTCACTGCTGTCGACGAAGAAGGCAGCCAACGGTCCCAGTCCCTTGTCGGCCGCGTACAGCGCCAGACCGCTGAGAACGGTGGTCAGCAGGCCGAGCAGCATGGCGACGATCATCGCGCCACCAGCCGGATTGTGGCCAAGGTAGCGCCGGGCGCGCAGCGTCAGCACATCGCGCAGGTAGCCGAGGACGATGCGCGGACTGAAGACGAAGTCGCCGAAGCGCGCGTGACGGGGACCGACGAAGCCCCACAGCAGGCGCCACAGCAGGAGGCCGGCGATGGTGTAGCCGGCCCAGACATGCAGCGCCTGCATCAGTTCGCCGTCGAAGCGGTCGGCGAACGATTCGAAGCACTCGCCCTCGGAAAACCAGGCGAGACAGAAGGCGGTCAGCAGGGTCCAATGGAAGAGCCGCAACAGAGGATCCCAGACGGGAACACTGTCGGCATCGTTGACGGTCATGGGGATCCTCCGGCAGCGCTTCCCTGCCCCGCGATGGACAGGGAAGCCGGTGCCTGCCGCGATTGGCAGGCGGAGCGGGAATTACTTGCTCTCCTCCGAGACCAGCGCACCGGTCTTGATCTCGTAGTGCACTTCCCACTTCTTGCCGTCGGTGCCGTTGATCTTCACTTCCCAGGTCTGCTTGCCCTTCTTGCTGTCCTGGTAGGCCTTGGTGACTTCACCCGGATGCGCCTTGAGGGCCATCTCGACGGCCTGCTCCTTGGTGATTTCACGAGCCGGAGCGGCAGCCGCCGGCGTGGCTGGTGCGGCTGCAGCAGCGGCGGGCTTGCTGTCGTAGGCGAGCGTGCTGCCGCTGAAGGCGGCAGCAAGGATCAGGAGGGCGGCGGAGCAGTATGCGGCAGGCTTGTTCATTCTTTGGGTCTCACGGTCAGGTTGAAGAGGGGGAAAATCGCGACTCGCCGTGCTGCCCGCATCGCGGGCCGCCACCGCAAGCACGGGTGCGACTTTACGGCGACTTCCTTAAACCGGGCTTAGGACTTGCCGCAACCGCGCGTCGCCGGGCCTCGCTCCTGCCCCCCGGCGTCGTTCCCCAACCACCGGCGTGCTCGCCGCCTCCTGCCGCAGCCGATGCTGCTCAGCGCGGCACCCCGCAAGCGGCGCGGGCACGCAGATCGTCGAGTTCCTCGAGCAGGTCGGCCATCAACGCCGCGAGCTCGGGCACCGCGTCGAAGTCCCGCTCGAGCTGCCGCATGCGTCTTGCGCGGCGCAGGCTGGTACTCGAGAAGCACCAGACGCCGGCAACGCTCTCGGCGTGCGGAAACAGTCCGTCCTCGATATGGCGCAGCAGCCACTGCGGGTCGACGGTGCAGGCGGCGGCCACCTGCTCGAGCGTCAGCCAGCTGTTCTCCATCAGGCTGCCGACGAGGATCTCGTCTTCACGCATGGCTCACCCCCTCTCTTCCGGGCGCGGGTCGAAAGCCAGTTCACGCGCCATCCGTTCATAGAATTGCCTCGCCTGCGGCGTCGTCGCCGGCGGCACCACGACCTCGATGTCGAGCAGCAGGTCGCCCGCCGCCCCGCCCTGTGCCGCCGGAATTCCCTTGCCCCGCACGCGCAGCTGGCGGCCGCTCTGCGCCCCCTCCGGAATCCGCAGCCTGACGCTGCCGCCCGGCAGATCGACGCTGATGACCGCGCCCAGCGCGGCTTCCCACGGCGCCACCGGCAACCGCAGGTGAAGGTCGCGGCCATGCGCGCGCAGCCGCGGATGCGGCCGGAACTGCACCTCGAGCAGCAGGTCGCCGGCGGTGGCACCGCCGAGCCCCGGCGCACCCTGACCCGCCAGGCGGATCACCTGCCCGGCGTGCACCCCCTGCGGAATCTTCACGTTCAGCGTTCGCTCGACCAGCGTCAGCCGCCCCTGTGCGTCGCTGCGCGGCGCGCGCAGGCTGACCTGGCGGGTGGCACCGGTGAACGCGTCTTCGATGTCGAGCAGCACCTTGGCGTGATGATCCTCGCCCCGCGCCGCGAAACGGCCGCGCTGCGCACCGCCGAAACCCTGCCGCGAAGCCATGCCGCCGAACAGCTCGGCGAAGAAATCGGAGAAGTCCGCCGCCTCGCCGGGCGAAAAGCCGCGGCCGGAGAACTCGAAACCGGCATCCCAGTCGGGTGGCGGCCGGAATTCCTGCCCCGGCTGGTAACCGCGGCCCAGCTGGTCGTAGGCGGCGCGCTTCTCGGGATCGGCGAGCACCGCGTTGGCCTCGTTGAGTTCCTTCATGCGTGCCTCGGCATCCGCCTCCTTCGAGACGTCCGGGTGATACTTGCGCGCCAGCTTGCGGAAGGCCTTCTTGACGTCCTCCGCCGTCGCGTCACGCGGCACGCCCAGAATCCGGTAGTAGTCCTTGAATTCCATGCACCATCCTCGAGTCGAACAGCGGCACGGGCCGCAACCCCATAGATAGTCGCCTTTGTCGTGGAAATCAAGATATTGAACTTTCCCCTGCCGCCCCCAACTTGGTCCACAAGCGCCACTCCCGGCGCTCCCGACCAACCGATGGAGGATTCATCATGATCTATCGCTCGCTTTTTCCCCGTGACGTCCTGTCCGAACTGGACCGTCTGCAACGTGAACTGCAGCAGACCTTCCATTTCTCGCCAAGCATCCGTGGCATCGCCCGTGGCGGCTTCCCGGCGATGAACGTCGGCGGCACGCCGCAATCCGTCGAGATCTACGCCTTCGCCCCGGGAATCGACCCGGCGACACTCGAGGTGCAGATCGAGAAGGGCGTGCTCACCGTCGCCGGCGAACGCAAACTGCCGACGGCCGCAGAAGCCGCGACCGTACACATCGACGAGCGCTTCGCCGGCCGCTTCCGGCGCGTCGTGACGCTGCCCGACGACATCGACGCCAATGCCGTCGACGCCCGCTATCGCGATGGCGTCCTGCGCATCAGCATCGCCCGCAAGCAGTCGGCCCAGCCTCGCCGCATCACCATTCAGTAAGGAGGAACGAACATGTCAGACACCACTCCCGTCAAGAAGCAGTCGGTCGCGGATGATGCCGCATTGCTGCCACCGGTGGACGTCATCGAGGACGCCTCTGGAATCACCCTCTATGCCGACCTGCCGGGCGTTCCGAAGGACAAGCTGCACCTGCAGGTCGAGGCCGACACGCTGACCATCGAGGGCGAGATCGACCTCGAAATGCCCGGCGGCATGGAGGCCAGCCATGCCGAGGTCAGCCTGCCGCGGTACCGGCGCGTCTTCACGCTGTCGAAGGAACTCGACGCCGGCAAGGTGGCGGCCGAATTCAACCAGGGCGTGCTCAAGTTGTCGATCCCGAAAGCCGAGCACGCGCAACCGCGCAAGGTCGAGGTCCGCATCGCGTAGGCAGCCGACCCGCGGGCGGCGCCCCAGGCAGTTGGACGCTGCCCGCGTGGAGCGTCGGCGTCGCAGCACGCGACCGGCTGCGACGCCGAGTGAACGCACCGGACTGGTGGCGCCGGCCGGCGCGCTGTGCAGCCACCGCCCCACTGCGGCCCGGCTCTGATAACAAAAGAAATTATCCCCACCAGAAGCATTGTACGGCTTCAGTTTAATTCGGTATGATCGCTTTCAGGGCCTTTCCGCGCACTTTCCACCAAACCACTCCTATGGAGCTCGATCATGGCAAAAGCCGATAAAGTCAAGAAAGCGAAAGAAGTCGAACAGGCAGTCGAAGCGGAACCCGTCATCACCCCGGAATTCACCAAGATCAGCAAGGTCGTCGGCAGGCAGATTCTCGATTCGCGTGGCAACCCGACCGTCGAGGTCGACATCATCCTCGACGATGGCTTTCTCGCCCGCGCCGCCGTTCCCTCAGGTGCCTCCACCGGTGAGTTCGAGGCCTGCGAGCTGCGTGACGGCGACAAGAAGGTCTACCTCGGCAAGGGCGTGCTGCAGGCCGTCGCCGCCGTCAATACGCGCATCGCCAAACTGCTCAAGGGCAAGAACCCGCTCGACCAGCGCGAACTCGACGAAGCGATGATCGCCCTCGACGGCACGCCGAACAAGGCGAATCTCGGTGCCAATGCGATCCTCGGCGCATCGATGGCGATCACCATGGCCGGCGCCCACGTCAGCAAGCTGCCGCTGTGGAAGTACATCGGCAAGCTGCACAAGAACCGCAGCTTCGTCCTGCCGACGCCGATGGCCAACATCATCAATGGCGGCAAGCATGCCGACAACCTGATCGACTTCCAGGAGTTCATGATCATGCCGGTCGGCGCCGAGAGCTTCTCGCAGGGCCTGCAGTGGATCACCGAAGTCTTCCACGCGCTGAAGACGATCCTCAAGAAGGGCGGCCACGTCACCGCTGTCGGTGACGAAGGTGGCTTCGCGCCCAACCTGTCGAACGACGAGGCACTGGAAGTCGTCATGCAGGCGATCACCGCCGCCGGCTACAAGCCTGGCAAGCAGATCGCGATCGCCCTCGACTGCGCGTCGTCCGAACTGTTCGACGAGGGTGGCCGCCAGGGCTACAAGTTCTGGAAGTCGAACCCGGACAAGCTGTTCACCGACGACGACATGATCGCCAAGTACACCGAGTGGTGCAAGAAGTACCCGATCGTCTCGATCGAGGACGGCCTCGACCAGAGCGACTGGGAAGGCTACGTCAAGTTCACCAAGGCCCTCGGCGACAAGGTACAGATCGTTGGCGACGACTTCTTCGTCACCAACCCGACGCGGCTGAAGCAGGGCATCGACATGAAGGCGGCGAACGCCATCCTGATCAAGGTCAACCAGATCGGCACCGTCACCGAAACCCTCGACGCCATCCGCATGGCCCAGAAGGCAGGCTACGGCGTCATCTCGTCGCATCGTTCGGGTGAGACCGAGGACTCGTTCATCGCCGACCTCGCAGTCGGCACCGGCGCCGGCCAGATCAAGACCGGTTCGCTGTCGCGCACCGACCGCGTCTGCAAGTACAACCAGTTGCTGCGCATCGAGGAGCAACTCGGCAGCAAGGCCGCCTACAAGGGGCTGAAGTCGATCAAGGGCGCCGGGTTCTAGGCGGCTCCCGGACGACAGAAGACAAAGGCACCGCCACGGCGGTGCCTTTTTTCCTTGGGCTCACGAGGCCTCAGGCAAGCAATCCGCCGCTTCCCTCCACCCGCCACGCGACCGACGCCGCTCGACCCGCGTCGGCCGAGCGACGATCCTTCGCCACGCCACCCGACCCGCCACGACCGCCCGCATCCCCTGCATCAGAGCAACTCGGTATCGTCATGCGCGTACGCAGGCGAGCAGCAGCACAGCAGCACCAGCGGACCGCTAATCGATGCGCTGACGCGATGCGGGGTGCGCGGCGCGATGCAAATGGTGTCGCCGGGGCCGATCGCGAACGACTCGGCGCCAAGAACCATCTCCCCCTCGCCGGCGGTGACGTGGTAAATCTCCTCGCTCAGCAGATGCCGGTGCAACAGGGTGGTCGCGCCGGCGGCAACGGTGGCTTCGGCCAGGCTCTGCCGGCGGTTGCCGTGAATGGCCGGATGCATCAGCTCGCGGATCAGCGAGCGATCGGCGGTGCGGTAAGGATCGACGCTCGCGTACGGCTGACGCAGCGGCCGGGCGAGAAAGGCATTCTCGACCTCCTCGACCGCCAGGCGGCCCACATCGGGCAGATTGTGCAGCTGGCCGCAGCGAAGGGAGGCAACGACTTCATCGACGGTCGTCAGGCCGTAACGCAGCAGGAGCCTGCGGACGCGCGGGCTGATCTGTTCGAAAGGCTCACTGGCAGCTCTTTTTTTCATGTCTGGATCCCGGTTGCGGAGAGGTTGCAGGATGCGGCCAAGATACCTCAAATCCGCGCCGCCGACACCGCGTGACCGGCCTCGATGATGCGATGCGACGTGACGCGGCGGTACCGCTATACTGTTTGCCTCGTGGTGAACCTGCGCTTCTACGCCGAACTGAATGATTTCCTCGCCGCCGATCGCCGGCAGCGGGATTGCGCGCTGGCGTGCGCCGCCGACGTGCCGGTCCGGCAGCTGATCGAATCCTGCGGCGTGCCGCATACCGAGGTGGCGCTGATCCTGGTGAATGGCGACCCGGTCGGCTTCGACCGGCGGCTGTGCGCCGACGACCGGGTCGCCGTGTATCCGGCCTTCCTTGCTCTCGGTCTGCGCCCGCCGCTGCCCGCCGCCCGTTTCGTTGCCGACGCGCATCTCGGCGCACTCGCGCGGCTGATGCGCCTGGCGGGCTTCGACACGGTCTACGGCAACCGGCTGGCCGACGCCGAGATCGAGCGCCTCGCCGAGGCCGAGGGCCGGGTGGTGCTGACGCGCGACCGCGACCTGCTGAAGCGGCGCGCGATCGCCCATGGCTGCCATGTCCATGCGCAGCAGCCCGACCTGCAGTTGCGCGAGACCGTCGCCCGTCTCGACCTTGCCCGCAGCGCGCAGCCCTTTTCCCGTTGCCTGGTCTGCAATGCTGGGCTGCTGCCGGTCGCCAGCGAACTGGTTCGTCACACGCTGCCCGAGCGCGTCCGTGACCGAATGGATGTCTTTCACCGCTGCCCCGGCTGCCAGCGAGTCTACTGGCAGGGCAGCCACTGGCGCCGCATGCGCGAGCGGCTGCAGCGCGCACTGGCTGGAGTTGGCGCGGCTACCGCGGCGGCGGCGCCGGCAGCGGCTCAGCCGGCGACTGCGAGTGCGAGCTGCAGCGGCACCTTCGACGACGCCTGTGGCACTTCGCGAACGACTCGCGGCACGAGGTAGCCGGGCAGGCGCGCGAGCAGGCCGGCGTACAGCTCGTGGCAACGTTCAGCGGGCACGGCAAAATGCCCGGCGCCGGCCACACGGTCGAGCAGGTGCAGGTAATAGGGCAGCACGCCGATGGCGAACAGGCGCTCGGAGAGCGCGCACAGCGCGTCGAGCCGGTCATTGACCCCGGCCAGCAGCACCGACTGGTTGAGCAGCGTTACGCCTGCGCGGCGCAGCGGCGCGAGCGCGGCGGCGACCTGTTCGTCGAGTTCCTGCGCGTGGTTGGCATGGATGACAAGGCTCGCCGGCAGTGGGCAGTCGCCGAGCAGCCGCACCAGTCGCGACGTCACGCGCGCCGGGATCAGCACCGGCAGCCGGCTGTGCAGGCGCAGCCGGCGAAGCTGCGGGATGGCGGCGAGGCGCCCGATCAGCCACTGCAGTTGCCGGTCGGGTAGCGACAGCGGATCGCCGCCGGAGAGGATCACCTCGCTGATCGAGTGATCGCCGGCGATGCACGCGAAGACCTGCTCCCACTCGGCGCGCGCCGGCCGCACCGCGGCGTAGGGAAAGTGGCGGCGAAAGCAGTAGCGACAGTGGATCGGGCAATGGCCGCTGACGATCAGCAGCACGCGCCCGTGGAACTTGTGCAGCAGCGCCGGTTGGCGAACCGCCTGCGCCTCGGCCAGTGGATCGCAGGAGAAACCCGGCAGCGGCAGGCGCTCGGCGCGCAATGGCAGCACCTGGCGCAGCAGCGGATCGTCGGCGCGGCCCGGCTGCATGCGGGCGACGAAGGCGCGCGGGACGCGCAGGGCGAAAGCCTGCGCGTCGTCGATGTCGACATCGCGCCGCGCCAGGCCGAGAACGGCGAGCAGTTCGTCGACATCACCGATGACGGTCCGCATCGCCCGTTGCCAGGGTTCTCCGACGTCCGTCCCCTGCCCATCGGCCGGGCTTCGCGCTATCATGGCGCCCTTCATCGATGTTGACCGTCTCATCAGGAAATCCAATGGCGACCTATTCTACCAACGAATTCAAATCCGGCCTGAAGGTGATGCTCGAGGGCGATCCCTGCACCATCCTCGAAAACGAGTTCGTCAAGCCGGGCAAGGGGCAGGCCTTCAACCGCGTCAAGCTGCGCAACCTGAAGACCAACCGCGTCTGGGAAAAGACCTTCAAGTCCGGCGACTCGATCGAGGGTGCCGACGTCATCGACCGCGACATGCAGTACCTCTACAACGACGGCGAGTTCTTCCATTTCATGGAACCGGAGAACTTCGAACAGCACCAGGCGAGCAGCGCCACCGTCGGCGATGCGGCGCTCTGGCTGAGGGAGCAGGACACCTGCACGGTGACCCTGTACAACGGCGCGCCGCTCGCCGTCAGCCCGCCGAACTTCGTCGAGCTCGAGATCGTCCAGACCGAACCCGGAATCCGCGGCGACACCGCCACCGGCGGCACCAAGCCGGCCCGCCTGTCGACCGGCGCCACGGTCAAGGTACCGCTGTTCGTCAACGAGGGCGAGATCATCCGGTGCGACACGCGCTCGGGCGAGTACGTCTCGCGCGTCAAGTCCTGATCGCCGCCGGCCGCAAGGCGACTGCGGGCGGCCGCGCGCAGCGGCAACGGCGCCGCGGCCGCCGGCTCGCCGCCGCTGCCTGCGGGCAGCCCGCGGCGGCCGCCTGATGCCAGCCCGGACCGCCTGGCAGGCGAGCGCGCCGCTCGCCAACCTGCGGCGGCGGGGGGAGATTGTCGCCCGCATCCGTGCGTACTTCGCGGCGCAGGGGCTGCTCGAGGTCGACACGCCGCAGCTCTGCCCGGCGACGGTCACCGATCCGCATCTCGAAAGCATCGAGGTCGCCGGCTACGGGTATCTGCAGACCTCGCCCGAATACGCGATGAAGCGCCTGCTGGCCAGTGGCAGCGGCTCGATCTGGCAGATCGCGCACGTCTTTCGCGGCAACGAGATCGGCCGCCGGCACAACCCCGAGTTCAGCATGCTCGAATGGTATCGCGTCGGCTTCACGCCGGAGCAGTTGATGGCCGAGGTCGCCAGCGTCGCCCGCCTGGCGCTCGGCGAGGTGCGCTGCGCCAGCCACCGCTACCGCGACCTCTTCCACCGCCACCTCGGTCTCGACCCGCTCCGCTGCAGCACCGCGGCGCTGCGCCAGGCGGCCCGCGAGCACGGCGAGCTTGCCTTCGACGATGCCGACCGCGACACCTGGCTCGAGCTGTTGATGAGCCAGGCGATCGAACCGCATCTCGGGCGCGACGAACTCTGCTTCGTCATCGATTATCCGCCGTCGCAGGCGGCGCTCGCCCGCCTGCGCAACGATATCGACGGCCAGCCGGTGGCATCGCGTTTCGAGCTGTATTTTCGCGGCATCGAACTCGCCAACGGCTACCACGAGCTGCTCGACGCCGGCGAACAGCGCGCCCGCTTCGCCGCCGACCTGCAGCGGCGCAGCGAACTGGGGCTGCCGGCGGTGCCGATCGACGAGGACTTCCTCGCCGCCATCGGCAGTGGCCTGCCCGAGTGCAGCGGCGTCGCCCTTGGCCTCGACCGCCTGCTCATGCTCGCGCTCGGCGCCGACTCGCTGCAGGAAGTGATGGCTTTCCCTTTCGGCCGCAACTGAACATCGTCGGACGCCGCCAGCCGCCGCCGCCAGCGATGCTCACTTCGCCGGCTCCGCAGCCCCCGCAGCAGCGGCTTCGGCGCTCTCCTCGGCCTCGATCTCGGCGACCAGCAGCATCTTCTCCAGCACCTGGCGATAGGGCGCCGGCGAAACGTTGATCCCGCCCTGGAACGGGTGGTCGCTGACGGCGATGAAGTAGAGCACGAGGGCGATCGGCGCCGCCACCAGCAGGGTCACCGTCGCATGCATGACGAAGCTGTCGACGCGCAGCAGGAAACACGACGAGATGGCGATCGCCCCGAGCAGGATGACGACGATCCACAGTTCCGCCGGCAGCGCCGTGTCGCGCACCGCCTGCAGTCGCTGCCAGTGCGCCTGCAGGAGCTGATTGTACGAGCGCAGCACCTGTACCTGGACGATCTTCTGCCCCTCCGTCTCCGGCTCGAAGGAGACGATCGCCTGCTGCGCCTTCTCGATGATGCGCAAGGTATCGCGCGGCAGCTCGCCTTTCTGGTGCATCGGCCACTCGACGTTGATGACGTAGCGGGTATAGGCGATCAGCGCCCGCCGCCCCTGTTGCCGGACCGCCGGCGGATGACCGCCGAGATCGTGGTAGAGGACGGCGATCGCTGCCGCCTCGCGGCTGACGTCGCTGCCGGCATCGACCAGGTTGCCCCAGACCGCCACGGCCGTCAGGCCGGCCGCCACCGCGTAGACGCCGATCAGCGCCGACAGCAGGCCGGCGATGGTGCCGTTGTCGAAGTGCTCGTGCAGCCGCGAGGAGCGCACGCGCGGCGCCACCAGCGCGACGCCGGTGATCGACAGCAGCGTGACGACGCCGACGACGAAGGCGGCCAGCTCGAGCGATCCGAGTTCATGAAACCAGTTCATCGGCGCAATACCTCAAGAAACGTATCCTGTGCTGCTTTCCGGTGGCTGTGGCAGCCACCACGGGCACGCAGGCAGGCGGGACCGAGGCGCGTCACTCGCTCACTCGCACCCTGGCATCGCGGCCTGCTCGCGACGATCTGCGCACGACCTGGCTGGCATCTTCGTCTTCCAGCCCGTTGATGATCGAACTCACCGCGTCGACCGGGTAGACCAGCGGCAAGAGCACGCCCTCCACCCGGGTGAACACCGCGACATGCTCGGGATGGGCGCTGAACAGAACGTGATGGTTGGTGATGCCGTCGACGTTGAGCCAGAGGGTGCCCTCGCGATCCATTGGCGTGTGGCCGACGATGAACGGCGTGTGCTTGTCGAGCTGCAGCGAGCGACGCAGGCGCTTGACGTCGCTGCGGCCATAGCCCTGCGGCCGGTTCGGACGCCGCAGGCGGTTGTTGATCAACTCGAGAATCAGCGCCGGGTGACGGTGCACGTTGACCAGCATCGGCAGGCTGACCGCAGCCTTGGGCGCTGCCGCGTGACAGGCGACGAAGTCGTCGGAAGAAACGACGTAGGGCAGCTGGCGATAGAACTCCTCCATGGCGCGCAGGTAGACGGTCCCGCGCTGGTCACCGAGTTCCTTGGCCCACAGCAGCCCCTGCGGGATGCCGTCCTTGGCGATGTCCTCGGAGAACGAGTCGTGGTTGCCGCGCAGGTAGAAGACCTGTCGCGGAAAGTGCAGCTTGAGGCGGAAGATCAGGTCCATCAGCAGCATCGAGCTCTGCATCTCGCGCAACTGTCCGTCCACTTCGCTATGCACCGCGTCGCCCAGGATGATCAGCGCGGCACTGCCTTCCTCGATCGCGTCGAGGAAGGCATTCTGGCTCAGCACGGTGAGGAGGTTGTCGACCTGCCCGTGCATGTCGGCGACGAGGATCGGCGTCACCGATCGGGGCAGCAGCACGAGGCCGCCTGGCGTTCCGAGATCGTTCCTCGGACGGTAGGGGTCCTGCCGCATCAGCCCGTTCACCTCCTGGATCAGCGCCAGGGCATCGGCCGCCGGCATCAGGCCGATCGGCCCGCCAAGGATCTGGCGCAGGCGCCGGAAACGGCTGCCGCGCGCGGCGGTCACATCGGCCACCGCCGGACCGATCGCTGTGCCGGCGTCGCTCAGGTTGCGGAAGACGAGGGCATCGCGGCTGTGGATGACGACCAGATGCTCGTCGTCGACAGCCTCCGGATAGTCGAAGACGGCGTGTTGCAGCGCATCGGCCGAGCCCAGCGATACCCAGGACTTGGGTGTCAGCCGGAGAAAGCCGCCGATCCTGCCGGGATGCGCGCTCGGATCGACGATGACGAAGTTGCCGTTTCGCACCGCCCTGCCGCGCTCGTCGAGGCGGACCTCCGGGTAGAGATGCAGGCGCTTGTCGTTCATTCCGAGGTTGATCTCGATCGGCCCACTGTCGAGCGGCAGGCGTACCTTGCTGCTGCCAAGCCGATAGGTATCGCCGATCCTGAGATTATGACCCCAGCCGAAACCCAGCCAGGCAGCGATCGCCTTCAAGCGCAGCCAGAGACCGTGCAGCGTCAGCGGTCGACGTGTGGCAATCGTGTTCACGGCGCAGTCGCCGGATCGACCAGGCGCAGGGGCGGGTTCTCGATCCCCTCGCGGATGTAGACCTGGAACCCCTGGGCATGCATGAACGCCGCGAGCCGCCAGAATATCTCGCGTTGCGCCTCACAGATGGCGAGACTGAGCTGCGCGTCCACCGGATGCGTGCTGTGCCGCGCGCGGATCTGGCGCCTCTCGAAGACCAGACCGGCGGGCGGCAGGAGGAACTCGAAGACGTAACGCCGATACCAGTCGACCGTGAAGAGGAAACGCTTGCGCGGCGGCAGCATGATGCGGCCGGAGTCCACCACCGGCAAGGGGTCACGATCGAGCAATTGCGGGTCGAAAACCGAAACCGCCTCGCCGATGCCGACGAATGGCAGGCCGATGTGGATCTCGCGCGGGCGCACCGCCAGGATGTCCGAACGCCACCAGTGTTTCCGACCGAGGTCAACATAGCCCTCCTCGGACCAGCCGCCAAGGCGCGTGATCAGCGTGCTCTTGCCGGCTCCCGGCGGTCCGGTGACGAGGATCTGACTAAAGCGGATCGCCGCGGGAAAACTGATCCCCTTGAAGATCTGCAGCGACTCGATCGGCTCGGTACGCCCGGGCACGATCGCCGGGCCCCGATCACTGGCCGGCCCGGCGTCCGCCGCAGACTCTTTCGCGTGCCGTTCGCCGACCTCAGCCAAAGATGGTCCTCAGGATGTGAAAGGCGATCGCAGCCAGGATGGCAGCTACGGGAACGGTGATGAACCAGGACAGGACGATGCCGCCGATCACCCGCAGGTCGATTGCGCCAATGCCACGGGCGATGCCGACGCCCATCACGGCGCCCACCGCGATGTGTGTCGTCGATACAGGCAGCCCCATTCCGGACGCCGCGACCGTCACGAACGAAGCGGCAATCGTCGCCGAGTAACCGCGCGTCGGCGTCAGCTCGGTGATCCCGCGACCGATCGTCGCCATGATCTTGTAGCCATGGGTCGCCAGGCCGAAGACGATGCCGACCCCGCCGATGAAGAGCATGAACGGCGTCACCGCCGACTTCGACGATACTGCCTGGGTTTCGATGATCTGCACGACCGCTGCCAGGGGACCGATGCCGTTGGCGACATCGTTCGAGCCGTGGGCGAAGGCCATCGCCGCGCCGGTGAACACCATCAGCGGGACGAACAGTCTCTCGACGCTGGCGAAGTGGAACTCGCGATCCTCCCTCTCTTCCAGCCTGATCCGGTTCATCATCAGCCGCGCCACGATCGCCAGAACGATGCCGATCAGGGCCGAAAGAAGCTGGCCTTCGAAGTCGCTCAAAAAGATGTTCACATGCTTGAGTCCCGTGCTGATCGTCACCAGTGACACGATCCAGCCGACGAGGAAAGCATACATCGGCGCCCACCTGCGCGCCTGCGCGATGGGATTCTCGTTGTTGAAGATCAGTTTGCGAATGCTCAAGGTCAAGGACCAGGCAACGACCGCGCCCAGCAGCGGTGAAATGAACCAGCTGGCGACGATCTCGGTCATCTTGTCCCACTTGACGGCACCGAAGCCCAGTGCGGCCACGCCGACGCCGCACACCGCGCCGATGATCGAGTGCGTCGCCGACACCGGCCAGCCCAGCATCGTCGCGATCATCAGCCAGATTCCGGCGGCGAGCAGCGCGCCGATCATCCCGAATACCAAGAGCTGCGGTGCCGGTTCGAAGAGAGTGTCAGCGAGGATTCCCTTGGCGATCGTCGCCGTCACCGCGCCACCGGCGAGGTAGGCACCGGCCAGCTCCATGACCGCGGCCAGGATCAGCGCCTGCCTGACGCTGATTGCTCCCGAACCGACCGCAGTTCCCATGGTGTTGGCGACATCGTTGGCGCCAATGCTCCAACACAGGAACAGGCCAAAGGAAAATGCCAGGACATAGAAGATCGTTGAATGCTGCCCGATGATGTCCATCGTATGAGACCTTTACCGATAGATCCGCAGGACGGCAACACGCGGCAATGCCTGCGGCCGGACGACGGGACCCGACCCTCTCTGCATCGTCGTATCGGCGAACGGCTGCACCGGTCAGCGGGCAATCAGCAGCCGCAGGCGGTCGCCGACCTTCTCCGCGCCGTCGGCCAGGTTCCCCAGCCACTGGATCAATTGATACCAGAACATCACCGAAACCGGCTTGATGTCGTCCTCCCGAGCGAACAGAGCCTGCGACAGCGAGATCGCCATCAAGTCGGTGTCGGTTTCCATGTGGCCGAGTTCGACGATCATCGCCTCGACCTTTTCGACCTCACGGCCTCGGAAACCCGTCTCGAGCAACTCGTCAAGCTGCTCGACGATGCTGTGCGCCTGCTCACAGGTGGCGACGCAGCGCGCGACGAAGCGCGTCAGGGGTTCGGCCATTCCCTCTGGCACCTCCATCCGCCGCTCGACGAGCAGGCCGGCGATGTCCTGCGCGACATCGGCGATCGAGTCCTGTATCGCCAGCAGTTCGAGCAGGTCGCGCCGGTCCACCGCCAGCAGCAGGCTCCTGGGCAGATGCACGCGCAGCTCGTTCTTGATCGCATCCGCCTCGTTCTCCTTGGTGAAGATCCGCACCTTCTGTGCATTGACCTCCCTCTGGTCGTGTCCGATCAGCGCTTCGAAAAGCGGCGGCACTTCGCGCACACAGCCGATGACACAGCGCATGTGCTGTTGCAGCGGCTTGAACGGCGACTTGCCGAACAGTGCGGCCATTGGGTTGGTGGACAACATGTGCTTTCCTCTCTCCTCGGCAAGGAGCCGAACAACGGACCACCGGGCGCGCGGCGAGAGCGCCTTCCGCGGGCCCTCGGCGGCGTGCAGCCCGTGGCGATCCGACTGCCGACGCCAAGCGACGACTGGCAATTGTAATCCGACTGCGCAGCAAATGGTGCCGGCAGCGGCTGCCATGACCCGTCGCCCCGCTCGGGAATGGCTTTCCGCTCAAAGACTTGGTCTGCTGGGACCGGGAGTTCCTGGCAAGCATGCGGGAGACGCGCTTGACGGCCTGCCGCGCGCCACTCCGGCTGCGCGTCGCACGCGGGTTGAACAGCGACGGCATCGATCGCGGCAGCGAACGGCCCGGGCAAAGCGAGTCCAGCGTCAGCTCTGTTCCTCCGGACCGATGCCGAGGGTCTCGCCAACGACTTCGACAGGCGCGACCCTCATCGTGCAGGCTCACCGGCAGCGGCTGGCTCGCCCCCGGGCGACGCCGCGGGCCCCGACTCCGGCGCCCATCCGGTGAGCCAGAGCATGGCGCAGAAGCCACCGACATAGCCCAGCGGGACGTGCCAGCCATGCAGCAGCCAACGGCCGGCAGACCTGGCTTCGGGAAAGAGGTTGGCAAGCGCGACGCCGGCTGACGAGCCGAACCAGAGCATCGAGCCGCCAAAGCCGACCGCGAAGGCGAGAAAGGCCCAGTCGTAGCCACCCTGCTTCAGCGCCAGCGCGGTCAATGGAATGTTGTCGAAGACCGACGAGACGAAACCGAGGCCGAGGGTGGTCTGCCAGGACGCAGGCGGCAACTTCTCGACCGGCATCATCGACGCGCAGACGACCAGCGCCAGCAGGAACAGCGATCCCCTGAGCGCTTCCGGCACCAGGCTCCACTCCGGTCGCCGCAGCGGCACCGCCAGCAGCAGCGCCACCCAGACCGCAACGCCGAGAAAGGGGAAATGGGCTGCCGCGTCGGGGAAGAAGACGTTGACGGTGACGTTGGTCGCGATGGCCGCCAGCAACATGAAAGCGATGATCGCCACACGAACCCAGTCGATGTGCCGCGCCGCGTGCAGGTCCGCGACGACCGACTGGTACCGATGCTGCTGCAGCGAGGCCGGGACGCCAAAAACGAGCAGCGCGCACGCCGCCGCGAGATAGGCCGGCGCGATATCGAGCGGGCTGATCCCGGCGATCCACATCATCGTCGTCGTGGTGTCGCCGATGACGCTGCCGGCACCGCCCGCATTCGATGCCGCGACGATCGCCGCCAGATAGCCGACGTGAATCCGTCGCTTGAAGACGCTCGCGGCAACCGTTCCGCCGATCAGCGCCGCCGCGATGTTGTCGAGAAAGCCCGACAGCAGCCAGATGATCAGCAGCAGGACGAAAGGGCCCAACCAGTTCGCCGGCAGCAAGCGCGGCAACACCTCGGGCACGCCGCTGTCCTCGAAGTGCCGCGCCAGGAGCGCGAAACCGACCAGCAGGCACAGGAGATTGGCCAGCAGCACCCATTCGTGCGCCATGTGCTCAGCCAGCCCCGGCAGCCCGTCGCCGGTCCTGAAACCGGTGACCAACAGCTTGTAACCAGTGATCACGGCGAGTCCGCCCAGCGCCACCTTGAGCACGTGATGATGAAAGACCGCCACGCCGAGGAGCGTCGCGCCGAAGAGAAGGAAATCGAGCGGAACTCCGAGGATCAAGGGTCCGTCGCCGGCGCGCGCCGCGGGTGCGAGCGCCGCCAGGAGGACGAATCCGGACCACCGGCGGCGATCGAACAAACGGCCCGTCGCTCTCACCATCGGGAAACTCCTTCTCACGCGGGAAGACCTCGTGCTAAAGTTGCCCGTTTATGTCCGATTAGTCAACGCGACTCTTCGCAGCCGCGCCCGCAGGAGGAACTCGCCATGCGCAAGGCCCTTGTCCCCGTGGACGGCTCCGCCGCCGCTCACCGCGCCGTACGGCACGTCGTCTCTCTGGCCAGTGTTCACCCAGCGCTCGAAGCCGTCCTGCTCAACGTCCAGCCGGAGGTCGACACCTGGAGCGTGCGCCGCGTTCTGAAGAAGGAAGAAGTCGAGGCGATCGAGGAAAGTCACGGCGGCGACATCCTGCAAGCGGACCGCCAAATCCTCAGGGCTGCCGGCATTGCCTGCACGCCGATCGTCGAGATCGGCCCGCCGGCGGAAACGATCGCCCGCGTCGCCCGCGAAACCGGCTGCGACGCCATCATCATGGGAACCCGTGGTCTCGGCGCGGTGTCGAGCATCGTGCTCGGATCGGTGAGCAGCCGCGTCCTCCATCTGAGTGACCTGCCGGTGACGCTGATCAAGTGATCGCGGGCCGCGCGGCCAGAGGCAGTTCGGCGAGCCGGCGACAGGGAACCGCGGCAATCGCCATGCAGCAGCCAAAAGCAAAACGCCCCGCTGCCGGGGCGTTTTGCTTGCCGAGATGGAAAGCCGACGCCGCTTTGCGTGGCGCCCTGCGCGGCCGCCTGCCGCCGCCGCGTCAGGCGGTCTGGAGAAGAATTCCCTCGAGTCCCTGCGCCGCCTTCTTGCTCGCGCGCAGAACCTTCTCCTGCCGCGCGTACAGCTCCTGCATGCGCAGCGCGCGCATGGCGGCAACCTCGTCGCCCTCGGCGTCGAACAACGCCTTGATCGCCTGATACATCACGGCGACCGATTTCTCCTCGATGCGCTCGATCTCCTCACACAGCTTCATCGTTTCCTGGCTGCGCGAACTTTCGTTCAGGGAGGCCAGCGCGCGCGTCAGGCGCGAACACGCATCGACAGTCATCGCCGCCAGTTCGTGCGACGCCCTGCTGGCTTCGGCGATGCCATAGTCGCTGACCACCATCGCGACATCCTGAACGGTGTTCATGATGCCGTCGATATCGAGCGTCAACTGGTAGACCTGGTCACGATTGAGCGGCGTGACGAAGGCCTTGTGCAGCAGGTTGATCATGTCGGCCTTGATCTTGTCCGAACTCGACTCGTTCATGTTGATTTCTTCGACCAGCGCGGCAACGTCCTGCCTGCTGACCCCGAGACTGCTGACCAGGCGCTGCAGCGCGCTGGCTCCGGCGTGAACCCGTTCGCTGTGCGCCGCGAGCAGGTCGAAAAACTCTTTCCGCTTGGGTAACATCGATGACTCCCTTGAATGACAGTGCTGACGATCTTCGCTTGTGATCCGTGCGCCCGGCCGGCGAGGCGCGCCGTTGCCGACACGCCTCGCCCCGGACGATCCGCTGCGCGCCTACAGGAACTTGGTCCCGATCCACCAGGCGATCGCGGCGATCAGCCCCGAGGCGGGAATCGTCAGCACCCAGGCGACGAGCAGGTTGGCGGTGATCGCCCAGCGGACGGCCTTGACGTCGTTGGCGGCACCGACGCCAATGATCGAGCCGGTGATCGTGTGCGTCGTCGACACCGGGATCCCGGCCCCCGTCGCCAGACCAAGTGCGATCGCGCCGCCCATCGAGGCGCATGAACCGCTGATCGAGTTGAGCTTGGTGATCTTGGTGCCCATCGTCTTGACGATCCGCCACCCACCGAGATAGGTTCCCCAGGCAATCGCGAAGTAGCACGAATAGACGACCCACATCGGCAGCGTCGCCACGTCCTTGGTCGCGATGCCGGCGGTGATCATCAGCAGCCAGATGATGCCGATCGTCTTCTGCGCGTCGTTGCCACCGTGACCCAGGCTGTACGCGCCGGCGGCAAAAAGCTGCGCGTACTTGAAGAAGCCTGCCGCCTGGTACGGGGACCTGTTCTTGAATATCCACGCCACGAGCACCATCAGGAATCCTCCAATCAGGAATCCCACCAGCGGCGAGATGATGATGAAAGCGAGTATCTTGCCGAAACCCTCCCAGATGATCGGTGCGCCGGACTGCGCCTTGGCCACTGTCGCACCGACGAGGCCGCCGACGAGCGCGTGCGACGACGACGACGGGATGCCGTAGTACCAGGTGATGATGTTCCACGCCAAGGCGCCCATCAGGGCACCGAAGATGACGTAGTAATCGACGAACTGCGGATCGATGGTTCCCTTGCCGATCGTTGCCGCGACCTTGAGCTGGAAGATCCAGAGGGCGGCGAAGTTGAAGAAGGCGGCAAACAGAACCGCCTGCTTCGGGGTCAGCGCGCCGGTGGCGACGATCGTCGAGATCGAGTTCGCTCCGTCGTGAAACCCGTTCATGAAGTCGAACGCGAGGGCGACGAAAATCAGTACGCCCAGCGTCCAGATGCTCATATTCAGGCCTTCCATTGTCGGCGCCCTCTCACGAATTCTCGATCAGGATTTCTTCGATCATCTTCGCCGCTTCTTGGCAGCAGTCAAGGACCGATTCCTGCAGCGAGTAGAATTCGCGCATCTTCATCGTCTGCCAGACGTTGGCGTTTTCCTGGAACAGCGCCGCGATCGCCCGGTGCTGCACCTTGTCGGCCTTCGACTCGATCTCCTCGACTTCCTTGCACAGATTGAGCGTTTCGGCACCGCGCGACTTGTCGGCCAGTGCGGCGACCGCCCGGTTGAGGCGCATGCAGGCATCGGCGCTGAGCGAAGCCAGCTCGCGCGCCTCGACCGTCGACTGCTTGATGTTGTACATGCCGATGGCGTTGGCAACGCTCTGCAGGACATTCAGCGTCATATCCAGATCGTCGATCAGCGAGTGGATCTGATCGCGGTTGATCGGTGTCGTGAACGACTGGTGGAGACGCTCGATGACCTTGGCCTTGATCTGGTCACCGGTCTCCTCGTGGTCGTTGACCTCCTTGACGAGGGCCGCAAGGTCCGTCTTGCCGTCGCCGAGGTTGTTGATCAGGCGCAAGGTGGCGTTGGCTCCGGCGACGACCTGCTCGGAGTGGGCAGCGAGCATTTCGAAGAATTCCTTGCGTTGCGGCATCAGACTGCTAAACATACGACCTCCCTTGATTGACAGCTCTCACGAGCCCCTCTTGACAGAAAAAACGACGCCGGCCCGATGCCGGCCCTTCCATGTAATCATCAAGCCGTCGGCAACCCGCCGCCGACGATCCCGTCGCCGCCCGGCATCAGCCTTTCTTCTTGCTCTTCGGCGCCTCCGCCAGGGCAGCCAGCAACTCCTTCATCTGTTCGACCTTCTGCTCGGCGAAGAGGCGCACCCCGGCACGCAGGATCTCCGACTTGCTCGCCGCCCAGCCGGCGGCCTGTGCCAGCTCGGCACGCAGGGCTTCGATCGCGTTCTCCTCGCTCTTCAGCAGTTCGACCGAGTAGCGCACCAGCCTGTCGCGCTTGTCCCTGGCGACCTTCTCGACCTCCTGCACCACCGCCTCGACCTGTGCCGCCTTCTGCGCCAGTTGCTCGCGCGCAGCCTTGTCGACCTCTGCGACCGCTGCCGCAACCTGGGCTGCCTTGCCGGCGACCTGCGCCCCAACTGCACCGACCACGGCCTCGACGCCGCTCTTCGCCTTGCCTGGGCGGGCAGCGGCGGCATCCTGCTTCGCCTCCTTCGCCTTCGACCCCGCGACGGCGGAAGTCAGCGGTGGCGGAGCGACCGGCGCTACGGCGGGCGCCGCCGGCTCCGGTACGACCGCGCCCTTCGCCGCGAGCGTGCGCTTCTCGGGCTTGGCGGACTTCGCCGCCGCAACGGGCTTCGCCGCCGGCGCCTTCCGTGCCCTGGCGGGCTTCGCATCTGCCGGCTTGCCGGCGGCGGACCCGGCCATTTCCTTCGCCGCAGCCTTGCCTGTCTTCGCCGCAGCGGCCGCCGCCCTGGCCGTCTTCTCCTTGGCCGTCTTCTCCTTGGCCGTCTTCTCCTTGGCCGTTTTCACCGTCGCTCGCGCAGCGGCCTTGCCCACCGGCTGCGCCTGGGGCGGCGTCGCGCCGGGCGCGGCTGAAGCAGCCACCGGTTTCGGCAGCGGTGCCGGATCGGGGAGCAACGGTACCTCAGTCGCCACCAGACGCTCGGCGAGCGACGCGTCCTCCTTCTTCAGGCTGGCGCGCAAGGCCGTCTTGTTGTCAGTGTCGCCACTCGAGGATGTCGTCATCAATGCTCTCCCAATTGTTGAACAACTGCGTTGACCAGCTTGCGTACTTCCTTCTGCGCTGCGTCGGCGCCGGAACCGAGCTGGAACACCGACGCGCCGATGACCGCGCTCTGCGCGTAGGCGTTGCGCTGACAGAGCATTGCATCGAGGATCGGCAGGGTGAACTCGTGCAGCAGTTCGAGCACATCACTCGCCAGCGCCGTGTTCTGGACGCGATTCGGCAGGATGCAGCCGTGCAGACGATGGCTCTGCTCCATGCGATTCAGGATCAGACGCTCGACTGCCAGCGTGGACCAGAGATCCGTCGGGCTCGGCACCGCCGGCACGATCGCCAGGTGGGCAACGGCGAGCGCCGCCAGGGTCGACGGGTGGTAGATCGACGGCGGCGTGTCGAGGACGACGTAGTCGGCTTCCTGCTGCAACTCGCCGACGTGCTTGATCAGTTCCAGGCCGGACATCTTGCGCACGTCGAGTTGCAGGTCCGCATCGAGAAGCGACACCGACTCGGCCCAGCGGAACGCGCTTTCCTGCGGATCGAGGTCTGCCACCAGCACCGATGCGCCAATGGCGTGGAAGCCGCCGGCGAGCTGCATGGCGACGGTCGTCTTGCCCGCCCCGCCCTTCTGCGAGACGACGGCAATCACCCGCGCCGCTGTCGATGGCATGCCGCCGCCCTTCCTGTGAACGTGTCGATGAACCTGTGCATAACCAGCGATTATGCCATTTCGCCGAAAAGCGGCAAGGCGCAGAGGGCTCGGGAAGGGCCATGAAATGGGCCATTTTTCGCTGATCGGGCCATTTTCTGACGAAGGTCAACGAAACCCGCGTTCACATGCCGCTTGGGCAAGCTCTGCGGAGCCTCGCGGCGCATCGCGGCGAACGCCGGCGTGTCGCGCGCCAGCCGCCCGGGACGGTGTTGGTGGCGACCGCCTCAGGCGTCGAGAAGAATGTTCAGCGTCCTTGCCCGGACGACCGCCTCGCGCCGGCTCGACGCGCGCAGCTTGCGGTAAATGTTCTGCGTATGGCGCTTGACCGTCGCCCGCGAGATGCACAGCTCTTCGGAAATCTCGACGTTGCTCAGGCGGACGGCAAGCAGCTTCAGGATCTTCAGCTCGCGGCGCGTCAGGTCGGCCCGCGGCTCCTGGCGACCGCTGCAGGCCAGCCAGTCGTCGTTGAACGCCACCAGAATCTGCTGCAGATAGCGTGAGTCGCTGCGGTCGAGCTTCAGTCGCCTGAGGGGCGGCAGGAGATCCTGTCCAAGATCGACGAAGAGGCGGACGAAACCGCCCGGCTGCGCCAGGGCGACCGCACGGCCGAGCAGGTCGGCAGCCGCAGCGTCGTCGCCCGCGCCGTGCTGCAACAGCGACTGCAGCGCCAGCACCTCGACGAGAAAACGGATGTTGTGCCGCGCCGCCAGTTCGCGCTCGAGCAACTGCAACAGCCGCGCTGCCTGCTCACGGCTCTCGTTGCTGCCCTCGGCAATCCACACCTTGGCGAGGGTCAGATGCGACACGTTCGCAAGATGATAGGCAAAATGCAGCGGTCCCGGGTCGAAGCCGTTTGCCCAGTCGCTCGCGATCGCCAGTTGTCCCTGGCGCAGGGCGAGTTCGGCGCGAAAGGCGTAGGCCCGGTACAGGGCATGCAGATCGTCCTGCTGCTGCAGGTGTTGGCAAACCGCATCGATGATCGCGTTCGCCCGGTCTGCCTGACCAAGCGCCTGACAGACGGCAGCGAGCAGCAGCGAGAGCTCGGCGCGATAACCCACCACCGCCGTCGTCGACGCCGAAAGCAGCGTTTGTTCAGCCAGAGCAAGCTCGTTGCGCTGATACTGCACGAGACCGAGGAAGTAGGCCCGCAGACCGCCGTCGTCGCTGCCCCACGGCGCCCCACCGACACGCCGATCCGTTTTCACCACCAGATGAAGTGCCGACAGATCGGCTGCCATCCAGTCGATGCAACAACGCGCCGCCAGCAGGGGCACCTGGCAGCGTGCGATCGGCCCCGGCGCCTGCGCCAGCGCTTCGTCGATACCCTGTCGCGCGCCGCTGAGGTCACCGGCCAGCTGGCGCGCACCGGCGATGACCGTCTGCGCGAGTACCCGTTCGTCGATGCGTTCGGCGGGAAGGCAGGCGAGCGCATCGCCGGCACAACTGGCAGCCTCGTCGCCATTGCCTTCGAGGTACTCCTGCATGCTGCGCAACGCCAGCAGGCTGCCGTGCACCGGCGCCGCAACCTGCGACGGGACCGCGGAGGGTTCGAGCAGCGCCTGCATGCGATCGAGTACCGCTGCCGTCTCCACGAGACGACCCTGGCGATACAGCAGCCACGCCTTCAGCGACAGCAGTTCCGCATCGGTCTCGACGGCATCCGCCGGCAACAGCTGCAGGCAGCTGGCCAGGCGGGACTGCTGTCCGTGCTGCAGCAGCGTGTCACGATGGTGGACCAGCAACTGCCCGGCAGCCGCCGCACCGGCTCCGGCGAGTTGATGGCGGATCGCGTCTTCCAGCCGGTCATGCGCGGCAAACCAGGCTGCCGCCCGCCGGTGCAGTTGCTGCATCTCTGCCGCGCCGACCTGTGTCAGCAGCCGTGCCTGCAGGAATTCGCGCAGGAGCGGGTGATAGCGATACCACTCGCCAGCCGCATCGACCGGCGAGGCAAGGACGCTGCCACTGCGCACGTGGTCGAGGAAGGCCGTTCCCGATGGCGGATCCCCACCCGCATCCTCGCCGGCGAGAGCATCGCAAAGCGCGGCACAGAAGCAGTCGAGGAGCGCTGTCCGCAGCAGCGCGGTACGCACCGCTTCCGGCTGAGGCGAGAGGATCTGGTCGACGAAGTACTGCCCGACCATCGGCGTACCGCCGGCGAGGCTTGCCGCTGGATCGGCGCCGGAGCACCGATGACGCTGCAGCAGCGCAGCCAGTCGCACACCGGCCGGCCAGCCGCCGCTGCGCTCGTACAGCCGCGTCACGGCGGCGTTGCCGAGCTCGCCGGCCGCCGCGTGCTCGATGATCTGTGCTGCCTGTTGGCGGTTGAACTGCAGATCACGCACGCCGATCTCGTGCAGCGCCCCGCGCACCCGCAACGCACCGAGGGACAATGGTGGATCGCTGCGACCGATGAGCACCAGATGCAGATGGGGCGGGGGCCGCAGCAGCAGGCGGTCGAGCAGGCCGTAGGTGGCGCGGTCGTGGACGCAATGAAGATCATCGAGGACCAATACCAGAGGCTCGGCGAGATCGCCGAGTTCGTTCCCCAGCTGGGCGACGAGAATGGCCAGCGGCGGCAGGCACTGGGCAGCGAAACAGGCAAGAGTCCCGCTGCAGGCATCCGGCAACACGCTGCGCACGGCAGCGACGAGAGCATGGATGAAGGCGTACGGCTCGCCATCGGCCGCGTCGAGAGACAACCAGGCCGCGAGGCCGACGCGGTCTGCCAGCCAGTGCGCCACCAGCGAGGTCTTGCCGTAGCCCAGCGGTGCCGCCACCACCGTCAGGGGCAGCCTGGTGGCGTCTTCCAGCTGGCGCTGCAAATCCTCCCGCACGACGAAGTCGGCGACCACGCGGGGGCACTGCAGCTTGCTGCGAGGAAACGGCGAAAATACCATATCGACCTGCATTGACGCGCTCAACCAGCGCCCTCATGGCGACGCAAATGCGCGATGATACTGTACTGGCAGCCTTCTGCGCAGACGCCGTGACAGCGCCTGGCGGCAGCGACGAGCACCCGCAGAACGCGGCGCAGCGGCTCAACCAGCGAGCAGGCGCGCGATCTGCGCATCCTTCTCGCGCCAGACGTGCTGCAGCCATTGCTGAAAGGCGTCGCGCACGGCCGCGTCAGCGGCGTAATCTCCCGCTGCCAGATCGCGTGGCACCGGCAGCGTCTGCACGCGCACGCGCACGCGCCGCATGCGTCCGCAGAGGAACTGCCAGAAGTCCGGCGCGCCATCGGGATAGACGATGGTGACGTCGAGAATGGCATGGAACCGGTCACCCATCACGTTCAGGGCGAGCGCAATCCCGCCCGCCTTCGGTTTCAGCAGGTGGCGATACGGAGAACCCTGCTGCCGGTGCTTGGCGGCAGTGAAACGGGTGCCCTCGCAGAAGTTCATTACGCTCGTCGGTATCAGCGCGAACTTCTCACAGGCGATGCGCGTCACTTCCTGATCGCGCGCGCGCAATTCCGGGTGCGCCCTGAGAACCTCCTCGCTGTGCCGGCGCATGAAGGGAAAATCGAGTGCCCACCAGGCCAGCCCCATGACCGGCACCCAGACCAGTTGCTGCTTGAGAAAGAACTTCAGCAAGGGGATGCGGCCGGTCAGCAGGTGTTGCAGGACGAGGATGTCGGCCCAGGTCTGGTGGTTGCAGTTGACCAGGTACCAGCCGCGCCGCTGCAGTCCTTCGATACCCTCCACGTCCCAGTCGGTCTTCTGCGTCAGCGCCATCCAGCCGCTGTTGCACGCGATCCATGCTTCGGCGACGCGGACGAGCAGCGGATCGAGGCGCAGGCGGACCGCCCGCTGCGGCAGCAGCAGCTTGAGCACCGCCAGCAGGAGCAGGAGCGGCACCCAGAACAGGCAGTTGAGGCCGAGCAGCAGACTGGCCATGATGCCGACCAGCGGTGGCGGGAGACGCTCGAGCATGCCGCGGCGACCGCTCAGTCCGCCACCACCGCGGACTCTTCGTCCAGCAGCATGGCGCCGCGGGTTGCCGGAGTCTCCAGGCTGATGCGCCCGAGCAGACCGTCGCGATAGTCCTGCAGCAGGACGCGCGACGCCTTCTCGCGATCGCCCAGGCCACCGCGCAGGAGCAGACCACGCCTGCGCGCGATCGCCTCGATGACGGCGACGCCGTCGAGAGACGGCAGCGACCCGGCAGCTAGCGCGTAGCGTCTGGCGAGGGTCAGCGGGTAGTGGGCGAGCAGCAACCCGGCGAGGAACTGCGCCACCTCCTCATCGATCATCGCGTTGCGACCGACCGCGTTGCTCGCAGCGAGCATCAACCCGTCACTCGGGTGCTCGATCTTCGGCCAGAGCAGCCCGGGCGTGTCGGTCAGCCAGTTCGCGATGTCGATCGACGCGGTCTGCTGCGCGCGCGTCACCGCCGGCTCGTCACCGACCTTCGCCAGCTTGCGGCGCAGCAGGACGTTCATCAGCGTCGACTTGCCGACATTCGGAATGCCCATGATCATCATCCGCAGCGGCTTGGTGTTGTCGCTGCGGTGTGGCGCCAACGCCCGACAGAGTCCCGGCAGCCGCGCCACCTCGGCGGGCTTGCGGCATGACAGCGCCACGGCGCGCATGCCATCCTGCCGCCGGTACCAGGCAAGCCACGACTGGGTCACGTCGGGATCGGCGAGGTCGGCCTTGTTGAGCACCTTGAGGCAGGGCCGCTGCCGCTGCAGGCGCAGTTCGCGAACCATCGGGTTGCTGCTCGCTTCGGGCAGGCGGGCGTCGACGACCTCGATGACCACGTCGGTGGACGCCATCGCCTCGGCCGCCTTCTTGCGCGCGGCAGTCATGTGCCCCGGGTACCACTGGATGGCCATCATCGATCCGAAACTGGCGGAGAACGTCGCCATTATCCCACCGCTTGGCGCTCCGAGTATCCCGATGATCGCTGCTCGGCGCCGTTCGGCCGACCGAAATCGCCTAGAATGCGAGTCTCGTCAACATCTGCCGCAGGAATGAGCTTGTCGCGGATCCCGGAAATCAGAGAGGGGCAGTCGATCGAACTGCTCAAGGAACTGCACATCCTCACCCGCGACGGCAAGCTCAACCAGGACAGCCGGCGCAAGCTCAAGCAGGTCTACCACCTCCATCAATTCATCGAGCCGCTGCTCGCCGAGATCACCAGCCGCGGCGGCGGGCCGAGCGTGGTCGATCACGGCGCCGGCAAGTCGTACCTCGGCTTCATCCTCTACGACCTCTTCTTCAGGCAGCGCGACCACGGCCACATCTACGGCATCGAACTGCGCCAGGAGCTCGCAGCGCGGGCGCGCAGCCTGGCCGGCCGGCTCGGCTTCACGCGCATGTCCTTCCTCGGGATGAGCGTCGAAGAAGCGATCGAATCGCCGCTGCTGCCCGCGCGCATCGACCTCGTCACCGCCCTGCACGCCTGCGACACCGCGACCGACGACGCCATCCGCTTCGCGCTGCGCAAGCAGGCCGCCGGCATCGTTCTCGTCCCCTGCTGCCAGGCCGAAGTGGCAGCGGTTCTGCGCCGCGGCAAGAGCGAGGCGCTGGCGGCGACGCCGCTGGCGGAAATCTGGCGGCACCCGCTGCACAGCCGCGAGTTTGGCAGCCTGCTGACCAACGCCCTGCGCTGCCTGCAACTGGAGGCGCATGGTTACCAGACGACGGTGACCGAGCTGGTCGGCTGGGAACATTCACTGAAGAACGAACTGATCATCGCCCGGCATACCGGTGCCGCGCGCGGCAACGCCGCCGCGCGCCTCGAAGCGATCCTGCAGGAACTGCGGCTGGAGACATTGCGCAGCCGCTTCGCTCTGCCACCACATGGTCAGCCGCCGCTGCCCGCTGGCGACGAACCCGACCACCAACCGCCAGGAACCTGAATGGAAAGATGGATCACCCGCGGCGCCGCCGCACTCTGCGCCGCCGGCAGCATCGCCCTGCTGTGGACCTTCGGCATGTTCGTCGCCGTGCCATGGCGAGAGGGACGCATGCTGGCACTCAACGGCATCGAGTTGCAGGTTCTCGGCGTACCGCTGTTCGGCGGCATCGCCGTCGCCTGGGGCGCCCTGCACATCCTCGCCATCGCCGACCGTGCGAGCAGCCCGCGGCTCTACTTGACGCTCGCGCTGGCGCTGCTCGCCGCCCTGCTGCTGGCGGTGTCGGCTGGCGCCTCCTGGACCACCGCGCGCATCGCCTGAGACGGGCAGCCCCGACAGGGCACGGCGACGCGAGGTACGCTGGAAACCGGCTCGACCCGGCCAACACGGTCACTCGGCAAGGGCCAGGGACAACGCCGGACACTCGGTCGCATCGGCGGAGAAAAGTCACATCGGCGCTCGCGGCATATGGCTAGAATCATGGCTGTCGAACAGCGAGGGTGAAGCGAATGAAGGTCCAGACGAAGGTGCAGAAGGCAGTCTTCCCGGTAGCCGGTCTCGGCACGCGTTTCCTGCCGGCGACCAAGGCCAGTCCGAAGGAGATGCTGGCGGTGGTGGATAAGCCGTTGATCCAGTATGCGGTCGAGGAGGCCTACGCGGCGGGGATTCGCGAGATGATCTTCGTCACCGGCCGCAACAAACGGGCGATCGAGGACCATTTCGATACCGCCTACGAACTCGAGGCGGAACTCGCCAGTTCGGGCAAGGACGATCTGATGGCGCTGGTCCATTCGATCAAGCCCGACGACATGGATTGCGTCTATGTCCGCCAGCCACGCGCTCTCGGGCTCGGACACGCCGTGCTGTGCGCCGAGCGGCTGGTCCGTGGCGAGCCCTTTGCCGTCCTCCTGGCCGACGACCTGATGATTGGCGAGCCGCCGATCATGCAGCAGATGACCGAACTGTTCGCCCGCCGCCAGTGCAGCATCCTCGCCGCCCAAGAGGTGCCAAGGAACCAGACCAACCGCTACGGGATCGTCAAGGGACAGCCTCTGGCATCCGACCTGGTCAAGGTCGATGGTCTGATCGAGAAGCCGCACCCGAGCGTCGCGCCGTCGAACCTCGCGGTCGCCGGCCGCTATGTGCTGACGCCGGCCGTTTTCGACCGTATCCGCGAACAGCCACGGGGAACCGGCGGCGAGATCCAGCTGACCGACGGCATCGCCGCGCTGCTCGCCAGCGAACAGGTCCTCGCCTACCGTTATCACGGCCGGCGTTACGACTGTGGCAGCAAGCTCGGGCTGATGCAGGCCAGCGTCGTCCTCGGCGAGACGCACGCCGAACTCGGTCGCGAGTTCTCGGCCTGGCTGAAGGACCGCCAGAAGCTGGCGCAGACGCTGGCCGGTTAGGGCCTGCCGCCACCCTCCCCCGCCCGGTGGCGCGGCCTTCGCCGCCACCCGTGCCGGCCGCAGACCCTGCCGGGGGGCAGACGCTGCCGGCAAGCGGGCGCATCCGGGCCGCCGGCCACCGCCGTGCCCCGGAACTCGCGCAGCGGCGCCCCATGCTATAGTTGCAGCCCATTTGGCAGGAGAAGACCCCTATTGGTGCTGCATTTCGATGTTCTGATAATCGGCAGTGGACTCGCCGGCCAGGCTGCGGCGCTGCGGCTGGCGGCAACACGACGGGTCGCCCTGATCAGCAAGCGCGCCCTCGAGGACAGCGCCTCGAGCTGGGCACAGGGCGGAATCGCCGCCGTCCTAGACAACCGCGACTCGCTCGAAGCACACATACGCGATACGATCACCGCCGGCGCCGGACTGAATGACCGTCGCGCCACACGCTTCGTGATCGAGAACGGGCGCCGCGCGGTTGACTGGCTGATCGACCAAGGCGTTCCCTTCACCCGCGACGAGGGAGGTTACCACCTCGCGCGCGAGGGCGGACACAGCGCTCGCCGCGTCATCCACGTCGCCGACGCGACGGGTCTGGCGGTGCAGACGACCCTCACCGGCAAGGTTCGCCAGCAGCCGAACATCAGCATCTTCGAGAACCACATCGCCATCGACCTGATCACCGGCGCCAAGCTCGGACTCGCCGATCAGCGCTGTCACGGCGCCTACGTCCTGGACAGCGGCAGCGGCGAGGTGCTGACCATAGGCGCCAGCAACACGCTGATCGCTGCCGGCGGCGCCGGCAAGGTCTACCTGTACACGACCAACCCCGACACTTCGACCGGTGACGGCATCGCGATGGCCTGGCGCGCCGGCTGCCGGGTCGCCAACATGGAGTTCATCCAGTTCCACCCGACCTGCCTCTACCACCCGCAGGCCAAGTCCTTCCTGATATCGGAAGCGGTACGCGGTGAAGGAGGCAGACTGCTGCTGCCCGACGGCAGCCGTTTCATGCCGCGGCACGATGCGCGCGGCGAACTGGCACCGCGCGACGTGGTGGCACGGGCGATCGACTTCGAGATGAAGAAGCGCGGACTCGACTGCGTCTATCTCGACATCTCGCACAAACCGGCGGCGTTCCTCGCCGAACACTTCCCGAACATCCTCGCGCGCTGCCTCGACCTCGGCATCGACATCACCCGTGCGCCGATACCGGTCGTTCCGGCGGCACACTATACCTGCGGCGGAGTCGTCAGCGACCTGCGCGCCCGGACCAACATCGCTGGCCTCTACGTCGCCGGCGAGGCCTCCTGCACTGGCCTGCACGGGGCCAACAGGCTGGCCAGCAACTCGCTCCTCGAGTGCCTCGTCTTTGCCGAAGCGGCGGCCGACGACATTCTCCGCCAACCCGCCGGCGAGCTGCCGGCACTGCCGGAATGGGATGCCAGCCGCGTCAGCGACCCAGACGAGGAAATCGTCATTGCGCACAACTGGGAGGAACTACGCCGTTTCATGTGGGACTACGTCGGCATCGTCCGCACGACCAAGCGACTGCAGCGTGCGCAGAACCGCATCCGCCTGCTGCGCCGCGAGATCGACGACTTCTACTCGCATTTCCGGGTCAGCCACGACCTCATCGAACTGCGCAACCTGGTCGTCACCGCCGAACTCATCGTCCGCTGCGCCCTGCGCCGGCACGAGAGCCGTGGCCTTCATTTCAGCCGAAACTACCCGGAAACGCTGCCGCGGGCAGTGAATACCGTCATCAAGCGCCACGCTGCAGGCGATCGCGCGCCTTGACCCGCGCGCTCACCGCCGAGTCACTGCGCCTTCACGGCTCCTTCCTCGCAGGTCGGTTGCCGGCAAGGCAGCAGGATCGGTCCGCCAGCGCAGCCACAACCGCAGGAGGCGGAACTGCTCGGTTGGCAGACTGTCGGGCAACAGCGTGAGGCTGCGTCGTCGCGCCTGATCGTCGCGCACGCGCAGGACGACGAGGCGTCCGAAGACGGTCGTTTCCGGCTGCACTTGGCAGGCGACGATGGAACCGGACGCGTGGCGCAGCGCGAGGTCGCCGTGAGCGCCGAGACGAACTCCGTTGAAGGGGCCAGGCCGCAGGCAGGTATAAGCCGAGATTGCTATTGGCAAGAGCAGGAGGCTGCGTGCGACCGAAGACCAGGGCAGCAGCCAGATGCTGCCCGCCGCCAGCAGATGCAGCACAGTCGTCGTCCCGGCCAGCAGCCGCGAACGGCGCAGTTCCAGAGCGAGCGGCCACTGCCGCGCCTCGCCGGGCAGCTGCGGCTCGGCGAGCGCGCTAGACGCGCCGGAAGACGACAGTGGCGTTGGTCCCGCCGAAACCAAAGGAATTGGAAATGCCGACATCGATGGCCAGTTGCCGTGCTTCGTTGGCACAGTAGTCGAGGTCGCAGGACTCATCCTGGCTGAAGATGTTGATCGTCGGCGGCGAGATCTGGTGATGGATCGCCAGCACGGTGAACAACGCCTCGATGCCACCGGCCGCGCCAAGGAGATGACCGGTCATCGATTTCGTCGAATTGACCACCAGCCGGTGCGCGTGCTCGCCGAAGGCGCGCTTGACCGCCGTCGTCTCGGCCTTGTCGCCGAGCGGTGTCGACGTGCCGTGGGCATTGATGTATTGCACCTGGTCGACGTTGAGGCCAGCGCTGCGCAGCGCGTTGAGCATGCAGCGCGCCGCTCCTTCGCCGTCCTCGCAGGGTGCGGTCATGTGGAACGCGTCAGCGCTCATGCCGAAGCCGACGAGTTCGCAGTAGATGCGCGCACCGCGCGCCCGGGCGTGCTCGTACTCCTCGAGGACGACGACGCCGGCGCCCTCGGCAAGGACGAAACCATCGCGATCGCGATCCCACGGACGGCTGGCGGTCTGCGGATCATCGTTGCGCGTCGACAAAGCCCGCGGCGCGCAGAAGCCGCCGAGGCCGATGTGCGACACGCAGCCCTCGGCACCCCCGGCGATCATGATGTCTGCATCACCATGCTCGATCAGGCGGCCGGCGTCACCGATGCTGTGCGTGCCGGTGGCACAGGCACTCACCAGCGACAGGTTCGGCCCCTTGTAGCCGTAGAGGATCGACAGGTTGCCGGAAATCATGTTGATGATCGAACCGGGAACGAAGAACGGCGATATCTTGCGCACGCCGCCGGCGACGAAATCCTCGCAGGTCCTTTCGATGACCGGCAGCCCGCCGATTCCCGATCCGATCGACACCCCCACCCGTTCGGGCACCACCTCGGCGCCCTCGAGTCCGGCATCGCGAACGGCCTGGATGCCGGCCGCCATGCCGTAATGGATGAAGACATCCATCCGCCGCGCGTCCTTCACCGGCAGGTACTGGCCGATGTCGAAGCCACGGACCTCGCCGGCGATCTGAACCGGGAAGGCTGAGGCATCGAAACGGGCAATGCGGTCTATTCCCGAACGACCAGCAACCACATTCTGCCAGGCTTCGGCAACGGTATTTCCGACTGGCGAGACGATTCCGAGGCCAGTAACGACGACTCTGCGACGTGCCACCTTGAACTCCGACGATCAGAACGTGCGGCGACGGGATGACCCCGGCTGCCGCTCACTCCCCGCCAGCCAGGGCCGTACCATCGGCCGACCGCACGGGGGCTGGGCGGGTGCTTACTTCTTGTGGGCAGTCACGTAGTCGATGGCCTGCTGCACCGTCGTGATCTTCTCGGCCTCGTCATCCGGGATCTCGCACTCGAACTCTTCCTCCAGCGCCATCACCAGTTCCACCGTGTCAAGCGAATCGGCACCCAGATCGTCAACGAACGAGGATTCGTTCTTGATGTCCGCTTCGTTGACCCCGAGTTGCTCGGCGACGATTTTCTTGACACGCTGCTCGATATTTTCCATCTAGAGGATTCCTTCACAAGGTTCAAACAGGAAAAAGCGCGACATTCTAACAAACTGACCGAAACTTACCAACGATTGCAGGCGACGGGCGGCGGCGCCGGCAACGCCGGTGATCAGTCCATGAACATGCCGCCATTGACGTGGATCGTCGTGCCGGTGACGTAGGCCGCACCTGCCGAAGCCAGAAAGGCGACCGCCGCCGCCACGTCCTCCGGCGCTCCCAGGCGCCCGAGTGGAATCCCGGCAAGCAGGGCCTCCTTCTGCTTCCCGTCGAGCGCCCGCGTCATGTCGGTATCGATGAAGCCCGGTGCCACGCAGTTGACCGTGATGTTGCGGCTGCCGAGTTCCCGCGCCAGTGCCCGGCTCATGCCGCCCACCCCGGCCTTGGCGGCACAGTAGTTGGCCTGCCCCGGATTGCCGGCGTGGCCGACCACCGAAGTGACGTTGATGATGCGCCCGTAGCGGGCTTTCATCATGCCGCGGATGACCGCCCGTGACAGGCGGAACACCGCCTTGAGATCGGTATCGACGACACAATCCCAGTCGTCGTCCTTCAGCCGCATCGCCAGATTGTCGCGCGTGATGCCGGCGTTGTTCACCAGCACCGATGGCGCGCCATGGTTCTTCTCGAGGTAGCTGATCAAGGCATCGATCTGCGCCGCATCGCGCACCTCGAGAACCCTGCCCTCCCCCTTGCCACCCGCGTCGGCGAGAAAGGCGGAGATCGCCGCCGCGCCCTCGGCGCTGGTGGCGGTACCGACGACCGTCGCGCCGAGCCGCGCGAGGTGCCAGGCGATGGCGCGGCCGATGCCACGCGAGGCGCCAGTGACGAGCGCAATCTGTCCGTCGAGCATGCTGTCTACTCCAGACTGCCGAGAGCGCCTTCCAGCGACGCCAGATCGGCCAGTGCGACACTCGCCACGCCGTCCGCGCAGCGCTTGGTCAGGCCGGCAAGCACCTTGCCCGGACCGCATTCGGCGACGATCGTGATCCCCATCGCCGCCATCCGGCGAATCGTCTCGACCCAGCGCACCGGCGAATGCGCCTGGCGCACCAGAGCCTCCCTGATCCGCTGCGGATCGTCTTCGATGGCGACGTCGACGTTGTTGATCACCGGCAGCCGCGGCGGCTGCAGGCTGATCTCGGCGAGGCGGGTCGCCAGCCGGTCAGCCGCCGGCCGCATCAGCGAGGAATGGAACGGCGCCGAAACCGGCAGCAGGACGGCGCGCTTCGCGCCCATGGTCTTGACCACCTCGCAGGCGCGTTCGACGGCCGCCTTGCTGCCGGCAACGACCGTCTGCCCGGGCCCGTTGAAATTCACCGGCTCGACCACCTCACCGGCACCAGCCGCGGCCGCCGCCTGTCGGCAGGCTTCGACGATCTTCCCGTCGTCGAGCCCGAGGACCGCCGCCATCGCCCCGGCTCCCGGCGGGACGGCCTCCTGCATCGCCGCCGCGCGCAGCCGGACCAGCGGCACGGCATCGGCAAAGGCGATCACGCCGGCGGCAACGAGAGCCGAATACTCGCCAAGGCTGTGCCCTGCCACCGCCGCCGGCAGCCGCCCTCCCCGGTCAAGCCAGAGGCGATAGACGGCTACACCGGCGGTCAGCATCAGCGGCTGCGTGTTGACCGTCTGCGCCAGAAGCTCGGCGGGCCCGGCAGCCAGCAGGCTCCAGAGATCCTCGCCGAGGGCGTTCGATGCCTCGTCAAACGTTTCACGGACGACCGCCGAGTCGCCATAGGCGGCCATCATGCCGACCGACTGCGATCCCTGCCCCGGAAATACCAATGCGAACGCCATGCCGAATCCCCCTATCCCCGGTTCATAGCTGCAACAACACCGCGCCCCAGGTGAAACCGCCGCCGACGCCCTCGAGCATCAGCCGCTGGCCACTGCGGATGCGCCCGTCGCGCAGGCCCTCATCGAGAGCCAACGGCACCGACGCGGCCGATGTGTTGCCATGCCGGTCGACGGTGACGATCACCTTGTCCATCGACATCTTCATCCTTCTCGCCGTCGCCTCGAGGATGCGCACGTTGGCCTGGTGCGGGATCAGCCAGTCGACGTCGGTAACCGGCAGCCCGGCTGCCGCACAGCACTCCTCGGCGACTTCGGCAAGGACGCGGACGGCGAACTTGAACACCGCCTGCCCGTCCATGCGCAGGAAGGGATCACCGACGACCTGTCCGCGGCAGATGCTGCCGGGGACCGACAGGATGTCGTGATGGGCCCCGTCGGCGTGCAGCGCGGTGGCCAGGATCCCCGGCTGCTCGGCGGCCTCGAGGACGACGGCACCGGCGCCATCGCCAAACAGCACGCAGGTGCCCCGGTCGGACCAGTCGAGGATGCGCGAAAAGACCTCGGCACCGACGACCAGCGCCCGCCGGTGGCTGCCGGAGCGGATGAACTTCTCGGCAATGGTCAGCGCATAGACGAAACCGCTGCACACGGCCTGGACGTCGAAGGCCGTCGCCGTCCGGTTGCCGAGCTTGCACTGCAACAGGCAGGCGGTGCTCGGAAAGATGAAATCCGGGGTCGATGTGGCGACGATGATCAGGTCGATGTCGGCCGCCGTCACCCCGGCTGCCTGCAGCGCCCGCTGGCTCGCCGCGCAGCCCAGGTCGCTGGCGGTCTGGCCCTCTTCCGCCAGGTGGCGGAAGCGAATCCCGGTGCGGCTGGCGATCCAGTCATCGTTGGTTTCGATTCCGCGGCGCGCGAGATCGTCGTTGCTGACGGGCGGCCCCGGCAGGAAGCTGCCAACCCCTGTGATGCGGGAGAACATGCTATGCGGTCTCCTGGAGTGGTTGTTGTTGCGCCATCCGCTCGCTGATGCGGGCAAGGACGCCATTCCTGGCCTCGTCCGCCGCCCGCCTCAGCGCACAACCGAAGGCCAGCGCATCGGCCGAACCGTGGCTCTTGACGACGATGCCGCGCAGACCGAGCAGCGTGGCGCCATTGTATTGTCGGTGGTCCACCCGCTTCTTGAAACGCTGCAGCACCGGCAGGGCGAGCAGGGCCAGCAGGCGGGTCAGCAGGCTGCGGCGAAACTCCTGCCGAAGGAAGGTCGCCAGCAGCTGCGCCAGCCCCTCCGACGCCTTCAGCGCCACGTTGCCAACGAAACCGTCACAGACGACGACGTCGGCAGCACCCTTGTAAACGCCGTCGCCCTCGACGTTGCCGATGAAGTTGAGCCCCGAATCGGCGAGCAGGTCGGCCGCGCGCTTGACGGCATCGTTGCCCTTGATCTCCTCCTGACCGATGTTCAGGATACCGACGGTCGGTCGCTCCCGATGCTCGACCGCGGCAACCAGCGAGGCGCCCATGATGCCGAACTGCAGCAGGTGCTCGGGGCTGCAATCGACGTTGGCGCCGAGGTCCAGCACATGCGTGTGGCCGCTCAGCGTCGGCAACACGGCGCAGATCGCCGGCCGCTCGATCCCCGGCAGCATCTTCAGGACGAAGCGCGACATCGCCATCAGCGCACCGGTGTTGCCCGCGGAGACGCAGGCATCGGCTTCCCCCTGTTTGACCAGGTTGATCGCCACGCGCATCGACGAGTCCTTCTTGCTGCGCAGCGCCAGCGACGGCGACTCGTTCATGCTGACGACCTCGGTGGCATGCCGCACGGCAATCCGCCCGACCGCGGCATCGCCGAGAAAGGGCTTGATGCCTTCCGCCAGGCCGACCAGGATCACGCGCACGTCGGCGTGCTCGCGGACGAAATCGAGCGCTGCAGGCACAGTCACCTGCGGACCGTGGTCGCCACCCATGCAGTCGACGGCGACGGTTATCGTCATTCGCCTGCGGACCGCTGCGAGTCAGTCAAGGCAACGCCCCACTGCCGAAGCGATGCGGCTGGATCACTCGGCCGAGCCTTTGGTCACCTTGCGGCCGCGATAGAAACCACTCGGGCTGATGTGATGCCGCAGGTGCACCTCGCCGGTCGTCGGCTCGGTCGCCAACGGCAGGCCGGGCAGTGAATCGTGCGCACGATGCATGCCGCGCTTCGACGGGGACTTCTTGTTCTGTTGAACAGCCATGACAAACTCCCAAATTGAGACTCAATCGACCTTGCCTCGCAGCCCGGCCAATACCGAAAACGGCGACACCCTTGCCGGCGCCGCCCCGCTGCCCGGCAGCGCGGATTCCTCGTGCCGCGGCGCAGTCGGCAACGCCAGGAGGACCTCGTCCTCGATCAGGACGCTGACGTCAAGGGCCTCCTGATGCGGCAGGAAATCCCTCGCATCGTCCTCCAGTTCCTCCTGCGTCAAATCCTCGTCACTGCCGATGAACTCCAGCAGACTGCGCAGATGCAGCGGGTACTCGTAGGCATCGAGACAGCGCTGGCAGAGCAGCGAGAGCACGCCATCGACCACCAACAGCAACTGCGAACGCCCACCCGCTGCACGCCTGCCGTCGATGCGAAAGCGCAGGCTGCCAGCGGTATCGGTCAGCAGATCGTGCAGGCGGGCCAGCGTCGCAACGGGCACTTCGCCCTGCAGCGAGCCCTCTTCACGGCCAAACTCCTGACTGTCGATGACAACGGGTCGCGACATAAGGCGCGCATGATATTATCTTCGGCTTTTGAAGTCAAAGCGGCGCACCGGCCGAACAGCCAGTCGATGCCATCTCCTGGTCCGATGCGGTGCCGGCGCGCAGTGACAGGCCGCCCGATGAATCCACCACCGCTGATCCTTGCCTCGACCTCGCCCTACCGTCGTCAGCTGCTGGCGCGCCTGGGGCTGCCCTTCGCCACGGCGAACCCGGCGGTCGATGAAACGATGCTGCCCGACGAATCACCCGAGGATGCCGCGCTGCGCCTTTCGCAGGCCAAGGCGCGTGCGGTCGCGGCCACACACCCAGACGCGTTGATCATCGGCAGCGATCAGGTCGCCTGCCTCGACGGACTGGTTTTCGGCAAACCGCTGACGCACCCGAATGCCGTTCGCCAGTTGCAGGCGATGCGTGGCCGACAGGTCAACTTCTTCACCGGCATCTGCCTGCTGCACGCGCCGAGCGGGCGGGCGCATTGCCGCGGCGTACCGACTCTGGTCACCTTCCGCGACCTGAGCGATGCCGAGATCGAGCGGTACCTGCAGCTCGAGCAACCCTACAACTGTGCCGGCAGCGCCCGCTCGGAGGGCCTCGGCATTGCCCTGATCGCGCGCATCGACGGCCCCGACCCGAACGCGCTCATCGGCCTGCCGCTGATCGCCCTCTGCGACCTGCTGCGCCGCGAAAACGTTTCGCCGCTGCAACCATGACCGCAGCCGTGCCGGCGGCCGGATGAAGGCGGGCCGGCTCTACCTGATCCCGGTGCCCCTTGGGCAGACCGCCCACGGCTCGGTCCTGCCGCTGGCGGTGCTCGAGCATGCCCGCCGGCTGAGCTGCTTCGTCGCCGAGAACGCCAGGACGGCCCGGATCTTCCTCAAGGCACTGCCGACCGCCGCGCCGCTGCAGCAACTCCGGATCGCCGAACTCAACCAGCACACGCCGCCGGCAGCGCTGGCGGAACTGCTCGCACCGGCACTGGCCGGGAACGACCTTGGCCTGATCTCCGAAGCCGGTTGCCCGGCGATCGCCGACCCGGGCGCCGACCTGGTTGCCCTGGCTCATGACCTGGGTATCGAGGTGGTGCCACTGGTCGGCCCATCGTCGATCCTCCTCGCCCTGATGGCGTCCGGACTGAGTGGCCAGAGTTTCGCCTTCCACGGCTATCTGCCCAGCGAAGCGGCTGCTCGCGAGCGGCGCCTGCGCGAACTGGAGAAGGAATCGCGGCAGCAACGGCGCACGCAGATTTTCATCGAAACGCCGTACCGCAACCGCCAGTTTCTGGCGTCGCTGATCGGCGTCTGCGCGCCGGCGACACGCGTTTGCATCGCCAGAGACCTGACGACGGCAGGCGAACTGATCTGCACCCGCACCGTCGCCGAGTGGCGGCAACGATCGCTACCCGATCTCGATCGTCGGCCAACGGTCTTCCTCCTGCACGCCTGAGCGGGCGCCGCCACCCCCGGCTACCCTGCGTTGCCGCGGCATCACTCGCCCGGTCCGGCAGTCCGGCCCGCCGCTGACGCCTGCGGTACAGCCTCTCAGCGCAGCAGCGGACGGGCGAAGTCGAACATCGAACCGAGCGCCGCATCGCTCGTGCCCGCCCGCAGCCGGCGGGCGAGGCGCTCGGCAAGATTGTCCCTGACCGTGTATTCGACCAGCCGGTCTGCCTTGATGACATCGCGCGCCACCGAGCCGACAGTGCCGAGACCGTCTGCCAGGCCGAGGCTGACGCTCTGGCTGCCGGTCCACATCAGGCCGGAGAAGAGTTCCGGCGTCTCCTTCAGGCGATCGCCACGCCCGCGCCGGACGACCTCGATGAACTGCTGGTGAATCTCGCGCAGCAGCACCTGTGCATGCTCCTTCTGTTTCAGGTCCTGCGGCGAGAACGGATCGAGGAAGCCCTTGTTCTCGCCGGCAGTCAGCAGACGCCGTTCGATGCCGAGCTTTTCCATCGTGCCGGTGAAACCGAAGGCGTCCATCAGGACGCCGATCGAACCGACGATGCTCGCCTTGTCCACGAAGATCTTGTCAGCGGCGACGGCAACGTAGTAGCCGCCCGAGGCGCAGACGTCCTCGACCACCGCGTACAGCGGGATCTGCGGATGCGCCGTGCGCAGGCGCAGGATCTCGTCGTGCACGATGCCCGCCTGCACCGGGCTGCCACCGGGACTGTTCACGCGCAGGATGACGCCAGCGGTGCGCTTGTCGGCGAAGGCTGCTTCCAGCGCATCGTTGAGGTTCTGCGCGCTGGCCTCACCCTGCGCCTCGATGGTGCCCCGCAGGTGGATGACCGCCGTGTGCCGGCGGTCGGCAAGCTGCTCGGAATCGCCCCAGTCCATCAGCAGCGCGGGCAGTGCGATCAGGTAGGCCAGTCCGGCGAGCTTGAAGAAGATGCCCCAGCGACGCCTGGCGCGCTGCTCGCGCAGCGTCGCAAAGGCAACCTTCTCCAGCAACTGCCGTTCCCAGGGTGGTTCTTCAGGCGTAGTCAAGGCTCGTTCTCGCTTGCGGTCAGATAGACGGCGTCATCACGTTCTTCGACGTCCACCGGCGTCAGCCCGCGTCCATTGCAGCGACCACCGAGACAGCGGCCATCCGCCGGCGAGTAGAGCGCGCCGTGTGTCGCGCAGATCAAGTATAGCTTGGAATCGTCGAAGAACTCGTTGTGCTGCCAGTCGAGTTCGACCGGCACATGCCCGCAGCGATTGACATAGGCACGCACACGGCCGCCGAAACGAATGGCGAAAGCCGGTTCCACCACCCCCTGCCGCTCGATGGTGAAGCGGACGCCGCGACCACCATCGAGCAGTTCGGCGGCGGGGCAGATCAGGCGTGGGTCCGCAGCCATGCCGTCAGTTCCGCGAGTTCCTGCACGCACGCCAGCGGCTGCATGGCGTCGAGTGCCGCCACCGGGTGCGCGCCGTAGGCAACAGCCAGAGCCGCCACACCGGCGTTGCGTGCCATCTGCAGGTCGTGTGTCGTATCGCCGATCATCAGTGCCCGCTCGCCAGCGACGGCCAGTTCGTCGAGCAGTTCCTCGAGCATCTGCGGATGCGGCTTGGAAAAGCACTCATCGGCACATCGCGAAGCATGGAAAAAGGGACCGAGGCCGCTGTGCCGCAGGGCGCGGTCTAGACCCAGGCGGCTCTTGCCCGTGGCGACGGCGAGCAGGAAGCCCCCCGCCGACAGCTCGGCGATCAGCTCGGCGACGCCGGCGAACAACTGCAGTTCGTGATCGCGCGCCAGATAGTGATGTCGGTAGCGCTCAACGAGTTGCGGGTAGCGGCTCTCCGGCAGTTCCGGCAGGGCATGTCGCAGCGCTTCGTGCAAGCCCATCCCGATGACGTGCCGCGCGCGTTCCGCCGGTGGTGGCGGCAACCCGAGATCGCCACAGGCAGCCGTGATGGCCTCGACGATGGCCGCCGCCGAGTCGAGCAGCGTGCCATCCCAATCGAAGACCAGCAGCTCAAATCTTTTCGCCATGCTCCTGCCTCTCGCGCGCCGCGACGGCCTGCAGAAACCCCGCCAGAGCCGGCGGTAGCGCCGCCTCGAGCCGCAGTTCACCGCCGGCCAGCGGGTGCGGCAGGCGCATCTGCGAGGCGTGCAGGAACATCCGCTTCAATCCTTCCCTCGCCAACACCCGATTCAGCGCAAAGTCCCCATACTTCTCGTCACCCGCCACCGGGTGGCCGAGATGAGCGAGATGGACGCGGATCTGGTGCGTGCGCCCGGTCCGCAGTTCCGCTTCGAGCAGGCTGAAGCGCTGCCAGCGGGCCAGCAGGCGGAAGATCGTGTGCGCTGCCTTGCCCTGCTCGGCCACCCGCACGCGCCGTTCCCCCGAATCCAGCAGGTACTTCAACAACGGCAGCCGGACATGGCGCAGCGGCTCCATCCAGCGGCCGGCGACCAGCACCAGGTAGCGCTTGTCCGCACCCCGCCCGGTACTGCCAGCGGCACCAGCACGGAACATCTCGTGCAGGGCGAGCAAGGTCGAACGCTTCTTGCCGACGAGGAGGATCCCCGAGGTTTCGCGATCGAGCCGGTGCGCCAGTTCGAGGAACCTCGCCTGCGGCCGCTGCTGCCGCAGCGCCTCGATCACCCCGAAGCTCTCGCCGCTGCCGCCATGCACCGCGACACCCGCCGGCTTGTCGACCACCAGCAGTGCCTCGTCCTCATAGACGACGGGCAAGTGCAGCCGGCGTTCAGCGTCCACCACTACCGCGTCGCCGCCGCCGATGCGCAGTGGCGGAATGCGCAGCAGGTCGCCATTCTGCAGGCGATGCGAGACGTCCACCCGGCGGCCGTTGACCCGCACCTGGCCACTGCGGACGATCCGGTAGACGTGGCTCTTCGGCACCCCCTTGCACAGCTTCAGCAGCAGGTTGTCGACCCGCTGCCCGTGCTCGTTCTCGCCGATAAGCTGCTGGCTGACGCAGTTTTTGCCAACTTGGGCCATTTTGAATATACTTCAGTTGATTCGCGTCGTCGGTTGCAGGAGGAATCGAGCCGTGCGGCCGTTGGGCAATGCCGACTTCGAGGCCCCTGCGAAACGCTTCCCGGCATGCAACACCTGACCCCTCGGCGCCCTGCTGCGCAACTCTCGCTGGACGCCGATCATCTGGTTAAGTTCGCTCACCACAAAGTAGCGATACTACTTGAACTGCGCGCGCCTGGCATCTGCGGAATCGCCCTGGCAACATCCCGAAACCCTCCAGGTCATCAACGCCCGAACAGTATGCGGGTGCGAAGGATGGTATCGCTGCTTCCATTGCCGACGAGCCCCACGAGTGTCCCGGAGACACCGGTTCCGTCGCTGCCCACACGAGGCGCAGCCCATACAACAGCGCGCGGGAGCCCCACGAATGAAACGAATGCTGTTCAACGCGACGCAGGCCGAAGAGCTGCGCGTCGCCATCGTCGACGGTCAGAAACTCATTGACCTGGACATCGAATCGGCCAACAAGGAGCAGAAAAAGAGCAACATTTATAAAGCGGTCATCACCCGCATCGAGCCCAGCCTGGAAGCGGCCTTTGTCGACTATGGAGCGGAGCGGCACGGTTTCCTGCCGTTCAAGGAGATCTCGCGCGCCTACTTCCAGCCCGGCGCGGACGCCGGTCGGGCGACGATCAAGGAAGCGCTGCGTGAAGGCCAGGAGCTGATCGTCCAGGTGGACAAGGACGAGCGCGGCAACAAGGGCGCGGCCCTGACCACCTTCGTCAGCCTCGCCGGCCGCTACCTCGTGCTGATGCCCAACAACCCGCGCGGCGGCGGCGTCTCGCGCCGCGTCGAGGGTAACGAGCGGACCGAATTGCGCGAGGTGATGGACCAGTTGCCGGTGCCGCCGGGGATGAGCCTGATCGCCCGCACGGCAGCCATCGGCCGCGGCAGCGAAGAGCTGCAGTGGGACCTCAACTACCTGTTGCAACTGTGGAAGGCGATCGAAGACGCAGCCCAGATGCAACAGGGAGCCTTCCTGATCTACCAGGAGGGCAGCCTGGTCATCCGTGCCATCCGCGACTATTTCCAGCCCGACATCGGCGAGATCCTGATCGACACCGACGATGTGTTCGATCAGGCGCAGCAGTTCATGGCGCACGTCATGCCGGGCACGGTCAACCGCATCAAGCGTTATCGCGATGACGTGCCGCTCTTCTCGCGTTTCCAGATCGAGCACCAGATCGAGTCCGCCTATTCGCGCCAGGTCGGCCTGCCGTCGGGCGGCGCCATCGTCATCGACCACACCGAGGCGCTGGTATCGGTCGACGTGAACTCGGGCCGGGCAACACGCGGCGCCGACATCGAGGAAACGGCGCTGAAGACCAACCTCGAAGCGGCCGAGGAAGTGGCGCGCCAGTTGCGCCTGCGCGACCTCGGCGGCCTGATCATCATCGATTTCATCGACATGGAGAACCAGCGCAATCAGCGCGAGGTCGAGAACCGTGTCCGCGAGGCACTGCGCTTCGATCGCGCGCGCGTGCAGACCGGCAAGATCAGCCGCTTCGGACTGCTCGAACTGTCACGCCAGCGCCTGCGGCCGGCGCTCGCCGAAACCAGCTACATTCCGTGCCCACGCTGTTCGGGAACCGGCCATATCCGCAGCACCGAGTCCGCCGCGCTGCACATCCTGCGCATCCTCGAAGAGGAAGCGATGAAGGACAATACCGCCGCCGTGCATGCGCAGGTACCGGTCGATGTCGCCACCTTCCTCTTGAACGAGAAGCGGACAGAGGTGCAGGCGGTCGAATTGCGGCACAAGGTGACCGTCCTGCTGATTCCGAACATCCATCTCGAAACACCGCAGCACACGGTGCTGCGGGTTCGCCACGATGCGGCGGGGCAGGAGGAACTGCAGCAGGCATCGTACCGTATGGTCGCCCTGCCGGCCGAGGACGGCAGCGGCGACACGGCGGGCACGGCAGACTCCCGGGCACCCCGAGCCGAAGCGGCGATCAGGGGCGTCACGCCGGCGCAACCAGCCCCCCTGGTCATCGAGCCGGCGGCAGCGACCGTCGACGGCACCAAGGCCGATACGGCCGCCGGCCGCTTCCTGAAGCGGATCGTGTCCTGGTTCCGGCACAAGGAAGTACCCGCCGGGACGAGCGAAGCCGTGTCACCACGCGCAGCCACCGCGGCTCCGGAAGTCGCCGGCAGCGTGCGCGAGGCACGCCGGAGCGTTGGCACCACCGCGCGCGGCACGCGCCGCGACGACCGTCGCGAGCCTGCCGACACCCGGGTCGGCCGCGAGCAGAAGGAAGCCTCGCCGGCCAGTCGGGGCGAGAACCAGCAACCGCGCGAGCCGCGTCAGCCACGTGAGGCGCGCGAGGGCACCGCCGGCCGCGAACCGACCACCGCCCGTGAGCCACGCCGGCAGCGCAACGAACGCAGGCCGCAGCCCACGGAGCAGATCAACGACGGCAACCCGGCACCACTCGCTCCCGCCGTGGCGATGCCGGCAGCGTCTCCGGCACCGGAGCAGAACGGCGACGAGTCCGCCAGCCCCTCCCGCCGGCGCGGCCGCCGCGGTGGCCGCCGCGAACGCGGTGAAAGGACCGAGGGCCAGCCGACCGAAACCGTTGAGATGAACGCTGCGGGCGCGAGCATCGCGGCAGTTGCCGGCGCCGACAGCGCCGCGCCGCCCGCAGCGCAAGCGCCCACCGGCGACGTCACGATGACGGCCGCAACGCCGGCGGTGACCGTCGGCGACCAGAGCGGAGCAGTGGCTGCCGCCGACCATGGATCTGAGCCTCCGGTTGCCTCGGCAGCCGCGGTCGAGTTCGCCCCACCGGCCAGCAGCCAGGAAACCCAGGCGGCGGGAGCCGTCGCCGAGCCGCTGCCGATCACGGTCGCAGCCGCCGTCGCCGAGCCACTGCCTGACTCCCCGCTGCAGCCGGTTTCCGCGTTCGACCCCGAGTCGCCAACCGCCGCACCACGAGAAGAGCCTGCTGCGGCGGCCGTCGCGCCCGACGTGGCAGCCACCGGCAGCGCTGCGCCAGTCGACATCCAGCAAGCACTCGAGAACAGCGGCCTGATCATGGTGGAAACCAGACACCCCGCTGCGCTGGAAACGACGCCGACGGCACCGGCAGAGGACAGTGCGCCACCGCGCCCGATACGGCGGCGCCGGCCCACGGTCGTCATCGCGGACGAGCCGATCGTGATGGTCGAAACGGTCAGGTAGACGCATACTCGGCGCCCCGCTGCCGTCATCGCTGCGCCCAGGCGTCCGTGTCGCCGGCGCAGCCACCACTGCAGCCGGGGCGTCCGGGCGCGAAACGGAAAGAACCACGAATGCCACTGCCCATTGCCATCTGTCTCGTCCTGGCTGCACTGCTGTCGCCGCCACCACTCGCCGAGGCGCAAGGCAGGGAAGGAAACCGGGCAGATTACCGCGTTGGCGAGCGCCTGCCGGAAGACAGGAAGGCTTCGCAGGGCTACCGCCTGATCGGCTGGGACGATCTGGTGCCCAAGGGCTGGGAGCCCATGGCCGCCTTCAAGGGTCTCGACCTCGCCCGACTGCAGGACAGCGACCCGAAAGCCCAGGAGGCACTGGAGAACGCACGACGGCTGTGGGACCAGGCGCCGGCGGAGAAGGCGATGAACGGGCAGAAGGTACGCATCGCCGGCTTCGTCGTGCCGCTCGAGCGTCGCGGCGAGCAGGTCACCGAGTTCCTGCTGGTGCCCTACTTCGGTGCCTGCATCCACGTGCCACCGCCACCGGCCAACCAGATCATTCATGTCGTCGCCGAGAAGCCGGTCGGCAACATGCGCACCATGGATGCGATGTGGGTCAGCGGCACGCTCGGGCTCGACCGCACCGATACGGGAATGGGCGTCGCCGGCTACCGGATGCGCGGCGAAGCCTTCGAGCCTTACACCAGGCCACGCTCCTGATCCTTCTGCCAGCAACGCCCGTTGCCCGTGGCAGGCGGTCGTACAATGGTGCACCCAATCCAATCCAGAGTGGAGATCACAGTCAGATGAGAGGGCGAATCGCCATCACCGGCTATTCCTTCCGCATGCCGGGGACGAGTCCCGAGACCTATTGGCAGGACCTGCTGGACGGCCGCGACCTGGTGGGCACGGTCGATCCGCAGCGCTGGGCATTGGCGGCCTTCCTGCACCCGCGCAAGGACCATCCGGGAACGAGCTACACCTTCGCCGCCGGATCGATAGGTGACGTGACCTCCTTCGACGCCGCCTTCTTCGGCATCTCGCCACGCGAAGCGGCGCTGATGGATCCGCAGCAGCGGCTGCTGCTCGAGATGAGCTGGGAAGCGCTGGAGAACTCCGGCACCCGGCCGTCGCGGCTGCGCGGCAGTCGCTGCGGCGTCTTCATCGGCATCGCCAGCGCCGATTACTCTTTCCGCATGGCCGATGACCTGGCAGTCGCCGATTCGACGATGGCGACAGGCAACACCGCCAGCATCGCCGCCAACCGGATCTCCTACGTCTTCGACCTGCGCGGACCGAGCATGGCGATCGACACCGCCTGCTCGTCGTCACTCGTTGCCCTGCACCAGGCGTGCCGTGCGATCACCAGCGGGGAAGTCTCGCAGGCGCTGGCAGGCGGCATCAGCCTGCACCTGCATCCTTACCCCTTCATCGGCTTCGCCAAGGCATCGATGCTGTCGCCACGCGGGCGCTGCCAGGTCTTCGACGCCGCGGCCGACGGTTACGTCCGCTCGGAAGGTGGCGGCGTCTTCCTTCTCAAGGAGTATGACCAAGCGCTCGCCGACGGCGACCCGATCCTGGCGGTCATCGCCGGTTCAGCGGTCAACACCGATGGCCGCAAGTCCGGACTGACCGTCCCCAGCGCCGAAGTGCAGGCGGCCTTGCTCGAGGAAGTCTACGCGGAAGCCGGCATCGATCCGGCGACGATCGACTACCTCGAGGCGCATGGCACCGGCACCGCCGTCGGCGACCCGATCGAAACGCTGGCCATCGGCAACGCCCTCGGCAAGCGTCGGCCGGCCAGCCGGCCGTTGCCGATCGGCTCGGTCAAGAGCAACCTCGGGCATCTCGAAACGGCCTCCGGCGTCGCTGGCCTTCTCAAGGCCCTGCACTGCCTCGAACACCGCGTGATACCGGCGACGATCGGCGTCAGCCGGGTCAATCCGCACATCCTTGCCAGCGACTGGAACATCGATCTGGTCACCAGCAAGCGCTCCCTGCCAAAGACGGGCAAGCTGACGATCGGCGTCAACTCTTTCGGCTTCGGTGGCTCGAACGCCCACCTCATCATCGAGAGCCCGCCGCGGCGGCGCCCCCGTCCGCAGCCAGCGGCGGTTGCCGCCACTCTGCCGCCGCTGCTGCTCTCCGCGCGCAGCGCAGAGGCACTGAAGGCAGCCGCCGCCAGCCTCGCTGCCTTTCTCGGCGAGCAACCGCCGGCGGCCTACTACGACGTCGCACACAGCGCCGCTTTTCGCCGCGACTGGCTCGAGCAGCGGCTGATCGTCGAAGCGCCGACGCTGCCGGAAATCAGGCATGCCCTGCTCGACTTCGCCGCCGACCGCGGCGGGAATGCGGCGCTGACCAGCGGCCGGATGGTGGTCGCTGCCCGCGGGCCGGCGTTCATCTACTCGGGCAACGGCTGCCAGTGGTCCGCGATGGGCCGGCGATTGCTGGCGGAGGAGCCGTTGTTCCGTGCAGCGGTGCATGAGGTCGACGCCCTGTTCCGGCAGCGCGCCGACTTTTCGCTGCTCGCCGAACTGGCCGGCGAGAACGGTGATGAGCGCTACGAGCGAACCGAGATTGCGCAGCCGGCCCTTTTTGCACTGCAGGTCGGCATCACCCGCCTCCTGCAACGGCAGGGGGTCACGCCGATGGTCGTCGCCGGGCACAGTGTCGGCGAGATCGCGGCGGCCTGGGCAGCGGGCGCCTTGAGCCTCGCCGATGCCGTCACGGTGATCCACCAGCGCAGCCTGCTGCAGGGGACGACCCGCGGCGACGGGCAGATGACCGCGGTCGCGCTGGACGAGGCAGCCGCTGCAAGCCTGCTCGGCGAACTCGGACTTGCCGGTCAGCTGACGATCGCCGGCGTCAACAGCGTGCGTGGCCTGACGATCGCCGGCGCGCAGTCAGCGCTGACGCTACTGGAGGAGGCGCTGTCGCTCAGGCACGTCGGCTGGAAGCGGCTCGACCTGGACTACGCCTTCCACAACCCGGCGATGGACCGCCTCGAAACCGGGATCAGGCAGGCGCTGTCCGGAATCGCGCCGCGCGCGGGTGTGCTGCCTTTCTGCTCGACGGTGAGCGGCTCGCAACTGCCGGGTGAGGAGCTCGGCGCCGAATACTGGTGGCGCAACATTCGCCAACCGGTCCTCTTCGCCAAAGCCATCGACTCGCTGCTCGACCAGGGGATCACCGTCTTCGTCGAGATCGGCGCGCACCCGATCCTGCGTACCTATCTGCACGACTGCCTGAAGACGCGCTCAGTCGACGGCCAGGTGATCGCCACCGGCACGCGCGACGACGACGGCGCACAGCGGATCCGGTCGGCGGCACACGCGGTCGCGATTGCCGGCGCAGCGGTCGATTGGCAGGCACATTTTCCCCGGCCGGGGTGCTTCGTCCGCCTGCCGGGTTACCCGTGGCAACGCGAACGGCACTGGCACCCGGTCACCAGCGAATCGCTCGGCCTGATCCACCGCCAGAAGATCCATCCGCTGCTCGGCTATCGACTTGCCCAGCATGAACTGACCTGGGAGAACCAGCTCGACACGCAGCTGAACCCGGTCCTCGCGGATCATGTCGTCGGTGAGGCAACCGTTCTCCCGGGCGCCGCCTATGTCGAAATGGCGCTGACGGCCAGCCTCGCCTGGCAACCGTCAGCGATCGTCGAAATCGAGGATCTGGAGATCCGCTCGCCGCTCCTGCTTGCCGATGATCGTTCGGCGGTCGTTCGGCTGTCCATCGACCCGCGCGACGGCAGCCTGACCGTCCGTAGCCGCGAGCAGATGAGCACTGCGGACTGGGTCGTCAACGCGTCGGCGCGCGTCGTTCGTGAGGCGCAGGAGAGTCTGCTGCGCGAAGTGCTGCCGGATCTGCCGCAACGGCCGCCCGACTTCGACGCCGACAGCCACGCGCGGCTGACGCGAGCGGTCGGCATCGCCTACGGCCCGGCCTTCCAGTGCGTCGAACATGGCTGGATCGAAGGCAACTCGGCGTTCGCCGCCTTCCGCATTCCGCCACAGGTCGAGAGCGAAGTCGCCCACAACCACCTCCATCCGGTGCTGCTCGACGGCACCTTCCAGCTGATGTTCCAGCTTCTCCGCCAGGCCATCGACGGACACGAAGCAATTGCCTTCATCCCGACGAGGTTCGGTCGTGTCATCTTTCGCTCGGGAACGGACACGCCTTGTTTCGCCCGCGCGACGCTGCTGCGGCACAGCGCACGTTCCCTGCAGGCCGAGTTCGCGCTTTTCTGTGCGGCCGGGCGCCTCATCGCGATCGTCAAGGACGCACGTTTTCGCGGCGTTCGCTTGAGCAGGGGTGGCCGCGACCGGCTGCGCTTTCTCGCCTTGCGGGCGATCCCGAAGCCGCACGCCGGACAGACTGCCGGGCCGCTGGCGCTGCGCTTCGACCGCGTCCACTCGACGCTCGCCAACGTCACGCAGCGGGCGGCCCTCAAGGGAACGCACCGCCGCTACACGGAAGAGATCGATCCGCTCCTCGACAGCCTGTGCAGCCGATTCACGCGCCGTGCCCTGCTGCCGATGGCCGGCGAAGACGGCACGCTGTCGGCGGCGGCCATCCTGTCCTGCCAGTCCGCGAATCCCGACGGTGCGCCTTTCCTCACGGATCTCATCCGCCTCGCCGACGACGACGGATCTCTGACGGCGACGGGCGATGGTTGGACGCTGATGCCTGATCAGCAGCAGGAGTCGACCGCCGAGGATATCTGGAACAGCCTCGTGGCCGACTATCCAGACTACTTCCAGATCATCCATTCGGTGGGACGGATCGGCCTGCACCTGCCGGCACTCGTCGCCGGCAGTTCCTCACTGTGCCAGATCTGCCCGCAGGAATCGTCGTTGGCGACCCTGCTGCAGCAGGTCGTCGGCGGCCGCGGGAGAATGAAGATCGGACAGGCGCTCGGCACCCTGGTCGCGGAGGCCCTTGTGGCGCTGCCGCCGGGGCAGCGACTCGGCGTCGTCGAGATCAGCGATGGCGCGCCGGCATTTGCCATGGACATCTGCTTCGCCCTCGACTTCACGCGCGCCGACTACTGCTTCGCCAGCACCTCGACGACCGCGCTGGAGGAGGCACGGGTCCGCCTTGGCGAGTTCTTCCCGACGATCCGGACGAGCCTGATCGATGACGCCGCCGGCAACGAAGCGGACCGGGAGCCGCCGGCGGGGTCATGCATGATGGCGATCGTCATGCTCGATTTCGCGACCACCGAGCAGGCGTTGCGGGCCCTCCGCCATGCACGCCGCTGCCTCGCGACCGGCGCCTCGTTGCTCGTCCTCGGCCAGCATCCGTCGCGCTGGATCGATTTCGTCTTTGGTGCCCGACGCGAGGGCTGGTCGCAGAGCGCCAGCGGCCGTTGGCTATCGAGCCAGCGACCGAGATCGTTCTGGCAGCAGCAACTCGCCGATCTGGGCTGCCGCTGCGCGGACCCCTGCGAGTTTTCGCCCGACACGCTCTCGGGTCCCTATCTGCTGCTGGCCGAGGTCGGCGAGTCCGGCCCGCGGCCCGAAGTGACAGTGCGGGGCAACGTGCGCAGCTGGATCCTGCTCGCTGACCCGGTGGGCTATTCCGCCCTTCTTGCCGACGAACTGGCGAAGAGGCTGCAGGAACGAAAGGATCTGGTGATTCAGGCCAGCGCGACCGACAAGGAGGAACTCGCCGGGCTGCTGCAAGCAACCACCACCAGCTATGGTGAGCTCGACGGCCTCGTCATGCTCACCGGGCTGGCACCGGCTTCGCCCGCCGTGTCGGCCGAAGAGGCACTCGACCGCCAGGTGGAGCGCTGCGCGCTGGCGGCACGCATCATGCAGGCGTGCGAAAGCTCGGCTACGCGAACGACCTGCTGGCTGGTCACTGGCAACGCCGCAGCGACCCTCCTGCCTGCAGCCGCTGCCAGCGCGAGCGACGCGCCCAGCCCCGGCCCCAGCGACGATGCCGCGTTGTGCGGCTTCGTACGCACGATGCTCAACGAGGCCGAGCCAGGCAGCGTCCGCCTGATCGACCTGGCATTGCCGATGCCCGCACAGACCGCTGCCGGCCTCCTCGACCGCGAATTCGAGCAGCCCGATGGCGAACTGGAGATCATCCTTGCGGCCGCTGGCCAGCGCTACGTCCCGCGCCTGCGCGACGAGCCACGCCCGGATGCCCGGACGCCACGACTTCTCGCTTCGCCGACCGTCTCTCTCGGTTTCCCTTTCGCTGGGCAACTGCGCAACCTGCGCTGGGAGACCCATCCGCGGGTAGCGCCGGCTGCGGATGAGGTCGAGGTCGAGGTTCTGGCAAGCGGGCTTAACTTCCGCGACGTCATGTATGCACTGGGTCTGCTTGCCGATGAGGCCATCGAGAACGGCTTTGCCGGCCCGACGCTCGGTTTCGAGTTCGCCGGCGTGATCGACCGTGTCGGCAGCAACTGCACTGGCTTCAGCCCAGGCGACGAGGTTGTCGGCTTCGCTCCGTCGAGCTTCGGCAACCGCGTCCTCACCCAGAGCAGCGCCGTCGCCCATATCCCGCCGGGGCTTTCCGCTGAAGCGGCGGCAACCATTCCGAGCACCTTCTTCACCGTCTACTACGCGCTCCACCACCTGGCCCGCCTGCAAGCCGGGGAACGGGTCCTGATCCACGGCGCCGCGGGTGGCGTCGGCATCGCAGCGATCCAGATCGCGCGCTGGCTGGGTGCCGAGATCTATGCCACGGCCGGATCTGACGAGAAGCGCGACTTCCTCCGCCTGCTGGGCGTCGTCCACATCTTCGACTCCCGTTCGCTGTCCTTTGCCGACCAGATCCTCGCGCAAAGCGGCGGCGAGGGCGTCGACGTCGTCCTCAATTCGCTCGCCGGCGAGGCGATCCATCGCAACTTCCGGGTGCTGCGTCCTTTCGGGCGCTTTCTCGAGCTCGGCAAGCGGGATTTCTACGAGAACAGTCGCATCGGCCTGCGTCCCTTCCGCAACAACGTCAGTTACTTCGGCATCGACGCCGACCAGTTGATGCTGCTTCATCCGGAGCTGACGCGCAGGCTTTTCGCTGAGTTGATGGAGCTGTTCAGCGCCGGCATCCTGCATCCCCTGCCCTACCGCAACTTCGAAGCCGAGGACGTCGTCGAAGCCTTCCGCTACATGCAGCAGGCACGCCAGATCGGCAAGATCGTCATCACCTATCACCACGGCATCAAACGCCTGCAGCCGCCACGACCCGGCCCGCGCAGACGGTTGCAGCTTGCCGCCGATGCCTCCTACCTGGTCACCGGCGGCCTCAGCGGCTTTGGCCTGCGCACTGCCGAATGGCTGGCGAGCAAGGGTGCCCGCCACCTGATACTGATCAGCCGTGGCGGTCCCGATTCAGCCACGGCCGGGGCGGCCATCCAGCGCCTCGAGGAGCAGGGGGTGCGGGTCTACGCGGCGGCCTGCGACGTCACCTGCCGCGACGCCCTGGCGGCACTGCTCGCCGCGACACGCGACGAGCTGCCGCCGCTCAAGGGAGTCCTGCATGCGGCAACGCTGATCGACGACGCCCTGGTGCGCAATCTCGACGAGACGCAGATTCGCCGGTCGCTGGCGGCGAAGGTGCTGGGCGCTCGCCACTTGCATGAACTGACGCGGGCCTGCGCGCTCGATCTGTTCGTGCTCTTTTCTTCGGCGACCGCAGCCTTCGGCAACCCTGGGCAAGCCGCTTACGTCGCCGCCAACACCTGGCTCGAGGCACTCGCGGCGCATCGTCGCGCCCAGGGATTGTGTGCGACCGCCGTCGGCTGGGGTCCGATTGCCGATTGCGGTTTCCTCGCCCGCAACGAGAAGATGCGCGACGCTCTCGAGAATCGCCTGGGGGGAGCGGCACTGACGTCCGAGCTGGCGCTCGACGTGCTCGAGGAGATGCTCCTCAGCGACCGCTCCGGTCTGGCGGCACTCGAGTTCGCGTGGCAGGCGCTGAGCCGCGTCCTGCCGTCCGCCGCCAGCCCGAAGTTCGGCGAACTGGCGAGCCCGTGCGGCGGCGGTGACGACGAGCAGTCGCAGGACATCAGGCGACTGCTCGCCGAACTCGGCGACGAGGAGTTGCTGGTCGTCATTGGCGACATGCTGCGCAGCGAGATTGGCGAGATTCTCCGCATCGCACCGGAGAAGATCGACCCCAGCCGCTCCCTCTTCGACATGGGTCTCGATTCGCTGATGGGCGTCGAACTGGCGGTCGCACTCGATGCACGCTTCGGCATCCGATTGCCGGTGCTGGCACTCAGCCAGAGTCCGACGATCAGCCGGCTCGCCGAGCGCCTGCTGCAGCAGTTGCGCGACACCGGGGAGGGTGCACGGGGCGCGGCGACCAAGGACGTGCTGCTGGCACAGACGGCACAGATCGCCCGGCAACAGGGCGTCGCGGTCTCGACCGACGAGATCGCCCGCTTCGCCGCCGACCTCGACGCCGCGCAACAGGACGACCGGAGTTCGAGGAGCGATCGCCATGGCACGTAAGGGGCTTCCCGGGCTCAGTGCCCAGATCAAGGATCGGCTGATCCAGCAGGCACTGGAACGTCGGCTGCGCCAGGCCACTCAGGACAGCGATCTGAAGCTGCCGACCGGTGCAACGAGGGAGGCGGACGGCACGCCCGAGCAGCACTGGCGTTTCGACCTCCACCCGGGTTACCAGCAGGTGCGGATCATCAGCGAGGGCGCCGCGCGGCTCGACATCGAAAGCCCGTTCTTCATGCTGCACGAAGGCATCGCCGGGGCACGGACGCGCATCGGCGGTCGCGAATTCATCAACTTCGCCAGCTACAACTATCTTGGACTAGCGGGCCATGACGAAGTCTGCCAGGCGGCGAAGCAGGCGATCGATCGCTTCGGCACTTCCGTTTCGGCAAGCAGGCTGGTCGCCGGCGAGCGCCCGATCCATCGCGAACTCGAGGAGGCGATCGCCACCGCCTATGGTAGCCAGGGCGCTCTCACCTTCGTCAGCGGCCACGCGACGAACGTGACGACGATCGGCTACCTGTTCGGGCCGCGTGACCTGATCGTCCACGACGAACTGGTGCACAACAGCATCCTGCAGGGAATCAGCCTCTCGGGTGCACGCCGCCTGCCCTTCCCGCACAATGACTGGGCAGCCCTGGACGCCCTGCTGGCCGAACAGCGAACACACTTCCAGCGCGTCCTGATCGTCCTCGAAGGCCTCTACAGCATGGACGGCGACTACCCCGAGCTGCCACGTTTCATCGACATCAAGCGCCGGTACCGCGCCTTCCTGATGGTCGACGAGGCGCACTCGTTCGGCGTCATGGGAAACAACGGACTTGGCATCAGGGAGCACTTCGGCGTCGACAGCAGCGACATCGACATCTGGATGGGCACACTGAGCAAGGCCCTCGCCGGCTGTGGCGGCTATGTTGCCGGTGAGAGCGCCCTCGTCGAACATCTCAGATACCTGGCACCTGGCTTTCTCTACAGCGTTGGCATGCCACCGCCGGTCGCCGCCGCTTCGCTGGCGGCGCTGCGCTGCCTGCGAAGCGAACCACAGCGCGTGCGAACCCTGCAGGCGCGAGGCCAGCTCTTCCTGCGACTCGCGCACGCGGCCGGCGTCGATACCGGCACCAGCGCCGGCCTGGCGGTGATCCCGGCGATCACTGGCGGGTCGGTCAGAGCCGCCCGTCTGGCCGCCGCGCTCTTCACCCGCGGCATCAACGTGCAGCCGATCGTGTACCCCGCCGTTCCTGAAAAGGCCGCCCGTCTGCGCTTCTTCGTCAGCTGCGAGCACACTGAGGACGACATCCGCGACGCCGTCAGCGCTCTCGGCGAAGAGTTGCAACGCGTGTAGCAGCCGCAGCCAGGCTGCCGCTGCCGGTGCAGAAGTTCAGCCGCGTGCCGGCAGCAGCCCGATCTGCTGCAGGACCTGGCTGCCCAGTTCGTCGATGCGCAACTCGCGCGGCACCGCCACGCGGGGCCGGTCGCCCTTGCGCCAGATGAGGTAGTCGGTGCGCCCATCCGGCACACCGAGGGCGCGGTAGGGCCCCGGCATGATCGGCACGTGGTCCCCGAACCAGCACAGGCAGGCGGGACCAGGCAGTCGATCGATCGCTGCACGCAGCCTGCCGGCCATCCGGTCGGCGTTGACCAGATGCCGCAGATAGATCGTCAAGTCTTCGCAGCCCGGCGGCGGCGACGCCGAATAGAGCCGCTCCCCGTCACCCGGAGCGACCTCCTCCAGATGCAGCGGGCCGTGGTTTTCCATCGTGATGACGAAAACGAACAGCGGCTCGCCAGCACTCCCCGCCAGCAGGTCGGCGACGTACTCGGCAACCGCGAGATCGCCGACGTAGGGACCGTCGCGCGCTGCGCCGGCGAAGGCAGCGATGTCGATGAACTCATCGAAGCCAAGTCGTGGGAAGACAACGTTTCGTGAATAGAAACTGGCTGCGTACGGGTGCACACAAATCGTCCGGTAACCAAGGCGCTTGAGGAAGGTGGCGATCGTCGCCACCCCCTGCCGCGCGACCCGGCGATACGGGTTGAAGCGGTGCACGCCGAGCGATTCGGCAGCCAGGCCCGAGAGAAAGGAGAACTCGGTACGCACGGTGTTGGCGCCCCATGCGGCGACCTGCAGCGGCCCGTGACAGGCGGCGCTGCTGCGCAACGAGTCGAACTCGCCGAGGAGGTCGCGGCGGATGCCCGAGAACAGGCGCCGCGCATCAAAGAAAGACTCGCTCTGCACGACCACCAGTGTCGTCAGCCCGGCGCCGGGCTCGGGCGAGGATGCAGGCTGTTCGTAGGGCGACCGCGCCGGGCAGCGAGCGTGCTCCTCCTCGCCATAACGCCAGAGGGCGGTCAGCAAACCGAGCTGCCGCAAGTCGGCGGTTGGGTCGAAGGCAACGGCAAGCCTGCGCCGTGCGCCGTACCAGAGCAGCAGCAACCCGCCCAGAGCCAGCGTTGCCGCGCCGGCGAGGAACTCACCGACCGACAGCCGGCCGAGCAGCGAATCCTCGATCGTCAAGCCGGCGGCAATCGCCAGGCCAAGCGCAAGCAGCGAGAGAAACGCCCGCACCGCGCCGAAAAAGGGCATGTAGAGGCGCGGATGGCGCAGGGCATCGCTGAAGTACTCGAAGTCCTGGAAGATGAACGGTTCGTGCAGCGAATGCACTTTCGCGTTGCTGACCAGGACGACGAACAGGAACCCTGCCAGCAGCGAGCTGGCGGCAAAGACCGGCCGCTGCAGGAGCAGCAACAGAACGCTCGACAACCAGAGCCAGAGGCCGAAATGGATCGCCAGCGCCGCTGCCGGCCGCCGCCAGCAGGCCAGCGGCGGCGGCTCGAGCAGGCGCTCGACGAGCAGCGCCAGGCAGCCACTGCCGGCCAGAGCCGGCAGCACGGCCGGCCAGAACGACTCACCCACGGTAACCGAGCAGAGCAAGAATCCGTTCGGACAAGGTCGGCGGCAGCACCGCCAGAAACCAGGTGCCGAGCGCGAGCGGCAAAGGGAAGCTGATTCGCGCCCGGTTGCGCAGCAGGCCGCGCCTGATCCGCTGCGCCGCGCGATCGGCTGACCACAGGAAGGGCTTTGGACCGGGCATCTGGCGACACATCTGCGACTCGACGTAGCCCGGCATGACGACGCTGACGCGGACGCCTGCGCCCGCCAGCCAACCGCGGATGGCCTCGCCATAGGCCTTGAGAGCCGCCTTGCTGGCGCAGTAGCTCGGTGTCACCGGCAGACCATAGTAGGCAGCGAGCGAGCTGATCAGCGCCAGCTGCCCCGACCGGCGAGCGCGCATCGCCGGCAACACCGCATCGACCGTTGCCATTGCCGCGAGCACGTTGACCGCGATCAGCTCTTCGACGGCAACCCAGCTCTCACCAGCCCCGTCGGCCCCGATGCTGGTGTTTACGCCGGCGTTGACGATCACGAGGTCGAGCGGCTCCGCGTGTGAGACCGACTGCAGCCAGGCCACCAGCGCCACGCGATCACGCAGGTCGAGCACCTTGGTCAGCACGCGCGCGCCGCGCGCCGCGCACCCCTCTGCCACCGCCGCGAGGCGCTGCGTGTCGCGCCCCTGCAGCACGAGCGTGCGCCCGGGCCCGGCATAGGCTCTCGCCAGGGCAGCACCGATACCGCCGCTGGCACCGGTGATCAGCACACTGCGTGGCGCCAGCGTCTCGCTCCGCGCCATCACGCGGCTACCACGAGGCAACCCGTTTGCCTTATCATCGCCAACCTGAACCAATGCCCGCGCTCCGGTCGCTGCCTGGCGACCCGCCAGCCGCGCCACCGGCCGCGACTTCAGCCGACATCAGCTCGACAGAACATTGCACGTTCTCTTTCTCCAAGGACCGTCGTCATTCTACATGCACGAGGTGGCACGCGAGCTGATCGCCCGCGGTCACCGCGTCTCGCGCATCAACCTGCATCTCGGCGACCGGCTGTTCTGGCGCCTGCCGGCACGCGACTACCGCGGCGGCATCGACGGCTGGCGGAACTACATCGCCCGCTTCCTGGATGAGCAACCGATCACGCACCTCTTCCTGCTCGGTGACCGGCGACCACATCACCGGATTGCCATCGCGGAGGCTCGCGCCCGCGGGGCCGAGATCATCTGCAGCGAACTCGGCTACCTGAGACCGGACTGGCTGGTTCTCGAACGTGACGGCATGGGCACCTGGTCGCGCATGCCGCGCAATCCCGCGCTCATCCGCTCGCTGGCGCAGCAGTACCCAGTGCCTGACCTCAGAGTGCGCTGTAGCATTCCTTTCTGGCGACTGGCGATGCTCGACGTCGCCTACAACGTGAGCGAAGTGCTGTCGCGGCCTCTCTACCCCGGCTACCGGCGGCACGCAATCCACCATCCGTTCGCTGAGTATGCCGGGTGGGTACTACGGTGGCTCCGCGGGCGCGCCGAGCGAAGACGATCCGCGCACGCCTTCGACACCCTCCGGCAGGGCAACGCGCCGACATTCGTCTTCCCGTTGCAGTTATCGACCGACTATCAGATCCGCGACCATTCGCCCTACCCCGACATGGTCGCTGCTGCGCGCGAGATCATCGGATCGTTCGCGGCGCATTCACCGCCACCATCACGCCTCACCGTCAAGGTGCACCCGCTCGACCCCGGCCTGACCCCGTGGCGGCGACGGATCCGGGAGATCGCTGCGCAGAACAATGCCGCCGACCGCGTCTTCTGCGTCACCGGAGGCAATCTCGTCAGCATGCTGGGCCATGCAGCCGGCTGCGTGCTGGTCAATAGCACGGTCGGTCTCACCGCCCTGCAGGTGGGCTGCCCTCTCAAGGTCATGGGCAGCGCCATCTTCGATGTCCCTGGAATGACGTTCGCGGGATCCATCGACGATTTCTGGCTGGCGCCACCGCGGCCTGACGCCGATCTGGTGCGCGACTTCATCCGTTTGCTCGCCGGCGCTCTGCACGTGCGCGGCGGATACTACACGCGACAGGCACTAGACATCGCCGTTCCGACGACGGTCCAGCGTCTCGAGGACGGTCTGCCGTGGTTGCCGCCCCGTGCTGCGGATGACACTGGAACGACGTGTTGAAGTCCTCGGGCGAGCCGGACTTGACGGTTCCCACCCGCCCCCATCCCGGAAGAACGCACGGCCTCTCGCGATCGTACGGAGTGAGCCCGCCGCCACAGTCGGCCGCCGCCCGTGACACCCGGCCGGTGCTCGTCGATGCGCCCTAAGCGGGTCAAACCGGCAGCGCCAGCAAATGCAGAGGCGTCCGCACCGGCAGGCATCAGTGCCGAGTCGCACCGCAGCCCTGACACACGACCCGCGAAGGCACGGCAATGGACCGGTCGAGCGGCCGTCGGTGCAGTATGCAGGGGACTGCCCACGTTTCCGCAACCGTGCCGTGGCTGCCCGGCCCGTTGCGCCTTCCTGCGAACATCCTGCGTCGCCTCCTGGCTCGATTCCACACGGGTGCACGCGCTGCTCGCGCAGCCCTTGCTGCTGCAACTCGAGGGACTTGCCCAGGGCAGAGCCATGGCGGAGCCAACGCAGCGTTCTCCCCGCCCGGAATGCCTCATCCAGCTGTCGGCTCCGGACTCCTGGCACCTGTCGACACCCTCTTCTCGCAACCCACACCAGTCGTACATCCGACGCTCACCTGCCGCCAGCCACCAGCGATCGGACTGTTGCCGCGGCCAAGACACGGCTTTCCGGCAAACCACCTCGAGTCGGCAGGGTCATGCGTCAGAACTGTCCGCGCCGCAGCGTGATTGACCGCCTAGCGGTCTGCTCGTAGAATCACCGCCTTCGCAATGTGTTGGCACACGACTTGCGTGGTGTCGTCACGATCGCTCCTGGAGCGGAGTTGCAGCAGCCCGCCGCCTGTCGGACGAACGGCGCAGTCCGGCGGCGATCGACTGCACCGGCAGTCCAGCGTCTCCTGGTGCATTACCCAAGACCAACGTCGATACCGCGAAAGCGGTTGCCGACAGCAAGCCCCAATACGGACGCAGAAGACCAGCCATGCCGGCTCCTGAGCATCACGCACGAAGTCACCTGACGATTGCCCTCGCGGTCTGGAAGGCGCTTTTTCTCCGCGAAGCAGTGACTCGTGTATCGGGGAGCCGGGCCGCCTGGCTGTGGCTGATTCTTGAACCGGTTGCACACCTGTCGATCGTCATGTTGATCTTTTCCGCGGTGCGACGCCGGCTTTTCGATGGGGTCAGCTTCGCCCTCTTTCTGGCAATCGGTATTCTCGCTTACAATCTCTTCCGCAACTGCGCAACCCGTTCGATGGCCGCGATTTCTGCCAACAGGGCACTGTTCGCCTATCGCCAGGTAAAAGCTGTCGATGTCGTGCTCGTCCGTGCGTTCCTGGAGGGTGTGATCCAGTTCTTTGTCGGCGGCGTGCTTCTGGCTGCAATGTCCGTTGTTGGTTTCCATACGTTGCCACATGATCCACTGGCCGTGTTCTTCCTGTTTGCCGTCTTCTGGGCCTTTGGCACCGGGGTCGGCCTGATTCTTTCTGCAGGCAGCACGCTGGTACCGGAGATCGGCAAACTGGCGACATTGTTTTTTGTGCCTTTGTACTTTCTTTCGGGAGTTCTCTATTCGCCCCGCATCCTTCCGCCGGAGATGCGCGAGTGGCTGCTGCTCAACCCGCTGATGCATGGCCTGGAACTCTTGCGAGCAGCCTTTTTTGCCAACTACACGGTGGTCAGCGGGGTGGAAGTCGGCTATCTGGTGACTTCCACCTGCGCCTCGATATTTCTCGGATTGGCACTTCACGTGCGGTTTTCTTCGCGACTGGTAATGGAATGATCGTCGTTGATGACGTTCACAAGCGCTATCGAACAGACCATGGTCCGGGAAAATGGGTCCTGCGCGGCGTGACACTGACCATTCCGAGCAAGACCAACGTCGGCCTGGTGGGTCGCAATGGGGCAGGCAAATCGACGCTCCTGCGGCTGATTGGAGGAGTGGACGTGGCGAATCGCGGCCGCATTGAACGGCTTTGCCGCGTGTCCTGGCCGATGGGGTTTGGCGGCGGGCTGCAGGGCTCGCTGAGCGGGCGGCAGAACGCGAAGTTCGTCTGTCGCATTCACGGCCACGAGGCCGACATGGCAGAGCGGATTGCCTTCATCCAGGATTTCGCCGAAATCGGCGAGGCGTTCGAGGAGCCGGTCAAGACCTACTCCTCCGGAATGAAGTCCCGCCTGCAATTCGCACTCTCGCTAGCCTTTGACTTCGACATCTATATTTCCGACGAGGTCACATCGGCAGGCGATGCGGCATTCCAGGAGAAGGCTTTGTCGGCTTTTCAGAGGCTTGCCGATCGAGCGGGCCTGATTATGGTTTCGCATAGCGACGGGCTTCTGACAGAGTTCTGCACGGCAGGGATTTGGCTGAATAGAGGCGAGGCGGTCTGGTTTGATGACATCAATGATGCTCTGCAGGCCTATAATCAAAGCATCGCCATGGAAGGCGCGAGCTTATGACCGAAGAGACAGGCGACCCGGAAGCCGGGAGACCCTCCTCCCTGCAGCGGTGGAAGAACTTCGCGCTGGCGGGTATACGTCGGCCGTTCCCAGTGGCGGGGATCGCCATTTTCCTCGCGGTGATCTACTGGGGACTGGTCGCTTCCGACCGTTATGTTTCCGAGGCGGACGTGGTCGTCGATCGCACGGACCTGTCCGGCGGCTATCAGGTCGATCTCACCGCGTTTCTTGCCGGCGGGGCGGGCAGCAGGAGCAACCAGGATCTGTTGCTGTTGCGGGATCACTTGCGCTCGATTGACATGTTGCTCAAGCTGGACGAGAAGCTGAACCTGCGAGCCCACCATAGCGACGGACAGCGCGATCCGATCTCTCGCCTGTGGTTCGAAAACGCACCCATCGAGATCTTTCACCGGCATTACCTCAGTCGCGTCAGCATCGAGCTCGATGACGCTTTCGGCATCCTGCGAATCAAGACGCAGGCTTACACACCGGAAATGGCGCTGGCCATCACGCAGGGTCTGGTCGAAGAGGGCGAGCGCTTCATGAACGACATGGCACACCGCTTGGCGAGCGATCAGGTGACTTTTCTCGAGGCGCAGGTGGAGAAGCTGGGCGAGCGAGTGCTGCTGGCCCGCAACCAGGTCGTGGACTTTCAGAATGCCAAGGGCCTGTTGTCGCCGAAGGCAACGGCAGAAGGTCTCGGCAGCATCGTCGCGCGCCTGGAGGGACAACTTGCCGAGTTGAAGGCGAAACGCGAAGCGATGGCCGGATATCTGAGTCCCGGCGCTCCCGACCTTGCGCAAGTCGGCTTGGAGATCGGCGCAGTGGAGAACCAGTTACGGATCGAAAAGGCACGTCTCGCGTCACCCAAGGGCGGCACACTCAACCGAACCCTCGAGGAGTTCCAGCGCCTCGAGACCGAGGCGCAGTTCGCTCAGGATATCTATCGTAGCGCACTGGTATCGCTGGAGAAGGGCCGCGTGGAAGCAACGCGCAACCTGAAGAAGGTGTCGATCGTACAAAGTCCGACGCACCCGCAATATCCCATCGAGCCGCGCCGCATGTACAACATTACCGTCTTCGCGTTATCCGCGTTGATGTTGGCGGGTATAGCGCAGTTACTCGCGGCAATCATACGTGACCATCAGGATTGACAGCTATGAACGGCCTGCGTTTCTTCTTCACAGTTGAGAGCGGATTGCGACTGGCGCATGGCATGACCAAGCGGGCAGCTGCTACGTGCCGCCATGTCCAGGTTCTTCTAGCTTCCGTTGGCCTGTCGATCGCGCTGACGATCTGCGGCATGCTCGGATGTGGGTTCGCCTCGGCGGCAAGTGTCGACCCTCTGGGCATCACGTCGCCTGGGACCCCGCCGGTCGGCGTTACCGCCCGCCAGCTACCGGCCGGCCGCCCGGCTGCTGCACCGGCAGCGGCGAGCCCGGAGATCAAGCCGCTGGCGCCACAGCAATTCGACTATTCGGCAAACCTGAACAGCGACGTGTTCGGAGCGAATCTTTTCTCCGGTACGTTTGCTCGAGAGGGCGCGGCGCAGTTCCACCCCGATTACCTGGTCGCCGCCGGCGACCGCATACAGGTTCGCTTGTGGGGGGCTTTCGAATTCGACGCGCCGCTGATCGTTGACCCCAAGGGCAACATCTTCATTCCGCACGTGGGACCCGTTCCCGTTCTGGGTGTGCGCAACCAGGACCTCCAGCGCGTCGTCGAACTGGGCGCCAGCCGGGTCTTCCGGGCCAATGTCTACAGTTACGCCAGTCTCGCAGCTGCACAGCCCGTCCGGGTTTTCGTCAGTGGTTTTGTCAATCGTCCCGGTCTCTACGCGGGTACGAGCATGGACAGCCTTCTGCACTACCTCGACCAAGCTGGCGGCATCGATACCGAGCGTGGTTCCTTTCTCGACATTCAAGTCAAGCGGGGGGAACGCACGCGCGCCACGGTGAGCCTCTACGACTTCCTGCTCGCCGGGAAGATTCCGCTGATACAGCTTTCCGACGGGGATGTCGTGTTCGTCGGTACGCGACAGAGAACGGTGAAGGTCTCTGGCCTGGCCGAGAACGCGAAGCGCTTCGAGTTTGGCGGCGGTGGGTCGATCACCGTTGCCGACCTGGCCCGCCTGGCCAAGCCGCGGCCACAAGCGACGCACGCGCGCGTGGTGCGCAACACCGGTACGCTGAAGAGCATCGAGTACTTTTCCCTGGCAGAAGCCACCGAAGTGAGGGTAGCCGATGGCGACGAGGTCGAGTTTACGGCCGACAAGAAACCGGGCACGATTTCCGTCCGTGTCGAAGGCGAGCACAGAAGTCCACAGGAATATGTCCTGCCGTACGGCGCGAAGCTCGGGGACCTGATCGTGCAGATCGAGTTGTCCGAACGGTCGGAAGCAGAAAGCATTCAGTTGTTTCGCGTCAGTGTCAGGGAGAGGCAGCGACAGGCGCTGCAGACAACGCTCAAGTTCCTTGAGAACGCCGCTCTGACAGCACGTTCGGCAACCACCGAGGAGGCGCTGTTGCGCAAGGAGGAAGCGGAATTGCTGCTGAAATGGGTGGAACGAGGAAAGAGCATCGAGCCATCCGGCCAAGTGTATATCGCTCAGTCGGCAACGCGCAACGATCTGTCACTGGAAAATGGGGACATACTGCGGATTCCAGCCCGGGATGGACTGGTCCTGGTCAGTGGTGAGGTCGTCTTCCCCAACGCGATCGCCTACGAAGAATCCCTGGGTGTGCGCGAGTACATCGAGAATTCCGGAGGGTATACGCAGAACGCGGACGCTTCCCGAGTTGTCGTGGCGCATCGTGACGGAAGCTTCGAGAGTTCCGATACCGGCGGATGGTGGTCTGTCAATTATGCGAAGGTGCGTCCGGGTGACCACATTCTCGTCCTGCCGAAGATCGATGTGAAGTCGCGGCAGATCTATCGCGATGTTGTAGACGCGTTGTTCAAGATTGCGGTGATCGCGGGAATTGCGGCTGGCATCTGAGTCGAGATTCGCGCAGACCCGTGATTCGGAGCAGCCATTGAAGGGGACGTGTTGATGCAGGAGGCAGTGCTACAAGCGGTGGAGCAGCACGGGCTCTGGCTTGCTTCGCAGCGGGCTCAGGGACGCCAGGCCGTGCTGACCAACGTCGATCTCCGATTTGCAGACCTCTCGGGGAGAGATCTTCGCGAGGCTGTTTTCACGAAAGTCGACCTCGAGCGCGCCAATCTGAAGGGTTGCCGGCTGGCAGCCGCGGACTTGCGCGAGAGCAACCTGTCCTATGCCGAGTTGCAGGGTGCGGACCTGAGTGGCGCGAATCTGGCTGGAGCCAGGGTCGTCGGGGCGGACCTGACGGCCACCAGGCTGGATGGGGCAACGCTGGTCGGTGCGTTTCTTGACGCTGCGACGTTGCGTGAAGCAACGCTGCTGGCGGTGAACGCGCGCCGGGCAAGGTTCACCCGTGCCAACATGGAATGGGCGGTGCTCGACGGGGGGCAGTTCGAGAAGGCGATCTTCAACGCCGCCAATCTCACGCAAGCGTCTTTATGCGAGGCGCAATTGCCCGGCGCCTTTCTCCGCCGAACGATTCTGAGCGGCACTGATCTCGACGGGGCAAATTTCCGGGATGCCGATCTGACGGAAGCCGTGCTGGTCGGCGCCTCGCTGGCGGGAGCGAACTTCGACGGCGCACGCGTGCTCAGGACGCGCCTCGAGCAGCAAGACAGCGAGGCGGAGCCGGAGGGCGGAGCTGGCCGTGCAAAGACCGATGGGCAACGATCTGCAGTCCCGCTGAAAGGGCTGTCGCTGGCTCCGAACGAGCAACTTCGTGACCTGCTCAGCGAGGCCGATGAGTTGAAGGCGGCGCTCCGCCGTGAGGAAGCGCTAGCACAGTCCGTGACGGACGGTGTCGACGCCGCGGATGTGGCTGCCAGCGCTGCTCGGCAAAGTGCGACCAAGGAGCAGATCCGCGAGGTGGAGGCGCGGATCCGCGTCGTTCAGACGGCGATGCGGCGCGAGCAGGAGCGCGTCGAGCGTCTGCAAGCGGAAGTCGCCGCCCGGGTCGAAAGTGCGACGACGGCACTGCGCTCAGCTTTGGTGGGAAGCAACCGAATGATCCGGGCACAGCAGCGCTGGTCAATCGTCTACCGCGTCTTGACCTTGCTGGCCGTGCTGGCTTCCCTTGCTGTCGGAGGACTTCTTGCGTGGGGACTCGCCAGCACGCCGAAGGACTGGCTGGACAAGCTGGTCTGGCTTGCTCTGGTGGCGCTCCCACTGTTGATCGCATCGCTCGCGGTCTGGCTCGACCTGCAGGCAGCCAGGCGGATCCGGAGAAGTATCGCGCGGCGCGAGCGCATCGACGACATGATTGGTCTGTTGACCGCTTCACAGTTCATTTCCCTCGACGTCAGCACGAACCTGAGCAGTCTGGAGACAACTTTCGCAGCGGTTCGCCAGGTGTTGCTGCAGGCGGGCAGTGGCGACACGCAAGCGAAACAGGCGCGAGGAGGCTGACGACGATGGCTCGTATCGCCGTGCTCGTATCCAACCCCTGCGTAGCCGACGCGCGCGTGATCAAGATGGCTTGCGCTGCCGCCGAAGCGGGACATGAGGTGCATGTTTTCGGGACACTTGGCAGCGGCGCGCCGTCGTTCGAAAACAGCGGCCCAGTGACCTACCACCGAGTCGAATGGCGGCCGCTGCAGGTCTTGCGTTCTCGGCTGCCGCTTCGCCTGCTTGACTTTGGCCCGATCAAGCCGGTGGTGTCATTTCTCGCACGTCAGCTCGTACCTTACGCCAAGTACGGCCTGTTCAGTCGGGTCTTTGCCAAGCACGTGGCGGGGATTCGACCAACGATCATTCACGCGCACGACCTGATCTGCGTCAAGGCCGCCCTCGATGCGGCGCTGCTCTGCGATGCCAAGGTGATGTACGACGCGCACGAACTGGAAGTCCATCGCAACCCGCCGCACCCGTTTCTGCAGAAGATCTGGGTTGCTCGGCTGGAACGTCAGTATGGTCGCCAGGTCGCGGCGGTGAACACCGTCGGGCGCAAGGTGGGCGAGGTTCTGGCCGAGCACCTGGGACGCAACGACCTGGCGGTTCTTTACAACTCGCCGCTGGTCCGCAGTTGTCCGCGGCACATCCGCGGAGAGCTCGGCATATCGCCAGACGTTCCACTGTTCGTCTACGTGGGAAAGGTGACCATGGGACGCGGGGTCAGCGAAGTGCTGAACCTTCTCCCCAAGCTCGGCGGCGCCATGTTTGCCGCGGTGGGCCCCTGTGACGACAAGACGCGTGAGCTGCTGCAACGCCAGGCCGACCGACTCGACGTTGGCGGGCGGTTTCGCGTATTGCCCGCACTGCCTTTCGACCAAGTCGTCGACTACATAAGGGGCGCCGACATCGGCGTCATTTCCGTGCAACCGATCACCTTGTCCTACCGCTACTGCATGCCGAACAAGCTGTTCGAACTCGCGTTTGCCAACATCCCGATCATTTCCAATGACCTGGACGAGATTCGAGAGTTCCTGGAGGAGAACGGCAATGGAGAGATCGTCGATTTCGAAGACCAGGCTGCCCTCGTGTACACCATTGCCCGCATGCTTCGAGAAAAGGAAAGGTTCATCATGAATGAGGCGCAACTGGAACATCTGTGGCATGCCTACTCGTGGGAAAAACAGGCGGAAAAGCTGATTGCAGCCTATGACCGGCTGCTGCAGGCGGAACCGACATGCGCCTGATCGATCAGCTTGTCCGCCGGTATGGCCAGGTGGACCTCGTGATGCACGGCAAGGCAACCATCACGAGTTATCGATCCTTTCTCGAGCACCTGATGGCGCTATCGAGAATCAATTTGACCATGTACGATCTTTCACGGTGCAAGCGCGACGACGTGTTCTGTCTTCGCCACGATGTCGACCATTCGCTCGAGCAGGCGCTGATCATGGGCTTCATCGAAGCGGAGATGGGTCTCGTCTCATCCTTCTACCTGCTTCCTCCGGGTGACTACGACACCACCACAAACTACTACGGACAGCTGGTGAATGGACGCATTGAGCACAGCGACCGTCTGGTCGAAGGCTGCCAGATCCTTTCTCATCTGGGTCATGAAATCGGGCTGCATACGGATTTCGTTCAATTGAGCGTGCTTGCCGGGCGCGACATGCGCGAAATGCTCGGGGGAGAAATCGAGTTCTTTCGTTCGCTGGGCATCTCGGTCAGGGGGACCGCCTCGCACGGCAGTACGTTTGCCCGTCGGCACGGCTTCACCAATTACGAGATATTTTCCGACCGGGAAGGAAAGGCGGAGACGAAGAACACGAGGACGGTTCGGATCGGGGAGAAGGCAATAGAGCTGGGGACGATCGCGATGTCGGAGGTTGGGCTCGCGTACGAAGCGTACCATACTCCCTACGACGTCTATGTATCGGACGTCGGCAGCGGGTTTTCACTATCTTCCCGTTCTGACCGGGAGAACACCTATACCGTCCAGGACCATTCGGCGGTATCTCTGGAAGAAATGGCGCGACGTGCGGCCCTGTCGCAGAGCGCCGTCGTCTGTTTGACACATCCTGAATGGTGGAGGGCTGGGCGGTGAGTGACGGGAATGAAGGAAAGCACAACGCAAATTCCCTGGCCGGACTTGTTGGACGACGCGCGATCAGGCGCATTCTCGTGAAAGGCGATTGCTGCTCCCTGCGACTGATCAACATGAATCTCGACTGTTTCGCGGAGGACGTCGAGGTCTTCTCCGTCGAGAAGGCGCCAAGTCTATTGTGTACCGATTATCTCGATGGTCTGCGGGTCGGTTACGACGAGTTGACGGGCAACCTCCGTCTTGCCCGATTGGACGCGGTTGACCACTATTACCTGTCGTCGCAACTCAGGCTCGCCCCGTTGCACGAGAGCAATATCGACCTGCTGGTCATGGATTCCTACAGCGACATGAAGTTTTCGCTCCATCGGAACAGGGAAAGCGGCGTGAAGTTCTGGCTCAATCGAGACTGGTTACGGGCGCCGGAGGAGTTCGACAAGTGCTACGAATGGCTCGGTTACAGCAGCTTTGCGGAAGCGGTTGAGCGCAATATCCAGATCATCGCCCATGTCAGGCAGCGCAACCCGGGAGTACCGGTGTTGGTTCTTTCACAGCCCATCGAATACTACGCGGACCTGCAGAAACGTCGCGAGTTCGGGTACCTGGGTGCTGAACTGGAACGTGCGCTGCCGGACGTTTTCTGGGGAGGCTACCTCACCAGCAACGAGCTGGTGCCGGCGGACATGGACTCCTGCGGACCAGGCGAGACGCTCCATTTCACGGGGGAGAGCTACCGCAGGATGCTCGAGTTCGCCTGCGACCGTAGCCCCCTCAAGTCCCGGCTGTACTTGGCACGACCCGTTCCGCCGCCCGCGGAGCCAGCACTCCAGGCGGCCGAAGAGGGCAAGGCTGCCTTGGCCTCCTCCCCCAACGACGAGGTGACGGCGGCGAGGAGTGGCGAACGGCAAGCGCCCGATCGTTCGGCGACACAGCCACTGACCGCACCCGGCGATCAGCAGACCGTCAATGTCCAGGACACGCGCATTGCGGAAAGCCCGGAAGCTCCGGCCTGGCAACTGATCGCCAACAAGCTGATTGCGCTGGACGGCTCTGAACGGGTGCTCCCGGAGATCGTCGAAGGCAGGATTGCCTGGTTCGCCCACGGTGCGAACACGATCGAATGCGGCCCCGGCTGCAAAGAGAACGAGGCGAACTTTGAAAAATCGTTGGCAGCCTACGTGCTCTTCGAGGGTGAGCCGCTGTCGAAGGTTCTGGGATATCACGCGGCCTGCATCGATCTCGCCGGTTATGCGGACTACGACGAGTTCGAGGCGAAGGTGCGGCCGCTGTCGAAAGGCAACAAGTCGCGTGAGGCGAGAAAGGCCGCTTCTCTCGGCTATTACTGCAAGCCGTTCTCATGGCGACAACACATCCCGGACATTGTCGAGATCAACCACTCGAAAGAAGAGCGCAGTGGTGGCCGGATGCGAGCCGATTACCTCAAGAGCGTCGAGGAAATGGGCGGCGCTCCGCAAGCTCCGATACCCCTCACGTGGCCCAGCTGTTCGTACCATTGGGGAATTGTCCTCGGGGTGTTTCTTCGCGTCGATGGTCATCGACAGGGTGAGGTGCCCACCGGTGAGCAGTTGCTTGGTTACATCAGTTTGCGCCGTTACGGCAATGTCGTGCTTTATTCGCAGATCCTCGGGCACGGCGATCATCTGCAGAACAGCATCATGCCGTTGCTGCATTTTGAGGCCGTCCGCTGGCTACTGCGAGCCGACAATACCTTTGCCAAAGGCCTTCGTTACCTGATGTATGGTGGCTGGGAGTCCGGCGGCGAGGACCTTCGCCTGTGGAAGAAGCGCGTCGGCTTCCTGCCGTATTTCGCAGTCGGCAGCGCGCGGGCAAGGTGTGCGGCGACGCTGCTCGACGCGGAAGGAATCAGGGTACCAGCGCTGGCGTCAGCACCGCCCCAGGGCAGTGCCGCTGCCTCGGAGGCTGTGCAAGCACAGACGGCGACGGAAGCCAGCGACAGCGACCGGTTGGCGAACGAGTTGGACGAGTCACGCGTGGAGGTACCTGACGAGGTCGTCAGCAGCGAGGAAAGGACTGAGCGCCTGACGGAGATCCGCAAACAGGCCAACCCGTCGACTTTCCCGATGGAAATTCTGTCGGCGAGCGATCGTGTTCTCAGCCTGTTTGCAGGTGGCTTCGGTGGCAGAAACGACCTGATTCATCTCGTTGACGCCGGTGTACGGTCGATTGCCTGCAACGACCTGAAACCCGACAACGTGGTCGATCTGCAGTATCGCTACGGCGACCTGATTGCCGAGTACCACGCGGGCGATGCCTTCGCTCTGGTCGACGCGTATCGGGCGGCGGGGCGATCCTTTACCACGATCGTGGCAGACCCCTTCACCGGGTTGATGCCCCGGGTCTGGAGTGACGTCCATCGCTTCCTGGCTGTTGCCGAACGATTCGCGGTGATTGGCGCTTCAGGTGATTGCTTCCGGGAGATTGGCACCTCGGCGGAGACGTTGAGTGATTGGTTGACGAACAGGCAACTTGGCGGTTGGCAGGCCATGCGCCTGGTGCTGCGAAATGCGGGGTTGGCTGGCGGTGTCTACTGGGTGGTCCTGCGAAACGGCTGACGAGACTCGCTTGCCATGAACCCGGCAGTTGTCTCGCGAGCACCCCAAGCCCCGTGGCTCGGGCGCGCGATTTTCCATGATGAACGGATGCCCGCGATCCTTCTTCTTGAGAGGGCGGGCAGCCACCCGCGATCGACCGACAGAGCAACCACGGGGAGAGAAGAACGTGTCGTCTGATCTTGAGCTGCACAAGGGGTCGCGAGTCGAGAGTTACCGGCAGCTCCTGCTCGAACTTGTCGGGCAGGGATTCGCCAGCTTCACGCATGGCGACTACTTCCGCAATCAAACGATTGGCAAGAGGGCCCTCTTCCTGCGACATGACGCCGATCGCCACATCGACAGCGCATTGGCCATGGCGCGGATCGAACACGAACTCGGACTGCGAGCGACATACTTCCTGCTCCCTCCCGGCGACTATCACGAGGACGAGAATTACTATGGCAAGATCACGGCGGGCAAAGTCGTGCTGCACGACCGCATGCGCGAAGTCGCACAAGAGATTGCGAGCCTGGGGCATGAGATTGGGCTGCACAACGATTTCCTGCAGCTCAGCGTACGCACTGGTCGCGACCTGCGGGAGATCCTGGCCGAGCAGATCGAGTCATTTCGCGCCATCGGGATCGAGATACAGGGAACGGCGTCACACGGATCGACCTTTGCCGTAGCCAGCGGCTTTGTGAACTACCAGATCTTCCGCGAATGTCGGCCCGCGGCCGAAACTCAGCGTTCGATCGAGTTGCCGGATGGACGCAGCTTCGATCTGTTCAGCGTTTCGTACCGGGACCTGGGATTGCTCTACGAAGCGTATTCGATCCCTCGCGACCTGTACATATCCGATTCAGGGGGCTCTTTTTCGCTGAACGGCGAGGTTCTGCAACGTGTGGAAGCGGACCACCTGCGACAAGCCCTGGCCAAGGCCCGGACGACGATTGCCCTGCTGCATCCGGACTGGTGGACGCCTCGCAGGCGGAAGGAAGGGCAGTGGCGTCACGCCGCCAGTACTCTCGCCAAGGCTGCCGAGGGACTGCTGCCGTGGGCCAGGGAACGGAAGGCCCTGCGTGAGAAGCTCGTGACGCTCAAGCGAGAGAACGAGCGCCTGAGGCGTGCGGTGGACGCGGTCGGGAACGACATGAGGATCCTGCACGCGAGGATCGCACGGCACGGGCCGCTACCCCAGACTGGCAATGAAGAGCCGGGTTCCGGGCAGCGGCCAGCGGTGGACGCGGTCTCGGGCGCCGCTGCAAACCCGGAGCCTGCATCGAATGATCCGTGCGCGGACTGTCTTCAGGATGGCATGGCCGTCCTGTCCCTCGACCTGCGCGACGGCGAACCCGGTTGGACGGCGGCAGGCAAGCCCACGTTGCCGGCATTGGTGGAAGGGCGCATGGCGCTGTTCGCCTACGGTGCGAACACCATCGAGTGTCGCCCGGCATGCATCGAGAACGAGAGGATCTTCGAGAAATCCCTGGCTGCCTACGTACTGTTCGAGGGAGAACCGCTGTCGAAAGCGCTGGGCTACAACCCGGCGTGCATCACGCTCGACGAGTATGTGTCGTACGATGATTTCGAGGCCACAGTCAGGCCGCTGTCGAAAGGCAACAAGCTGCGGGAGGCCAGGAAAGCGGCCGCTCTGGGCTATTACTGCAAGCCCTTTTCATGGCGTCAACATGTTCCTGACGTGGCCGAGATCAATCATTCGAAGGAACAGCGAAGCGGCGGCCCGATGCGGGCCGACTACCTGAAGAGCATCGACGAACTGGGAGGAGCGCCGCAGGCGGCGATACCCCTGACCTGGCCGAGCTGTTCCTACCATTGGGGCATCGTTTTTGGCGTGTTCCTGCACGTCGAAGGCCACCGCCAGGGTGCGGTGTGCACCAACGAGCAGCTTGTCGGCTACATCAGCCTGCGGCGCTATGGGAATGTCGTGCTGTACTCGCAGATCCTGGGCCATGGTGACCACCTCAGCAAGAACATCATGCCGCTGTTGCATTTCGAAACCGTGCGCTGGTTGTTGCAGGCTGACAATACCTTTGCCAAGGGGCTGCGCTACCTGATGTATGGCGGGTGGGAATCCGGGGGAGAAGAGCTGCGTCAGTGGAAGAGACGGGTGGGCTTCCTGCCGTACTTTGCGATTGCCTCGTCGCGCCCAAGCGCGGCTGCCAGCCTGCTGGATGCCGAAGGGATCCGTATGCCGGCAGCGGCCGGACCGGATCTCGCTCGCCCGGAGCGGGCTGCCGATGTCGAAGATGATCAGCCGTCCGACGCGGCGGCGACGACGTCTGCTGCACCTGACGAGAGAGACGCGAAGCTCGCTCGTCTTGACGGCGTGCGCCGGCAGGCCAACCGCTCCCTCTTTCCCACCGAGCTCCTCCAGGGCATCGACAGCGTCCTCAGCCTCTTTTCGGGAGCCTTTGCCGGAAGAAATGATCTGATCCACGTCGTCGATGCTGGTGTGCAGTCGATATGCTGCAACGACGTGCAGGCAGATTGCCTGGACGAACTGAGACGTCTCTACGGCGATCTGATCTCCGAGTACGCACCGGGCGACGCGTTTGCGCTGGTCAAGGAGTACCGTGCCGCTGGCCGCTCGTTTTCCGCGATGATTGCCGATCCGTTCACCGGCTTGATGCCGCGGCTATGGACGGCGATCGGGGATTTTCTGGCAGTCGCCGAGCGCTACGCGATAGTGGGCATTTGCGGCGACTGCTTGAGCGCGCTGGGGACGTCGGAGAAGACGCTGGACAGTTGGCTGCAGGCGAAGGGACTTGGCGAGTGGCGAGTGTTGCGCCTGCAGGAAAGAAATGCGGCATTGGCTGGCGGTGTCCATTGGGCAGTCCTGCAAAGGAAATGAGCGTCTTGCAGACGGCTCGGACCGATCGGAGGATGACGGTGGGCGACGCATCCGTCCCCCCTTGGCGCAGTGAGTGGAGCGTCCAGATTGACGTCGTTCGTTGTCCGGGCCGCGACAGCCGATCTTCGTCGGCAACCCCGCGACGCGCGATGAGGCTTGCCGACGGGGAAGCACCGAGGGCGGCGCGGCGCGTCGTTTCTGGAGGTCGTCGATGGCGGAAATGACCAGCAGGCCGTCCCCTGATGTCGTGGCCGACATCAAGGCCAGACTTGCTGCCAGCGACTGGCAAGGTGCTGCCGAGGTGGCCGAAGCATCGCTGGCTTCCTTTCCGAGCAACCCTTTCCTGCTTTCGGCAGCGCACAAGGCAGCCGCTCAACTCGGCGATCTCGGCAAGGCCCGTGACTACATCGATCGGGCGGTAGTCGCTGCGCCGGAAGTGGCGGCTTACCACTCGTTGAGCGGCCGGCTGCACCAGAAGGCTGGCGACCACGAGGCGGCGCTTGCCTGCTACAGGCGAACAGCCACATTGGCACCGGAAGTCGCTTCGCATCACGCCGCCGTGGGCGCCCTGCTTTACACCCAGCAGCGCTATGGCGAAGCGATTGCCAGTTACCAGGCAGCTCTGCGCCTGGATTCTTCACAGGCTGGATGGTGGAACCGCCTGGCGCGCAGTGCGACGCTCGCCGGCGATCTGCCGCTGGCAGTCGAAGCGTATGCCAGTTCCCTGGAGGTCAAGGAAGACTACGCCGTCCTGGCCGCTTCGATGGAAGTGGAGCGTCAGCTGGCCGCGGGTTCGAATCCAGCCGGAGAGGCCTCGGCAGCGTACTACAACGCGATCTTCGCGGGGTCGGCGAAGTACGCGCGACATGGCTCACTTTCCGAGTATGTCGGGGTCTGGCGGGAAATCGTCGCCTTGCTGGTCGGCGCGAACTGCCGGCGCGTTCTCGATCTCGGTTGCGGCCCGGGTCAGTTTGCCGAGTTCCTGCGTGATCAGCACACGCCGATCGAGTATGTCGGCATCGACTTCAGCGAAACGGCGGTCGAGAATGCGCGAGCAAGGTGCCCGGAATACCGTTTCGAGGTCTGCACATTGCCCAGCGAAGCGGCCATGACGCGCCTGCCCTGCGATGCCGTCGTATGTACCGAGGTGCTCGAACACATCGAGCAAGACCGCGAGGTACTTCGGTCGGTTCCTGGAGAGGTGCTGGTCATCGCGACGGTGCCGAACTTCGACTCGTTTGGCCACGTGCGCCATTTTCTCACCGCGGATGAGGTGTCTGCGCGCTATGGCGACCTGCTGTCCGACCTGCAGGTGGTTCCGGTGGCCATTTCGGCCACCTCGACGATCTGGTTGCTCAGTGGTCGCAGGACAAGGGAGACGGCGCAGCGGACCGGCGCGGGCGAAGGGGCCGGGGTGCAGCAGGCTTCCGACGACGAGATGGCGGCGTGCGCAGTCGTCCCGTCGACCGGCAGCAGTTTTCAATCCGTAGACGCGCATGAGGCAGTACTGTGGACCGATGGAACGCGATATGTGGAGGAGTTCCTGGCAACGTTCGGCCTGCCGTTTTCGACGGCGGTGGAGTCGCTGTCAGCGAAGGCCCCGTGTGTCGTCCTGCGCCATGACGTGGACTGGTCGATCGAGAACGCGTTGGCGATGGCCACCCTCGAGTATCAGCTTGGCGTCAGAGCGACCTATTTCCTTCTCCATCCGGATGGACAGTTCTCCCCGAGCAACTACTTCGGAGAAATCGCCGACGGCCGGCTGCAGATTCGTCGAGAGCTCTTCGACCACGCCAAACGGCTGATCGACCTTGGCCACGAGATTGGCCTGCACAATGATCTGATTACGCTGAGCCTGAACATCCAGCGGCATCCCGGGGAGTTGCTGGAACAGATCCTCGGCGCGTTCCAGCGCAACGGGATTGCGGTCAAAGGCACGGTAGCGCACGGATCGCGTCGCTGCCGAGCGGATGGATATCTGAATTACCAGATATTTCGGGAGTTTCGCGGAAAACTGTTCGAGGAATACCTCGACGCCCCCGACCACAGCCGCTTTCTCGCCGAGCACGTCAGCTGCAACGGTTACGGGTGGGACAAGTTTTCGCTGTCGATGGCCGATCATGGGCTGCTCTATGAGGCCAACTTCCTCCCGCATGGCTTGTACGTCTCGGACAGCTCGGCGCGCTGGTTCTTCCTGCAGAACGGCGCAACCTCCTACCTGGACAAGTTCTCGCCCAAGGAGCAGTTCCTCTCCCAGTTGCAGCAGAGGGTGCTGAGTACTGACGCTGGCAGCAACATACAGAGCCTGGTCCATCCGTGCCACTGGAGCACCTTGTCGAACCACAACCCCCATGCCTTGCGGGCTGCCCGAGCACAGCGCGATCTGGGATATGGAACCAGACTGATGGCCACTCAGGCATGTCGTCTCGAGCGCCGCGCCAACGTACTCTATGCCAAGGCCAGTCCGCGTTTCGCAGCCTACGAGAAAAGGTATGCTGCAGCGCCCCAGGTTTTCTCGATCGCGCCAACGGTGGCGTCATTCATCGGTGAAGAGGTGTCAAGGCGGGCAGCCGCGATCAGTGCCGTCCTCGAGCTGGGTTGCGGTCAGGGCGACTTCCTCGAGTTCGTGCGCGCGCTGCTGGTCCGGGGTGCGCCAGACAGGGCGGTGTCCTGCATCGGCGTCGACGGCTCGGTGGAAGCCATCCGGGCCTGTGCGGAACGTTATGCGTCCTGCCTTTGGGTTGCCGATTCGATCGAGGGCTTCATGGCTCGGCGAGGCGGTGACGATGCCGCGACAGCCTCCTTGCCGCAGTCCTACGACCTGATTCTCGACAAGACCGGCACGGTCTGCATCTCGGACTGCGCCAGTGCACAGGCGACTCTCGCCGCAATTCATGCCGCGCTGGCGGTCGGCGGCAGCTACGTGTATGTTGCATCGAGACACTACTACGACCTCGACTTGAAAGAGCGGGTTTACCGCTCATGGAACGATGACTGGCTGGGACTGGCTGAACGGGTCTTCGGTCCGCCGACGGTCTTCGACGACAGCGGCGATGACGGCAAGGGCTATTACAAGCGTGTCTACAGCAAGCGACCCTTTCCCGCCGAGGGCTGACGGGCGGCGACGCTGATGGCCGTAGCTGCTGCGGCCCGGGCGCCGGGTGTTCACCATTCGGGAGAAGACTCGGTGTGCGCCACCGATGAGGTCGTGATTCTGGTCAGCGAGGATGTTACCCATGATCGCCGGGTTCTTGCATGCATTGCCGCCTATTCCGCTGCGCGCCTGATTCTCGTACCAGCGGACGCCGGCGCAACGCGTTGCGCACGCTGGCGAATCGTCCTGCAAGCTGCGCTGCTCATGCTGGACAGCATTGCCTGTGCGTTGCCGTTGCGATCTTTCCTGCGCCGCAAATGGGGCGTGCGCTTCAGCCATCGGGCGGCCGCGCTGCCCGTTTCCTGGCGGAGCTTCGTACGCGCGCAGCGGGTCGCGGAACGGCTGTGTGCGACCTTGCGTAGCGTCCGGACCATCCATGCACACGATCTGTTTTGCGGCATCGTCGGCGCCAGGCTGGCAGCGTCGCTGGGGGCGGAGCTTGTGTACGACGCGCACGAGGTCGAGTTTCACCGCAACCGCACGAACAGCCTGCTGCGGACGTCCTTCGACGTGGTCGCCGAACGACGGGTCGTCGCCTTGGCTCGCGAAGTGCGTGTGGTGAACGCGCCGATCGCATCCCTGTACGAGAGCTTGTACCGCATTCCCCCGGGACGGGTTCGCGTCGTCCTCAACGACCACTTTCCCGAGTGCCGGTCAGCCACGGCGGTCGAAGAACTGGCGGCCGACCGGATCGCGATCGTCTACGTTGGTGCCGGGACGCGTGGCCGCCAACTCGATCGGCTTGCTCAGGAGGCAGCACGCCTGCGAGTACCGGTTCACGCCTTCTTTCTTGGCGAAGTGCCAGAGATTGCGATCCTTTCCCATTGGGAGATTGGCGCGCCCGAATATCAACAGGACTTGCTGGCGCTCACCTCGCGGTACCGGTGCGCGATGTGGTGCTGCGTAGACGATGTCTGCCTGAGCTATCGACTGGCACTGCCAAACAAGTTCTTCCAGGCACTTGCCATCGGTATCCCGGTGATCGCTGCCGACGGGACCTATCTGGCTGAACTGGTCAGGGAGCAACAGCTGGGTCTGGTATTCGACGGCGACAACCTCGAGCAGATCGTCGCCGACTTGCGCGGCCCTTCGTTCATCGATCTCGCGCGCCACGCCTGTTCCTTTCGGCAGGCCTTGTCGACCGGGACGCCAAGGATTTAGGCGGTGTACGGAGTCTTCAACCGGGGTCTGGGCAAGGTGGCCGATCTCGAAGTCTTCCTGGACGGGCCGGTGGTTCGCTGCTTCGCGACGGTGCCCAGAAATCTCGTGGCGACCTTGGGCTGGGGGCGTAGCCCATACGCCCGGCGAGCCCGTGAGATCGCGCGCCGGCGCGGCATCCCTTTTCTCTGCCTCGAAGATGGCTTCCTGCGCTCGGTCGGGCTGGGCCGCGACGACCAGCCGCTGTCGCTCGTGGTGGACGACCAGGGTGTGTACTTCGACGCCACGGTCCCATCCCGTCTCGAGTCACTGATCGCACGTCAACTTGCCCCTGCAGAAGAGAACCGAGCACAGCAGTTGATCGGGCTGTGGCGAGCAGCTCGGGTATCGAAGTACAACCACTTGCGAGAGGGTGACGGCAAATGGCTGCGGCGGATCTGCGGCGACACGGGCTCATACGTGTTGGTCGTCGACCAGACCGCCGGCGACGCTTCGATTCGCTACGGCCAAGGCAACGCGCAAGCCTTTGCGCGGATGGTCACAGCGGCTCTCGAGGAGAATCCGGAGTCATCCGTACTGCTCAAGGTACACCCTGAAGTGATGGCTGGATACAAGAGCGGGCAAGTCGATCTGACGGGGGTGCGGAAGAACCCGCGAGTCGTGGTACTGGGGAAGGACCTGCACCCACCCGGAGTCATCGAAGGCGCGCGTGCTGTCTACACCGTCACGTCGCAAGTGGGTTTTGAGGCTTTGCTGTGGGGCAAGCCGGTGCGCACCTTTGGCATGCCTTTCTACGCGGGCTGGGGACTGACCGTCGACGACCTGGCGGCACCAGCTCGACGGCGTGCGGTCCCGCTCGCGAGCCTGGTGCATGCGGCGCTGATCGATTACCCGCGCTATGTTGATCCGGAGACCAGACAACGCTGCACCGTCGAACGTTTGGTCGAGTGGATGGGCCTGCAACGACGAATGCGTGAGCGCTTCCCGGCGACAGTCGTCGCGCTCGGATTTTCTCGCTGGAAGAGGCCCATTCTCGCGAGCTTCTTCCAGGGTTCCGCAGTTCGTTTTTCCGACCGAAGCGACCAGACCCCGGCGACGACGTGCGCCGTCTGGGGTTTTCGGCAACAGCCTGCGAAAGACGATGGAGATGAGGGGCGCCAGACGATACGCATCGAGGATGGCTTCTTGCGTTCCGTGGGCCTGGGGGCAGACCTGATTCGACCGTTGTCATGGGTGATGGACCGGCAAGGGATCTACTACGATTCAAGCCGTCCCTCGGACCTCGAAGTGCTGCTGCAGTCAGGGGAATTCGGTGCCATGTTGTGCGAACGCGCACGGCGTCTGCGCGGGCGTCTGGTGGCCACCGGAGTCACCAAGTACAACGTGGGCGCAGGACGGCGATGGACGCGGCCGGCAGAACTCCTCGACGGCGTGCCCGATGCGTCTGCCGAGCGCGGCGTCAGCGCCCCAGCCGAAACTGGCGGACCCTGTTGCCCGCCGCAGGGGGCAACGCGAGGCAGGCGAGTCCTTCTGGTTCCAGGGCAAGTCGAATCGGACGCCTCCTTGGCCTACGGATCTCCGCGTTACCGTCGCAATCTGGATTTGTTGCGAGCGGTTCGCGACGCCAATCCGGGTGACTATGTCCTGTACAAACCGCATCCCGACGTCGTGGCGGGTTTGCGCACGGCGGGTGAAGGAGAAGAGCAGAGCGCTTTGTGGTGCGATGAAGTGGTAACCGATCTGGCGATGGGTGAATTGCTGCCCGAAGTCGATGAGGTACACACGATGACCTCCCTGACGGGCTTCGAGGCGTTGCTGCGTGGCAAGAAGGTCGTCTGTTACGGCCAGCCCTTCTATTGCGGCTGGGGCCTGACCGTCGATCTCGTTCCGCTGGCACGCCGTACCCGGAAACTGAGCCTTGACGAACTGATTGCCGGAGTGTTGCTCGTCTATCCGACATACGTCTCCCGCGCCACTGGTCGCTTTACGACAGCAGAGCAAGCGCTTGACGAATTGCTCGCATGGCGCGCAGAGAAGGCGCTGCTGCGGCCGATCTGGCAACGCGCGATTGGCCGGTTGTTCCGGAAAGACTGATACGCTGCCAGAGAGCAGTCACCGCCAACGATGCGCTGGGCACCCCCCGGTCGGCGCAAGGAAGACCGTTCAGATCGACCGGCCGACTGCGGATCGCACGGACCTGACCGGTCGTCTCGCGTGATCTGCGGCCGGCGGAGTGATGCTGCGTCGATGGCGGGCATCCGCCGCAGCCCCTCCCCCGACCGAACGCGACGCCCCCTGTCGATTCACTGATAGACGATGTCGCCGCTGTCGTAGGTGATGCGCTGATGCAGCAGGGTGCCGGCCGCATCGAATTCCTTCTGCCACTCGGTCCACGCGAACTGCCCGGCCTGGTCGTAGTCGATGAAGGTCCGCGAACCGTCGTCCATCACATAGTCGCGGTAATCCTGCCGGTCGAGCGGGTCGTAGAGCTGCGTGCTCCTGCTCCACGCCTGGTTGTTCGCCTGATCGTAGTCGACGAGCTGCCGCCTGCCGTCGTCGAGCCGGTAATCCCGGTAGTCCTCCCGGGCCTGTGCGTCGTAGAGCTGGATGACCTCGCTCCAGCTCTGGTTGTTGGCCTGATCGTAGTCGACAAGCTGCCGCCTGCCGTCGTCGAGACGGTAGTCGCGATAGTCCTCGCGTCCCAGCGCGTCGTACAACTGGTCCAACCGGACGAAGTTCTGGTCGCTGGCCTGATCGTAGTCGACGACCTGTCGTCGGCCGTCGTCGAGACGGTAGTCGCGATAGTCCTCGCGATCCTGCGTGTCGTACTTCTGCTGAATCTGCGTCCAGCCCTGATTGCCAAGATTGTCGTCGTCGATGACCAAACGCGTCCCGTCGTCGTTGCGATAGTCACGGAAATCGACAAGACCCGAACCGTCATACACCTGGAACAACTGCGTCCACGCCTGATCGCCCAGATCGTCGAGGTCGTTGTAGGTCCGCACGCCATTGTCGGCAAGCGTGTCGATCCAGTCGACCGCGCCGCTGACGGCAAGTCGAGTGGTGCGCGAAGCAAAGCCGCTCTCGCTCGCCGCCGTGTCGCTCACCGTCTCGGTCCGGCTGCCGTCACCATTGAGCACGAGAGTCCAGGTGTTCCCCGCCACGGTCCATTGCAGCCTTTCCAGGCTGTGCGCAGCCATGGCAAAAGCACGCGCCTGCGCCGTCGATGCGCCGGAGAAGACCCCGACATCCGTCCCGGCACCGCCGTCGACGCTGCCGTCGGACGCGTCGAAGAGCAGCGTGTCGTCGCCGTCACCGCCATTCAGGCTGTCGTCTCCGCCACCACCGTCGAGCGTGTCGTTGCCGGCGGCGCCGGTCAGGGAGTTGCCATTGGCGTCGCCGCTGAGGCTGTCGTTGAAGGCGCTGCCGCTGAGCTTCTCGATGCCGATCAGCGTGTCGAGCCCGGCGCCGAGCGTGTTCTGCTGCACGCCGGGGGTGGCGAGAGTGACACTGACCGCGGCCACTGCGCCGGTATAGCTCGCGGTGTCCGTGCCGGCCCCGCCATCGAGGGTGTCGCTGCCGGCCCCGCCATCGAGGGTGTCGTCACCACCCTGGCCAGTCAGGACATCATCGCCTTCGAAGCCGCCGAACGAGTCATCCCGGTTTCGGCCGGTCAGGTGGTCATTGCCATCCAGGAAGGCGCCAGAAAGAAAGTGCGACCAGTTTGTCCCCAAGAGGCCATTGAGGAATGGAGCGGTCAGCTTGCTCGAATTGCTGATCGAAATCCATTCACCGTTCGACGAGACGAGGGTTGCCTTGCCGATGGTACCGCTTGCCTGGTAGCCGTCGTAGGTGATCGCTGCATCCTCGATCCGTGTCGTCAGGCCGGACGCGGTGTAGACCAGTTCCCGCCAGGTTCCACTGCCAGACCCGGAAGAATCGAGGTACATGGTGCCGAGCCCCGAGAGTTCGATGTCGAAAAGCTTGAAGTTGGCCGATGACAGGTTGCCGTGCAGGGCGTCCGTATCCAGGTTGAGCAGCAAGTCCGCCGCGATGCTTGCCGACACCTGGTTTGCCGGCTCGGTGTAAGTCATCGTGACGATGTGCCAAAGGTTGCTGTCGAGTCCGGCCCCAGTGACACTGAACACACCTCCGTCGGTGAACGTTTCTTGGTAGGTCGTTGAGGTTCCTCCTTCCGAAAGCAGTTCAAGCCCGTCAATGTAATCAAAAAGATCTTCCAGAGCGCCCACCATGTTGGCAGCGATCGTGTTCGGCGTGGCAATGGACTCCGTATCCCATTGCGTGTGTTACGTCCCGCCCTATTCAAGCCTCTCCGTCCCGAGCTATTCCGGGGTGA
>NZ_JAMTDQ010000042.1:0-102420 GCF_023806635.1 Accumulibacter sp.
GCGCTTGCATGGCATGCAAGAGGTCCGCGGTTCGATCCCGCGTACCTCCACCAGCGCAGCGAAAGATCATTGATCCGGGTCCCCATCGTCTAGAGGCCCAGGACACTACCCTTTCACGGTAGGTACCGGGGTTCGAATCCCCGTGGGGACGCCAGCTCTTGCGGTTCTCAGCGCCGCCGGCATTCTTGCCAAGGATCGGCAAATCAATTAAGTTGGCAGTACACGTTGGCGGTCGCCGGCTGACCCCGTCAGCACCGACGGCGCAGCGCAACTGATGCCGGGCGCAGGTGGCAATGAGCCGTCCACCGGTCGGGGAGCAGCGGAACGGGGATGAAACTTTGTCCCGGGCGCCCGGTCAAGCCCATGCATCCCGAAGCTGCAATGCCAGGCCCGCCATCCGCCCTTGCGAGGAAGAACGATGAATGCTAACGAGAAGTTCATGGCCGCTGAGGCGCATGTCGATGAGGCAGCGATCAGGCCGCTGCCAAACTCACGCAAGATTTTTGTCGTTGGCAGTCGACCGGATATCCGCGTGCCGATGCGCGAGATTGCGCAGGCGGATACCGATACCGCTTTCGGCGGAGAGAAGAATCCCCCGATCTATGTCTACGACTGCTCCGGCCCGTACTCGGATCCACTGGCGCGAGTCGACGTTCGTCAGGGCTTGCCGGCCTTGCGCGCGCAATGGATTGCTGAACGTGGCGACAGCGAGCCACTCGCGAGACTGAGTTCGGAATTTGGGCGCCAGCGCGCCGCTGATGGGGCGTTGGACGAACTGCGATTTCCCGGTTTGCAGAGAAAGCCGCTGCGCGCCAAGCCGGGTGGCAACGTGAGCCAGATGCACTATGCGCGACGCGGCATGATCACGCCGGAAATGGAGTTTGTAGCCATCCGCGAGAACGGCAATCGACAGCAGTATGTCGAGCAGTTGCGCCAGGCTGGGCCGCAGGGCCAGCGGCTGGCGGAGACACTCTGTCGTCAGCATCGCGGCAACAGCCACGGCGCAAGCATCCCGGATGAGATCACGGCCGAATTCGTCCGTTCCGAGGTGGCTCGCGGCCGGGCGATCATTCCCTGCAACATCAATCATCCGGAAAGCGAGCCGATGATCATCGGCCGCAACTTCCTGACCAAGATCAACGCCAACATCGGCAACTCGGCACTTGGATCGAGCATCCAGGAGGAGGTCGAGAAGATGACCTGGGCGATCCGTTGGGGTGGGGACACCGTGATGGACTTGTCGACCGGGAAGAACATTCATGAAACCCGGGAGTGGATCATCCGCAACAGCCCGGTACCGATCGGCACGGTGCCGATCTACCAGGCACTCGAGAAAGTCAGCGGAAAGGCCGAAGAGCTGAGCTGGGAGATCTTTCGCGACACGCTGATCGAGCAGGCTGAGCAGGGCGTCGATTACTTCACCATCCATGCCGGGGTCCTGCTGCGCTACGTGCCGCTGACGGCTGGACGGCTGACGGGGATCGTGTCGCGCGGCGGTTCGATCATGGCCAAGTGGTGCCTGGCACATCACCGCGAGAGCTTCCTGTACACGCACTTCGACGAGATCTGCGAGATCATGAAGGCCTACGACGTGGCCTTCAGCCTTGGCGACGGCCTGCGGCCCGGATCGATCCATGACGCCAACGATGCGGCGCAGCTGGGCGAGCTGAAAACCCTCGGCGAGCTGACCGAGGTCGCCTGGAAGCATGACGTGCAGGTGATGATCGAGGGCCCGGGTCACGTGCCAATGCACATGATCAAGGAAAACATGGACTTGCAGCTTGAGTGCTGCCGCGAGGCGCCGTTCTACACCCTCGGACCACTGACCACCGACATCGCTCCAGGCTATGATCACATCACCAGCGGCATCGGGGCGGCAATGATCGGCTGGTATGGCACGGCGATGCTCTGCTACGTCACGCCGAAGGAGCACCTGGGCCTGCCGGACAAGGATGACGTCAAGACCGGTATCATCACCTACAAGCTCGCCGCGCACGCCGCGGATCTGGCAAAGGGCCACCCTGGCGCACAGATTCGCGACAATGCGCTGTCAAAGGCGCGCTTCGAGTTTCGCTGGGAGGATCAGTTCAACCTGGGGCTCGATCCGGACAAGGCGCGCGAGTTTCATGACGAGACGCTGCCCAAGGAGTCGGCGAAGGTGGCGCACTTCTGCTCGATGTGCGGGCCACACTTCTGTTCGATGAAGATCACCCAGGAGGTACGCGAGTTCGCTCTGGCCGAGGGTCTGAGCGACGAGGATGCCCTGGCAAGAGGGATGGAGGAAAAATCGATCGAGTTCGTCAGAAGCGGAGCAGAGGTGTATCACAAGGTCTGATACGTTGGAGCGCGACGGCGCACAACCGCCGCACAGCAGGCTAGAAGTCGCTGGCGGCCTCCCAGAGGACGAAGCCCTCTTCCTGTTGCGTCCACTGCAGCAGCTCGATCAATGGAAACGCTCGCTGGCCGAGGCCGACGGGCCTTGACTCGTCTTCGTCGCCGACGGTACTGGCGCGTCCGCCGTCGTCGCCCGATGAGGCGGGTGGCGTGGCTTTATGCTCGGCGGCTGCCTGGCGCAGGCGTGTGATTGCTTCCGGCAGCTGTTCGGTGGTGATGACGCCGCGAGCACTGCAGTCCTTGCCGATGGCCTGCAGCAGCTGTCGTGCGATGGCGGCGAACATCATGATCTGGCCGGAGGTGCTTGATGTGAACTTGACCAGCATCGCTCGCGTCTCCTTGGGTCGTGAACCGTACAGCCATTGTGGCAGGTACGGGATCGAATGACAATAGCGTGATGGAGCTCGCTCGCCTGTTGCAGTCGCAGGGTTTCGGCAGTCGCGCCGAGTGTCGGGCGCTGGTCGCCAGCGGCCGGGTGTGCGTGAACGGTAGGCGGTGTACCGACTGGGCGAGGCCGTACGAAGGCGAGGGACTGGTCTTTTCGGTCGATGATGTCTCCTGGCGCTATCGCCAAGCGGCCTATTTGGCGCTGCACAAGCCCGCGGGCTACGAGTGTTCGCATCGGCCACAACGGCATCAGAGCGTTTACTCGTTGTTGCCGCGGCCACTGACGAGGCGCGGCGTACAGGCGGTTGGCCGCCTCGACCAGGATACGACGGGTCTACTGCTGCTGAGCGATGATGGCGCCTTCGTTCACCGCTACACTTCACCCCGTAAGCTGGTCGAGAAGGTCTATGAGGTCAGAACGCGGCATATGGTCGATGACGGGCAAGTGCGGACCCTGCTCGAAGGTGTGACGCTGCGCGATGAAGCCCTGCCGGTGGCTGCAGCGGGCTGCGAGCGCCTGGACGACAGGCACTTGCGCCTGAGCCTGACGCTCGGTCGCTACCACCTCGTCAAACGGATGCTGGCGGCGGTCGGCAACCGCGTGGAGAGTCTTCATCGGGTGGCCATAGGCGGCTTCGTGCTGCCGCCAGACCTGCGCGCAGGGGAGTGGATCTGGCTCGAGGCGGCTGACCTCGATCTTCTGGCTGTCGGTAGGCTGACGGCAGCGGGCGGTGACCCGGTGCACGGCGACCGTCCGGCGACATTGGGAGGGCAAGGATCGTGATGAGAGCGCTGGCGTTGGTCGCTGTCGGGCGAATGCCGGCAGCTGCAGCTTTCGCCGGGGTGTCCAGCACCTGGCGCCGAAGTGATGCCCGCCCCGTTGGAGGCTGGCAATGACCCTGACCGAACTGCGCTACATCGTGGCACTGGCGCGCGAACGACACTTCGGGCATGCAGCCGAGAAGTGCCATGTGAGTCAGCCGACCCTGTCGGTGGCCGTCAAGAAGGTTGAGCAGCGCCATGGCGTGGTTCTTTTCGAGCGCTCCTCGGCAGACGTACGCCTGACGATGATGGGTGAGCAGATTGCGCGACAGGCGGAGCGGGTACTGGAGGAGGCCGCGCGGCTGAAGGAGATCGTGGCGCAGGGCAAGGACCCGTTGCTGGGGCCGTTGCGGCTGGGAGCGATCTATACGGTGGCACCTTATCTGCTGCCGCGGCTGATCCCCGCGCTGCACGCGCGCGCCCCCAGGATGCCGCTCTACCTGCAGGAAAACTTCACCGTCAACCTGGCAGGGCAACTGCGGCGGGGAGATCTCGACGTGATCGTCGTCGCCCTGCCGTTTGCCGAGCCCGGCGTCGTTTCGCGAGTGGTTTACGAAGAGCCTTTCTGCGTCGTGATGCCACCACGGCATCCACTGACGCAGCACGAGCGGATTGACGCTCGGCAGGTCGCCGCCGAGAACCTGTTGCTGCTGGGCAATGGCAACTGCTTTCGGGATCAGGTGGTGCAGGCCTGTCCGCAACTATCGGCGCCTGGCGGAACCGATGGCTCGCTGGAAGGCAGCTCGCTGGAGACGGTGCGCTACATGATAGCCAGTGGAGCCGGGATTTCGGTTGTTCCGGCATCGGCAGCGGCGTCCTGGCCGCCTGCGGATTCCCTGTTGAGCGTGCGCCCGTTCAGCGAGCCGGTACCGGTACGGAAGGTGGTGATTGCGTGGCGGGCGACGTTTCCCAGGCCGCAGGCGATAGATGTCCTGCTTGCAGCGATCGTCGATTGCCCTCCGCCGGGAGTGCTCATCGTCTGACTGAGGTCGGGAAGCGGTGTTTCACGTGGAACGGGAGTGTCATCTGCGTCAACAGCCGGTCAGTCAGCCGACAGCCTTTCGGCGTCTTGTCGGCGGCGTTTCGGTGGTCGAGACGGCTGTCGTTGCAGCCGTCTTGCTGGCTGCGCTGAGTGCTTTCGCAGCGGTCGGCTTCGGTTCCCACTTCTCGAACTCGAAGCCGACCTTGCCGTCGGCCGTACGGACCAGATAGGCGGAAAACTTGCGGCGGGTGCGGGCAGATACGAATCCTCGCAGCAGCTCGGAACGTCCGTCTGCAAGGAGCCTGCGCATCTGCTCGGGTTCGATGGGTTGCTGCAGGATGATGGTGCCCGAGCGGAAGTCGCAGCTGCGGCCCGCGGTGACGGACCTTTCGCAGACGTAGGCGAGGCCGTGGCGAAAGACACGGGCACCACACTTGGGACACGCACCGAGCGCCTCGCTTTCGGAGAAGTCCGGCTCATCGGCGCTGCCATCGTCGTTGACGCTGCCCTGGCCGAAATCGAAAACGGGTGCATTCTCTTCATTGAGCAGGATGATGGCTCTGAACGGGCGGCCGAGCCTGTTGCGAAAGCCGGTCAGTGGGCCGATCCGCCGTTGCTCGAGTAGCTCGTCGATCTCGCGCGCTTCGAACTGGCGCCCGGCGACGATTTTCCAGAGCGAGAAGTCGCAGCCCTGGCACTGGAACTTCTTGTACGTCTCCCTGATGACCGCGCCGCACTTGGGACAGGGAGCCGCCAGCTCGCCGAAATCACCGGGAACGCTGTCGCTGTCGTAGCTCTTGGCGCGGTCGACGATCCTCCGGGTCATTTCCGCGATCTCGCGCATGAAGTCGTCGCGCGTCAGTTCGCCACGCTCCATCCGTGCCAGTTTCCACTCCCACTCGCCGGTCAGTTCGGGTGCGGTCAACTCGGGGATGCCGAGTCCATTGAGCAGGGTCATCAGGGAGAAGGCCTTGGCAGTCGGGAGCAGCTCGCGACCTTCGCGCAGCAGATACTGTTCCGCCAACAGGTTCTCGATGATCTGGGCGCGCGTGGCCGGCGTGCCCAGACCTCGGCCGGCCATAGCCGCGCGCAGTTCCTCGTCGTCCATGGCCTTGCCAGCGCCCTCCATTGCCGTCAGGAGCGTGGCTTCGGAGTAGCGCGCCGGTGGGCGGGTCTGATGCCCTGAGACCACCACATCGCTGGTGCGCACCATCTCCCCTGGCACGACCGCTACGAGGTTGCCGTCTTCGCCCTCCTGCGCCTCGCGGCCATAGACGGCCAGCCAGCCGGCATTGACGAGAATCCGGCCTTCGCTCTTGAAGGGCTCACCCTCGACGCGGGTGATGCGGGTAGTGATCTGGTACTCCGCAGCTGGATGGAAGACGGCAAGGAATCGCTTGACGACCATGTCGTAGAGCTTCGACTCGGGCTCGGAAAGGTGCTTTGGGGCCTGCAACGTTGGAATGATCGCGAAGTGATCGGCGACCTTGGCGTTGTTGAAAATCCTCTTGTTGGGCTGCACCCAGTGACGTTCAAGGATCGTCTGCGCAAAGGGGGCATAACTCGCCAGCAGCCCTTCGGCATGCGCCTTGCTGCCCGCATCACCGGCGAGCATCGCCAGCGTGCTGGTCACAGTCGGCCGGTAGTCCTCGGGCAAGGCGCGGGAGTCGGTGCGCGGGTAGGTGAGGACCTTGTGTTTCTCGTACAGTGCCTGTGCCAGCCCAAGAGTGGCCTTGGCGGAGAAGCCGAAGCGGCTGTTCGCCTCGCGCTGCAGGCTCGTGAGGTCATAGAGGAGGGGCGAGACCTGGCTGGATGCCTTGGATTCCTCGCTGACGCTGCCCGGCTTGCCAAGACACTTCCGTTGCAGGACTGTTGCCCGCTCCTCGTCCCACAGCCGGTCGGCGCGGGCGTGCTCATCGTCGTCCTTGCCCTGGAACTTCTCGTCGAACCACTTCCCGCGGTAGTCGCCGGCGGCGCAGACGAAGCGGCCCTCCAGTTCCCAGAAGGCGCGCGGCCTGAACCTGCGGATGCGGTCCTCGCGGTCGACGATCAGCGCCAGCGTCGGAGTCTGGACGCGCCCGACTGTGGTCAGGTGGAAGCCGCCGGTCTTGGAGTTGAACGCCGTCATCGCCCGTGTGCCATTGATGCCGACCAACCAGTCGGATTCCGAACGACAGACCGCTGCCTGCGCCAGCCCGTGCATCTCGCCGCCCCGGCGCAGCCGGGTAAAACCCTCGCGGATAGCTTGCGGCGTCATCGACTGCAGCCATAGCCGCTCGACGGCCTTGCCGCTGCCCGCGTGCTGGCTGATGTAGTTGAAGATCAACTCGCCTTCACGACCGGCGTCACAGGCGTTGACCAGAGTGACGACGTCCTTGCGTTTGATGAGACGCAGCAGCAACTTGAGGCGTGCTTCCGTCTTGGCGATCGGCTGCAGCGCGAAATGCGGAGGAATCACCGGCAGGTGAGCAAAGGACCACTTGCCCCTCTTGACCTCATACTCGGCGGGGCAGGCCAGTTCAAGCAGATGGCCGATGGCCGAAGAGAGAACGTAATCCTCACTCTCGAAATAGTCCTCATGGCGAACGAAACCGCCCAGAGCTCGCGCGATGTCGGCGGCGACGGACGGCTTCTCGGCAATGATCAGTTTCTTGCTCATCGGGGTCTCTGTCAGCCGCAAAGGGGCCGACGGTGGGGTTGCGGGGTACTCCACAGCAGAGCTGCCTGCGGACGATGATAAGAGCAGTTCCCCGCGCTTGGCAAGCGAGCCCGACGAGCAGCCAGTCGGCAGCCGGCCTCCCGACCAGCCGGTGGTTGCCGGCAGGCGCGGTGGTGGCAGGCATGCCGTCAACAGCGCCGAGTCGCTCTGGCGTAGCCGCCCGCGACCGGTCTTGCCGTGGAAGCGCGTGCGGCGCCGGCCGGGAACTGCGTCGGGCGGCCTAGGAACGGCCGCTGGTCGATGGGCCCGACAGCCTCTGGTAGCGGCCGCCGGGCATGCTGCCGATCTGACCCTGCAGTTCGAGCTCGAGCAAGAGCACGGCAGCACACTCAGCGGTCAGGCCGGCCCGTGTGACCAATTCATCAAGGCTGAACGGATCGAAACCGAAGGACTGCAGGAGGCGCGCGGCATCTGTCGCTGTGTCCGCAGGCGCGTCCGCGACAGTCTCTGCCGTCGTTGTCGAGCTCTCCCTCGACACGTTCCAGCGTAGTTCGTCCAGGACGTCGGTGACGGTTTCCACCAGCTTTGCTCCCTGCTTGATCAGCCGGTGGCAGCCGCGCGATTGAGGCGAGTGGATCGATCCCGGGATCGCGAAGACCTCTCGTCCCTGTTCCGCAGCGATGCGGGCGGTAATCAGCGAGCCGCTGTCGACGGTTGCTTCGATCACCAGCGTGCCGCGCGAGAAGCCGGCGATCAGCCGGTTGCGACGTGGGAAATTGGCCGCCACTGGTGGCGTGCCGAGGGCGAGCTCGGAGATGATCGTACCCCGGCGACCGATCTCTCGCGCCAGCTCCCGGTTGCGGGCGGGGTAAACACGGTCGATACCGGTTCCGATGAAAGCGACGGTGTTTCCCGATCGCGCCAGCGCACCCCGGTGCGCGCCGGCATCGATGCCCAGGGCGAGCCCGCTGGCAATCGTCAGACCGGCGTCGGCCAGCGCTGCGGCAAAGCGCTCGGCGTTGCCGAGGCCCTGTGGCGTCGGGTTGCGGCTGCCGACGATCGCCAGAGCTGGCGAATTCAGGAGTTCGAGACGGCCGAGGACATAGAGCAGGGTGGGTGGATCAGGGGTCTGCAGAAGCGACTGCGGATACTCGGGATCGGCGAGAGATACCAGGTGCTGTGCCGGCTGTGTCGACCATGCGAGAGCGCTCTCGAGTCGTTCCGCATCGTACTGGTCGAGCAGCAGGCTGGCGGCACGTTCCCCCGCCACTGCCGCGAGCGCCGGGCGCTCAGCACTGAAGATCGCCTCCGGTGGACCAAAGGCGCGCAGCAGCTTGCGCTGCGTCTCGCCGCCAATTCCCGGGGTCAGAGTCAGGCGCAGCCACGGCAGCAGCTCGGCTGCCCGGGTACCCATTACTGCGGCACGCGGGCGAAGTCGTTGACCTCGACGGTACCGATGGCCTGAACGACGAGGCCGTAGGAAATCCGTTGAAAGGTGCGGAAGATGAACAACAGGCCGACCCGCTCCGGGGGTATCGGGATGACGACGGTGGCGTCGTATTCGTCGCGCTCGACGATCGTGCGGTTGCGCTCGAGAGCGAGCACGTGACCGATCTCCATGCCGTCGGCGCGGCCCCGGTTGATGGCGACGATCGATCCCCGGCCGGCGGCATCGACACCGCCGTAGACCGATATCACTCGGCCGTCGACGGCAAAATCGGGCTTGTGGGGGACGTAGGGAACCAACTCGGGACGTACCAGCGGCACCAGGCGGTCGCCACGTCCGATCTCCTCCTTCGACGTCAGGATCTCGAAGGTGGCCGGACTGCCGGGTTCGACCTGGCGTGCGGTACCCAGGTAGTAAGCCTGATAGCCGAGGATCTCGTTGCTTTCCGGATCGACCAGGGGCTTGCCTTGGCGGTAGATCTGCCATCCGCGCTGGCCGGGATCGGCATCGGCGACATAGGCACGGTCGCCGCGGCCAAGGAAAAGGCGGTCCGGCGGCAGGGCGACAATGCGCGCGGCGTTCGCGAGACCGTCCTTGTCGACGATCAGCGGCTCGGAAAGGAAAGGGCGGATTTCGTTCGGCGGAATCGGCGGTACGCCCGGGTCGATCCCCTCGGCGTAAACCTGGGGCATCAGCTTGGCACTCTGCAGGCGCAACCACGGGCTGCCGTCGGCGTGGCGTTCGAGGACGATGACGTCTCCCGGGTAGATGAGGTGTGGATTGCGGATCTCGGACCGGTTCATGCGCCAGATCAGCGGCCATTCCCACGGGTTCTTGAGGAACTTGCCGGCGATTCCCCAGAGCGTGTCTCCAGGGACGACGATGTGTCTTTCGGGAGCCCCGCTGGCCAGCTCGAGGCCCTGACCGGCAGCGCCGGACATTCCGCCAAGCGTGGCGAGGATGAAGGCGAACAGGAAGCGGATCATCGTGTTATCCTCGTACGTGTAGCCGCACTCTCGGGGGAACTCAGGGTCACTGCTCCTGTCGGAGCGTAGCGATTCGGCAGCCCGGCCGCCAAGCTTCCGGTGCGTGCGATACACGGACGCCGGCATTGTCGAGACACTGCCTTAAATTCTGCACGTAGTTACTTATTCGATCAAGTTTTTTATGTCTTTGCTGCCGATACTTCGTTTCCCTGACCCACGTCTGAAAAAGGTTGCCGCGCCGGTGGTGGCCATCGATGACGGCATACGCCGGCTGGCGAGAGACATGGCGGAAACGATGTACGAGGCGCCGGGGATCGGTCTGGCGGCGACACAGGTGGACGTGCACCTGCGTTTGATCGTCGTCGATGCATCCGAAACCCGGGACCAGTTGCTCGTGCTCATCAATCCGGAAATCCAGGCGCAGGATGGCTTGCAGAAGTGCGAGGAGGGCTGTCTGTCGGTACCGGGCATCTACGATCGGGTCGAGAGGGCCGAGCATGTGGTGGTGCGCCATCTTGATCTCGACGGGCGGGAACAGGTCGTCGACGCCAGCGGCTTGCTGGCCGTCTGCCTGCAGCATGAAATCGATCACCTGCAAGGTCGGGTATTCGTCGAGCACCTGTCACAACTGAAGCAGTTGCGCATCCGTAGCAAGCTGGCCAAGCAGGCACGGATCACCGCATGAGGCTGGGCTTCGCCGGCACGCCCGATTTCGCGGCCGTTGCGCTGCGGGCCTTGCTGGTAGCCGGCCACGAGGTCGAGCTGGTGCTGACACAGCCCGATCGTGCCGCGGGCCGTGGCCTGGCCATGCGTCCGTCACCGGTGAAGCGACTGGCGCAAGCCGCGGGACTCAGGCTGCTGCAGCCACCGACACTGCGTGACCCGCTCGTCGAGCAAGAGATTCGTTCCCGCGACTTGGACGTCCTGGTCGTCGCCGCCTACGGGCTGATCTTGCCGCAGGCGATTCTCGACCTGCCGCTTTGGGGCTGCATCAACATCCACGCCTCGCTGCTGCCCCGCTGGCGTGGCGCGGCGCCGATCCAGCGCGCCATTCTGGCCGGAGATCGGGAAACCGGCATCAGCATCATGCAGATGGACGCCGGGCTGGACAGTGGCCCGGTGTTGTTGTCGGCGAGGCAGGACATTCGTGACGATGACACCGCCGCTTCGCTGCACGACCGGCTGGCCGATCTGGGTGCCGGCCTCCTGCTCGAGGTACTCGATCGACTGCCGTTCGCCGGCTGCGAGCAGCCGGCTGAAGGGATTGCCTACGCCGCCAAGATCGACAAGGCTGAGGCTGTGCTCGACTGGCGCCTGCCTGCCGTGCAGCTCGCACGGCAGGTGCGAGCCTTCAATCCGCTGCCGGTGGCACGTTGCTCTCTGGGCAGCAGCGTGCTCAAGGTCTGGGCAGCACGTCCGCTGGCCGCATGCGGTGCTCCCGGCCTTGTCCTTGGGGCTGGCCGGGACGGACTGCTGATCGCCTGTGGTGAAGGAGCCCTATGCATCGAAGAGGTGCAGCAGGCGGGTGGGCGGCGCATGTCGGCGGCGGAGTTCCTCAACGGCCTGGCGGTACCGGTTGGTTCCCGCTGCCCGCTGCTGGCGCCCTGAACGCTGCCTGCTTGCGTTTCCGGAACGGACGCTGTGGGTTGGTCTTCAGTCTCCGCTGGCGCATGTTTCACGTGAAACACGACGCATGTCCGGCTGGCTGGATTCCTTCCAGGAGGGTGCCTCGCGGTTCGCCAGCACGGTACGCAACAGATCGGCGAGTCGGTAGCCGGCCTCGCTGACGCGACGATTGGCGATCTCCAGAGCCTGCCGGTGGAAGTCGGGGCCGATCGTCGGTACCTCATCGGCACCTGGCGGGTAAGCATGGTCACGCGCGAGCCGCCAGCTCTCGTCGATCGACTGCGCCGCCGCCGTTCCCCTTTGTGGTGGCGCATGGCGGGTCGTGAGGCTGCTGACCGCGGCTGCCAGACGGCCATCGCGCAGCCACGGCGGGCCTGGCAGGTCGTCCCAGTAGCGGTGCAGTGTCGTCTCGGGGTGGCGCGTGTTGAACGGATTGACGATGCGGACCGTGTTGCCGCCCTGATCGCTCCTGCCATCAGGCAAGTAGCGACTGGCAGCGTGCAATGGCTGATGTGCGTCTCCGACCAGGTGAATGAGCCAAGGCAAGGCGTAGGCACGCTCTGCCCGACTTGCGCGGGGGTTGCCGATCACCCGCGCCAGCCTCTCGATCTGCCGTTCGATGTCACCCGCTGGCGCCTTGCGGACTGCCGCGCCCTCCTTGATAGGCCGGTCGACGTAATGCCAGTCGAGTCGTCGCTCCATGTCCGGGAAGCCAGGCAGCGTCGGCGTCGGCTCCTCGTCGCCGGCGGTGTAGAAGCGCTGGTCGCGGCGGATGTCGTCGGGCCAGGTGGACGCTTCGACAAACGCTGTTCGGCCAGGATCGACGTCCTTGCTGCGCGCCAGCCAGCGGTCGAAATCGGGATGCCCGCGCAGGATCGTCGTCACCGCGGCCTGACACGCCTGGTCGAGGTTCTCCCAGGCGATCATCGCGCTGATGCGATGGCCGGCGGCGTTCCACGCCGCTGCTGTCGGCGCGAGGCCGAGCAGCAGTAGCAGCAGGATGGCTTTGCCTGACGTTTGCAGCATGCGCGCATTATCGGCTCTTGGTGCCCGGCTCGCCAGTTGCCGGCATCGTGCTAAACTCGCCGCACTCTTGACCGCCGATGAAGACCCAGCGCTTGCCATCACAATCAGCCGCCCCGTCGTCGCGCGCCCAGCGGGTCCGCGTTGGAGCAGCGGCCAGTCAGCCCGGTCGGCTGCCACGCGATTCGCTGGCCTTCAGCCTGCTGCTGGCGGCACGTGTCCTGGCTGCCGTGCGCGCTGGCCGGAGTTTGACGCAAGCTCTGGCGCCGCTGGCCGGCGAGCCTGCTTCTGCCCGCGCCGAGGCGCAGGATGCCGCCTACGCGACACTGCGGCGCTACGGCTGCGGCGAGTTCCTCCTGCGCCGCCTGCTCGCCAGGCCGTTGCCACATCCGGAGGCCGAGGCACTTCTGCTGGCCGCCCTGTATCGCCTGCGCTCCCGACCGGAGACCGCCTACGTGGTGGTGGATCAGGCGGTGACGGCGGCTGCCGAACTGGCGGCAGGTGCTTTCAAGGGACTGGTCAACGCAGTCTTGCGCAACTACCTGCGGCAGCGTGAGGACCTCGAGCGGGCGATGCTCGATGACGAGGAGGCGAGGCATCAGCATCCGGCGTGGTGGTTGCAGCGGCTTCGCCGTGGATACCCCGACTGCTGGCAGCAGATCGTCGCCATCGCCAACCGGCCGCCGCCGATGACGCTCCGCGTCAATCAGCGGCGCTGTCGCGTCGCGGAGTACGTGGCGAGGCTGCACGCTGCCGGCCTCACTGCGCGGCCCATTGGCCCGGCCGGGTTGTTGCTCGCCGACGCGCTGACGGTGGACGCGGTCCCCGGTTTTGCCGATGGCCTGGTGTCGATCCAGGATGCAGGGGCACAGCGTGCCGCCGAGTTGCTGGCGCCGCAGACGGGCCAACGCGTTCTCGACGCCTGCGCGGCGCCGGGAGGCAAGACCTGCCACCTTCTCGAACTGGCCGACATCGATTTGCTGGCGCTCGACGTCCAGGAAAGCCGGGTACGAAGGATCAGAGACAACCTGCATCGCCTGTGCCTACCGGCGACGGTGGTGCTGGCAGACTGCCGGCGGAGTTCGGACTGGTGGGACGGACGAGCCTTCGACCTCGTACTTGCCGATGTGCCCTGTTCGTCGTCCGGTGTCGTGCGACGGCATCCAGACATCAAGTACCTGCGCCGCCAGAGCGACATCAGGCAGTTCGTTCACCTGCAGCGGGAAATACTCGATGGCCTGTGGCCATTGCTCAAGGCGGGCGGAAAGATGCTCTATGCGACCTGCTCTCTGTTTGAGGAGGAGAATGCGGCGCAGATCGACGCCTTTCTCTTTCGCCAAGCCGCTGCCAGGCGCGTGACCGAGGAACGATGGCTGCCCCGCGAAGAACATGACGGATTCTATTATGCGCTACTGGAGAAGGCTGCTTAACGCCTGGCTTTGCGGCCTGCTGCTGCTGTCCGGGTCTTCCACCATCCTGGCTTCCGACATCAGTGTCCGCAACCCCGTTCTTTCGCCCAGCGACGAAGGCTACCTGCTGTCGGCTGACTTCAACATCAATCTGAATGCCCGCCTCGACGACGCCATAGCACGTGGGGTCACACTGTACTTCGTCGTCGACTTCGAACTGACACGGGCGCGTTGGTATTGGCTCGACGAGCAGGTGATCAGTCGCAGCCAGACGTTCCAGCTTTCCTATCATGCACTCACCCGCCAGTACCGCCTGTCGAGCGGCGCGCTGCATCAGAGCTTCACTTCGCTCGATGACGCACAGCGGATCCTGTCACGCCTGCGAAACTGGCTGGTACTCGAGCGCGGTGCCTTCAGACCTGGGGAGAGCTACCAGGCCGCCGTTCGCATGCGCCTCGACCTGAGCCAGATGCCGAAGACCTTTCAGGTCAACGCCCTTGCCAATCGCGACTGGAACCTGTCGTCGGAGTGGGCGCGCTGGATTTTCACCCCGTCGGAACTCGTCGTACCCTTGCTGCCCACGGCAGTGCCCGTACCCGCCGCCGCGTCCGACAGCAGATGAAGAGCCTGATCGTCGCCGCTGCCTCCTTTGGCGGCATCCTGCTGTTTCTCCTCGCTTCGGCGAGCGCCAATACGGCGCTCTTCGCCAGCCACTATCCATGGTTGCTCGGCCTCAATGCGATCGTCGCGCTTTCGCTCCTGGCACTGATTGCCTGGCAGTTGCACGCCCTCTGGCGGGAGCACAGGGCGCAAGTCTTCGGTTCGCGTCTCAAGTTGCGCCTGATGCTCATGTTCGGACTGATGGCGGTTTTGCCTGGCGTCCTGATCTATGCCGTTTCAGTCCAGTTCGTGACCAAGAGCATCGAGACCTGGTTCGACGTCCGCGTCGAGAAGGCGCTCGAGGCCGGTCTCAACCTCGGCCGCAGCGCGCTCGATTCGCTGCTCGAGGACCTGGCGGTGAAGGCACAGATCATGGCGCTCGAACTGGCCGATCGTTCGGAAGCGCAGCGGCGACTCGATCTGAATCGCCTGCGCGAGCAGCACGGCGTGCAGTCGGCAGCACTGTTCTCGACCAGCGGCGAATTGCTGGCGACGGCGACGGGCGATCTGTCGACGCTGCTGCCGTCGCAGCCGGCCGACGAGCAACTCCGCCTGGCCCGCAAGGAGCGCCGCCATGCCGTCATCGAGGGCAGCGGCGAGAAGGATCTGACGCTGCGCGTCCTGGTTGCCGTGATGCCGGCCGGCCTCGGGGTCGAGACCCGCTTGCTGCAGCTCATCGACCCGGTACCAAGTGCCCTTGCGCTCAACGCCGACCGGGTACAGACTGTGTACGCGGACTATCAGGAACTGTCGCTGGGCCGCGAGGGTCTGACGCGCATCTATGCCATGACCCTGACGTTGACGGTGCTGCTGGCACTGTTCACCGCCATCGCCCTGGCCTTCGTTCTTGCCCGTCGCCTGTCGGCACCGCTGTCCATTCTCGCCGAGGGAACGCAGGCCGTGGCCGCTGGCGACTACACGCCCCGCCAGGCGGTCTACAGTCGGGACGAGCTCGGCGTTCTGACCCGTTCCTTCAAACAGATGACCAGCCAGCTCGACGAGGCGCGGCGCGACAACGAGCGCCACCGCAGCGAACTGGAAGCGGCTCGCGCCTACCTCGAATCGATCCTCGCCAACCTCTCGGCCGGTGTCCTGGTCTTCGACCGGCGCCTGGTCCTGCGAACCGTCAACCAGGGTGCGTCGACCATCCTGTCTGACGATTTCGACGGTCTGCTTGGCCAACCGACCGATCTCTGGGTGCGCCAGCAGTTGCTCGGGAAGGCGATCGACCGCGCCTTTGTCCAGCACGGGCGCCGCGAATGGCAGGAAGAGATCGAACTCGATCATTCCGGTGGCCTGCCGCAGATTCTGCTCCTGCGTGGCACCGAACTGCCCGCCGAGTCACACGGCGGCTACGTCGTCGTGTTCGACGACGTCACGCGACTGATCGCGGCGCAGCGCAGCGCGGCCTGGGGCGAGGTGGCACGCCGTCTGGCGCACGAGATCAAGAACCCGCTGACGCCGATCCAGCTTTCGGCCGAGCGCTTGCAGATGAAGCTTGCCGATCACCTGAGCGGTGTGGACGCCGAGATGCTCGAGCGGGCGACGCGAACGATCATCACCCAGGTGCAGGCGATGAAACGGATGGTCAACGATTTCAGCGACTATGCGCGCTTGCCGGCACCCGACTTGGCGGCGGTCGACCTGAATGCACTGATCACCGAGGTACTCGGCCTTTACGAGACCTCCGGCGTGCACATCAAGCGCAAGCTCAACCTCAGGACGCCTCTGGTGCTCGGCGACGCTACCCAGTTGCGACAGATCATCCACAATCTCCTGCGCAACGCCGAAGAGGCGCAGGAGGGAGCCGCCGCGCCCTGTGTCGTCATCGTCACCCGCTGCGCAGAGAACATGGCCGAGTTGGTGGTGAAGGACCACGGGCCCGGGTTTCCGCCCGAGATCATCGCCCGCGTCTTCGAGCCCTACGTCACGACCAAGGCCCGTGGTACCGGACTCGGCCTCGCCATCGTCAAGAAGATCGTCGATGAGCATCATGGCCGCATCACCATCAACAACCGTCAGCCGGTCGGCGCAGAGGTCAGCATCAGCCTGCCACTTGCGCCGCAGGCGGACTCCGACAGCCGTTCCAAGAAGACTCTTTCCGGGACCTGAGCATGGCGCAAGTACTGATCGTCGATGACGAAATGGGCATTCGAGAACTCCTGTCGGAGATCCTGGCCGACGAGGGCCACTCGGTATGGCTGGCGGAGAATGCCGCGGCGGCGCGCAGGCTGCGTGCCGAAAGACGACCGGATCTCGTCCTGCTCGACATCTGGATGCCCGACACCGATGGCATCTCGCTGCTGAAGGAGTGGTCGGCCGGCGGACTGCTGACGATGCCGGTGGTGATGATGTCGGGGCACGGCACGATCGATTCGGCGGTCGAGGCGACGCGCATCGGCGCCACCGATTTCCTGGAGAAGCCGATCGCGCTGCAGAAGCTGCTGCTCACCGTCAAGAAGGCCCTCAAGCACGAGACCTTGCAGGTCAAGAAGCCGCTCACCCTCGATGCCTTTGCCCACTCCCCGCTGCTGAAGGATCTCAAGCGCCGTCTGGAACAGGCAGCGGCGAAGACGTCGGTGCTGCTGCTGAAGAGCACCTCGGGTGCGATTGCCGAGATCTGCGCCCGCACGCTGCAGACGCCGCTGACCCCCTGGCTCGACCTGTCGACGGCGAGTTCGGCCCTGACGCAGGAGATGCTGCAGAAGGCCAGCGGTGGCATCGTCTTCATCGCCGATCTGGCTCATCTCGGCAAGCTGCAGCAGATGAGCATGGCTTTCGCCCTCGAGCGTCTCGAGCGTCTCAACCTGCAACTGGTGGCAGCTTCCAGCCGGCCGCTGGCAAGCCTCGTCGAGTCGGGCTGGGACGCGGCGCTGGTGAGCCGGCTGGGTGAGGTATGGGTGGCTCTGCCGCAGATCTCGGGTCACGCCGACGATGTGCCCGAGATTGCCTCGCTGCTCCTGGCCCACCTGGCGGAGCGCGGCGAAGTGCCGTTGCGGCGTTTCTCCAGCGGCGCGCAGAACGCACTTCGAATGCACCGCTGGCACGGGGAGTGGGCGGAACTGCTTGGCACGGTGCGCAACCTCGCCCTCTCCGCGCTCGAGGAGGAAATCAGCAGCGAAGACGTGACCCGCATCCTGCAGACCGAGGTGGTCGAGAACGGCGTCACGCAGGCCTTGCCGGCAGCCTTTTTCGATCAGCCGTTGCGCGAGGCGCGGGAGGCCTTCGAGAAGATGTACTTCGAGTACCACTTGACCGGCGAACGCGGTAGCATGACGCGCTTGGCGGAGAAGACCGGTCTCGAACGGACGCACCTCTATCGCAAGTTGAAGCAACTCGGCCTGAACATCGGCCGGCGTGGAGACGAACGCGACTGAGGCGCTACCACCGGTTTCCTGCATGTCGGGGCGGAGGAGGGACAGTGCGCATCGTGATCCTGGGTGCTGGGCAGGTGGGGGCCAGCGTTGCCGAGAGTCTGGCTTCCGAGAACAACGACATCACCATGGTCGACAGCGACCCGGACCGCCTCGCATACCTGCAGGATCGCCTGGACATCCAGACGGTGCAGGGCAACGCGGCGCATCCTTCCGTTCTGGCGAGCGCCGGTGTGGACGACGCCGACCTGCTGATCGCCGTCACCCAGAGCGACCAGACCAATCTCGTCGCCTGCAAGGTGGCGCACAGTGTCTTCAACGTGCCGTCGCGAATCGCCCGCCTGCGAGCCCCTGACTTCGTCGACAGCGAGAAGCTGCTGGCGCCGGAGAACTTCGCCGTTGATTACGCGCTGGTACCGGAGAAGGTGATCACCGAGTACATTGCGCGCCTGGTCGACTTCCCTGAGGCGCTGCAGGTGCTCAGTTTTGCCGGTGGTTCGGTGGTCCTGGTGGGCGTGCGGGCCTACGCCGGCGGCCTCCTTGTCGGCAGTGCGATCAAGGAGATGCGTAGCCATCTGCCAGCCGAGATCGATGGCCGCATCGCCGCCATCTACCGCCGCGATGGCGCCATCACGCCGAGCGGGGAAACGGTGGTCGAGGACGGCGACGAGGTCTTCCTGCTGGCCGCCGAGGAGCACATCCGGGCCGTGATGCGCGAGCTGCGTCGCTCGGTCGAACCGGTGCAGCGGGTGATGATCGCCGGCGGTGGCAACATCGGGCTGCGCGTCGCGGAAGCGCTGCAGGCGCGTTGCCAGGTCAAGGTGATCGAGGTGGATCGGCGGCGTGCCGAACACGTCGCCGGCGCACTGAAATCGGCCCTGGTGCTCAGCGGCGATGCCACCGACGAGGAGTTGCTGCAGCAGGAGGCGATCGACGCGATGGACCTGTTCCTCGCGCTGACCAATGACGACGAGGACAACATCATGGCAGCGTCGTTGGCGAAGCGGATGGGCTGCGCCCGCGTCCTGGCACTGATCAATCGCCGGGCCTACGCCGAACTGGTCCAGGGAGGCCCGATCGACATCGCCATCTCGCCGGCGCAGGTGTCGATCGGTTCGTTGCTGACCTATGTCCGGCATGGCGACGTGGCGCAGGTGCACAGCTTGCGACGGGGTGCCGCCGAGGCGCTCGAGGTGGTCGCACACGGGGATCGCAAGACGTCGAAGGTCGTCGGTCGGCGAATCGACGAGTTGCCGCAGATTCATGGCGCCTTCATCGCCGCCATCGTCCGCGATCTCAACCGCAATCGTGACGTCGGCTACCTCGGGCTGGCGAAGAAGAAGCAGAAGGGCCGCGTGCTGATCGCGCACAAGGACGTGGTCGTCGAAACCGATGACCACGTCATCGTCTTCTGCCTGGACAAGAAGGTGGTCAAGCAGGTCGAGAAGCTTTTCGCCGTCGGCTTCCACTTCTTCTGAGGCAGAGCGCCATGCAACGCTATTACCCGGTGGTACGGGTGCTTTCGCTGGTCATCCTGATGTTCGGCATGACGATGCTGGTGCCGTTGCTGCTTTCCTGGTTCATGCACGATGGCGCCGAGAGCGCTTTCGACGAGGCGGTCGTTCTCACCGTCGCCACCGGCCTTGGCCTGTGGTGGGCGACGCGCCGCGAGACGCGCGACCTGACGATCCGCGACGGTTTCCTGATGGTCGCCCTGGTGTGGACCGTGCTGCCGGTATACGCTGCGCTGCCGCTGATCCTGCAGCTTCACCTCAGTTTCACCGACGCCTATTTCGAGGCGGTCTCGGGCCTGACGACGACCGGCGCGACGGTCATCGTCGGTCTCGACGAGCTGCCGGTGTCGATCAACTTCTGGCGCACGCAACTCGTCTGGCTGGGCGGCATGGGGTTGATCGTACTCGCTGTAGCCATCCTGCCGCTGTTGGGAATCGGCGGCCGGCAGATGTTCAAGGCCGAGACCCCGGGCCCGATGAAGGACTCGAAAATGACGCCGCGCATGGCCGAAACGGCGAAGGGGCTCTGGTTGGTCTACATATTGATCTCGATCGCCTGTACCCTCGGCTACCACTGGGCGGGAATGTCGTGGCTCGACGCGATCATGCACATGTTCGCGACCATGGGACTGGGAGGCTTCTCGAGTCACGACGCCAGCTTCGGCTTCTTCGACTCCCCGGCCATCGAGGCGGTCAGCATCGTCTTCATGCTGATTGCCGGTTGCAACTTCGCCACCCATTTCCTCGTCCTCTCGCAGCGCTCCTTCCGCCCGTACGCGTCCGATCCCGAGGCCGGCTGGTTCCTGCTGGTGACCATCGGCAGCGTCATCGGCATCGCCGTCTTCCTCGACGTGCACGAGGTTTATCCAAGCCTCCTCGAGGCACTGCGCTTCGCGGCGTTCAATGTCGTCTCGATTGCCACCACCACCGGTTTTGCCAATACCGATTACGCGCTCTGGCCGTTCTTCGCGCCGCTGTGGATGTTGTTCCTGTGCAGTTTCGCCACCAGCGCCGGTTCGACTGGTGGCGGCATCAAGATGATCCGCGCCATCGTCCTCTACAAGCAGGTGTACCGGGAACTGGCGCGGGCGATGCACCCGAGCGCCGTGCACCCGGTGAAGATCGGCAACAGCGTCGTGCCGTCGAACATCCTCTTCGCCGTGCTCGCCTTCGGCTTCATCTACATGGTGTGCATCGTCTCGATGACCCTGCTGCTGTCGTTCTCCGGTCTCGAGATCATCACCGCGCTGTCGGCGGTCATCGCCAGCATCAACAACACCGGTCCCGGCCTCGGGGAAGTCGGCCCGGCGAACAACTTCGCCGGCCTCACCGACTTCCAGACCTGGGTGTGTACGGTGGCGATGCTTCTCGGCCGTCTCGAGATCTTCACGCTGCTGGTGGTCCTGACGCCTGCTTTCTGGCGCAAGTAGCGGCGGCAACGGCGGACGATTCCCTGTGTGCAAGCCAATCCCCGAACCGTGGAGCCGACCGTGAGCCGACCGAGCAACGACACTTTCCTGCGTGCCCTGCGCCGGCAGCCGACCGAGCAGACGCCGGTCTGGCTGATGCGCCAGGCCGGCCGCTATCTGCCGGAGTACTGCGAGACGCGGCGACGTGCCGGCAGTTTCCTGCAGTTGTGCAAGAATCCGGCGCTGGCCTGCGAGGTGACGCTGCAGCCGCTGGCGCGCTACGACCTCGATGCCGCCATCCTCTTCTCCGACATCCTGACGGTACCGGATGCGATGGGATTGGGCCTCTTCTTCACCGATGGCGAGGGTCCACGCTTCGAACGTCCGTTGCGCGAGGAATGGGCGATCCGCGACCTGACGGCACCGGACCCGTGGGACCACTTGCGCTACGTGACCGATGCCGTCGCCGAGATCAGACGGGCCCTGCACGACTCGGTGCCACTGATCGGCTTCTCGGGCAGTCCCTACACCCTCGCCTGCTATATGGTCGAAGGTGGCGCGAGCAGCGACTACCGCCACATCAAGAGCATGCTCTACGGGCGGCCTGACCTCCTGCACCGGATCCTGTCGGTGACTGCCGATGCCGTCACCGCCTACCTCAACGCGCAGATCGAATCGGGCGCCCAGGCGGTGATGATCTTCGACTCGTGGGGCGGCTCGCTTTCGGCCGCAGCCTATCAGGAGTTCTCGCTCAGCTACCTGCGGCGGATCGTCGACGGGCTGATCCGCGAACGTGCTGGTGAGCCGGTGCCGTCGATCGTGTTCACCAAGGGCGGTGGCCTGTGGCTGGAGTCGATCGCCGACAGCGGTTGTGATGCGATCGGTGTCGACTGGACGATCGACATCGGCGAAGCGCGCCGTCGCGTCGGTCAGCGTGTTGCGCTGCAAGGCAACCTCGATCCCGCAGTCCTCTTTGCTTCGCCGCAGCAGATCGTCGCCGAAGCCAGAAAGGTCCTCGCCAGCTACGGTGCCGATGGTTGCGGCCACGTGTTCAACCTTGGACACGGGATATCGCAGTTCACCCCGCCGGAAAACGTCAGGGCACTGGTTGATGCGGTGCACCAGCGAAGCCGTGAACTGCGCCGGTCAGGCAATGAATTGACTCGGGGGAGTTGACTTGTTCACAGAAATGTCCCATGAGCGCGACGGCGCCGACCGGTCTGCTGATGACGCTGAGCATTATTTGTAACTATCGGATTTATATATGTTTTTGGATTGCTAAGTTTTTGGGCAAGTGCGCTGAAGCCCTTGCTGCACGGGCCTTCGCGAGGCTTTCCGGGGTTTCGATCCACAGAGTTATCCACAGGTTCTGGGGAAGAGCGAAAACGTGTGCTAATTGAGCGTCTTACCCTTCTTTGCCAGAATTGGCTCGAGCTTGTGGTGCTAAGTGGTCCCCTCGGGCCGCCGGTCTGAGCGATGGCCGAACGACGGACCGAGCCGTGCGTGGTGCGTGTCGCGCTCGACCTGCCGCTGCGCCGCCTGTTTGATTACCGCTGTCCGGACGATTCCCCGCTGACGATTGCCGATGTCGGCTACCGCGTCCGCGTACAGCTGGGCCAGCGGCAGAGGATCGGCATCATCGTAGCCGTCGACGTGGACAGCGACGTCGCTCCCGAGGACCTGAAGCCGGTCGGCGAAGTCCTCCGCGACCTGCGCCCGTTGCCGGACGCGTGGTTCCGGTTGACCCGCTTCTGTGCTTCCTATTACCACGTGCCACTCGGCCAGGTCATGCTTGCGACGCTCCCTGCCAGACTGCGGACAGTGGCGGCGGCCGGGACGCGGGCTGGGCGGCACCGCGCGGAGAACAGACCGGCCCCGCAGCCACCACCGCTGACGGTCGAGCAGCAGGCGGTCCTCGGTGCCGTGCTGGCCGAGGGAACGGGGTTTCATGCCTACCTGCTGCATGGCGTGACGGGGAGTGGCAAGACCGAGGTATACCTGCGCCTGATCGAGTGGGTGCTGACAGCCGGTAGGCAGGCGCTCGTCCTGGTGCCGGAAATCAATCTCACCCCCCAGCTCGAAGGACGGGTCGGCGAACGCTTTCCCGCTGCCGGGCTGGTCAGCCTGCACAGTGATCTTGCCGACGCGGCGCGCAGCCGCAACTGGCTGGCGGCATGCGGCGGCGAGGCGCGCATCGTTCTCGGTACCCGCCTCGCCGTGTTCACGCCGCTGCCGGAACTAGGTCTGATCATCGTCGACGAAGAGCACGACGCCTCGTTCAAGCAACAGGATGGCGTCCGCTATTCGGCGCGCGACCTGGCTGTCGTCCGGGCCCGCGACAGCGGCGTTCCGGTCGTTCTTGGATCGGCGACGCCGTCGCTCGAGAGCTGGGCCAACGCCACCGGCAACGGCGGGCGTGGACGTTATCGCCTGCTCACGCTGCGTCAGCGGGCTGTCGAAGGTTCGCGGCTGCCACTGGTGCGCATCATCGACACGCGGCTCGAGAAGCCGCGGGACGGGCTCACGGGCACTCTCCTGCAAGCGATCGAGCAGCGCCTCCAGCGCGGTGAACAGAGCCTCGTCTTCCTCAACCGGCGCGGCTACGCGCCCGTGATGAGCTGCCCTGCCTGCGGCTGGGTCTCGGGCTGCCAGCGCTGCGCGGCGCACCTGGTGCTGCATCTGGTCGACCGCCGCCTGCGCTGCCACCACTGCGGCTATCAGACCCGCCTGCCGCGGCAGTGTCCGACCTGCGGCAACCAGGACCTGCGTGCCCTTGGCCGGGGCACGCAACGTCTCGAGATGGTTCTTGCCGAACGCTTTCCGCAAGCCCGTCTGCTGCGCGTAGACCGTGACTCGGCGAGCAGTCGCAAGCAATGGGCAGAACTGCTGCGGCGGATCCACGATGGCGACGCAGACATCCTGGTTGGCACGCAGATGCTTGCCAAGGGCCATGATTTTCCGAGGCTGACGCTGGTCGGAGCGATCGCTCCCGATGCCGCGCTCTTCGCCGCCGACTGGCGAGCACCCGAACGCCTCTTTGCCCAGCTGATGCAGGTGGCCGGGCGCGCCGGTCGGGCCGAGCGCCCGGGCGAAGTTCTGCTGCAGACGCAGTTTCCCGGGCATCCTCTCTACCAGGCCCTGTGCCGCCATGACTACGAGAGCTTTGCCACCGCCCAACTCGACGAGCGGCGCCAGGCCGGGTTTCCGCCCTACACGCATCAGGCCGTCCTGCGCGCGGAAGCGCCACACATGGCCGAGGCCATGGCTTTCCTGTTGGCGGCGCGGGACTGCGCGGCAGTGGCTGCCGCGCCGGCACTTTGCTACTACGATCCGGTGCCGATGCGCCTGGCGCGCCGTGCGAGCATGGAGCGGGGTCAGCTTCTGGTCGAGTCGCCGTCCCGTCGCGCCCTGCAGACCTTTCTCGCCGACTGGCTGACGCAGATCGAGGCCTTGCACGTTCCATCACGGCTGCGCTGGCACGTCGAGGTGGACCCGCTCGATCTCTGACCGTTCGCCGGCACTCGACCGCCGCGAAGAAGGAACGGGCCGCCGGGCGCCAGCTGACCCTCGTGCCGCTCTCCAGCCCGCAACCAGCCAACGGACGCAAGAGGACCTGTCGCCAACGGGCGCCGCTTGACTGCCGGCGGTGAAGGCGCCGATACTCGGGACGAATGCGGCCCGCTCCGGCTGCCTGCCCGGTCGGCGTCCGTCCTTTCTCCGTCTGTCAGCCTGAGGAGTCTTCCCGTGTCTTCCGATTTCGTCGCTGCCATCGACCTCGGGTCGAACAGCTTCCACATGGTCGTCGCGCGCATCAGCGACGGCCACGTCCAGATTCTCGACCGCTTGCGCGAAATGGTGCAGCTTGCCGCCGGACTCGACGACCACAACCGCCTGTCGGCGCAAGCCCAGCAGCGCGCCCTCGACTGTCTGGCGCGCTTCGCCCAGCGTCTGCGCCACATCCCGCCGGCGCGCCTGCGCATCGTCGGCACCAACACCCTGCGCCAGGCGCGCAACAGCGCGGAGTTCGTCGCTCGCGCCGAGCAGGCTCTCGGTCATCGCGTCGAGGTCGTCAGCGGCCAGGAAGAGGCGAGGCTGATCTATCTTGGCGTCGCGCACAGCGTCGGCGATCTTGCCGGACAGCGCCTGGTGATCGATATCGGCGGCGGCAGCACCGAGCTGATCATCGGTGAGGCTTTCGACCCGCTGCATCTGGCCAGCCTGCGCATGGGTTGTGTCAGCCTCAGCCGCGCCTGTTTTGGCGATGGCCGGGTGACGGCCAACCGCTTGCGCCAGGCCGAACTGCTGGTGCAGCTGCATCTCGAACCCGTCCGTGAGGAATACCTCGCGCGTGGCTGGCAGATGGTGACCGGTGCCTCCGGCTCGATCAAGGCGATCCAGGAGGTGATCGTCCGCGAGGGCTGGGGTCGCGAGGGGATCACGCTCGACGCGCTGCGCCGGCTGCGCGGCGCCCTCCTGGAAACATCCGACATGGCGGGCCTCAGCAGCCGCTGGCAACTCGAGCCAGAGCGTGCACGAGTTTTCGCCGGTGGCTTCGTGGTCCTGCATGGACTCTGCGAAACACTCGGCATCGAGCGGCTCGAGGTCTCGGAAGGCGCCTTGCGCGAGGGGTTGATCTACGATCTGCTCGGTCGCATCCGGCATGAGGACGTGCGCGACCGGACGATTGCCGACATCATCCGCCGTTTCGCTCTCGACCAGGCACAGGCCGAGCGGGTCAGCGCGACGGCGCTCGATCTGCTGCGCCAGGTGCGCAGCAGATGGGGTCTTGCCGGCAAGGAGGCGAGACATGTGCTCGAACGGGCCGCCCGCCTGCACGAGATCGGCCTGCTGCTGTCGCATGACCAGTACCACAAGCACGGCGCCTATGTCCTCGAGCATGCCGACCTGCCAGGCTACTCGCGCGATGACCAGCTATTGCTGGCAGTTCTCGTCCGGCGTCACCGGCGTTCCCTTCCCGCCGATGCGTTCGCTGCCCTGCCGAAGGCTTCTGCTGGCGCCGCCCGGCGTCTCTGCACGCTCCTGCGTCTGGCCGTCGTCCTGCATCGCGGTCGCAGCAGCGAGCCACTGCCGCCGATCGCCCTGCAGGTCGACCGGCAGCGCCTGCACCTGCTCTTCCCGGGGGGCTGGCTGGCAGCCCATCCGCTGACTCGGGCCGACCTGCAGATCGAGGCGGCGCTGCTCGCCAAGGCCGGCTTCGCGTTGCGCTTTGGCGACGCCCGGCAACGCGACCGGCAGCTGCAGCCCAGCACCTCCTGAGCGGGCGGCGAGTGCGGGCCTGGCCATTTCTCCTGTTGCCACCGCTGCTGGCGGCGTCGCTGTTGCCGGTGCTCACCGAGCGGCAGCCGCTGGTCAGCCGCAGCGACGGCATCGCCGCCAGCTCGATCGTCGAGGTCCGGCGTTTGCTGGCCAACCACGATTCCGGTCGCCTGCAGGACGGTGACGAGCGCACGGCCATCATTCCCGCCGGCTTGCTCGACACCGCCATCGACCATTTCGCCAGTCGCACTCTCGGGGCGCGTGCGGCGTTCGTCATCATCGGGCGTAGCGGCGAGCTTCGTCTGAGCATCCCCCTGCGGGGCCTGCCCGCCAGGCGCTACCTCAACCTGTCGGCTGTCATCGCCGCAGCCGATGGGCACCCACGGATCGACTCGGCTTCTTTGGGCGCGCTGCCGCTGCCCGGGTGGCTGGCTGAAGCCGCCGCCGGCACGGCGATCCGCGCCGCCGGCTTGGCCGGGCAGTGGCAGGTCGCGGCACGGGCCGTAAGACGGGTGGACTTCGATGCTGCCGCCAGCCATGTCGTCCTCAACTACGTCTGGCAGCCGGAACTGCTCGAGCAGCTCCGCCCACTCGCCGTCACGCCCGCAGACATGGCCAATCTGCGCAATGCCCAGGCCGCCCTGGCTGGGCTCCTCGACCACCGCGCCGGGGTGGTACCGCTGGGACAGGTTCTGACGCCGCTCCTGGCTTGCTGTGGTGAAGCATCGGCTGGCCATGGCCGCGCCGCGCTGCTCGTCCTGGCAGCACACGTCTCCGGCAACTCGCTCTCGCGACTGCTGCCGGAGGCACGATCCTGGGCCCGCCCACGACGCGTCAAACTGAGCCTGCACGGTCGCCATGACAGCGCCCAGCACTTCGTCGTCTCGGCGGCGCTCGCCGCCTGGGCGGGTGAATCGGCAGCCGACGCGATCGGCCTTGACAAGGAAATGCGCGACGCGCGCAGCGGTAGCGGATTCTCCTTTGCCGATCTCGCCGCCGACCGTGCCGGCAGCCGCTTCGGCGAGCTGGTTGCGGCGAACTCGCCGCGTCTGCAGGCGGCATTGCAGCGCCCCCTGAGCGACAGCGACCTGGCTCCGTCGCTTGCAGGGCTGCCCGAAGGCCTGTCGGCAGCCGAATTCGAACGCCGCTTCGCCGCCCCGGAGAGCGCGGACTACCGGCAGGTCAAGAGCGAGATCGAGCGTCGCCTCCGCGCGATGCCGCTCTACCGCTGACGGCTGGCAGCGGGCAACGGCGACCGGCTGCGATCCTCAGCGCCTCAGCGCCGGCGGCGGCCGGCGACCCAGAACCAGATCAGCGACGCCGCCTGCGCCACGAGCAGGACGAGAAAGGTGCTGCGGTGCGCCATCGCCGGGCTCAGCCCGTATCCCTGCAGCAGATCGATCAGCAGGCCGAGCCCCCACTGGACGCCGAAGGCACCGATGAAGACCATCAGGTTGAAAGCCGTGTTCGCTCGACCCGAAAGGGACAGCGGGAAACCGCCCGCCGCCTGCGAATACGCCAGCGTGCCAAAACTGGAGAAGGTCCCGTAGACCAGCCAGAGCAGGTAGCTCTGGTGCAGCCCTCCGCTGACGATCAACGCCAGCGTGACGAGTGAAATGCTGAGGCCGGCGCCGAGCAACTGCACTGGCTTGATCCCGCGTCGCGCGAGGGCGGTGGCGAGGAGGCCGATGAACACGTAGGCGAGCAGCATGGAGCCGCTCATCCCCGCCATGTGCTCGGCGGCAACGGCGCGCGTGTAGCCGTTGACCTGCATCAGCCAGGAGATCGACCACAGGCTTTGCACCGCCATGAAGCCGCCGGTGAGGCAGAGGCCGAGCGGCGCGAAACGCCAGAAATGGGCGCTGCCGAAAACCACCTTCACTCCCTCCCACTGCGTCGCGACGCTCTCCGGCCGGCCTGTCCCCTGCTCTTCCGGAACACTGACGAACAGCCAGCCGGCGACGAAAAACGTCAGCCCGGCGAGGACGGTGAAGACTTCTCGCCATCCGGTCAGTTGCAGTGCCGCTTCCAGCGGTGCCGTCGCCGCCAGCGCGCCGAGTCCGCCCGAGGTCATGATCCAACCGGTCAGTGAAGCCTGACGTTCGGCCGGAAAGCTGAGCGAAAACGCCTTGAACGCTGCCATCAGGCAGGCGGACACGCCGAGGCCGATCAGGCCTCGGCCGACGGCAAGGTCGACGATTCCCTGGCCCATGGCGAAGGTGGCGGCACCGGCGGCGGCGACCAGGAGGAGCGCCGACTCAACCCGGCGTGCGCCGAAACGGTCGAGCAGCATACCCAGCGGCAGCTGAGCGGCGGCGAAGGCGAGGAAGTAGGCGCTGGTCAGCAGACCCAGGTCGCCGGCACCGAGTTTCAGCTCGTCGGACAGTACCGGTCCGATGACCGCGTTCGCCGTCCGGTAGAGGTAGGAGAGGAAGTAGGCGCCGGCAAAGGGAAGGAAGAGGCGCAGCCACAGCATCGCCTACGCGGCTCCGCTGATGGCGGCAGCCGTGCGGCGTTCTGCAGGCGATGACCTCTCCATGGCGCTCAGTCGGCATTCCACAGCCAGGCTGCGCCACGGACGCCCGAAGAGTCGCCATGCCTGTTGCGCAGAAGCCTCGTCTGAACGACATCGGAGAAGACGTGCCGGCGCCACAGTCGCGGCACCGACCCGTAGAACCGGTCGATGTTCGAGAGCCCGCCACCGAGCACGATCGCATCCGGGTCAACGATGTTCACCACCATGGCCAGCGCCTTCGCCAGGCGTCGCTCATAGCGCTGCAGCGTCGCCTCGCAGGCAGCATCGCCACTGCTCGCCCGGCTGCTGATCTCCACGGCGCTCAGCGCAATGCCAGTGTGGCGAAGATGATCGGCAGCCAGCGCCGGCCCCGAGAGCCAGGTCTCGATGCAGCCACGGCTTCCGCAGTAGCATCGCGGCTGCTGCTGCTCCTCCTCCTCGTCCGGCAGGGGCAATGCATTGTGCCCCCACTCGCCGGCAATCCGGTTGGCGCCCGTGAGCACCCGCCCGCGGACGACGAAGCCGCCGCCAACCCCCGTACCGAGGATGACGCCAAAGACCGTTTCCGCGCCTGCGGCGGCGCCGTCGGTTGCCTCGGAGAGCGCGAAACAGTTCGCGTCGTTGGCCAGACGCACCTCGCGCTGCAAGATGTCTTGCAGGTCGTTGCGCAGCGCGTGGCCGATGAGCCACGTCGAATTGGCGTTCTTGATCCGACCATCGACCGTAGACTCGGCGCCCGGCATGCCGACACCGACGCTGCCCTGCTGCCCGAGATCCCGCTCGGCCGCCACCACCAGCTCGCCGATGGCGGCCAGCGTCCCGTGGTAGCTGCCGCCCGGGGTCGCCCGCCTTCGCCGAAGGAGGACCTGTCCGCCGTCGTCGAGCGCCACCAGCTCGATCTTGCTGCCGCCCAGGTCCACACCGAGTCGCAAGGTCGCACCTCTCCCTGATCATCCCGTTGCGCAGTCGCCAGCCGGCCGCTGTGCTGTCGACCGGCATCGCCCAACGCCGGCAGGATGGGGGAGAACGCAGCGGAATGCAATAGCCCGCAGGCATCCGCGAAAGGAGCGCTTTGCTCTTGCATCGGCTGGTGGCAGTCGGTATACTCCGCGCCTTTCGACTGATCCGCAGCATTTCAAGGGGACCCGACTCATGGCCAACAGCGCTCAAGCCCGCAAGCGTGCTCGCCAAGCCGTCAAGCAGCGCGCTCACAACACCAGCCTGCGCTCGACGCTGCGCACGGCGGTGAAGCGCGTCCAGAAGGCGATTCTGGCGGGCGACAAGGCTGTCGCCCAGAGCGTCTATCAGGACTCGGTGTCGGTCATCGATCGCATCGCCGACAAGAACATCATCCACAAGAACAAGGCGGCACGCCACAAGAGCCGGCTGTCGGCGCAGATCAAGGGTCTGGCCGCCGCCTGAGGCGAAGGCTAGCGACAGCGAGGCGGCGCCGGCAGGCGCCGTCTTGCGTTTACCCCCCGTCCGCTGCCGCCTGCGGCCAGCCGAACCCCGGCGGTTGCCAGTCCTGACGGCGCCGAAGGCCGGCCGATAGGGGTTATAATCGCCGCCGCAGGTAGTCGCGGAAAGCGCCACCTGCTTCCAGGACGACTGACGACATGCTTGCGACGGGGAATGCTATGGCTGTGGTGAATATGGACATGGAGCGGGCTCGCTTCAACATGATCGAGCAACAGATTCGCCCCTGGCAGGTGCTGGACCCAGCCGTACTCGACATGCTTGGCGAGGTGAAGCGTGAGGACTTTGTGCCGGAGGCATTGCAGGCACTTGCCTTCGCCGACGTCGAGTTGCCCATCGGCAACGGCCAGACCATGCTGCAACCGAAGATCGAGGCTCGCGTGCTGCAGGAACTGGCGATCAGAAACACCGACATCGCCCTCGAAGTCGGTACCGGCAGTGGCTACATGGCGGCCCTGCTGGCCTCGCAGGCGGAGTACGTGTTCAGTGTCGAGATCGACCCGGTCCTGGCCGAGAACGCCAGGCAACGGCTGCAGCAGGCCGGGGTGGTGAACGTCACGGTGGAGACCGGGGACGCATCAAGAGGATGGTCCGGTCCATCGCCCTACGATGTGATCCTCATCTCGGGCTCGCTTCCCGAGTTGCCGCAGGCCTTTCTGCAGCAACTGAAGGTGGGTGGCAGGCTGGTCGCGTTCATCGGCCGGGCTCCGGTGATGGAGGCTCGCCTGATCGTCCGCACGGGGGAACAGGCCTACAAGACTCGCAACCTCTTTGAAACCGTGGTCAGCCCGTTGACCGCGCCTCAACATTCGGGCTTCGTCTTCTGAGACGAGGCCCACCACGAGTGGCAGAGTGAGGCCGCGGCGCGCTGCCTGGCGCTTGCGCGATCCGGGCCGAAAGTGAGATAGCTCGATGCTTCGTCCTCATGGCTCGGGAAAGCCGGCCTTCCTGCTGTCCGGCTTTCTCCTTGCCGGTTCGGTGATGGCGGCCGACCTGCTGCAGGTCTATCGTGATGCCCTCGCCTACGATGCGCAGTACGCTGCGGCGCGAGCTGCCGCCGAAGCCGGGCGGGAGAAGCAGCCGCAGGCGCTTGCCGGCCTGCTGCCCACGGTCGCCGCGACCGCGAATACTTTTGCCAACGACGCCAGGTTCGACACACGGATCAATGGCAGCGCGATCAACGTCAGCACCCGCAGCAGCTTCAACAGCAACGCCTACAACGTCAACCTGACGCAGCCGTTGTTCCGCTGGCAGAACTTCGTCCAGTACGACCAGTCCAGGCTGCTCGTCATGCAAACAGAGGCCAGCTTTGCGCAGGCCGGGCAGGATCTGATCCTGCGCGTCTCGCAAGCATATTTCGACGTCCTCGTCGCGATCGAGAAGCTGCGCGCGGTGCAGGCCACCAAGACGGCAATCGCGCAGCAGCTCGAGCAGGCCAGGAAGAACTTCGAGGTCGGTACGGCAACCATCACCGATACCTATGAGTCGCAGTCACGCTTCGACCTGGCGACGGCACAGCAGATCGCCGCCGAGAACGAGCTGGAAGTGAAGCGTTACGCCTTGCGCGTGCTGGTTGGCAGGGATCCCGGCGAACTCAACCGGCTGAAGCAGAACGCGGTCATGGAAGCACCGCAGCCCGCGAGCATGGATCCGTGGGTCGAGGCTGCCGAGCGCGACAGCTTCGTCGTCCAGGCGCAGGAAGCGGCGGCCGAGGCCGCCGCCAAGGCGGTCGAGATCAACCGTGCCGGTCACTTCCCGACCGTCGACGTGGTCGCCAACTATGGCCAGAACAACGGTCCTGGCCAGTCCGGGCTGGGCTCGGTCGACACGACGACGCGGCAGATCGGCCTGCAGGTCAATATTCCTCTCTTCCAGGGTGGTGCGGTCAACTCACGTACCCGTGAAGCGGCCGCCCGTCGCGACGCTGAACGGGCCTCGCTCGACAACATCCGCCGCACCTCGGCGCTGAACGCGCGTCAGGCCTACCTTGGTGTGGTCAACGGCCTTGCCGAGGTGCGGGCGCTGGAAGCCGCGCTGCTGTCGAGCCTCAGCTCGCTCGAGTCGAACCGGCTCGGCTACGAAGTCGGCGTCCGGATCAACATCGATGTCCTCAATGCCGAGAACCAGGTCTTGGTGACGCGCCGGGATCTGGCGCGAGCCCGCTACGATACCCTGCAGAACCAGCTCAAACTGAAGGCAGCCGTCGGCACCCTGAACGAGGCCGACGTCGAACGGATCAACCTGCTGCTCGAGGCGCCATGAGGCTCTCGATCAGCGCTACCGTCCGTTCGGTGGCGCCTCGATGCGCCTGGCTGAAGCGGCTCGCTGCAGCGCGCATGCTGGCCAGCTGCAGCGGCTGCTGCAGGAGTTCTGCGGCGGTTGCAACGGCCTCGTCGGCTGTGGCGACGCGGCGGGCGGCGCCACAGGCGATGGCGTCCACGCTGGCCTGGGCGAAGTTGAAGGTGTGCGGTCCGAGCAGCACCGGGCAGCCGCAGGCTGCCGCCTCGATCAGGTTCTGTCCGCCGAAGGGCAGGAGCGTGCCACCGATCACTGCGATCTCGGCCAGCGCGTAGTAAGCCGGCATTTCTCCCATGCTGTCCCCCAGCCAGACGCGCGTTTCCTCGTCCGGCAGACTGCCACTGCTGCGTCGGCAGGCGGTCAGTTGTCGGCTGGCGATCAGCTCGGCGACCTCGGCGAAGCGCTGAGGGTGTCGGGGCACGAGCAACAACAGGTGGCGATGCGGCAGGCGGGCGAACGCGTCGAGCAACAGCGCTTCCTCGCCCTCGCGCGTGCTGGCAGCCAGCCACACCTGGCGGCGGCCGAGCGCTTGCCGCCAGTGCGCTCCGAGGCGCAGCTTCTCGGGCGGCGGCGTGACATCGAACTTCAGATTGCCGCAGACGACCGTCTGCCTGGCGCCGACGGCCCGCAGGCGCTCGGCGTCGGCCACCGTCTGTGCGGCGATCGCGTCAAGAGCTGCAATCGCTGGCTGGCTGAGGCCCGCAAGGCGGGCATAGCCGCGTTGCGAGCGGCTTGAAAGGCGGGCATTGACCAGTGCCAGCGGCAATCCTCGCCGCTTTGCCGCGGCGATCAGGTTGGGCCATATCTCCGTCTCCATCAATAACCCGACCCGCGGCCGGTAATGATCGAGAAAGCGGCCGCAGGCAGCCGGCAGGTCGTAGGGAAGGTACGCCTGATACAGACGGTCGGGGTGACGTTGCACGAGCTCACGGCCGGCCGCCCGGCCGGTCGGTGTCATGTGGGTCAGCAGCATGCGGTGTTCGGGGAAGCGCTGCAGCAGCAATTCGACCAGCGGCTCGGCGGCGCGGGTCTCGCCGACGGACACCGCATGCAGCCAGATCAGCGGTCCGCCCGACGATGGTGGGTAATGGCCATGCCGCTCGCCAATGTGCTGCAGGTATTCGGGCTGGCGACGGGAACGCCAGAGCAGGCGCAGCCAGACCAGTGGCATGGCCAGATGAAAGAGGAGCGAATAGAGCAGGCGGATCACCGACGCAGTGCCCGTTCGGCGGCCGCGATGACGTCGGCCGGTGTGGGCGGCCTGCCGGTGTTGCCCAGGTTGCGGACGAAACCGTCGCCGAACACCCCGGTGAGCGACGGATCGGTCGCCACGTAGAGGGCGATCACCGGCACGCGCAGGGCTGCGGCAAGGTGTGCCAGGCCGGTGTCGACGCCAATCACGACGCCCGCCCCTGCCAGCAGCGCCGCGACTTCCCGCAGACCGAGTGGTGGCGCGACCATGGCGCCGGCGACGGCAGTGGCGATGCGTTCGGCCCGCTCGCGCTCGCGCGCGTTGCCGGCCGGCAGCACCGCGGTCACACCGGCTCTCGACAGGGCGCGACCGAGCGCGTGCCAGTGGGCCTCCTGCCACAACTTGTCGTCACGGCTGGTGGCCGTCAGCAGGACGGCAAAGGGTCCACCCGGCCGCCAGCCGATGTCGACGGCCGGCGGCGATATCCCGTAGTCGAGTGGCAGGTCCACCGGGTAGTCGAAGGCCGCGGCCGCCAGCCAGCGGTTGCGCTGTACGGCGTGCAGGTTGCACGGAATGACGAAGGTGTCGTCGTAGAAGCGGGCGGCGAAGGATTCGCGCGCCGCTTCAGCGGCGTAGCCGAGTCGCCGTCCCTGCGCCAGACGGCCAACGAGAGCGCTCTTCACGAGGCCCTGGGTGTCGAGAACGAAGTCGTAGGTTCGCGACCGCAGCCGTTGCCGGAAGTCCCGCATCTCGCGCCAGGTGGCGACCCGGCCGAGCTGGCTGCGCCAACGCCGGATGGCCACCGGAATCACCTCGCCAATCGCCGGGTGCAGGCGTGGAATGTCGGCGAAACTCTCCTCGACGCACCAGTCGATCTCGGCTTCGGGGAAACTGCGCCGCAGGTCGCTGACTACCGGCAGGTTGTGAATTACGTCACCAAGAGACGAGGTCTTGAGCAGTAGGATGTGCATCGCCGGGTCAGGGTGACGGGATCGGTGGCAGCCGTGAAGTGCGCATTATAGGACCTCGGCGAGCGTCGCCGGGCGACCTCGGCCGGCTATAATCCTGCCTCGCGCGAGCCCTGCGTGGCAAGTCGGTTCCGTCTGGAGACGATGCAAATGAAACCCCCTGTGATTCGTCCGGTCATCCTCTGCGGAGGGTCAGGAACCCGGTTGTGGCCACTCTCGCGGACCCACTACCCGAAGCAGTTCCTTTGCCTGGTCGATGACTACTCTCTGTTGCAGAACACCTTGCGCAGACTCGACGGCCTCGACGGCCTCGGCAGGCCGATTGCCGTCGCCAACGAGCACCATCGTTTCCTGGTAGCCGAGCAGTTGTTCGAGATCGGCCTCAAGGCCGACATCCTGCTCGAGCCGGCAGCCCGCAATACGGCGCCGGCGGTCGCCGCCGCAGCCGTCGGGGCACTCGCCGACGCCGGCGGCGACGCGCCGCCGCTGCTGCTGGTACTTCCGTCCGACCACGTCATCGCCGGTGTCGCCGCGTTCCAGGAGGCCGTTCGGGCGGCGATTCCGCATGCCCAGGCGGGGGCGCTGGTGACCTTTGGTGTCCTGCCGGACCGGCCGGAAACGGGCTATGGCTATATTCGACGCGGCGCTCCGCTGGACGGCGGCTATGTTCTCGACCGCTTCGTCGAGAAGCCGGACGCGCAAACGGCGAAGACCTACCTCGACGCTGGCGACTACTTCTGGAACAGTGGCATGTTCCTGTTTCGTGCCGACAGCTTTCTCGACGCGTTGCAGCGCTTTGCGCCGGTCATGCGCCAGCAGGTGGCCGCAGCCTGCGAGGCGGCACGACGGGATCTCGATTTTCTCCGGCTCGACGAGGCTGCCTTCGCCGCCAGCCCATCGAACTCGATCGATTATGCGGTCATGGAGAAGACCGATCACGGTGTCGTGATTCCCCTCGACGCCGGCTGGAACGACATCGGCGCTTCGGATGCGCTGGCGACCGTCGGCCAGGTGGACGGCGATGGCAACGCGCGACGCGGCGACGTGAGCAGCATCGATACCAGCAACTGCGTGCTGTTCTCCGAAGGCAGGCTGCTGGCGACGGTCGGTGTCAGCGATCTGGTGGTGATCGCGACACCCGACGCGGTGCTCGTAGCCGACAAGGCGAAGGCACAGGACGTCAAGATGCTCGTCGATGATCTGAAGCGCGCGGGGCGCTGCGAGACGGAGTTCCGCCATGTCGTCCATCGACCGTGGGGCAGCTACGAAGGTCTCGCACATGGCCCACGCTACCAGGTCAAGAGGATCCTGGTGAAGCCCGGCGCCAGTCTGAGCCTGCAGAAGCATCACCATCGGGCCGAGCACTGGGTTGTCGTCAAGGGCACGGCCGTGATAGCTCGCGGCGACGAATCGCTGCTGCTTTCCGAGAACCAGTCGACTTACATTCCGCTCGGGGTCGTCCATCGGCTGGAAAATCCGGGAAAGATCGACCTCGAGATCGTCGAAGTGCAGTCCGGCAGTTACCTTGGCGAGGACGACATCGTCCGTCTCGAAGACACCTATGGCAGATGACCCTCGGCTCGCGGTCGGTTCGCCGGCGGCAGCCGCACGCGAAGGCTTGTGCACATGATCCTGGTTACTGGCGGCGCCGGATTCATTGGCGCCAACTTCGTACTCGACTGGCTGGCGACGAGCGACGAGCCGATCATCAATCTCGATCGGCTGACCTATGCCGGCAATCGGCAGAGCCTTGCCTCTCTGAGCGGCGACGGGCGTCACATCTTCGTGCATGGCGACATCGGCGACGGTGAACTTGGTGCCCGCCTGCTCGCGCAGTACGCGCCACGAGCGATCATCAACTTCGCTGCCGAGTCACACGTGGACCGCTCGATCCACGGCCCTGCCGACTTCATCCAGACCAACATCGTCGGTACCTTCCAGTTGCTCGAGAGCGTGCGCACGTACTGGAAGGAACTGCCGGAGGATGGTCGACGGAGCTTCCGCTTTCTGCACGTGTCGACGGACGAGGTCTATGGCTCGCTCGCGCCGGACGCCCCGGCGTTCACCGAGGATCACCCGTATCAGCCGAACAGCCCCTATTCGGCGAGCAAGGCAGCCAGCGACCATCTGCTGCGCGCCTACCACCACACCTACGGCCTGCCGGTGCTGACCACCAATTGCTCGAACAACTACGGTCCCTACCAGTTTCCCGAGAAGCTGATCCCGTTGATGATCGTCAACGCTCTGGCGGGCAAGCGGCTGCCGGTGTACGGTGACGGCCAGCAGATTCGCGACTGGCTTTATGTCGGCGATCACTGTGCGGCAATCCGGCGCGTACTTGCTGCCGGCGTTCCGGGCGCCACCTACAACGTCGGTGGTGGCAACGAGAAGGCAAACCTGGATATCGTCCACACCGTCTGCGGACTGCTGGACGAACTGTGCCCGCGCCCTGACGGCCGGGCCTATCGCGAGCAGATCACCTACGTCACCGACCGTCCCGGCCATGATCGCCGCTACGCGATCGATGCCCGCCGGATCGAACGGGAACTGGGTTGGCGACCCGCGGAGAGCTTTGCCTCCGGCATCGACCGGACCGTTCGCTGGTATCTGGCGAACCAGGATTGGGTGCACAACGTGCAGTCGGGAGCCTACCGCGAGTGGGTCGAGAAGAACTACGCCGATCGGGAAAAAGTGGGATCATAGCCGTCTGCAAGTTCTTTCTGCCGGGAGGCGCTCTTGGGCTGGTGGCTGGCGTACGTCGCACTGGGCTTGTTCAGCGGTTTTTCGGCCGGCGCGCTGGGGATCGGCGGTGGACTGGTTCTGGTGCCGTCGCTGACCATCATCTTTGCCGCGCAGGCCGGCTTTCCAGCGACCGAGGTACTGCATCTGGCGCTCGGCACCTCGATGGCGGTGATCCTGTTCACTTCGCTTTCCAGTCTGCTGGCGCACCATCGCCACGGTGCGGTGTCGTGGCCGATCGTCTGCCAGATCACGCCGGGCATCCTGCTCGGCACGATGCTCGGGACGCTGCTCGCCGCGAGCGTCCCGGCACAGCCGCTCGCCATCTTCTTCAGTGCCTTCGTCTGTGTGGTCGCGCTGCAGATGGTCTTCAACCTGAAGCCGAAGGCGTCGCGCGAATTGCCGGGACGCAGCGGCGTCGTCATCGTCGGCATCGGCATCGGAGCCGTCTCGGCGCTGGTCTCGATCGGCGGTGGCTCGCTGACCGTCCCCTTCCTCACCTGGTGCAACGTACGCGTTCATGACGCCATTGGCACGTCGGCGGCGATCGGTTTTCCAATCGCCATTGGCGGTTCGCTGGGTTACCTGTTCAACGGCTGGGGACATCCCGGGCTGCCGGCGGGAAGTGTCGGCTTCATCTACCTGCCCGCTTTCCTCTGGCTCGTGCCGAGCAGCATGCTGATGGCACCGTTCGGGGCGAAGCTGGCGCACAGCCTGCCGGTGGCCACCCTGAAACGCCTCTTTGCCGGTCTGCTGGTCGTGCTTGCGGCACGGATGCTGTGGCGGCTGTTCGCCTGATTCCCGCTCAGCAGCCGCGAAACCGCGGTGCCCGCTTGGCGAGGAAGGCGGCCAGCCCCTCGCGATAATCTTCCGTATCGAGGAAGGCGAAGGAGTCACGCAACTCCCCCTCGCTCAGCGGTTGGTTCTCCTGCAGGCGCTGCAGCAGCACCTTGTGCCGGCGCGCGACCAAGGGTGCTCCGTTGCAGATGCGCCGGGCCGTCGCGTAGGCTTCCGCGACGACTGCGCCGTCGCCGACGACACGCGTCACGAGTCCCTTGGATAGAGCCTCGGCTGCCCCCAGGATACGCCCCTCGAGTAGCAGTTCGCGCATCGTTGCGGCGCCGGCCAGGCGCAGCAACGCCTGCAATTCGACCGGATACATCGAGAAGCCAAGCCGGTTGATCGGCGCGCCAAAGCGTGCGGACTCACCACAGATGCGCAGGTCGCACTGGGCTGCGATCTCGAGCCCACCGCCAATGCAGGCGCCATGAATCAGCGCGACGGTCGGCAGCGGACAGTCGCCGACCGCCTTTAGTGCGGCTCCGGCCTGCGCGTGATAGGCCATTGCCCGGTCGACGGTGTCCCGCTGGCTGCTGAACTCCTCGATGTCGCCGCCGGCGGCAAAAGCCTGCTCGCCTTCGCCTCGCAGCACGAGGCAACGCAGCTCGGGGTCGGCAGCCAGCCCGCTGACCAGCTGCGCCAGCTGCTGCCACATGGCGGAGTCGACGGCGTTGAGTTTGGCCTGATTCGAAAGGGTGACGGTCGCCACCTCGTGATCGCGGGTGCAGTCGATGCGGCCGCTCATGACGGCACTCTCGCTTCCTCGCCTGCGCCACGCACGAGCGCTTGCCGCCCGGCAAGGATGTGGTCGTGCATCATCGTCTGCGCGCGCAGCGCGTCGCCAGTCCTGATCGCCTCGAGGATGCCCACGTGCTCATCCAGCGACTGCTGCAGTCGCCCATCGATGCTCAGTGAGAAGAGCCGGGTCAGCTTGAGCACCTTGCGCAGATCCTGGATCATCTGCCGCAGCCAGCGGTTGCCGGACATCTCCTGGATGCGCAGGTGGAACTCCTGGTTGACCTCGAAGAAGCGCCCGATCTGATTGCTGGCGGCAAAGCGCTGCAACTGCCGATGCAGTGCCTCAAGCCTGGCGATCTGCTCCGGGCTGGCCCTTCTGGTGGCTTCGAGGGCGCAGCGTCCTTCGAGCATCGCCATCAGCGGAAAGATCTCGTCGAGATCCTGATCGGAGATCTCGGTGACGAAAGCGCCGCGGCGTGGACGCAGGGTGACCAGTCCCTCGGCGGCGAGCACCTTCAGTGCCTCCCGCAGCGGTGTCCGGCTGATGCCGTATTCGACGGCCAACTGTTGTTCGTCGATGCGGATTCCGGGCAGCAGCTCGTGCGCGAAGATCCTCTGTCGCAGCCGCTCGGCGACCTCCTGGTAGAGAGCGGTCTGCGCTATCCGACCGGGTGCCATGACTGGCCCTTCCTGCCCAGCGAATCGGAGTCCTGGAAACTTGCTTTCATAATTATGGATACAGTATTATTCGCTGGGCGGGGTGTCAAGAGCTGGAAAAGGCTGCGCCAGGGTGCGCGTCTCCCGCCACGAATACCATGGCTGCGGCCTCGCCATGTGGCCTGCCCGCCCCAATCCACAGATTTCCTGAAAGGTTCCGTCATGTCCAACGAGAACAAGCCTGATCTGCCGAATTCCGCCAATCTCGACGCCTGGAAGAAGGCCGCCAGCAAGTCCGCCCCGGGTGGCAACGTCGACGCCCTGAACTGGGTGACGCCCGAGGGCATCGTCGTCAAGCCGCTGTATACGAAGAAGGATGTCGAGGATCTGGAGTACACCGACACCCTGCCCGGCCTGGCGCCGTTCGTCCGTGGCCCGCAGGCGACGATGTACGCCGTGCGGCCGTGGACCATCCGCCAGTACGCCGGCTTTTCAACCGCCGAGGCGTCGAACGCCTTCTACCGCAAGGCGCTGGCCGCCGGCGGCCAGGGTGTCTCGGTTGCCTTCGACCTGGCGACGCACCGCGGCTACGATTCCGACCATCCGCGGGTCACCGGCGACGTTGGCAAGGCGGGCGTGGCGATCGATTCCGTCGAGGACATGAAGATCCTGTTCAACGGTATCCCGCTGGAGAAGATCTCGGTGTCGATGACGATGAACGGCGCCGTGCTGCCGATCCTGGCCGGCTACATCGTCGCTGCCGAAGAGCAGGGCGTGCCGCAGGACAAGTTGTCGGGGACGATCCAGAACGACATCCTCAAGGAGTTCATGGTCCGCAATACCTATATCTACCCGCCGAAGCCGTCGATGCGGATCATCTCGGACATCATCGGCTACACGGCTCACCACATGCCGAAGTTCAATTCGATCTCGATCTCCGGTTACCACATGCAGGAAGCCGGCGCGACACAGGCACTCGAACTCGCGTTCACCATCGCCGACGGGCGCGAGTACGTGAAGACGGCACTCGCCTCGGGTCTCGACGTTGACGAGTTTGCCGGCCGGCTGTCGTTCTTTTTTGCCATCGGCATGAACTTCTACCTCGAGGTCGCCAAGCTGCGGGCTGCGCGCCTGCTGTGGTGGCGGGTCATGCGCGAGTTCTCGCCGAAGAGCCCGAAGTCGATGATGCTGCGCACCCACTGCCAGACCTCCGGCTGGTCGCTGACCGAGCAGGATCCCTACAACAACGTCGTCCGCACGACGATCGAGGCGATGGCCGCCGTTTTCGGCGGCACGCAGTCGCTGCACACGAACGCCCTCGACGAGGCGATCGCCCTGCCGACCGAGTTCTCCGCGCGCATCGCCCGCAACACGCAGCTGATCGTCCAGGAGGAGACGCACATCACCAACGTCATCGACCCGTGGGCGGGTTCGTACATGATGGAGAAGCTGACGCAGGACCTGGTCGACGAGGCGTGGAAGCTGATCGAGGAGGTCGAGAGCATGGGCGGCATGACGCATGCCGTCGAATCCGGTTGGGCGAAGATGAAGATCGAAGGCTGCGCCGCCGACAAGCAGGCGCGAATCGACTCGGGCAAGGACGTCATCGTCGGCGTGAACAAGTACAAGCTGGCGAAGGAGGACGCGATCGACATCCTCGACATCGACAACAACGCCGTGCGCGAGGCGCAGGTGGCGCGCCTGAAGTCGGTTCGTGCCGGCCGCGACAGCGCCAGGGTCGATGCGGCGCTTGCCGACCTGACCCGTTGCGCAGAGACCGGTGAGGGCAACCTGCTCGACATGGCGGTGCGTGCGATGCGGCTGCGGGCCACCGTTGGCGAAGTGTCGGACGCCATGGAGAAGGTTTTCGGGCGCTTCCGTGCGACACAACAGACCGTTTCCGGCGTCTATGGCGCGGTCGTCGACGGCCTGGCGAGTTGGGAGACGCTGAAGGCCGAGATCCTCAAGTTCAACGAGGAAGAGGGCCGTCGGCCACGGATCATGATCGCCAAGCTCGGGCAGGATGGCCACGACCGCGGCGCCAAGGTGGTTGCCACCGCCTTCGCCGACCTCGGTTTCGACATCGACGTCGGACCGCTTTTCCAGACGCCCGAAGAGGCTGCGCGGCTGGCGATCGAGAACGACGTCCACGCCGTCGGCGTGTCCTCGCTCGCCGCCGGCCACAAGACCTTGCTGCCGGCTCTCGTGCGCGCGCTCAAGGAGCAGGGAGCCGATGACATCATCGTTTTCGCCGGCGGCGTCATCCCGGCACAGGACTATGACTTCCTGTTCCAGGCCGGCGCGAAAGCCATTTTTGGCCCCGGCACACGCATCGAAGATTCGGCAATGACGGTTCTGGCGGAGATTCGCAAGGCACGCGCACACGCCCCCGCCTGAGCGGTTTCCTTGCCCGCGAGCAGGAAGCGTGGATATGACCAGTACGACTGCCGGCAGCCTTACGGCTGCCGACCAGCACCTCGTCGATGGCGTTCTCGCCGGTCGCAGACGGGCGCTGGCGAAGACCATCACCCTCGTCGAGTCGACCCATGGTGAGCACCAGCGGCGCGCTCGCCACGTACTCGCAGCATTGCTGCCGCACACCGGGCGGACGATCCGTGTCGGTATCTCGGGGGCTCCCGGCGCCGGCAAGTCGACCTTCATCGAATCGCTCGGGCTCCACCTCATCGAGTCCGGGCGCCGGGTTGCCGTGCTCGCCGTCGACCCGTCGTCGTCGGTTTCCGGCGGCTCCATCCTTGGCGACAAGACGCGCATGGAACTGCTCTGCCAGCGCGACGAGGCCTTCATCCGACCGAGTCCATCGGCCGGTTCGCTCGGCGGCGTCGCCGACAAGACGCGCGAGGCGATGCTGGTCTGCGAGGCGGCGGGTTTCGATGTCATCATCGTCGAGACGGTCGGTGTCGGGCAGTCGGAGACCACCGTCGCCGGCATGGTCGATGCCTTCGTCCTGCTGCAGTTGCCGAACGCCGGCGACGACCTGCAGGCGATCAAGAAGGGCATCGTCGAGATTGCCGACCTGATCGTGTTCAACAAGGCCGACATCGACGAGCGGGCGGCGGCCTTTGCCCGCAACCAGATGCGCGCCGCCCTGACCATGCTGCGCAGCACGAGCCCGAACTGGCGGCCGCCGGTGCTGACGATGAGCGCCCTTGCCAAGCGCGGCATCGCGGAGTTCTGGGCCGAGGTGGAGCGCTATCGGACGACGATGCTGGCCAGCGGCGAGTTCGACGACAAGCGGCGCCGTCAGGCCGTCGACTGGATGTGGAATCTGATCGACTCGGGCCTGCGGCAGTATTTTCGTTCGCATGCGACGGTGCGCTCCGCGCTCCCGGTGCTTACCGGCGATGTCGCCGAGGGCCGCACGACGCCCGGTGCTGCGGCGTCGCGCCTGCTCGCGTACCTGAAACACTGAAAAAGACAGAAGAAAAGGAACCCGATTGCCGGGGGTTTTCAAGCGAGATCTCCGACCTGTTTGAGTAGTCCTGATTGACGCGACCGTTAGGGAGTAGAACTTATGCACGACATCATTCGCCAGCTTGCAGAAAAGCGCGCGGCGGCCTGTCTTGGTGGTGGGCAGAAACGCATCGACAGCCAGCACAGCAAGGGGAAACTGGCAGCCCGCGAAAGGATCGAGCTGCTGCTCGACAGCGGCTCGTTTGAAGAGTGGGACATGTTCATGGAACACCGTTGCACCGACTTCGGCATGGCCGAACAGTCGGTGCCCGGTGATGGCGTGGTCATCGGCTGCGGTACCATCAACGGCCGCCTGATGTTCGTCTTCTCGCAGGACTTCACGGTTTTTGGCGGTTCGCTGTCGGAAGCACACGCCGAGAAGATCTGCAAGGTGATGGACCACGCGATGAAGGTCGGCGCACCGGTGATCGGCCTCAACGACTCGGGCGGCGCGCGCATCCAGGAAGGTGTCGCCTCGCTCGCCGGTTACGCCGAGGTCTTCCAGCGCAATGTCCTGGCTTCCGGGGTCGTGCCGCAGATCTCCCTGATCATGGGCCCGTGCGCCGGCGGCGCCGTCTACAGCCCGTCGATGACCGACTTCATCTTCATGGTCAAGGACTCCTCGTACATGTTCGTCACCGGCCCGGAGGTGGTGAAGACGGTCACGCACGAGGATGTCACGGCGGAGGAACTCGGCGGCGCGATCACCCATACCAGCAAGTCAGGCGTTGCCGACCTCGCGTTCGAGAATGACGTCGAGGCACTGATGATGCTGCGCCGCTTCATCAGCTTCCTGCCGTCGAACAACCGCGAGAAGCCGCCGCGCGTGCCATCGCAGGATCCGGCGGACCGCCTCGACTTCTCGCTCGACACGCTGGTTCCCGACAACCCGAACAAGCCGTACAACATCAAGGAACTGATCATCAAGGTATCCGACGATGGCGACTTCTTCGAACTGCAACGCGAGTACGCCAAGAATATCGTCATCGGCTTCGCCCGCATGGACGGTTCGACGGTCGGTATCGTTGCCAACCAGCCGCTGGTGCTCGCTGGCTGCCTCGACATCAAGAGTTCGATCAAGGCTGCCCGGTTCGTCCGCTACTGCGATGCCTTCAACATCCCGGTGGTCACCTTCGTCGACGTGCCGGGTTTCATGCCGGGCACCGCGCAGGAATATGGGGGCATCATCAAGCACGGCGCCAAGCTGCTCTACGCCTACGCCGAGTGCACGGTGCCGAAGATCACCGTCATCACGCGCAAGGCGTATGGTGGAGCGTACGACGTCATGGCGTCGAAGCACCTGCGTGGCGACGTCAACTTCGCCTGGCCGTCGGCGGAAATCGCGGTCATGGGGCCGAAGGGTGCGGTCGAGATCATCTTCCGCGAGGAGAAGAACGACCCCGCCAAGCTGGCTGCGCGCGAGGCCGAGTACAAGGCAAAGTTCGCCAACCCCTTCGTTGCTGGTGCACGTGGCTTCATCGACGACGTGATCATGCCGAACGAGACGCGCAAGCGCATCTGCCGCTCGCTGGCGATGTTGCGCAACAAGAAGTTGGAAAACCCGTGGCGCAAGCACGGCAACATTCCGCTCTGATACCCGGGGAGAAATAGTGATGTTCAAGAAGATTCTGATCGCCAACCGGGGCGAAATCGCCTGCCGGGTGATGAAGACCGCCAAGCAGATGGGCATCAAGACGGTGGCCGTCTACTCCGAAGCGGACAAGGATTCGATGCATGTACTGATGGCCGATGAAGCCGTCTGCATTGGTCCGCCCCCGTCGAAGGAGTCGTATCTGGTCATCGACAAGATCATCGACGCCTGCAAGCGGACCGGCGCCGAGGCCGTGCATCCGGGCTACGGCTTCCTGTCGGAGAACGAGGAGTTCTCGCGTCGCCTCGAGGAGAGCGGTATCGTCTTCATCGGTCCAAAGCATTACTCGGTGGCGGCGATGGGTGACAAGATCGCCTCGAAGAAGCTGGCGATGGAGGCGGGGGTCAACACCATCCCCGGTTACAACGCCGAGATCGCCGACGCCGCACAGGCGGTGTCGATTGCCAGTGGCATCGGTTACCCGGTGATGATCAAGGCTTCCGCTGGCGGCGGCGGCAAGGGCCTGCGAGTCGCCTTCAACGACAAGGAAGCGGCCGAGGGATTCGATGCCTGTCGCAACGAGGCCCGCAACAGCTTCGGTGACGACCGCGTCTTCATCGAGAAGTTCGTCGAGGGCCCGCACCACATCGAGATCCAGATCATCGCCGACTCCTTTGGCAACACCGCTTACCTCTTCGAACGCGAATGCTCGATCCAGCGTCGCCACCAGAAAGTCCTCGAAGAAGCCCCGTCGCCGTTCATCGACGAAAGGATCCGCAAGGCGATGGGCGAACAGGCGGTGGCGCTGGCGAAGGCGGTGAAGTACCAGAGTGCGGGAACGGTCGAGTTTGTCGTCGGTTCCGACAAGTCGTTCTACTTCCTGGAGATGAACACCCGTCTGCAGGTCGAGCATCCGGTGACCGAGATGATCACGGGGCTGGACCTCGTCGAGCTGATGATCCGCGTCGCCGCCGGGGAGAAGCTGCCCTTTGCCCAAGAGGATCTGAAGATCAATGGCTGGGCCATCGAGTGCCGGATCAATGCCGAGGATCCGTTCCGCGGCTTCCTGCCGTCGGTCGGGCGTCTCGTCAAGTACCGTCCGCCCGAGGTCATCGAAGGACAGGTGCGGGTGGACACCGGTGTCTTCGAGGGCGGCGAGATCTCGATGTACTACGATTCGATGATCGCCAAGCTGATCTGCCACGGCGGCACCCGCGACCAGGCGGTCAGCCGCGTGCGTGACGCGCTCAACGCGTTCGTCATCCGCGGCATCGACTCGAATATCCCGTTCCAGGCAGCGTTGATGCAGAATCAGCGCTTCCTCTCGGGCGTGTTTACCACCTCGTTCATCGCCGAGGAGTTTCCGAACGGCTTCGACGAGTCCTGCGTGGTGCATCAGGATCCGGGTCTGCTCGCCGCGCTTGCCGCCTTTGGTCGTCGTCGTTACATCGATCGTGCCGTCCAGATCAGCGACCAGATGCCTGGGCATCAGCGCAAGGTCGGCAAGGACTGGGTCGTCCAGATGGAAGGCAAGGACTACCCGATTTCGCTCGCGCCGATCCCGGGTGGCTACTCGGCAACCCACGGTGGCGACAAGTACGATCTCGTTTCCAACTGGATGTTCGGTGAACTCGTCTTTCGCGGCACATGCAACGGAGCGCCGATCTGCCTGCAACTCGAGCGCATCGGTCTGCTCTATCGCGTGGTCCATTTCGGCAAGCAGGTCAAGGCGACGGTGATGACCGCCAATGCGGCGCGCATGCTCGCGCTGATGCCGAAGAAGGTGCCGCCGGATCTGTCGAAGTTCCTGCTCTCGCCGATGCCGGGGCTGCTGCGCGAGGTAGCCGTCGCGAACGGGCAGGACGTGGCTGCTGGCGAGAAGTTGGCAGTGATCGAAGCGATGAAGATGGAGAACGTTCTCAAGGCCGAACGCGACTGCAAGGTCAAGAAGGTCGTTGCCTCTCCGGGCGAGAGCCTGTCGGTCGATCAGGTCATCATCGAGTTCGAGTGAACCGCCGCTGTCGCTGGCCCGACCGCAACCAGAGCCCGCCACCCGGCGGGCTTTCTTCGTGCCGGTTATGCTCCGGCCGTCAGCAGCGCGGGCGGCCGGTCCGTCAGAGCAATCACCGTGCTGGACAGATGCGGATGTGGTCTTGACGGTTGGCTGACATGCGCGATCGTCGGGCTGCAATCCGTTCTGTGTTCCGGGCAACCCTGATGAGTACTACGAACGCTGTGGGGCGTTGAGAGCCTGCTCGAAGACGGCGTGCGGACGACTGTCGGCGGGCTTCCGCCAGCCCGTGGAGCTACCCCTCGAGGCAAGCGCTCAGGTCAGCAGTCGCGCGACATCGCCCCGCGACCGATGCGCGAGCCTCGCATCGCCTGATGGACCGTGAAGTCCGGGAACCTCGACTCGATCGATCGCCACTTCGCTGACGCTGTGATCAGCGGCCAGAACCCGTCTGATCACGGTGCCTGATGTCGCTGGAGTCGCCCATGAACGCGGCGCATCGGATCGCCGTTGCGGTTCCGGAGTTTCCGGCCTGGTCAGCGGTTGGCTGGCCTCGCTCGCAGCCCCCAGCCAGCCGTTCCTTGAGCAGGAAGACGCGCATCGTGCCCTTGCCCTTGACCGGAATCTCGCCCCTCTCTTCGCAGACGAAGTCCGCCGTGAGCAGGGAGCGTGTCGCTTCGCTGATCTGAATCTCGCCGGCGATCCCCTGTGACTCCATGCGCGAAGCGATGTTGACCGTGTCACCCCAGAGGTCGTAAATGAACCGCTTCTTGCCGATCACGCCGGCGACGACGGGGCCCGAGTTGATGCCAATGCGAATCTCGAGTCCCGGGAACTCCCTGATCGCAGCCTGCAGTCGCAGCGCCAGGTCGGCGACCGCCACGGCGTGATCGGCTCGTGCCTCCGGGATTCCTGCGGCCACCATGTAGGCATCACCGATCGTCTTGATCTTCTCCAGACCGCCCTGCTCGGTGAGGTCGTCAAAGCTCGAGAATATCGCGTCAAGGAGGCCAACGACGTTGGGGACCGACTCCGATAGCGATGTGTAACCGACGATGTCGGCGAAGAGCACGCTGCAGTCGCTGAAGGCGTCGGCAAAGGTCCGCCCCTCACGACGCAGACGCCGGCTGATCGACGCCGGCAGCATGTTTTCGAGCAACTCCTCGAGTCGCCCGCTGGCAGCCGCAAGCTGCTTTTCGGCTTCTGCCAGATCCGCCAGAAAGAGATGGGCCACGTACGTCAGCGACAAGACGCCGGCAAAGAACAGGATCCAGCGACCGCCCGCCTGCGCCTCGCGAGAGTAGGGAAGACCGGCGGCCGGCAACGACAGCAACCCGAGTTCGACGGCAACGAAGATCAGAAGACAGACCAGGGCGTACAGTTCACGGGCGCGGCTGCCGTGCTCGAAGAACAGAAGGTACGCGCCGATCGTTAGTGGCAGCAGGTGATAGTGGCTCATGCTGTGAAACGGTGCGGCGACTCCTTCGAGTGCGATCAGGCTGGCGACCACTGGGATCACCACCCAGAAGTAGCTGTGGCTGGCAAGCCCGAGTTGTTCACGCGACAGGCAGGAGCACACCCACGCCGCACCGCAGAGCGAGACAGCCTGGAGCAGGAGCGTCGGCAGATCGTCACGGATCAACGCGACGAAGCTCCAGGCGAGGGCATAGGCGACGAGTAGACCGATTCCCGTCCGCAACAGGCGCTCGGCCCGTCGCCGCCGGTATTGGCGAAACGCCACGTCGGTGAAGACGAACTCGCGCGCGTTGCCTGCACTGCTCACGGTCGATTTATCCGTTACAGCCCGAAAGCACGGGCGGGGCGCGGAGTATGCGTCCTTGGGCGCCGGCAGTCAAACGGCCGCCGCCTTGAGGCAGGCCTGCCGGTTGTTGCAGCAGATGACGGCGGAGACGCATTGGTGGAGGGTACCGGTCGCCGATCGCTGCGTCGGCAGTGTCGCGACGCGGCGCATGCGATGCCGGCCCCTGCCGCCGAGGCGCGCAGCGATGAGATGTGTGGCGCGCCTACGATACAATGAGTGCGACGGGGCGCGCTCCGAGCACTTGCTCGATGTCTCCGCCTCGCCGATTGGCAGAAGGTCCCTCACGCCTTGCGGGTGCGAGGGGCTGCATCGCTGGAGGAACCCTCGATGTCATCGTTCAATGAAGTTGCCGAGACCGTCGGCCTGTTCTTCGACGGCCTCGGCGTTCTCGTCATCGTCCTCGGTACGCTGGTCGCCGCCGCCCGTCAGTTCGTCGTGCGCACGGGCAGCGGCGATCGCTATCGGCAGTTCCGGCAGGACATCGGGCGCGGAATCCTCCTTGGCCTCGAGTTTCTCGTCGCTGCCGACATCATCCGCACGGTGGCCGTCGCACCGACGCTCGACGGCGTCCTGGTGCTCGGCCTGATCGTCTTCATCCGGACCGTTCTCAGTACGGCTTTGCAGGTCGAACTCGAGGGTCGCTGGCCCTGGCAGCGGGCGAGTGAGGGCGCGGTTGGCCCGCACGAGTCTCGCTGAACCAGGGTTTGCGCGCTCGCTGTCGAGTTTGCGGACGCCTCAGCGCGCCTCTGGAGCACGGCTGCGTCGTTGGACGGGCTGCCCCGCGGTGCCTCAGGGTAGTCCGAAGCTGCGCCGGATGGCCTGCAGGCTTTCGTCGCTCAGCGTCTTGTCCACGGCCGCGACAATCTCGCGCAGATTGGCAGCCCGGGTCGTTCCGACGACACAGGATGCGATCCCGCAATTCGCGAGAACGTAGGCGATGGCCGCCTGTGCGGGGGACATTTCCCTGATTGCCGCGAGTGTTTCGCGCAGGCTCGCGGACAGCTTCCACAGTTGCCGGCCGCTCGGCCGCAGCCACGCTCGCGCCAGATACCAGAGGTCGGCTGGACTCCTGAGTCTGCCGATCTTCCCCTTGACGAGATGTCCCTGTCCAAGCACCGTTCCGGCGACGACTCCCGTTCCAGCCTCCGCCAGCCGACGGATTACGGGTTCGCGGTCGAGCTGCGCGACGTTGTAGTCAATCAGCGTCATGTCGAAGAGTCCGGGGTGGCTGGCAACGAAGGACATGTCGGGCTCGCTGTGGGTATTGATGCCGAGGTAACGATACATCCCCCGTACCCGCATCGCATCGAGGCGCTCGAGCAGCGGCTCGCTGATTTCTGCAGGCGTGATGCCGTGCAGTTGCAGTATGTCCAGATAGCCGCAGCGAAGGTTGGCGATCGACTGCGCACAGGACCACTCGATGTGGTCGGGGGAAAAGTCCTTGACCCTGCCACCGGGGCGGCGGAAGAGCGAACCGGCTGGGACGATGGTTCCCGCTTTCGACGAAACGACCAGGCGCGCCCGGTCGTGTTTGAGGACCGTGCCCAGCAGTCGTCCGAGACGTGGCTCGGCATTGAAGCCCGAGTAGTTGTGCCCGGTATCGAAAAAGTTGATTCCGTTCTCGACTGCCTCGACAACCACCGCTGCCGCCTGTTTCTCGGGGAACGTCCGGTCACCCCAGTAACCGGAGCAGCCAAGCGCGATCGCGGAGACTTCGAGGCGGGTCCTGCCAAGCTGCCGGTACTTCATGCTTCACCCTTCGCCGTCAGTGCCCGCAGGGTCGCCGACGGCCGTTGCCGCGGCCGCATCATGGGCGCATGCCGATGCCCACAACCACACGTCGCCATCCGCGGCCTACCGCACCCCATCGGCAGCCGCATTGCCGGCTCGCGTTGTCCCGGCAACCGCGCGCAGGATCCCTTCCATCTTCGCGCGCATCATTTCCGCCGAGAAGTGGGATTGGACGTAGGCGAGGCCGTTGGCACCCAGACGGTCGCAGCGCCGGGGGTCAGCGAGCAACTCGCGGATCAATCCCGCCAGTTGCCGGTCGTCATCCGGGTTGAAGCCCAATCCCGCCTGCGCCGAGTCGAGAATCCGCCGTGCCTCGCCGCGAATGCCACACAGAACCGGCCGCGCACAGGCCATGTAGTCGATCAGTTTAGTCGGGATCGCGCCGTCGAAGAGGGGGATGTCCTTCAGCGTGACGAGGCAGAGGTCGGCGGCGCTGAGATAGACCCGCGCCAGGTCCTTGGCGACGGGCTGGAGAATCGAGACGTTGGTGAGTCCGCCGTCTGCGACCTCCTGTTCGATTGCCGTCCGCCGCAGGCCGTCGCCAACGAGCACGAAGAGAACGTCGCTGCGCTCGCGCAGTGAGCGCGCCGCGCGCAGGATGACCGGGATGTTGTTCGCTTCGCCGAGGGCGCCGAAGTACAGGACGATCTTCCGTTCTTCCCAGCCGAGAGTCCGTCGCGTCCGTGCCGCTCCCTGCGGATCCGGGTAGAGCCGTCCGAAATCGACGCCGCAGGTGACCACCTCGAGCTTCTCCTCCGGCCAGCCGCGCGCGCGAATGTCGTCGCGAATTCCCTCAGTCAGGGCAACGATGCGTGCCGACTGGTCGTAGATCTGCCTCTCCATCCACGCCATGATGCGGATGAGCGCAGGATTTCTGAGGATTCCCATCTGCACGGCGGATTCGGGCCAGAGGTCGCGGACTTCGATCACCAGCGGCACTCGCCGCAGCCGGCAGACGAGGGCAGCGGCGAACATCGGGAAGATGGGCGGCGTGGAAGCGAGAACCAGATCGACCTTGTCGATGCCGACCAGCCCGGCTGCGCCCGACAGCGAGAAGGACGCGAAACTCAGCAGGCGCCCGAGGTAGCTGCGATGAAGTTCGGAATAGGTGAAGGTGCGCAGCACCCTCACCGGTCCATCCCGCTCCTCCCGCCGCAGGCGGCGGTACCATGGCAGGGTCGGCGTGTCGCGCTGCATGTACCCGGTTTCGCCGCTGACGACGGTCACCTCGTGACCACGGCCGGCGAGGAATTGCGCCAGCTCGTAGATCAGCGAATGGCCCGGCGACCCGGTCCCCTGGTAGTACTGATAAACGATCGCGATCTTCATCGCAGGGCCTCGTAGATGGCGATGAGCTTTCCTTCCTCCGCCTCCCAGCAGACCGTCCTGCGCACCTGCTGCAGATTGTCCCGCCACGCCGAGAGGCGCGCCTCGTCGGCGAACAGGTCGTCGATCAGGCTGGCCGTTGCCCGGGGACTGCTCATGTCGCCGACGAGTCCAATGCCGCGCCCGGTGATCATGCTGCGGATTTCCGGTAGATCGCTGCCGAGTATCGGAATGCCGGCGGCGATGAACTCGAACAGCTTGTTTGGCGTGCAAAAGTGATTGTTGAGACAGGTTGCCTGGTACGGAATCACGCCTGCGTCGGCCGCGCCGGTATGGGCGAGCAACTCGCACTGCGGCACCGCGGGATGAAAGAAGACTCGTTGGGCGCCCGGCAGTGATCGGGCGTCGCGCATCAGTCTCTGCTGCAGCGCGCCGTCGCCGAGGATCACCAGGGCGACGTCCGGGTTCGTCACATGACGCATGCCTTGAACCAGCACCTGAAGGTTCCTGTTTTCCGAGAGCCCGCCCTGGAAGAGCAGCAATTTGCAAGTCGCGGGCAGACCGAACCGTTGATGGAAGCGTCGCGACCTTGGTGGCGCGCCGGTTGCCCGCTCGGCATTGCTGATGACATGCACCCGGTGGAGCGCATGGCGACAGCGGAGTTCATGGGCGATCGACTCGTTGATGGTCATCACCGCGTCGCAATGGCCAATGTAGCGGGCCTCGATCTCTGCCCAGCGCTTCCTCTCGCGAGCGGAGAACTCCTGCTCGCTGTAGAGTTCGTGGCTGTCGTAGACCAGGCGCGCTGCGCAGGCGCGCGCGACTTGGCTGGCGACCGGCAGCATCGGCAGATCGTGCGCTACGACGACCTGCGGCGTGAAACGCGAGGCCGCGTCGCTGTACAGTCTGGCGTGAAAGGTCTCCTGATCGACGACGAACCGCCAGGCGAGCCGCTTCAGCGTGCGCATCACCGAGCCGTTCATCGGCAGCCACCCGGCGAGCCGGCGGTAGCCATCTGCCACCCGCTCTTCGAGCCCGCCGCTGCCGCCGCCGCTGACACGCACCACCCTCGAATCGTCCCGGCGGCCGGTGTCGTCGTCCTTCATCGCCAGAATCGTCACCCGCCAGCCGGCCTTCCCGAGGCTGTCGGCCTGCAGGAGGATTCGCCTGTCGATCTGCCGGTCCGCCGTCAACATCAGGATCGAGTCCGATTCGCGGCCCTGGCGCGCGGCTGCAGCCAGCATGGCTCTATCCTCTGAGCTTCGACCAGACACCTCTGGCCAGCCGTGAGACCGTCGGCGAGCGATCGACGAAGCGGCTCAGCGTGCGCCTGAACGACTGTCGGCGCCAGTGCTTCCGGTACGTCGGCTGCATGTCCTCCTGATAACGACGGATGGTCCGTTGCACGGCGTCGGGATCGGGCGCCGTGGCCTTCCTGGCCCGGTGGGACTCGATCAGCCCGATGACGGTCGCCGCCTGGTGCCCGTAGTGCAGCTCCTTGCTGCCGAGGATCGTCTCGCGACAGTTCCGGACCAGCCGCGCCACGAGCTGGCGGTCGCGCAGCGCCTCCAGCACCTGCGGAAAATCGGTGGCATCGCTGCGGATCGGAATGTAGTGCTCCCATGGTCTGACGATGCCGCTGTAGTCACCCTCCACCAGGATCTGACAGCTGCCCAGCAAGCCCGCTTCCAGGACGCGCGGCGAAATGGCGGTGAAAGCGTAGCGTCCGTCCAGGCCGGGAAAGCAGTTTGCCTCGACCTCCTCGAAAGGGGCACCCGGATGGCTCCGCAGGTAAGCCCGCACAGCGGCCTGAATCTCCCCGCGCGGGTCGAGCAGGCTGCTGCCGCTGTTGGCACCCAGGGTGAAACGGCAATCACCGAGGAAATCGAGCCACTGCGGTCCAAGCAAGGTCCCCTGGTCTCCGAGAACGATGTCGGTGGTCAGGCCGGCACGCCTGGCGAGTGGTTCCACCAGTTCACCAATTGCCCATTTCGTCACGCCAATCCTGCCGAAATACGGCGGCAGCCTGCGCGCCCGGTAGCCAATATCGATGCGCCTGGACGAGAGCGGCCTTGCCTCCCTGGCGAGCAGGGTTTGGTCAACGTAGCCCGTATAGCCCAGACGGATCGAACCCTGGCGATGGTAGCGGGGATACAGGACTTGCCAATGCGAGGAGATCACCGAAAACACCACGTCGACCTGCCAGTCGCACAGCCAGTCGTCGAGGAGTTCGTTGCAGTCGTACTCGTCCTGCGGGAAGGCAAGCTTCAGTGCGCCGCTGTTGCCGACGAAGCTGTAGGTCTCCCTGATGTTCTGGAACGTGGCCGCAGGCAGCCAGCGAATGCAGAGGAAAGTGACATCGAGAACGATGGCATCGAAAGCGACATCCCGCACATAGTCGGGCAGCGGCAGTTCCGTATCGTGATAGAGGTAGTTGTGCTCGGGAAAAGCGTCGCGCAGCGCGAATACATGGTGACACAGGAAGCTGGGGGCCAGACGAGGGTTCCCCAGTCGATGCAACACCAGAATGTTCAGGCGGCTCATTCCCGTTTCAATCGATGAACTGCTGGTGCCATAGCTCCAGGCTTAACAGGGCCCACAGGTTCCGGCCATAGGTGCTTTGTGAATCGAGCACGGCATCGATCGACAGCGGCCCGTTCAGATAGGGACGCGACCGGGCTGCCTGTGTACCGAAGATGTCGCCGATCAGGTCGCGTGTCGGTCCGCGGCGCCTGAGCCACTGATTGAGCGGAACCGGGAAGCCCATCTTGTCCCTCCGTTCGCGAATCGCGACGGGCAGATGATCGGCGAAGACGGCCTTGAGCAATCGCTTGAGTTCACCATTGCGGAACTTGATGTCCGCCGGGATGGTGGCGGCAAACTCGACCAGCGGATGGTCGAGGAACGGGACTCTTGCCTCGACCCCGTGCGCCATGCTCATGCGGTCCTCGACCTGCAGCAGTGCCGGCAGCAAGGTCTTGAAATCAAAGTGGGTCATCGAATCGAAGTACGACTCCTTGCCGACATTGCTGCCCCAGAAGATGCTCCTGAACTCGTCGAAGGTCGCGCGCTGGTCGAGAACCTCGGGCGCAATGATCGTCCCGAAGGTATTGGCGCGGTTTACCAGACGCCAGTAGCGCTCGTCGCGTTCGCCAAAGACGCCACTTGCCCAGAACTCCCGCAGCATCGGCTTGTACTGCCGCAGAGTCTCCAGGTTGGGAATGATCGACTCATAGGTGACGAGGAAATTGCCGCTGTGCAGCGTTCCCTCGATCGCCCCCTTGATGCACTGCTCGAAGTAGGCCACGAGGTAACGGGCGTAACCGCCAAAGATCTCGTCGCCGCCCTGTCCCCCAAGCACGACCTTGATGTGCCTGCCGACCTCCTTCGACACCATGTACTGCGGAAACGACCCTGGGCCAGCTGCCGGCTGATCAAGGTGCCAGATGACCTTGGCAATGTGGTCGACGAAGTCCTGTTCACCGATGTCGGCAACAAAGAGTTCCATGTTTCGTTCATCGGCCAGGGACCTGGCGTAGCCCGACTCATCGAAGTCCACACCATCCAGGAAGCGCCCGTTGAACGCCTTGAACGGGCCATCCGGCCTGGCTTCGCGAGCGAGCGCTGCCAGCAGGCTCGAGTCAACGCCGCCGCTCACGTAACTGCCGACCTCGACGTCAGCCCGCAGGTGCATCGCAACCGAGTCGTACAGCAGCTCGATCAGGCGGTTGGTAAACCAGCGCTCGGTATGATCGTAATCGATGTCGTAGTGGACTTCCCAGTAGCGACGAACGATCTGTTCCTGCCCGGGCGAGAGAAACGCGCAATGCGCGGCTGGCAGTTGCCAGACGCCTTCCATGAGCGTCTTGTCGCCAAGGCAGAACTGAAACGTGAAATAGTCCGAAAGTGCCGCCTGGCTGGCACTGCGTCGCCCGAGAAACGGCAGCAGCGCCTTGACTTCGGAAGCGAAATAGAATCCTTCCGGGGTCCGGGCCCAGTACAGGGGCTTGATGCCGAAGCGGTCGCGGGCCAGGAAGAGCCTCTGTTCACAAGCATCCCAGATGGCCAGAGCGAACATGCCGCGCAGGCGCTTGACGCACTCGACCCCCCAGCGCTGAAAGGCACGGAGCACGACTTCCGTATCGGACCGCGTGCGAAAGGATTCCTCGTCGAGTTCCGCACGGAGTTCCAGATAATTGTATATCTCGCCGTTGTAGATGATCGTGAAACGTCCATCGTCGCTGTGCATCGGCTGCGCCCCGGATTCGAGGTCGATGATTGCCAGCCGGACGTGTCCAAGGCCGACCTGACCGTCCGGGGACACCCAGCTGCCTGAACCATCCGGCCCACGGTGCCGAATTCGCTCCATCCCCAGCCGGAGCTCTTCAACTGCCAACCTGGACGAGCTTGCTGGCACATCCCTTACGAACCCGAAAATACCGCACATACGCTTTCGCCCAAAATCAGTTCAAAGGAGGATGACTGACGAAGCCGCCTCGCCAATTCCCGGCCCGATAGATCGCCTTCCACTCCGCAAGACTGATCCACCGCCACAGCGCCCATGAGTGGTTCGCGACGCCATCCTGATGCTCCTGCCAAAGCGACTCGACCGCCCCGAGCTCATATCCAGGGACGGCACGAAGTGAGCTGTCGAAAACCCTTTCGCGTCCCCATTCCAAAAGATCGGCCCGAAGCCAGTGATCCAGAGGCGCCGCGTAACCGACCTTGTCCGCCCGCCAGCGAATCGACTTCGGAATTGACTTGCCTGCCGCCATCCGGAGAACCCACTTTTGCCAGCCGTTCCTCACGTAGTAGTGATCCGGAAGGCTGATGCAGAAATCCACCAGGTCGTAATCCAGAAACGGCAGCCTCACCTCACGCGAGAACGCCATCGAATTCCGGTCCGCATAACGCAACAGCATTGGCAAGCTGTTGTACAACAACGCTTCGGACAAGGTTCGCCGCAATCGGAAACACGGCTTGGCAAGAGATACGCCCACATCGTATTCGCCATGGAAGACCGTCTCCAGAGGCTTTCCCATGTTTCGCAACTCCTGCTCAGAGTACGCGACGGAAGCATTGAACCGGCGTTGCGCGCCCGCGTACTGTTCGCTGGCAACCCGCAGCCGCCGATTGAACTTGGCGGACTCGCGCAATGCCAGCGAGGTACGCCCGGCATCCAGCATGTCCAGTTGCCGTTGACGGAAGTAGAACTGATAGCCCGCTAGGAGTTCGTCGGCGCCCTGCCCGTCCAGCAGGACGGTGGTGCTGTGTTGCCGTGCCAGCCTCGCCACGCACCACTGGAGATAGATCGAAGCCGAAAGGAACGGCTCTTCCTGATGCCAATGCAGAAGTCTCGATTCCTCGATCAGCCTCAAGGGGTCCGGGCTGACCCGGTAGGAGGCCACCCCGGTGTGCGTGACCACCGCATCGATCTCCTTGTCCTCGGACATTGTCGGGTCGGCCGGAAATACCGCAGAAAAAGTGTTCTGCGTAAAGCTGGAATCGCTTCGTTCTCGCCCGAGATAGCCAACGATTACCGAGGAGTCCAGGCCACCGGACAAACTTGACCCGACCGGAACGTCGGCACGCAGCCGCATGCTCACGCTGCGCCGCATCAGATCGGCGAATCTCTCGACGGCGTGGCGAGGACTCAAGCCATCATCTATCCGGGTATAGTCAGGCGTCCAGTAACGCCACCGCCGCTCTTCCGACCCGTCCTCGCGAAACCAGGCTGCATGAGCAGGTGGAAAACGCTCGATATTTTCGAAGAAGGTCGTGCGGTCGTCTTCATACCATGTGCCGGTGCCGAAGCGCTGGAGCGCAACGGGATCTACGGAACACGCCATCAATGGATGAGCGAGTATCGCCTTCATTTCCGAAGCAACGACAACCGTACTCAGTCGCCCGCGGCCGACGAAGAGCGGCTTTTCCCCGAAGCGATCCCGCGCCACCATCATTCTGCGCGAAAGCTCGTCCCACAGCGCGAACGCAAACATGCCGTTCAAACGGAGCAAGGCGGATTCACCCCATTCCTGCAGTGCCGCCAACAGCACCTCCGTATCACTGCGCGTGTGAAACGTGTGACCGAGGCGAATTAGTTCGTCCCGGAGTTCGACGTAATTATAGATCTCCCCGTTGAACGCTATGCACAGGCGGCCGCTGCCGCGCTGCATCGGTTGGTCCGCTGCATGGGTCGTATCGATGATCGACAGCCTGCGATGGGCAAGACCCACCCTGCCGCCGGAACGAAACCAGTTGGCACCATGATCCGGGCCGCGATGGCGCAACCGGTCACGCATGGCAGACAACAAGTCATCGCGAACCGGGAGCGCAGGCGATATCACCCCAACGATGCCGCACATCTCAACGACACTCCTCGATCAGAACATGGCTCGCATCAATACCCGTGCGGACAAGTGCTGCAGCCAATCCATGAAAATCCATCTTGACGTCGAGTCCGCTCAGTTACTCCCATCGGCAACAACCTGACTGACCTTGGCGAATGCGCTGCGCCGCAAGAGCTTTCGCGTTACCCGGGGAACACCCTCTTTCTCACCTTCAACCGGATTCTCTCTGGCAATTGACGATACAGCCAGCGCGTCGCCTCGCTCATTTTCGGATGGCGTTGCACAGCTTTGTGAAGTGCCCTTGCTGCGGGAATTCCTGCTCGTATAATCAGACGCCGAATCACCGCCCCTTGTTTCTCGGCAGTGCCGGCGTAGCCTGAGGTGGAGCCACGGGCGCTGGAGGCCGCGACTTGGCCAGACACTGGATCAAAAAGCTCGTGCAATCGTTTGAGCGGCTCGCGGTTATCCAGGACGTCAGCAGAACATGGCAGCGCCAAGGGAATCACCGGCAGGCATTGTCGGGCGAGACCGTCGTCGTCCATTACATAAACGGTACCGTACATCAGCCTCCTTTTCCTGCGACGCGGGCATCGCTCCTGGATATCCCTGTCGACGCCGTCAACGAAGCTCCGATAGGAATATGTCCCGGAAGCAATCACGTCACTGAACGCACGCTCGGTCATCTGGCCGATCAGATTGTCGTCCATGACCTTGGCAACCACATCCTCGAAATTCGAGAAATCCTTCTTCAGAGGGATAAAGTGGATGTCCGGCCGGACCACACCGGAATACTCGCCCTCAAAGAGAACCAGTGCCGTCCGCAGGCGGATCGCCTCAAAGATCTTCGGTGAAATCTGATTCATGCGGACATGGCCTTCGTGCGGCTTGAGAAGGCGCTCCCAGATCTCGTCGAAGGACATCTCGGGGCGTTTCCTTTTCAGGCGTTCGATCTCCGCCACCAACGATCCGTCGAAATCGAAGACGTTTGAGCCGCTCTCCGTCCCAAGCGTGGCCCGTCCGGAAGCAAGGAAACGATACCAGTCATCTCCATAGATTCGACACTCGGCGTCCCACGCAATGTCCACCGGGACTCCCATCGCCTCGGCGCGGCGACGCGCTTCAACACCGATCATCAGTTTCTCGTGTCCAAGTCGCCCGTAGATCGGGTGCAATTCCCTCCCCCTGTAGACGAAGGCCAGCCGTCTTTCACCCAAGGGCCTGACAAAGCGATCGATGTTGGCTGATTCCGGAACGTACCCGGTCAGCGTCGGCAGGAAATCGGTCGCGGGGTAGCGCGAGGACGGGTACACCTTGTCGCTTTCATCCAGTGGAACGCAAGTGTAAACCAGGTCAAACTGGATGCGATCCATCCATTGCCTGGTGCATTCAACAGAGTCATATTCATCCTGTATGAAAAGCACCTTGAGGCCATTGAACTGATCGAGTGCAACAGCGAAATCTTCCGCCAGATGCGACTGAAGGGAAATCCGGATAGAATAGTGAACAACGACCGCATCAAACAGCGACAAATCAATCGGGCTGCGTTCAGCGTTGGCCCGCAGGACTCTCCCGCCAGCAACGGCCGGGACGAAGGTGTACGTATGCCTGGAGTGACGCCGAAACGCCTCGAGATGCTCGCGAACAGTCCCGACATGACTGGACGCGGGGTCATACAGCAGCGCGACATTGAGCGGCTCCGCACTTCGACGTCGGGCATCCGCATTGGCGACAATAGCCGCCACAACGCCCTCGAAGCGAGCATCGTAGGAACTCAAGCGCGCCAACTGCTCGCCGCGTGCAACGCGCTCCGGTTCGTTCCGGACTTTCGCCAGCGCACGTATCGAGGCCGCGAACTCGTCCGCAGTCGTTGCAAAGCGAATGATGTCGTCTTCATGTCCATACTTCTCGAGCGCCTGGATGGGAATGGACACGACCGGCAATCCACAGGCTACATACTCGAAGACCTTCAGTGGCAGGGAGTTCCAGATCAGTTCATTCTGCAGGAAGGGCACGATCCCGACCATCCCCTTCAGCATCTCCTCACCAAAAGTTTCGGGGGAGACCGAACCGTACAGACGCAAATTGCGAAAGCTGCGCAGATGCTGCACGCCTTCGGATTCGACGATCTGGCCGAAGAACCTGAATTCGAACTCCGGCAGCTTCCGGACAAGTGAAACGATCAGGTCATAGTCAAGACGGCTGTTGACGCCACCCTGATAGATGACAGTCGGTTTTTCAGCGTCCGCAGCCTTCTCGCGGCCGATCTTCAACCGTTCAAAGAATTGAAAATCGCATCCATTCTCTGCGACGATCGATGCGCCACGATAGCCGCCGTCAACGCAGATGTTCTGCAGCACGCGTTCGGTAACGGCAACGACCAGATCCGTCTCCACCAACAAGCGCTGCAACTGGTCACGTAGGAAGAGGTGTCCGTCGCCTGTCTCGGACTCCATGCGGAAATAATCCTCAGTGGCGTGGTAGACGCGAAAATGATTCGGCAGCCGATCAAGTAGCGGCCAATAATTCACAGAATCGTAGATCCAGATCAGCGGTCGCTTGAAGCCACGGTAGCGGATGAGCGTCTTCAGATCCCTTGTCTGGTCCGGGAGGAGAGGCGCAGAAACATCGACGACATCGAGATTCGGGATGCCACTTCCGGTGACACGAATTCCGCCGTCAGCCGAACGTTGATTCTGGACAAAAAGCACGGGGAGGTGTCTGGCAAAACGGGTCGCGTAATGGTAACGGTTGCTGCGCGGTTCGGTCGCCCAGTCCGACCAGGTCAGCATGACTACGGCGTCGAAGTGCTTGCACAACTCGATCATGACTCCACCCACCCTCTTTCGTGAAGGTTCTCGAGACGCGACCGTTCGGGAAGTACAGCTTCACATCGCCGCATCGAAAGCCCCCTTCGCCCGACGAAACGCACGCAGGCCAAAATGAAATATCACTGCCGACAGTAAAGTGACATAGCCGAGGCCGAGCACATCCGGTACCCGATTCTCAAGCAGAGTCGCGCGATAGCCCTCCGCAATCTGGTAGAACGGATTTGCAACCGATACCTTCTGGATGATCGCCGGCATCGACTCGAATGGGTAAAAAATCGGTGTCATGAACATGAGGGCCGTGAGCAACGTGGGCAGGATCTGCACCACATCCCTGATGAAGACTGCGATGGCCGACAACCACATGCCGAGGGCTGCCGCAAATGCAAACTGCAGGATCACCACCACCGGCAGCAAGAGAACATGCCAGGAAATCGTGCTTCCTGACCAGATCAGGAGCACGAAGAGAAAAACGAGACTCACCGCGAGATTGATCAGGCCGACCAGGGTTCCGGCAATCGGCAGGAGTTCAGTCTTGAACGCCATGTTCTTGACCAGACCGGAAGCGCCGATCACCGAGTTCGTCGCGCCCGTGATGGCTTCCGTCATCGCGATCCATGGCCCATAACCACTGATCAGCCAGATCACGTAGGCCAGCGTCGTTTCCGAGCCCGGCAGGCGGACCTTGAAGACAAAGCCGAACACGTAGGTGAAAAGCGCAAGCATGAAGAGCGGATTGGTTATCGCCCAGAAGCTGCCCAGCGATGACCCGAGATAGCGGTCGCGCACGGTCATCCTGAACAGATTGACCATCAACCTGCAATCGAATCGGTTGAAACCGTACAAAATGCGCTTCTCCTAAGCTGCACTGGCCGCCGTGGCCGCAACAGGGTAATAGAGCATCGGCTTCCCGCCCACGGGCGGAGTCAATGTGTAAACCTCGAATACCGTCGACGAATCCGCGATCGTTTCCCCTGCGCTGCCTCGACCATCGATGAACAGGACGTCGAGACGGTAGATCGCCGCGCCCAGCACCAGCGGAGCGAACTCGATCTCGATGCCGATCTCGCCAGCCTCGTCTGCAAAATCGCCAAGTCGAAAATCCTGCTCGAACACGAGCAGCTCATCCAGCCGGAAAGTTCGCAGACGGCACAACCCGTCATCCAGCCAGGCCCCGGCCCGACCGGTCACCTGGATGCGCAAGCGCTCGCGCGCCTCCACCCGTACCGATGCCTCCCGGTTGTTTCCGGAGAGCAGGGCAACCCGCCGAATTTCGCTGCCCGCCCGATACGAGCGCTTGCCGACATGCGCGGCAAACCGTCCCATCAGGGCGGCCTCGTCCTCGCCGCGAACCTCGTCTATATAGGCCCTGGTCACGTCCTCCGGAGACCCGTCCAGCACGACCTGCCCATCCCTGAGATAGATGCAGCGGTTGCAGATGTCGCGGATCGACTGCATGCCATGGGAAACCAGGATCACGATCTTGCCGCGGGCGCAGATTTCAAGGATGCGGGCGGTGGCCTTTGCCGAAAACGAAGCATCACCCACCGAGAGAGCCTCGTCGATGATCAGGATTTCCGGGTCGATGTGGGTGATCATCGAAAATGCCAGTCGCGCCTTCATCCCCGTGGAATACGTGCGTACGGGATAATCGATGAACTTGCCCAGTTCGGAAAACTCGATGACCTGACCGATCACCTCGTCTACTTCGGCTCGCGACCTGCCCTGGATCTCGCCATCGACGTAGATGTTCTCGCGTCCGCTCAAGTCATCGCGCAAGCCCACGCCCAGGGTCATGATCGAGGTCACCCTTCCCTTGATCCGGATGGTTCCGGCGGTCGGCTCGGCGATGCCGGCAATCATGTGCAGGAGGGTCGACTTGCCGGCGCCATTGCGGCCGATGATGCCGAGGCGCTCTCCTTCGGCGATCCTCAGGCTGAGCCGGTCCACCGCGACCTTGCCGCCGGGAACACTGTCGTGCTCGGCGTCGCGCGCCATGGCCGCGACCAGCTCGCCGGTCGCCGAGCTGGCGACGGGGAATACCTTGGACACTTGCTGCAACTCGACGTATAGGCTCACGCAACCTCCGCCGGAATGGCCTGCACCCTGAAAGGCAGAGTGACCGCGGCTGGGAGTGGTCTGCCTTCGATACGCAAGGCCAAGCCGTTGCCATAGGTCCAGGATCGGCAATCAAGACCGACCCTGTGGCGTTGTCCTGGCAATGCGCGCCGAGCCAGGAACAGGTTCAGGGAATACCTGCCCGGAGCCAGCGGCAATGCCGGGATTGTGAACACTACCGTGTAGCGTCCGGCCTTGTCACCTACCGCGTGGTACTCGGAAAGGATGACGATCTCCCAACCAATGCCGATGCGCAACATCTCTACCGATATGGCGAGCTCGACCGGCAGATCTTCCAGAACCTCGACCGGTACTGTGACGGACGAGTCTTCACCGGATTCCAGGACGAACTCTTGCGGGATCGTGTCCGGAAATCGTGCAGCTCTGGCTTCAGGCACCGGCAGGTCAAGATAGCGCACGACCGCGAGGTCACTGGACCCGACAAACGAGAAGCGGCCCTCATCGATGACGCAGGCCTGCTCGCAGAGCTTGACGATGGCTGTCCAGTCGTGCGTGACGAGAACACCGGAGGCGCCGTTCAGCAAGCGCTCGCGCATCCTGCGCCAGCACTTGGCCTGGAAGTGTTCGTCGCCAACCGACAGCAACTCGTCGATGAGGTAGATCTCGTGCTGGCAAGCAGTGGCCACGGCAAAGTAAAGCCGCGCCGCCATTCCCGACGAATAGGTGCGAATTCGTTGATCGAAGGCACCGCCGAGCTCCGAGAAGTCGGCGATATCGTCCAGAACGGTGGCGACTGAAGCGCCGGGGACGCCCATGAACTGCAGGTAGCGGATGGCGTACTCGCGACCGGTGAGGTTCGGATTTCCCATGCCGCCCAGTTCGAAAAGGCCGGCAATCTGCCCGTTGATCTCGATGCTACCGGTGGTCGGCGTGTAGACCTGGCCGAGAAGGCGGAGCAGGGTACTCTTTCCCGCACCGTTGCGGCCGATGACCCCAACGATCTTCCCGCGTGGAACAGTGAGGGAGATATCCCGCAGAGCCTCAACCACCGGCCCCTTGCGGTGAGTCTCCATGCCGAGGAGCAGGCGCCAGACGCGCTGCTCGCGGTGCACGGCAAAGCTCTTGCCGAGATGGACACAGCGCAAGGCAAAGTCGCGGCAGGGCTGCTGCATCTTGTGCTCAGTGCCTTTCTCGCACGAGGGAATCGCCTGCGAGCAGCGCACGGTAAATCTGGTCCATGCGCGTTGCACCTGCCGCGGCGGAATGCCATTTGACGGCAAAATCCCTGCTGCGCCGACCGATCTCACGCCGCTTGCCGGGGTCGGCGATGAGCTCGCGCAGCACGGCCTCCACCGTGTTCGGGGTGGCGCTGATGATCGGCAGCTCTTCGGCGTACTCGGGGAGTTCCTCGCGGACGCTCTCGAGCCATTCGGGACGGATGAAGCAGATGACCGGTTTGGCCAGCATCATCGCTTCACGGACATTGGCGCCGAACCAGCCAAAGGTCAGCATGTCCAGGAAGATGTCGGCCTGCGCCTGCAGGAAACGGACTTCCTTGTTGGGAATGCCGGTTGGCTCGATCAGCTCGAGCATCATACCCTCGCCACGCAGGCGCTCGAGCAGGGGAAGATAAACGTGGGTGGACTTGATGTTGACTCCATCGCTGCGGGTCCGCTCGTCCCGGTGCCCGACCGCGTGATAAAGACGCACGCCGCCATCCGGCAGTGGTGGCAGGAGGTACTGCTCCGGAATCTCGATCTCCGGATGCCAGAATCCGGGATCGAGGCAATAGAATTCCGGGACCTCATGGACCCTGGGATCGTCGTTGCAATCAACCCGGTTGCCGCCCAGAGTGCACTGATAATCGGCTACGGAGTTCCTGAACCACCCCCAGGCGAGGTTGCGATCGTCACTGCACACGGTCGGCTCATGCTGCCAGCGACAGATGGAGCAGACTGGCTCCGGCCCCCATCTGGAAAAGGCTGTTTGCGAAACACCGTCCAGGCAGCCGTTGTGCGAATAGACCAGCTTCTTGCCGAGTGCCTTGAGAAGATGGATTTCTCCGTTCTCTCCCAGGCGCCGCGCTGCAGCCGACTGGACATTCCAGCCGAAGGCAATGCCGTGGGCGTTGGCAAAATGGAAGACGTCGTAGCCATACAGGGCGGAAAGGTAGAAATCCAGTTCCCCTTCGAGACTCAACGCGATATTGCCGCCGAGGTGGAAATCCTCGCCGTGGTAGTAAATCCAGTTGGTCGGGTTGGTGTCCCAGTTATAGACGTCGGCCTTCCACCCGAGCGGACGCAGGGCTCGCGAGAGATACCACACGTTGTAGTAGGACTGGCCGCAGAAAAGCACTCGGCAGGATGCCAGCGCAGCGAACGCCGGCCTGAGTGCGTGCGCAGTGCTGTGGAGAAAGGCAAGTTCCGCCAGCAAGTCGTTCGCTGCGGGGGGGGCCGGCGGATCGGCCGTCAGGCCGGCACTTGAGCGGACCACGCGGCGAAGTTCGCGGGCATGGCGATCTGCGCCCGGGACGTTCGCTGATCCCTTGGCGCCAACCGCGACGCGGAAGGCCTCGACGCGACGCGGAAGATCGTGCAGAAAGCCCACGAACGCCAGCAGTTCCGCCTTCAGTCCGGTCTTCAGTTCAGCCTCCAGCTCGGTCTTCAGCTGGGCCTTCAGCTCGGACTCGAGTTCGGCCTTCAGCTCGGCCTTGAGCTGGGCCCGGATCTCGAGTTCGAGTTCGGCCTTGATGTCCGGCTTCAACGACGCGCTCAGCCTGTTCTTCAGCGCTTCCTTGACTTCATCGGGAACGAGGCCGACGCCGGCACGCGCGGCGCGTCTGACGAGGCGATGGTACGGACTCAAGCAGTCTTCCTTCCGATCAATCGATCATCTTACCGCGAGCAGCGTGCCGACTCCAGCCTTGCCGACATTCGCCAACGAATCAACGATGGAAAGACCCGGCACGAAGTCCTCCGCTCCCTTTTGTCGATATACTGGGTGTTGGTAGCGTTGGTAGGCAAGCGAGATGCCGGCCCGCGCGAACGCCTGATCGTCCTGATAGCCGGAGGCCCCCCCGCCGCACAGGTAGCAACTGCCATCGAGCCTGCGTGTCAGGCTGATAAGCAGATCGCTTGCCTGCCCGTCGCAGCCAAGCGCCGACGACGGCACGCAGTGGTCGTGCCGCAGTCCAACCTGGTCAGCTATCGCCCTGATCACCGCCATGTTGTACCGCGCCAGGTTGTTCTCCGGCGAGAGTATCAGCGGTGCAAGCCAGTCCATGGTTTCGCTGTAGAACGGCGCCCTCGAGTAGTTTGCGGCCAACGTCTTCAGGAGCCTGCTGCGCCACGGCTGCTCGTCGGCCCACTCGATTTCGTTGATCGGCGCAACGCCATGGAATGCGCGGCGGATGGGCGCCGTGACCCAGCGCGCCTCGCCGGCCACGAGCATCTGCACGCGATTGCACCATACGCCGCCCTTCTTGGGGAACTGGACGTGATCGAGAAACACGAACACATCACTTCGTGCCATCTTGTCGAAATAGCCGAGCCAGGGGAAGAAGTTGGGCTGGTGGATGGCAATGGTTCTGCTCATCTGTGGTCCCCGACCAGTCCCAACACCACAACGTTCAGCGAAGTACCATTGGCGACCGCGGCTTCCTCGAAGGACCCTTCACGGACAAAGCCGGTCTTTTCGCACGCACGGATGATTGACCCGTCGTTCTCGCACGCGTGCACGAAGACTCGACGCAGTTTCAGGTCCTCGAAGCCGAAGTGGCTCAGGAGCGTGAGCGTCTCGGCAAGGGTGCCGTCGGGCGCAAAGCGGTCAGAGTGGACCCGGACCCGCAGCTCGGCGTTACGGTTCTGCCAGTCGATGTTCAGCAACTGGCAGGTGCCGGCTGCCGTATTGCCTGGCAGCTCTTCAATCACGAACAGCAGCAGATCCGCGCACCCGGGCCGCGTCGATTCGGTAGACACCCCGGGGCTCATCTGCGGCGGGTGGCACAACGGCGTCGTCCGGACCGCTGATTGGCGACGCGTGAACGGTTCTCCAGCCAGCGCCGAATCGGCATGGCTCAGGGGACGGAGCCGAACCGTATCGCTCTCCAGTACGCACTTCCCCAACGTTCCATATTTCAACGCCGCCACCTCGGCTGGGGTCAGGTGGCGATCCATGCTGATCCGCTGGCCGTTGCCGTCGAGATAGAAGGCTGGCGGTAGCGGTGGCAGCAGGGCCCTGATACGGTTGTAAATCGAGATCACCGGCTGTCTCCAGTCGAACAGCCCATCATCGGGCGTTCGCCGGCGGCAGTAGTTGGCTGCCCGTTCGTCCTGCTTCTCGGCCGTCCACCTGCCAGCGAGAATCTTCGGCAGGTTCGCCGCGATCAGGTCGTCAGCCGCTCGCGCCATGCGCTCGGCGAGTGTCTGCGAGGTATCCGCAAAGAAAAGCGGTACCCGACGCTGGTCTATGATGGGGCCTTCGTCGATACCCGGCGTCAGTTCGTGCAGGGTCACGCCAGTCTCGACATCGCCGTTGATGATCGCCCACTGGACTGGGTTACAGCCGCGATTCCGGGGCAAGAGCGCGCCGTGGACATTGATGCCGCCGATGCGCGGCAGACTCAGAACGTCTTCCCGCACGATCATGCTGTAGGAGTTGACCCAGATCAGATCGGGAATCAGCGCAGCGACGGCAGACCTGAAACGGGGATAGTCGGTGCTACCCCATTGCGGCTGGACAAGGAACGGCACGGTCATGCGTGTGGCAAGCGCATGCAGGTCGCCGAGATACTGCGGTCTGATTGCCGCACCCACCAGCCCTGCGACGTGGCACGCCGGCAGATGGCGAAGCAGCTGGGCAACACCCGGGAAGTCGCCGAAAACAACGATTCGCAACACGTTCCTGATTTGCTCCAAGTGTTCGCCGGCAGTCGCGAGCGAGGCTGCACGACTTCAATCGTGCTTCTACGGCCGCCGCTGCCGTCGCGGTCCCTGACTTGAGGTTCTCTCTCCCAGTGCCTCCCCCGAAATGAATCCTTCCAGGTACGTCCTGAGGTCCTCCAAACTGCCACGAGCCGTCGCGGCGGGTTCCCCGCCATCGTGCGCCGCCCGGTCTTCCCCGCTGTGCCGGGTCGGCGTGACATCGGATGGAGCACTGACGGCTTCGCGAAGCCCCAGGCCGTCAAAGCCGATCGACTCCCGCCGGCCCCACGCGGCGAGCGACTCGACTCGACGACACAGCTCGACGCAACCCGCCTCGAGTGCGTCGTCGGCTGGCGCTGGCAAGCCGTGTGCCAACCGGTAGCGGACCATCGACCACTTCCGGCGCATCTCGTCGTCCTCCGGCTCCGCCTGCAGCCAGCTCTTGCCGCCCACACTTTCGAACACCCTCAAGACGTCAAGCTCGACGCCGACGTGATCGAGAAGTGCGCTCACTTCTGCGGCCGGTAGCCGCCATTGGCGGCCCAGTATGGCCTCGCAGATCCGCCACAGCTGTGTCTCGTGGAGGCGCGAAAGCTCGAGGAACAGGCTCGCGAAGCGCCTCCCGTTCCACAGGTAATCGAGCGTCTCGAAGGTCTTGAAGTCGATTGATCGCAGGAACCTGATCGACGTCGCCGTGCCGGCGAAGTTCTCGCGGTCCCACTGCTCGAGCGCGTCGTCGTAGAGCCGCATCGTCGCCCGGGCCCGGCCAAAGGCGCAGCGGAAGACGCGCTGACGCGGCGGCATGGCGCGTGACTGCCACCATCCTGGATGCGTCAGGATCTGCAGACACGGATCGCTGGCATCGTTCAGCACCTCGGCCAGGCGACGAAAGCGCCAGTATCCATTGGAGTCGGAACAGTACGGCACCTCGGTCTTGAACCGCCTCGAGTAGCAGTTGACCAGACCGCCGTACCGGTCGGACTCACAGCTGAGATGAAACGCAGTCGGATTGTGAAAGCTGAAGGCAGCTGGACGCCTGCCGAGGAAGTGCTCGAGCAGCCCGGCCTCGCGGTCGACCTGATCATGCAACTCCTCCTCCGAGCGCGTCGAATGGAAGGCTGCGTCGAAGTGCAGGCCAACGTCGTGACCGAACGCGAGCAGCCGATTCAGGATCTCGATCTGGCCACGTTCGAGCAGATTGTAGAACTCGCTGTGCAGGTTCACGAAGAAGGTCGACCGCAGCCCTTCCTCGTGCTCGGCCCGGCCAACTGCGAGCGCCCGATTCAAGGAATAGTCGCAGTCGTGGCGCCAGAGGACGAAGCGTTCGCCCCACGGAATGCAGCCGTAACTGGCAGGGGAGTACGACGACAGGCAAAGCCGCAGGAGATCACGATAAGCCTCGACCGTGAAATCCTCGTTGCGCGGGACGGCATGCACCGGCCGGTTATCCACCGATATCATGCGGCTCCCTTCATTCCCGGAACGACAACGCAGCCACGACGTGTAGAATGGTCGTCAGTCATCTCGGGAAACCGCCTTGAAACCATTGTCGGAAATGGCATAGATATCGGCTGCGACACCGCGCGCCCGCAGTCGGCCAATCACGGTCGGATGATACTGCTGACTCAGGGTGAGTATTATCGAACTCGCGCCTTGCAGGACCTTGTCGTCGGGCCGACCGATTGCCAGCGGTGTATTCGGCATCAGACGCCCCTGAATGACGACGTTGTCGTCAACGATCGATAAGCGGTCATACCATTCGGCCCGAAACTCGGACCAATACAGCAGGGCGGTCGCAGACAAACCGGCGCCATACAGAACCACTCGATCGCTTCTGTCAGCGATGAACGCACAGACTTGCGAGATCACTCGCCTGAGGTTGCCGATCCTCGCCAGAGGGTCGTAGGTATTGTCTGTGCCGTGGGCAAACGCACAGATCAGGCTCGGCTCGCCGGCGCCGTTGAGAAACCGGATCTCGAAGCCGCGACTCGATATCATCGCCGCCAGCGACCTGCGACAGAAGTAGTGCGGGTGTTCGTGCGCGAACATGTTCAAGACACCCAGATGCAGAAAGTGCTGCGCATTCGGCACCTGCACGATCGCGATGCCGTTGCCCTTGAGGTTGTGCTGCAGTTGCTCGAAGAAGGCATCGATGTCGACGATGTGCTCCAGGTTGAAGCGCGAAATGATGCGATCGAAATCTCCCTCAACCACGGTAAGACCATAGTACCCGTCGATGAAATGGACATCGCCGCAGTCCTCCGCACCCGGATTGATCGCCGTACAGCGATATCCCTGGTCCAGGAAGTAGCGCATTTGCTGCACATCGTCACAGCCGATCTCCAGGAGACTGTGGCTGCCGGGTTGGCAGAAAACCCGCAAGACCTCGTCGAACGGCTCGCGATAGAAAACGTTCAACGTCTCCAGCGTGCGGAAGGGATAAAGATTGTAATAATCCGCGTACAGCCTCGCGGAAAAATCCGGGTCGATCTGCGTCAGGAACACGTGCTGACACTCCGAGCAGGCTGCCGCCCGGATTGCCCGTGCCGGAACATCGGCTGCGCGAGCGCTCTCGACCGGGAACAGGATCGCCGGCAACACGTCACCGGAGGGAATCTCGATGATTTCCGAGGAGCCGCAGGCGGGACAGGCGTTCCTGCTGATCGGATCGGGGCCGCAACTAGCCATAATAATGCTCGGTCAGGTTTCTCAGGATAAGCCCCCTGCCGTAGGGGAAGCCTGCTTCCAGCTTCTGGTGCAGCAGATGCCTGCGTATCAGGAGGTCCGGCTCGTTGTATCCAACCATCGCCCGCAGGGAGGTCGTTCCCGAGAATCTCGGGTTGATCTCGAACACCTTCACCACACCCTTCACCAGCCGGCACTGTATGTTCAGGGGGCCTCTTGCACCGATCGCCCGGGCGATCGCGCTGCACTGTTCGGAAACCTCGGGGAAGCGGTCGATCTCTCCCTGGCTGATTCCCGAACTGATGATCAGGCGTGGCCCGAGTTCTCCTCTTCCGGTCGAATTCGGGACGCTCGTGCGTATGCTCAGTTGCCCGGTCAACGCCCGCCGGACAGCAATCGAATTGACGTACTCGCCATCCATGTCATGCAGGACACCGACGGTGTACTCCGCATCGGGAGTGCCGACGTATTCCTGGATGAAGAACCTGATGTCGTTGGCGCCCAGGTTGAGGAACTGGGCCAAGCCGCAGAGTTCTCGCGGGTTCTGCGCGATGTAAACGTTGGCCGAACCGCCGCCGCCCAACGATGGCTTGACGACGACGGGAAACCAGTCGATCGATGCCAGATCCGCCGTTCCTTCCACGACCGCGAAGCGGGGCGGCGCGAAGCCGAGCTCGAGAAGGCGCCTGTTGGTCTTTTCCTTGTCCATGCAGAGGTCTATGACAGGCGTCGGATTGACCGGGAGGAAGACGCCGCGCCGTTCGATCTCGTCGCGATTTCTGGCGAAGAGCCTGAGCTCGGGCTCACAGCCATGGAACAGGGCCCGTATGCGGTGCCGTTCGATGAGGGCAAGAAGCTCATCGAGATAGCGCGGGGAACTGGCAAGCGGCAGCACGGCGCGCTGGTCCACCATGTCGAACTGCGGGCACTTCGGATTGGCATCGGCCCCGACAATCCAGTAGAGCCCATTGCCGGCGAGACGCAGGGCCTTGAGGATCTGTTCGCCGTGACCGCCACCACCCATCGCTGTAACCAGAATCCTGATCATCGGGTGTTGCCTCTCTCGGCTTCCATGACCGTGCCTACCAGTGAAGCCGCCCTGCGGGCGAACAGACGGATGACCGAGGAGTGTACCAGATTCCGGGAATCCTCAGCCAGCGAGGCAAGCGATCCGCCAATGTCGAAGCGATACAGCCTGGCCATCTGGACTGTGGGATCGAAGGTCGCGAAAGAGCCGTAACGTCCGTCATCCCGCGGCAGACCACAGCTGCCGACGTTGACAAAAGTGGTTCCGCCCACCGCACGGATGAACGGGTAGTGACTGTGTCCCATGAAGACAAAACTCTCGCTGAGAACGAATCGGCCGAGATCGCTGTCTGGGTAAAGATACTCGTTCGTGAAATCGGCCGGGCTTCCGTGTACGAACAGCAGTTCCACTGCGCCATGAGAGCGTCGACAGTGTGTCGGCCAGGATCCTATGAAGGCTGACTGCTTTCCGCTCAACCGGCTGCGGATCAGCTGATGCTGGTATGCCGCCTCGCGCTGTGGATCCGTGGTGCCGCTCAGCAGCAGGCTCTCATGGTTGCCGAGAATACAGGTAACCGTCGTTCCCATCCGCTCCAGGTCGTCGACTACCTCGACAGCTGGAATGTATCCAAGGGCATCGCCGAGAAAGTAGAACTGTTGCGCGCCGAGCCTCCCGAGATGATCGATGGCTGCACGAAAGGCCGCGGTGTTGCCGTGTGCATCCGAGAGAATGCCGATCACAGGTACGCCTTCATCCACGCTTCGACATTGAGCAACGACCAGATCAACAAGCGCTGATTCGCTTCGCCGCGCATGTGCTGCTCCACCAGTGGCAACAGCGCTTTGCGGTCGAGAACTTCGTAGATGCGGGCATTTCTGTCCAGCAGGCTGCGCTTCACGAAATCTATGCTCTCACCTTTGAACCAACTGGCGTCCGGTCCGGAGAAACCCTGCTTCAGGGCGCTGGTGACGGACTCAGGAAGGTGTCTGGCCATCACGTCCCTGAGAATCTGTTTGCCATCCCGCGTCCGTTCGAAATACCTGGACGACTTGGACCCGGGCTCGTTTTCGTTCATGCGCACGACTTGCGCGAGGTTGTTCAGCTTCAATGAGACCGGGCAGCGCATGGCAAAGTCCACCAGGTCGTTGTCGAGAAACGGTACCCGACTCTCAAGTCCGTGCGCCATGCTGAGCTTGTCCTCGACGAGCAGCAGCCCGTGGAGAAACGTCTTGGCCTCGAAGTACAGCGAGTGGTTGATGTAGTCGACCGGGGAATAGAGACTGTCGGAGTGATGCCGGAAGACATCACGGAAGATGTCACGTGTCCACACGTGCCGCACCTCACCCCAGACCGGCGCGAAGACCTCGCGCAGGCGCTGATTCGGCATCAGTCGCTGCCAGAACTGGTAGTACTTGTCGATGTATCGCTCGAAGTCGTCGTTGACCACGGCCCGATAGTAGCGCCAGGGGTAACCGCCGAAGATTTCGTCACCGCCCGCTCCGGAGAGGACCACCTTGACGAATTTCGACGCGAGATGGGCCGCGTAATAGTTCGGGTAGCTCTGTCCGACACGGGGTTCTTCAAGATGCCAGGCGAGCTTGGGCAGGATGCGCTCCATGTCGCCTGCCTTCAGCACCATCTCGTAGTGCTCAGTCTTGAAGCAATACGACATGTACTCGGCGTTGCTGCGCTCGTCGAACGCAAGCTCCAGACCGGACGCCGAATTGAGATCGAAGCCGCAGGTGAAGGTCTTGATGTACGGGTACGACCGGGCAGCGATGGCGGTGATGGATCCGGAGTCCATGCCGCCGCTGAGGTAACTGCCCAGTTCGACATCCGTCACCAGCTGGCGATTGACAGCCTGTCGGAAGAGGCGATCGAGCTCGCCCTCGTAGGCCAGCTTGTCCACCTTGCCGGAGGGGTCGCGAAAAGCGAAATCCCAGTACTGAAAGAACTTCAGTCCGGGAGCGCTGCAGGCGGGATCCAGGAGTGCGTAGTGGCCAGCCGGGCACAACCGGACCTCCTGCAGGAGGGTCCGGTCGGTAAAGATGTTCTGGAAGGTGAAATACTCGAACAAGGCCTCCTTGTCGAGCTGTCGTGGAAATCCCGGCTGGGCGATGATGCCCTTCTGTTCCGATGCGAAGGCCAAGGTGTTTCCGACCAGCGCATAGTAGAGGGGCTTCACCCCATAGCGATCGCGCGCCAGCATCAGCTGGCGTTGGTGCCGGTCCCACAAGGCGAAGGCGAACATGCCGTTGAGGCGGGCCAACGCGCCGGATCCCCAGGCGGCCAGCGCGTTGAGGACGACCTCCGTGTCCGACTGCGAGCGGAATTGGAGCCCCTCGGCTTCGAGTTCGGCGCGCAACTCGCGGTAGTTGTATATCTCTCCGTTATAGGCGATGACGTAACGATGGTCGGCGGAGAGCATCGGCTGATGCGCAGCGGCGGTGAGATCAATGACCGCCAGGCGGCGGTGTCCGAATCCGACGCAGCCATCGACCCACTGCCCTTCGCCATCCGGTCCGCGATGCGCGATGGCATCGGTCATGCACTTCAGGATGGCAGGTGAGGCCGGCCGTCCATCAAGATTCACGAGGCCGGCGATGCCGCACATGGATCAGCCGATCCGGTGCAGCGACTCGACGACATGAGCGTAGTCGGCTTCCGTCATCCGGTTGTGAAGCGGGATGGCCATCGTCTGGTCATTGCAGTCCCGAGCGGCCGGGAAGTCTCCGGGGCGCAGGCCAAAGCGGCCGGCGTAGTAGCCAAGCATGTGAACGGCATGCGTGCCCGGTCGAGTGGCGACGCCGGCGGTCTGCAGGCGCTCCATGATCTCGTTGCGCGGCGCTGGCGCCATGGCGGGGTCGACGTAGAGGACGTAGGCTTGCCAGGCGTGCTGGCCCTGAGACGGTGTCACCGGCGGTTGCAGCCATTCGATGTCGGCCAGCGACCGGCTGTAATAGGCGGCCCGAGCGGCACGTTCGGCGATGAAGCGATCAAGCTTCGCCAGCTGCACCAGCCCGACTGCCCCCTGCAGATCGGTCATCCGGTAGTTGTAGCCGAGCAGGTTGAACTCCGGCAGGAGATAGGGGCGCGGACCGTTGTGGCGCTGTTCTTCGGAGATGCTCGCGCCATGGTTGCGCAGCATGTTGGCGGTCGCAGCCAGTACCGCGTCGTTGGTGGTCACCATCCCGCCCTCGCCGGTGGTGATGGACTTCCGCGGATGAAAGGAGAATGCTGCTGCCAAACCGAGCGAGCCTGCCGGCTTGCCGTTGTAGCTGGCCCCGGCGGCACAGGCCGCGTCCTCGATGATCGGGACATGCGCGGGCAGTGCCGCGCGCAAGCGGTCGATGTCCGCACACAACCCGAACAGGTGCACCGCAACGACGGCCTTTGTCCGCGGTGTGAGCCGTTGCACGACATCGCCGACATCGAGGTTGTAGGTCCTACGGTCGACGTCGGCAAATATGGGCGTTGCTCCACAGTAGACGACGACGTTGGCGGTTGCCACCCAGGTGAACGCCGGGACGATCACTTCATCGCCCGGACCGATGCCCATCGCCGCCAGGATCAGGTGGAGCCCGGTTGTACAGCTGGTGGTGGCCAAGGCGTGTGCAACCGCATGCCGCACGGCAAACGCCTGTTCAAAAGCGGCGACTTGCGGCCCTTGAGTCAGCCAACCGGTCAGCAGCGGCTCGCGCGTTGCCTGCCACTCTTCGTCGCCGGTACACGGAAGCGAGATGGCGATCGATCGCGTGACCATCAGCAACTGTCCCTGTTGGCGTCGCGCCAGGCGATGAGCTTCTCGAGTCCTTCACGCAGTCCGTAGCGGTACCTGAAACCGAGGTCGGCCTCGGCTTTCGCCGGACAACCGATGCGATTCTGGACCAGCCGTCGAGCGTCATCGGCGCTGTACGGCTTGTAGGTGACCTCCAGGCTGGAGCCCTTCAGTTCGAGGATGAGGTCGCACAACTGCTTGATGCTGGTCTGCACGCCGGAACCGACGTTGTAGAACTGATCGGTGGCCTCGGCCTGCAGCGCCAGGACGTTGCAGCGGGCAACATCTTCAACGTCGATGAAATCATAGGCCTGCGAGCCGTCGCCGTTGATCACCGGCGCTTCATTGGCGTCGATCTTGTTCAGCATGATCGGGATCACGCCCGTATAGGCAGCCGTCTGGTCCTGATGTGGTCCATAGACGTTCATGTAGCGCAGTCCGACGTAGGAAAGTCCGTAGCGGTCGTGAAACGCCCGGCACATGGCTTCGCCGGCTATCTTCGAGGCACCGTAGAAGTTCCGGTTGGCGAAGGGATGCGCCTCCGTCATCGGCACCTCGACCGCATCTCCATAAACCGATGCGGATGACGAGTAGACCAGGCGCTTCACGTTGTTCCGGACGCACGCCTCGAGAACGTTGAAGGTGCCTTCGATGTTGACGTGAAAGGCCGTGCGCGGGAAGTCCTTGCAATGCAGCAGCCACATCGCCGCCAGGTGAATGACGTAGTCACAGCCGTGCATGGCGTCGTCGAGGAGATCGACCTCGCGGATGTCAGCGCCGTTCTGGTAAAGGCGACACCTGCAATCCGGAAAGTGCGGGGCGAGATGGTTTCGCTTGCCGCGCGCAAAGTTGTCGTAGATCAGTACTTCGCCGACGTCGGTCTTGAGCAACTCTCCCACCACATGGCTGCCGATGAAACCGGCACCCCCGATCACCAGCACGCGCGCATCGTTCAACGGATTCATCTACCGGTTCCCTGTTCTTTCTGGTCCGAAGGCGGGCAAGAACTCATCGGCACTGGCGCGTCACGCACCCGCCTGCGTCATCAGCTTGTCGTGCCTCGCAATGCTGCGGCCGATCAGTTCCCGATTGGCCCTGGTCCAATCGACGGTGCGGCGCAGCCCGTCGCGGATGTCCACCTGCGCGCCGAAGCCCAGCTCACGGGCAGCCTTCTCGGTGGAGGCGAAGCGCTTGCCGGAACGATCCCAGTCGCGGGCGGGCCGCAGGTCGAGCGGGGTGGTGTTGCCCGTGTACTCGTTGATGATGGTTGCCAGTTCCAGAATGCTCGTTTCGCAGCCGGTGGCCAGGTTGTAGACCTCGCCGGCGCATCCGCGCAGCGCGCAGGCCATCAATCCACGCGCCATGTCCTCGACGAAAATGAAGTCGCGGCTGGCGTTGCCGCCATTGTCGAGTGGCAGCGCCTCGCCGTGCAGGGAACGCCAGATGAAGGTGGGGGTCACGTTGCGCCAGACGGTGTGCACGGTACCACGCCATCGCCCGGCACCGAGAATCTCTCGCGGACCGTAGACGTTCGAGAATCGGGCCTTGACGAAGGGCAGACCATGCCGCTGGAAATAGTAGTTGCCGTACAGTTCGCCAATGATCTTCGAGATCGAGTAGGGGCTGTCGTGGTAGAGCGTTACTGGCTGATCCTCGGTCGTTGCCGTTGGAGCATCGTACGTCTTCTCGGCGACTGCACAGGCCGCCGCCGCGTAAACGACCTTCTGCAGTCCCGTGATGTCCTTCAGGCGGTCGAAGAGTTTGAGTGAGGTGTAGGTGTTGTTGTCGTGGTCGGCAAACGGGTCGGCAATCGACGACTGGTTGCCGTGGTAGCAGGCGAGGTGGAAGACGTAGTCCAGGTCGTCGTCCAGGCCGGCCAGGATGCGGTCGTCGGTGATCGAGCCAAAGACGAAACGCACGCGCGCATCGGCGGGAATGTTGGCCACGTCCGAAGACAACAGGTTGTCGACGATGACGATCTCGGCGGGCTCCTGGTCGAGGATCTGATGCACGAGGTTGCTGCCGACGAAACCGGCACCGCCGACCACCAGTACCCGGGAACCGCAGAAGCTTGCACTACTTGTCATGCTGAACCTCTTTCACTGATCCTGTCCGCTGGCCTTGAGATGCGAGAAGACGTCGCTGACGCCGTAGTGGTCGTACCATGCCAACTGGCGCCGGATCGTATCGGCAAAGCCGACCCCTGCACGCCATCCGAAAACCTCCAGGGCGGCACCGGGATCGAGGGAAACGACCGGTACATCGTCCGCCGCCGGTGGCACCACCGGAACCTCGATGACGCCGAGGCCAAGGTGCTCGGCGACGAGATCGAAGATCTCTTTGATCGCGTGCGCTTCGCCGGTCGAGAGGTTGTAGATGCCGCTTGCCGCGTTCTCTGTGATCGCCCGATCCATGAAGTCGAGAAAGTCGGCCATGTCGAGGAAGTCGCGCGAGGTGTCGGAACAGAAGCAACTCTGCCCCGCTCGCAGGCGCTTGTAGAAGGTCGGTATCGGCCCGATGGCAAGCCGCGGCCCCGTGACGTTGGCGATGCGCAGAGACAGCGTGGGCACGCCGGAGAGCAGCATGAACTGCTCACCCGCCGTCTTGGTGATACCGTAACTGGTGAACGGCGCCGTCGGGTGACTCTCCGGGATCGGCAGCTGCTGCGGTCGGCCGTAACACAGGGCAGTCTGGAAATTCACGAGGCGCTTGACTTTGAACGCCTGCGCGGACCGGGCGACGACGATACTGCCGATGACGTTGGTGTTGGAATCCTCGAGCCAATCGTCAGGATCCTTGTAGGCAGCCGCGGCGTGAATGACGACCTCCGGCCGGAAGCGGGAAAAGCAGTCGTCGACGAGCCGCGCGTCGGCAACGCTGCCCTCCCGGACGGTCAGTCCGGGAACCGGCGGGACGACCTCACGCTTGCCGGTGGCAAAATTGTCGAGGACGAGGATTTCGTGGCCGCGTGGCAACCAGTGTTCGACGAGGTTGGATCCGAGGCAGCCGGCGCCACCAGTGATCAGGATGCGCATGGTCCGTCCCCTCTACCCCTTCTCCTGCAGGCGCAGGTGGGTGTACTCACCCAGCGTGCCGTGCCTGCGGTAGTAGTCCATGGCAGCGCCGACCGTTTCCTGCAGCGGCGTGAAGCTGATCTCGCCAAAGTCCTCAAAGGTGCGGCCGGGGTCGAGGAGAATCGAGAAGACGTCGTCCGGCCCGAGTTCCTTGACTTCGGCCTGTGGTCTGCCCGGAACATCGAGAGCGGTGACCACCGCGTCGTACAGTTCCTGAATGGCCACGTCCTTGCCCGAGGAGAAATGGTAGGCGCCATGCCCCGTTCCGTCGATGGCCTTGAGAACGACGCGCGCGAGATCCTTGACGAAGACGAAGTCGCGCCGCGCCCGCGTGACGAAACACTGCTTGCCGTCCTTCAGCCGCTGGTAGAAGATCGGCAGCGGGCCGGCAACGTTTCGCGGTCCGACCACGTTGGCCAGACGGAAGGTCACGTAGTCGACACCGGAGAGTTCGAGGTAATACTCGTTGGTGGTCTTCGAGATGGCGTAGCTGCTGCCGACCGGGTTGCGCGGATGGTCCAGGCGGATCGGCTGCTGCAAGGGCCGCAGGCCGTAGCAGAGTGCTGTCTGGAAGTAGATGAACCGGCTGACGCCGAACTTCTTCGCCGCGTCGACCATGTTTGCGCCGCCGACGCAGTTGGTCAGGGTGTCGTTGTACCAGTCGTCCGGATCCTTGTACGAGGCCGCGGTATGAACGATGGCCTCCGGTCTGAAATCGCCGACCAACTGGTCGACCAGCGCCTTGTTGGCGATCGACTCGATGGCGATCGTCAGTGCCGGATGCTCGGCGAGATGTTCCCTGCGTCCGGTTGCGAGGTTATCGATGGTGACGACCTGGTCGCCCCGCGCGAGCAGCATCTCGATGATATGTGAGCCTATCTGCCCGAGTCCGCCGCTGACAAAGACCTTCATGATGCTTTCCCTGTTGATGGTGAAACGTTCGTATCGATGTCCGGCCGCCCGGGCTGGAGCAAGCAGGAGACGATCGCTCTCGCGGCCCTGCCGTCGCCGTACGGGTTCCCCTCCTCCGTTCCGGTGCGACCGTCAAGTGTCTCGCTGACGGCGGCGACGATCGTCGGAAAGGATGCGCCCACCAGCCGATTCCAGCCGGCCTCGACGGTCTCCACCCATTCGGTCTCATCGCGCATCGTGATGCACGGGACGCGGTAGAAGAACGCCTCCTTCTGTACCCCGCCGGAATCCGTCAGGATCAGCCGTGCCGCCTGTTCGAGTGCCAGCATGTCGAGGAAAGGCAATGGTTCGACGATCGTCAGCGCGTCCAGATGATGCAGCAGACCATGCTTGTCGGCAAGCTTGCGCGTCCGCGGGTGGAGGGGCAGGACCACGGGCAACTCCTCCGCAACCCGCGCCAGCGCCGACAGGATGCCTCCAAGTCGTTGCGGATCGTCCGTGTTCTCGGCGCGGTGACACGTCGCGAGGGCGAAACCCGCAGCCGTCAGCTGCAGGCGCTGCAGCACCGTGCTGTCCAGCCGGGCCCGGTCACGATGGTAGAGGGCGACGTCGTACATCACGTCGCCGACGTTGACGACACCCTCGACGATGCCTTCCGCCTGCAGGTTTCTGACCGCCGTTTCCGTCGGGCAGAAGAGGAGGCTGGAGACGCGGTCGGCGAGAATGCGGTTGATCTCTTCCGGCATGTGCATGTTGAACGAGCGCAGGCCGGCCTCGACGTGTGCCACCGGCACATGCAGCTTGGCGGCGGCCAGCGCGCCTGCGAGTGTCGAGTTGGTGTCGCCATAGATCAGTACCCAGTCGGGCCTCTCCCGCAACAGCACCTCTTCGATCGCCTCGAGCATGCGACCCGTCATGGCACCGTGCTGGCCACCGGAAATCTCGAGGTTGTACAGCGGCTGCGGAATGTCCAGTTCGTCGAAGAAAACGCGGGACATGTTCTCGTCGAAGTGTTGACCCGTGTGCACGAGGATCTCGTCGATGTCTGCCGAGAAGTCCTCTCGTATCGCACGCGAGACGGCAGCGGCCTTGATGAACTGGGGCCGGGCGCCGACGATGGTCAATAGCTTCATGCCGTCGCCTGCGCCAGCGCGGCAACGATCGCTTCCTGGGTCTGCTGTTCGAGGTAGGGATGCATCGGCAGGCTGAGGACGCGCGCCGCCACCGCGTCGGCGTGCGCCAGGCTGCCCGCGATGCGGCAGCTTGCGGCGTACGCCGGCTGCCGGTGCAAGGGCACCGGATAATGGACGGCGGTCGGAATGCCGGCCGCGGCAAGCTGCTGGAGAACGTGCTCGCGCTTGTCTACCTGTACGGTAAACTGACCCCAGACGCAACTGCGATCCGGACGAACGGCCAGTCGTTGCACGTTCGGCAGCTCTCGCAGCATTTCCAGATAGCGGGCACCGACGGCGATTCGTTCTTCGATTTCCTGGTCGAACTGCTCCAGCTTGGCGAGGACGATCGCGCACTGGAGCGTGTCCATGCGACCGCCGACTCCGACGCGTGTGTGGAAATAGCGCCGCTCCTGGCCATGCACGCGAATCTCGCGCATGGTTTTGGCGAGACCGTCGTCGTTGGTGAATATTGCGCCGCCATCCCCGTAACAACCGAGTGGCTTGCTGGGAAAGAAGCTCGTGCAGCCGATGCTCGAGAGGTTGCAGCTCCGCGTCCCGCGGTAGGTTGCGCCGAAGCTCTGCGCTGCATCCTCGATGACGGGAATGTCCCCGTGACGGCGGGCGATGGAGCCGATCTCTTCCATGTCGGCGACCTGGCCATAGAGCGAGACCGGCATGATCGCTCGGGTTCGTGCCGTGATTGCCGCGGCAATCAGCTTTGCGTCGATGTTGCAGGTGTCGGGCTCGACGTCGACGAAGACCGGTGTGGCACCTGCCAATGCGATCACTTCCGCCGTCGCGACGAAGGTAAACGGCGTCGTGATCACCTCGTCCCCCGGCCCGACCCCGAGGGCCATCAAAGAGATCAGCAGGGCTTCGGTTCCCGACGCAGCGGTGATGCAGTGCGAACAACCCGTGTAGTTCTCCAGCCGCTGTTCCAGTTCCCGGACCTCCGGGCCCATGATGTACTGGCCGTGATCGAGCACGCGCTGCATGCGCTCATGGATCGGGCCGCGAAGGGAGGCGTATTGTGCCTTGAGGTCAATGAACTGGATGCTCATGCGTAGCCTGCTGCCTGATGGTTGAAGCGGGTGCCTGCCGCTGGTCGTCGGGAGGCTGTCGGTCGGATGTCAGTGCCCATGCTGCCCGGCGGCTGACGGTGCCTGCGGGTTGCCCTCGATGTCCTGCAGGCAGCTGACCTGCCCTTCCCGGAGCCGATACCGCACCGCTGTCGCCGGGCAGCATGCTTCTCCTTCCCCGCTGAGCGGCAGATCGAGGCGTTCTCCGTGCTGGCTGATCCAGCCGATCTGTCGCGCGGGAACGCCCGCCATCAGTGCGTAGGCGGGTACGTCCCGGTTGACCACCGCGCCGGCAGCGACAAAGGCGTACTCGCCGATCGTCACGCCGCAGACGATGGTGCAGTTGGCGCCGAGGGTGGCGCCCCGTCTCACCAGCGTGTCGCGGTACTCATGCTTGCGCGATACATGGCTGCGCGGGTTGTAGACGTTGGTGAAGACCATGCTCGGTCCGCAGAAGACATCGTCCTCGAGCGTCACGTTGTCATAGACCGAAACGTTGTTCTGGATCTTCACGTTGTTGCCGATGATCACCCTGTTGCCTATGAAGACATTCTGGCCCAGCGAGCAATCGCTGCCGATGCGTGCCTGAGCACAGATATGTACCCATTGCCAAATGCGAGTATTGTCGCCCACTACCGCACCGCTGTCGATGATCGCCGTGGAATCTGCCGTAAAACCGTTCATGACCCTCCCGGATTCAGTGAATGTGGTCGGAAACCCTTCTCGCCAGCGCCTGAGCGGTTGTCCACTTGCCGCCGAAAACGCTGATCAGCGCGCCGTCGCGGTGCAAGGCGTACTCACGTGTCGCCTGCGCCGGATTGCTGGCCGAGTGAAGCAGCGGACGGACACCTGCAAAGACCTCGAGCACCCGGTCGGGACCGCTGGCAGACGGGAAATAATGGCCGATGACCGTCAGCAGGTAATCCTGCTCGCTCGGATCGCAGACTGCCGGGGCGTCAAGCGCCTGCCGAACCTCCGTCGTGCCGACCAGCGTTCGTCCCTGCCAGGGAAGGACGAAAACGATTCTCGGCTCGCAAGGAACCTCGAGCACATAGGCCTGCGGACAGGGAAGATCAAGGACCAGGTGACTGCCCCGCACGAGATCGAGGCGGTACGGGGAAGCGATTCCGCTCTGCTCGAGCAGGCGCTCGGCCCAAGGCCCGCAGACATTGATCAGGCGCTCATGGCGAGCCGACGTACCGTCGGCGAACTCAACCCGGCCGCTGCGATCGACCCGTCGTACCTCGCAATGCTCGCGCAGCACAGCGCCCGCTGCCTGCGCCTGCTCGGCGACCCACAACCCCAGTGCCCGATCGTCCATCTGGCCATCGGAGAAGCTGTAGCCGCCGAGCAGTCCCTCGCGACGCAGTTGCGGATCGGCCTGCAGGATCTGCCCGGCCGTGCGCCAGGTCGCGGGCGGCAGTTCGCTTCTGCCTGCCAGCGAGTCGTAGAGGAACAGCCCGGCGCGAATCAGCCAGCGTGAACGACGACCGCCGCGGTAGACCGGCATCAGCAGCCGCAGCGGCCGGGTCAGGCTGGGCACCCGTGCGAGCCAGCCGTCGCGCTCGCGCAACGCCTCGCGCACCAGCCGGAACTCGAGGTTCTCGAGATAGCGCAGCCCGCCGTGCAGCAGCTTGGATGAGCGCGAGCTGGTCTCCGCCATCAGTCGGTTCCGCTCGTACAGGCGCACTGCGTGACCCAGCTGCTGCAACTGCCAGGCACAACACAGACCGTTGATGCCACCACCAACGACGCCGATGTCCATCAACGGGTCAATATTCGAGTGGCAAGGCGATCTCGCGCCCATCGCGGGCCGACAGGTAGGCCGCGATCAGGACTTCAAGCGACTTCAGGCCTTCGCGCCCATCGACCTCGGGTTCGGCATCGCCGCGCAGGACGTCGACGACGTTGCGGTAGTACAGCGGGTGACCGAATCCGTACACCGAAGTGGTCTCGTAGTTGGCAGCCTTGATGTCGGCATCGTAGTCACGCTGATCGGCGAAGTCCCAGACCTGGATGTCGTTGACCGCGACGCCGCCGATACGGACGGTTCCCTTCTCACCGAGAATGGTGATCGAGCCCTCGAGGTTCCTGGGATAGGTGAGCATGGTCACACTCATCGAGCCGAGGGCCCCGCTGCGCCAGCGAATATTGAGCACACCGGTATCCTCGACCTGGATGTCCCGTGCCAGGGTCGCCGTCATCGCGGTGACGCTGGCGACCGGGCCGACCAGCCAGTCGACGAGGTCCACGTAGTGGCTGGCCTGGTTCATGAAGGCTCCGCCGTCGAGTTCCCAGGTGCCGCGCCACTTGGCGGAATCGTAGTACTCCTGTGGGCGTGACCAGAAGACGTTGATGCTGACCATATAGACCTTGCCGAAGCGCTTTTCGTCGAATGCCCGCTTGAGCATCTGCAGGGTCGAGTTGCGGCGATTCTGCTTGACGACCAGTAGTCGCACGTTCGCTTGGTCGCAGGCGCGGACCATGCGGACACCGTCCTGCCAGCGAGTCGCCATCGGTTTTTCCGTGACCACGTTGACACCGTGAGCTGCAGCCAGCACAGCCTGGTCGGGATGCAGTCCGCTTGGCGTACACAGCGCGACGACGTCGAGCGACTCGTCGCGCAGCATGTCTCCCATGCGCGCGTAGCCCCTGACCGAGTACTTCCCGACGTGAGCGTCGAGAACGGAGCGGTCATTGTCGCAGACGGCAGCCAACTCGAGGTCATTGCCGTGGGTCTCGATCGAACCGAAGTGGTTTTTCGAGATACGACCACATCCCACTACCCCGACGCGGATGCGGCGTCCCTGAATCGTCTTGAACATCGGTTGGACTCCCTGTTGGCAGGCGACCCGGAGTCCTGCAGCCGTCTCTCGGCTGGTGAGCAACCGGGTATCGCGCAAAGGCACGCATGATACCGGCAGGGGGGTGGCTCTTCAAGAACGCGGTGCCAACCATGCCAACCAGGAGGGCGCCTTGCGACGAGCACGACTCGCGGCCCGCGCGCGGGTACTCTCAGAATGGCCTTTCCCGCAGCAGCGCAAGCAGGTACTTGCCGTAGCCGCTCTTGGTCAAGGGCTGCGCCAGCGACTCGAGTTGTTCGGCGGTGATCCAGTCGTTACGGAAGGCGATCTCCTCGGGGCAAGCCACTTTCAGTCCCTGCCGGTGCTCGATCGTCGCGATGAACTGCCCCGCACCGAGGAGGCTTTCATGCGTTCCCGTATCGAGCCAGGCATAGCCGCGGCCCATCAGCTCGACGTTGAGCTGCCCCTGCGCCAGGTAGGAACGCGTCAGATCGATGATCTCCAGCTCGCCGCGCGCCGACGGCTTGAGGCCTCTGGCCAGTTGGGTCACCTGGTTGTCACAGAAATAGAGGCCGGTGACCGCGTAGTTCGACTTCGGTGCCTGCGGCTTTTCCTCCAGGCTCAGTACCCTGCCGTCGCTGTCGAACTCCGCCACGCCGTAGCGTTCCGGATCATGTACGTGGTAGGCGAATATCGTGCTGCCGGTCGCACGTTCGCCTGCCCGGGCGAGCAACCTCTGGAAGCTGTGACCGTAGAAGATGTTGTCACCAAGGACCAGCGCCGACGGATCATCCCCGAGAAAGTCCGCGCCGATGATGAATGCCTGCGGCAGCCCGTCCGGGCTGTGTTGCACCGCGTAACTCAGGGAGAGTCCCCAGCGAGAGCCGTCGCCGAGCAACTGGGCGAAGCGCGGCGTGTCCTGTGGTGTCGAAATGACCAGAATCTCGCGGATACCCGCCAGCATCAGCGTGCTCAGCGGATAGTAGATCATCGGCTTGTCGAATACCGGCAGCAGCTGTTTGCTGATGGCCAGGGTGGCCGGGTGAAGGCGAGTGCCGGAGCCCCCGGCAAGGATGATCCCTTTGCGCATCGTGAACAGCCCTTCGGTTGAGGGAAAAGGGCGAGTGTAAGGCTTTTCCCGGCGGGGTTGCTCGTCGCCGGAATCAGTGGCAGTCGTTCGCCGACGACGATCGGCACTGCCCAGCGTCAGGAAAGGTGAGGTAACATCGAGCCCCGTTGGCATTTTGCGCCGGCGCACGGCGAAGGTGATGGGCGCGCAGATGAGCTGGAATCCGGGGCAGTATCTCAGGTTCGCCGACGCCCGGCTGCGACCGGCGCTCGATCTGCTGGCCAGGCTGGGCGATTCCCAGCCCCGGCGCATCGTCGATCTCGGCTGCGGTGCCGGCAACGTCACCCGGCTGCTTGCCGAGCGCTGGCCGGCGGCGGCGGTCATCGGCCTGGACAGTGATGTGGCGATGCTCGCCAGAGCCGCCAGCACACCGTCCGCCATACGATGGCAGCAGGCTGACATCGCCGGCTGGCGGGCCGACACCAGCCCCGACCTGCTGTTCTCGAATGCGGTCCTGCACTGGTTGCCCGGTCATCGCTCGCTGCTTCCCGAACTGCTCGGCCAGCTTTCTCCGCATGGGATCCTGGCGGTTCAGATGCCGGCCAACTTTGACGAGCCGGCCCACCATATCCTTCGCCAGCTCGCTGCCGAGGCTGGCTGGCGCGCTGCGTTGGGCAGCGCTCGCATGGGCAGCATCCTGTCCCCTACCGAATACGAGCGGCTGCTGCGGCCGCTCTGCAGTCAGCTGGAGCTGTGGGAGACCACCTACTGGCATGTCTTGAGCGGCGAGGACCCGATCATCGAATGGATGAAGGGGACGACCCTGTTGCCCTTCATGCAGCGGCTCGACGAGTCCGCCGCCAACCGCTTCCTCGCCGCCTATCGCGAGCGGCTGGCTGCCGTCCATCGGCCCGCTGCGGACGGCACGACGCTCTTCCCTTTCAAGCGCCTGTTCTTCGTCGCCCGGCGCTGAAGCCGCATGTACGGACTCGATGCCCTGCCGCTGGTGGGGCTTGCGGTCGCAGCCCTGTTTGCCGGCTTCATCGATGCCGTCGTCGGCGGCGGCGGCCTGATCCAGATCCCCGCACTGTTCCAGACGCTGCCACGCGAGCTGCCGGCAACGCTGTTCGGGACGAACAAGTTTTCCAGCATTTTCGGGACGAGCAGCGCCGCCTGGCGCTATGCCCGGCGTGTCGAGATGCCGTGGCGCACGACGCTGCCGGCGGCGGCGGCCGCGCTGGCGTGTTCCTATCTCGGTGCGATGGCGGTGGCCTGGCTGCCGCCGGCGGTGCTGCGGCCGCTGATCCTGCTGCTGTTGATCGGCGCCGCCGCCTATACCTTCGCGCGCAGCGACTTCGGCAGCACTCATCGCCCACAGCATGCCGGGCGGCGCGAGTTTGCCTACGCACTGCTGCTGGGCGGGGTCATCGGCTTCTATGACGGCTTCTTTGGCCCGGGCACCGGCAGTTTCCTGATCTTCCTTTTCATCCGTTTCTTTGGCTTCGACTTTCTGCACGCCTCGGCGGCAGCGAAAGTCGTCAATGTGGCGACCAATCTGGCGGCGCTCGGCTTCTTCATCCCGCACGGCCATCTGATGCCGTTGCTGGCGGTGATGATGGCGGCGTGCAATGTCGTCGGCTCGTTCGTCGGCACACATCTCGCACTGCGGCATGGCAGTACCTTCGTCAGGCGGGCTTTCCTCGCCGTCGTCAGCGTGTTCATCCTCAAGTTCGCCTACGACACCTTCCATTAGACTTGTCTCGCGCTGCCCGCGGCCGCACAATGGTTACCTGCTGCCGTGCACTCGCCGGCTGCAGGAAGTTCAGGCAACTTACGGGAGGACGCATGAGAATCAAGCTGCTGCTGGCCAGTCTGCTGGCCTTGCTGGGAATCGTTCCCGCTGCCGGTGTGCGTGCCGAGATCAACGTCGGCGTGACGCTGTCGGCAACCGGTCCGGCTGCTTCGCTGGGGATTCCGGAGAAGAACACCTTCTCCCTCTTGCCGACGACGATCGCTGGCCAGAAGATCAACTACATCATCCTCGACGACGCTTCCGACACGACGACGGCAGTCAAGAACACGCGCAAGCTGATCTCCGAGAACAAGGTCGATGTGGTGATCGGTTCCACGACCACTCCCAACTCGCTGGCGATGATCGACGTCGTTGCCGAGGGCGAGACGCCGATGATCTCGATGGCGGCTTCGGCGCGGATCATCGATCCGATGGATGGCAAGCGCGCCTGGGTCTTCAAGACACCGCAGAACGATGCCCAGATGGCGACGGCGATCGTCCAGCACATGCTCGACAACCAGGTCCGGACGGTGGCCTACATCGGTTTCGCCGACGCCTACGGCGAGGGCTGGTGGAACGAGTTCTCGAGGATCGCCGAGGCGCGCAAGATCCAGATCGTCGGCAACGAGCGCTTCAATCGGGCCGACACGTCGGTGACCGGGCAGGTACTGAAGATCCTTGCCGCCAAGCCGGACGCGGTTCTCGTGGGTGGCGCCGGGACACCGGCCGCCCTGCCACAGAAGTCGCTCAAGGAAAAGGGCTACAAGGGGCTGATGTACCAGACGCACGGGGTGGCCAACGCCGACTTCCTGCGTGTCTGCGGCAAGGACTGCGAAGGCACCTTCCTGCCTGCCGGTCCCGTCCTGGTGGCCGCCCAGCTGCCCAACAGCAATCCGATCAAGAAGGTGGCGCTCGAGTATGTCACGAAGTACGAGGCGATGAACGGCAAGGGAACGGTCTCGACCTTCGGCGCGCATGCCTGGGACGCCAGCCTGTTGCTGGCCCATGCCGTGCCGGAAGCACTGAAGAAGGCGCAGCCGGGAACGCCCGAGTTTCGCAAGGCGTTGCGCCAGGCTCTGGAGAAGACGACGAATCTCACGGCTGCGCACGGAGTGTTCAACATGAGCCCGCAGGACCATCTCGGATTCGATCAGCGGGCGCGGGTGATGGTGCGCATCGACAACGGGACCTGGAAGCTCGTCGAATAGTGCCTGCGGGACCCGTGATCGCCAGAGGCGCCGCCCGCAGGCTGCCGCCATCGGCAGCCGCAGCGACTGGATGGTGTTGATGGATTTGCAGATTGCATTGCTGCTGGGCCAGGATGGGGTCACCAACGGCGCCATCTACGCCCTGCTGGCGCTGGCGCTGGTTCTCGTTTTCGCAGTGACGCGGGTGATCTTCATCCCGCAGGGCGAGTTCGTCGCCTTTGGCGCCTTGACGCTGGCCAGCCTGCAGGCAGGCAAGCTGCCGGGTACGGTCTGGCTGCTGCTCGCGATGGGGACAGCGATCGGCCTCATCGAGTGCACGACGGCAGTGCGCGCGCGCCGCTTCCACCGCCTGCCGCTCATCATCCTGATCAATTGTGGCGCACCGCTGCTCCTGGCAGCCAGCCTGCTGGCGGTCTCGCCCGCAAGCCTGCCCCTCCTGGTGCAGGTCCTGCTGACCCTGATGCTGGTTGTCCCGCTCGGACCGATGCTCTACCGCCTGGCCTATCAGCCCGTTGCCGAGGCATCGGTGCTGGCGCTGCTGATCGTTTCGGTCGCTGTGCATGTGACGCTGACCGGCATCGGGCTGCTGTTCTTCGGCGCCGAGGGTTCACGGACGCCGGCGTTCACCGATGCAAACTTCGCGGTCGGCGATGTCGTGCTGCAGGGGCAGACACTCCTGGTCATCGTCGCCAGCGCCCTGCTGATCGTTGCGCTCTATCTCTTCTTCGAACGGACGTTGTACGGCAAGGCCCTGCGGGCGACGGCGATGAACCGCACGGGTGCCCGCCTGATGGGTATCTCCGGGGACCTCGCGGGACTGCTTTCCTTCACCCTGGCCGGCGCCATCGGCGCCTTTTCCGGCGTGCTGATCTCACCGATCACCACCGTCTACTACGATTCGGGTTTCCTCATCGGCCTCAAGGGCTTCGTAGGTGCGATCATCGGCGGGCTTGCCAGCTATCCGGCGGCGGCTGCCGGTGCCGTTCTGGTCGGCCTGCTCGAAGCCTACTCCTCATACTGGGCGAGCGCCTTCAAGGAGGTGATCGTGTTCACCCTGATCATCCCGGTGCTGCTCTGGCGATCGCTGAAGACGCGTCACGTGGAGGAGGCATGAAGCGCAGTCTGCACGCGACGGTTCTCCTGCCGATCTTCGTCGTCTTACTGCTGGTGGCGCCAGCGCTGCTGCCGGAGTTCCATGTCACGCTGCTGAACTACATCGGCCTCTACGCCATCGTCACCCTCGGGCTGGTGATGCTGACCGGTGTCGGTGGCCTCACCTCCTTCGGGCAGGCGGCCTTTGCCGGCCTCGGAGCCTACACGACCGCCTATCTGACGACGGTGCACGGGGTGTCGCCGTGGCTGACGCTGCCTGCGGGCTTGCTGGTCACGGCGATCGTTGCCCTGTCGCTGGGTCTCGTGACCCTGCGGCTGTCCGGCCACTTCCTTCCCCTCGGCACGATCGCCTGGGGTATCAGCCTGTATTACCTTTTTGGCAACCTGGCGGCACTCGGTGGTCACACCGGCATCACCGGCGTGCCACCACTGCACATCCTCGACTTCGAACTGCGCTCCGGTCGCGATTTCTACTACCTGATCTGGGCGATCCTGCTGGCGCTGATACTGGCGACGCGCAACCTGCTCGACTCACGCGAAGGGCGCGCGATACGTGCCCTCAAGGGTGGCTCGGTGATGGCCGAGGCGATGGGGGTCAACACGCCCCGCTCGAAGATCGTCGTCTTTGCCGTCGCCGCCCTCTATGCCGCCGTTTCGGGATGGCTCTATGCCCACCTGCAGCGCTTCGTCAATCCGACGCCGTTTTCCCTGACGCAGGGAATCGAATACCTGTTCATGGCCGTCGTGGGCGGGGTCTCGCACGTCTGGGGCGCGATTCTCGGCGCCGGCCTGATCACCGTCCTCAAGCAGTGGCTGCAGGACTGGTTGCCCCGCCTGCTGGGGCAGAGCGGCAACTTCGAGATGATCGTCTTCGGATTGCTGATGATCGTCGTCCTGCATCGGGCGCGCGACGGCGTATGGCCGATGCTGCAGCGCTTCTGGCCACAGGAGGTGCGCCGCACGCCAACCGAAGGAGTGCCGCGCCTGGCGAGACGATCGCTTCCGGAACCTGGCGCCGTACTGCTCGAGGTGAGCGATGCGAGCAAGTGCTTCGGTGGCCTGGTGGCCAATGACCGTGTCAGCTTCCGCGTTCGCGCCGGCGAGATCATGGCCCTGATCGGTCCGAACGGGGCCGGCAAGAGCACGATGTTCAACGGCATCTCAGGTGTGGACCCGCTGACTTCCGGCCGCGTCAGTTTTCGTGGGCAGCGTGTCGAGTCGCTGCCGGCACGTCGGATCGCTCGCCTGGGAATGAGCCGCACCTTTCAGCATGTCCGCCTGCTGCCGGCGATGAGCGTCATCGAGAATGTCGCCATTGGTGCCCACCTGCGTGGTCGCAAGAGCTTCATTGCCGCCGCCTGCCGTGCCGATCGTGACGAGGATGCGCGCCTGCTGCACGAAGCGGCCGTGCAGATCGAGCGCTGCGGCCTGCGCGACCAGATGTACGAAGCTGCTGGGACGCTGCCTCTCGGCAGGCAGCGATTGGTCGAGATTGCCCGGGCTCTGGCCGCCGACCCCTGCCTGTTGCTCCTCGACGAACCGGCCGCTGGTCTGCGCTACGGCGAGAAGCAGGCACTGGCCGAACTGTTGCGCCGATTGCGTGCGGAAGGAATCGGCATCCTGCTGGTCGAGCACGACATGGAGTTCGTCATGGGCCTGGCCGACCGGGTGGTCGTCATGGAGTTCGGCCGCAAGCTGGCGGCGGGCTTGCCGGAAGAGATCCAGCGCAATCCGGCAGTGGTCGAGGCCTATCTCGGGGGGGTCGAATGAGTGCCGCGCCGGCGGCCGAAGAGCGCAGCGTGGTGCTCGAGGTCGGCGACCTGGCGGTCAGTTACGGCAAGGTCGAAGCCCTGCACGGCCTGTCGCTGCGCGTCCATCGGGGCGAGATCGTGACCGTCATCGGCCCCAACGGTGCGGGCAAGACCACATTGCTGGCGGCGCTGATCGGTCTCTTGCCGTTGCGTGGCGATCTGGTCTATCTCGGTGAGCGGCAGAGCGTCGGGCGCAGCGTCGAGCAACTGGTGCGGCAGGGGATGACGCTGGTGCCGGAGAAGCGCGAACTGTTCGCGGAAATGAGCGTCACCGACAATCTGCTGCTGGGCGCCTTCGATCGGTACCGTGCCGGCCATCGTGATGAACTGGAAACGATCGACCATGTCTTCGACATCTTCCCGCGACTGATGGAGCGCCGTCAGCAGCTGGCCGGCACCCTTTCGGGCGGCGAGCGGCAGATGCTGGCGATGGGCCGGGCGCTGATGGCGAAACCACGGTTGCTGCTGCTCGACGAGCCGAGCCTCGGCTTGGCGCCGCTGGTCATCAAGGAAATCTTCCGCACCATCACAGGGCTCAGGAGCACGGGTGTCGCAATCCTCCTGGTCGAACAGAACGCGCGCGCCGCGCTGCAGGTGGCAGATTACGCCTACGTGCTGGAAACCGGCAGCATCTCGCTGGAAGGGCCAAGCGCAACCCTCGCCAGCGATACGCGCGTCATCGAAAGCTACCTCGGACTGGGCGGCCGGCACTGAGCGTTGTCTGTCCCGGTGGCGAAGTGGTTTCCGGAACAGGCAACGGCCTGGTGCCGCATCATGCCAGCCAGCCCTGAACGATCGGCGGCGCGGATGACGAGGGCTGCGCTGGCCGGACCAGCGTGTGGGTCACCCGCTGCAGTTCCAGTCCCCAGAGGCTCATCGCTTCGGAGATGACGATTGCCTCGCCGCCATTGAGACAGCCGTCGGCATTGACGATATCGACGATCGCTCCGAGGGCCTGCTGCTGCAGTTGCGGTGAGCGGATGTCGTCGAGCAGATGATCGACGAGTTCCCGGTCGAGCTCGATCTGCCCGACATTCGGCGCCCGCGCGCATTGCAGCAGGTCATCGCAGAACTCGTGAATCACGCGATCGAAGGTCGCCGGGGCGATCTGCAGGCGATCGAAGATTCCATGCCTCGACAGCGACTCGACTTCCCGGTGGTCAAGCGCACCATCGGCGAGCAGGGCGAGGGCAACGACTCGTGACATGGCTTCGGCGCTGTCGGTGGTGTAGTGACGCATTTGCTTCTCCTTGATTGACTGGTTCGACTGACATCCGCGGCACGGCCGCGGACAAGGCAGACTATGGGGTCGAGCATGCATAAAGTCCAATAAGATATAATCGAGTGACCGATTTGTTCCGACTGATACATGCCGCGCCGCAGAATCACCCTTCGCCAACTTGAGAGCTTTACCGCCGTCGCTCGCCATCGCAGCTTCTCGAAGGCTGCTGCGGAGCTTCACCTGACGCAGCCGGCGGTGTCCCTGCAGGTGGGACAGATTGCCGACACCCTCGGCCTGCCGCTCTTCGAGCAGGTCGGTCGCACGCTGGTACTGACCGAGGCCGGCGAGGAGACGCTGCAGATGGCGCGCGCGCTGGACGACCTCTGGACCAGCTTCGAGGCCACCATTGCCGATCTCAAGGGCCTCAAGCGTGGCCGCCTGCGGGTCGCCCTGGTGACGACGGCGAAGTACTTCCTGCCGCGCCTGGTGGGTGACTTCTCTCGCCGCCACCCGGACGTCCATGTCGAGCTCGCGGTGGCCGATCGCGAGCACATCGTTGCCCGCATGCGGGCCAACCAGGACGACCTCTACGTCCTGCTCTATCCGCCGGAAGACGTGCAGGTGGAAGCCCATCCGCTGGTCGACAACGAGCTCGTGGTCATCGCGCCGCTCGCGCATTGGGCCGTGGGGCGACGGGTCGAGCTGGCCGAGCTGTGCGGCGAGCGCTTCATCCTGCGCGAAACGGGCTCCGGTTCACGGCGGACGATCGACTCCCACCTGGCGAAGCTGGCAATCAAGCTCGACGTCAAGCTGACGGTCAGCAGCAATGAGGCCATCCGCGAGCTGGTCGCCAGTGGCGCCGGACTGGCCATCCTGTCGCGGCAGGCAATGGGCACGGATCCGCGCCAGCAGGAAGTGTGCATTCTGGACGTCGGCGGATTTCCGCTGCGCCAGCCGTGGCTGCTCATGCATCGCCGTTGCAAGCTCCTGTCGCTGCCGGCGCGAGCCTTTCTCGAGGAAATGCGGGGACGGTGGCAGCCGCCTGTGGACAGCAACCAGACCGCCACTTGACGCCAGAGGGCATCGCGCCAAAGGGGGTCGTTCCGCTGACCCTTGGCGCCCCTCTTTGCCGGCTACGTTGTTGGCCGCCCGCCGGCAGTCACGACGCCTGATGCCGGCACCAGGGCCACTCCGTACTTGCGCGCGACGCGCTGGTACAGTTCACGTGCCGAGATCACCCGCACATTGCGCATGTCCTTCGCTTGCGCCAACTGCAGGTAACGCATTCCGCGCCGCGCAAGGTCGGCGTCCCAGCCCTTGCGGTCGAGGAGGGTGAAGATCGCTTTCGTCGCGTTGACCAGGAATTGCAGATTGGGCACCCGCTCCGCGGCCTCCATCAGCAATCTGACCGAACCTTCGACGTCACCGTTGCGTGCGGCCAGAACGCCGCGGTTGTTCAGTTCGACGATCTCCTTGCCGACTTCGGCCAGCAGCGCCTGCCCGTCGGCCTCCCGGCCCGCCTTGCTGTAGATGCCCTGCACCTTGGCAATCATGTTGCGATCCTCATGATTCTCGGCAGCCACCCGGCGGAAGATGTCCCGCGCCTCCTCCTCCTTGCCGGTCGCCAGGCATGCCTGGGCCAGGTCGAGGGTGAGCGCGTGTGACAGCGGTGAGCCCTTGCCCGGTTCGTGCAGGGACGTGCTCAACTGCAGCGCCTGCTCGATCATTTCGCGGGCTTTGGCCGGGTTGCCTTCCTGGTTGGCGCAGAGCGTCTCCATGACCAGTGCCGCCAGTTCGCCCTGCCTGCTGCCCCGCCAGTCGCGCCGCAGCTGTGCGGTGATCCTGTGGGCGCCGTCGGTCTGGCCGCGGTCGAGCAGGACTCGGGAGAGGTTCGTATAGTCGTCGACATTGCTCAGGGTCGAACCGCGCCGACGATCCAGCACCTTGCCATAGGCTTTCTCGGCGGTTGGCAGGTCATTGTTGCGCACCGCCAGATCACCGACCAGCCGCTGTCTTGATGCATTGTTTGGCGACTTCGCCGCCGCCTGCAGCAACACCGCCTGGGCTTCCGCCAGCTTGCCCATTTCTTCGCGGACTCCGGCGAGGAGATCGTAGGCGGCGGTGAACTCCGGAAAGTCCTCGACCAGCGACTGCCCCAGGGCTTCGGCGTCAGCCAACTGTTGCTGGTTGCGGCAGGCGACCGCCAGGCCCATTCGCGCCCAGGGAAGGACCCGCTGCGCAAGCACCTGCTGGTACACCGCCTGCGCTTCTGCAGGACGTCCGAGCACGTTCAGAATCTCCCCCTTGCAGCGCAGCAGATCCATGAGGAAACCGCTGTCCTGCCCCAGGAGGCGGTCGCAGGCGAGCAGCGCCTGCGCGTAGGCGCCGTTGTCGAGGTGATCGAAGACGGCGGCCAGGAACTGCTTCTTGTTGATTGCGCGCAGCAAGCGGCCACGCAGTTCGTCCGCCGTAAACGGCTTGATCAGATAATCGTCCGGAGCCAGCTCAGCCACCGAAACGACGTTGTGGTAGGTGCGCTCGCTGGTGACGATGATGAAAACGGTGGCCAGTTTCACCAGGTGCTGTTGCCGCAGTTCGTCCAGCAACTGCTGACCGTCACGTCCATCCTCGAGCCGGTAGTCGGAGAGAATGATGTCGAAACTGTTGGCCTTGACCTGTCGCAGGACCTCCGCTGATGTGCCGGCGGCATGCACGGTCGTGACGCCGATCGTCGACAGCATCGCCCGCAGCGTGCTGCGTGCATTGGGGTAACGGTCGATCAGCAGCGCACGTTTGCGCGCCAGATCCTTGCCCAGCTTGTGCAGTAGCTCAGCGATGGCGTCGGATGGGTTCATGGCCACACCTTACCGGAGACTCCGAGGTGCATCAAGCACTGCCGGAACTCGGCGCGCGAGCGCATCGGCTGCCTCCCGGCGATTGGCGGAGAGCGGCTCCGGGCCCGCCGACCAGCCGTGTCGCGGCGGTAGATGATAAGATACCGCGCTGCACAATTGGTGGTGCGCGGTTCGTATCCCGCTCGCCGCAGGATCGACGGGTCTACAGGAAGGCAATGACCGAACAACAGGCGGACAAAGGCTCAATACAGGTCATCGAGCGAATGATGGCGCTGCTCGAAGTTCTGGCCAACCTGCCGGAACCAGCGAGCCTGAAGGCGCTGGCACAGGCCACCGGCCTACACCCTTCGACCGCGCACCGCATCCTGGCGGCAATGATCGGTTCGGCTCTTGTCGAGCGTCACGACAGCGGCACCTACACGCTAGGAATCCGGCTGCTCGAACTGGGAAACATCGTCAAGTCGCGCATCAGCATCCGGCAGGTGGCTCTGCCCTGCATGCAGCAACTGCACGAGTCGATCGGCGAGGCGGTCAACCTGGGGGTTCGCCACGAGGACGAGATCATCTACGTCGAAAGGACTTCGAGCGGCCGCTCGCTCCTGCGTGTGGTCTATCTGGTTGGCGGGCGTGCTCCCCTGCACCTGACCTCGGTCGGCAAGCTGTTCCTCGCTGCCGACAGTCCGGCTGACGTGCGCGCGTATGCCCGCCGGACCGGTTTGCCCGGAAAGACCCCGCATTCACTGACCCGCCTCGATGCGCTCGAGAGGGAGCTCGACTGGATTCGCCGGCACGGCTTCGCCACCGACAACGAGGAAGCCGAGATCGGCTTGCGCTGCATCGCCGCGCCCATCCGCAATGACGAGGGCCACCTCGCCGCCGGACTTTCGGTCTCGGCACCGAGCGAGCGCCACGATCCGGAGTGGGTGGCGCCGATCAAGGCTACGGCAAGCCGGATCGAACAGGCACTCGGTTATCGTCAGCCGCTGCCGCTGTGAGCGGACGACGTCCTTCCGGAAGCAGGAGCGGGTGTACGCCGGCGGCCAGTGAGCTCTCGCAAGGCGCAGGCGATCGAGCTTGGGGCGACGCCTGCTACACTCCTGCCAGGCTGCAATGAGCCCATGCCATGCGCCCCGTACCCTCGATGCTGCCCCTTCTTTTCGTCTTCCTCTGGAGCACCGGTTTCATCGGCGCCAAGTTCGGTCTGCCCTACGCGGAACCGTTGAGCTTCCTGCTCGTCCGCTACCTGCTCGTGCTCGCCCTGATGACCATCCTGGCACTCGTTTCCGGCGCCCCGTGGCCGAGCGGTGGCCGCCAGCTGCTGCATCTCGGCGTTTCCGGCCTGCTGCTGCACGCGCTCTACCTGGGCGGCGTGTTCATGGCGATCAAGAATGGACTGCCGGCTGGTGTGACGGCCCTGGTCGTCGGCCTGCAACCGCTGTTGACCGCCGCCGGCGCCGGCTTTCTGCTCGGCGAGCGGGTCGCGCCACGGCAGTGGCTGGGACTGGTCATCGGCCTGGCCGGAGTGGCGCTGGTGGTGGCGAACAGGATCGGCGATCTGCCGCTGGTCGCGATGCTCCTGCCTGCGATTGCGGCGCTGTTCGGAATCACTGCCGGCACGCTGTATCAGAAGCGCTTCTGTGCCCACTTCGATCTGCGCAGCGGATCGGTCGTCCAGTTCCTGCCGACGGCGGTCTGCACTGCCGTGGTCGCGTGGTGGACCGAAAGCATGCACATCGAGTGGACGGCGGAGTTCGTTTTCGCCCTTCTCTGGCTCGTCCTGGTGCTTTCCGTTGGTGCGATCAGCCTCCTCAATCTACTGATTCGCAGCGGTAGCGCCGTCAATGTCGCCAGTCTTTTCTACCTGACGCCGCCGAGCACGGCGCTGATCGCCTGGCTGGTCTTCGGCGAGACCCTCGGTGCCGTGGCCATCGCGGGCATGTTGCTGGCCGTACTCGGGGTGTATCTGGCGCGCTTGCCACCACGATGAGCGAGACCGGGCTGCCTGCGTTGCGCATCCTGGGCGTGGACCCCGGGTTGCGCGTCACCGGGTTCGGCGTGATCGAGAAGGTCGGCAGCCGTTTGCGCTACCTCGCCAGCGGCTGCATCCGGACCACGGTCGGCGATTCGCTGCCCACCCGCCTGGGAACGATCCACACCGGATTGCGCGAGCTGGTGGCGCAGCATCGACCCGACGAGGCAGCGACCGAAATCGTCTTCGTCAACGTCAATCCACAATCCACCCTGCTTCTCGGGCAGGCGCGCGGGGCGGCGATCAGCGCCCTGGTCACCAGCGGACTGGCCGTTGCCGAGTACACCGCCCTGCAGGTGAAGCAGGCGGTGGTCGGCAACGGTCACGCCGACAAGGTGCAGGTGCAACACATGGTGCGTCACCTGTTATCCTTGTCGTCGATGCCGGCTGCCGATGCCGCCGATGCGCTCGCCTGTGCCATCGCGCACGCGCACGGCGGACACGGACTCGGGCGTCTGGCGGCTGGCAGCCTGCAGGTGCGTGGCGGCCGGTTGATCCTCAGGAAGGTCGTCGGCAAGAAGGAGGGGGGTGAGCGATGATCGGCCGGCTGACCGGCGTCTTGTTGGAGAAGAATCCGCCGCAGGTGGTACTCGACGTGCAGGGTGTCGGCTACGAACTCGACGTGCCGATGAGCACCTTCTACAATCTGCCGGCGAACGGTGACCGGCTGAGCCTGCTGACCCACTTCGTCGTGCGCGAGGACGGGCATTTTCTCTACGGGTTTGCCAGTGAAGGCGAGCGACATGCGTTTCGCCAGTTGCTGAAGATTTCGGGCATCGGCGCCCGCCTTGCATTGTCGGTTCTCTCGGGTCTCTCGGTGGGCGAACTGGCAGCGGCGGTGGCGCAGCAGCAGGTTGGCCGCCTGACGAAGATCCCGGGCATCGGCACCAAGACCGCCGAGCGCCTCCTGCTCGAGCTGAAGGGCAAGCTCGCCGACGCGCTGCCGAGCAGTACGACCGCGACGGTCGATGCGCATGACGACGTGCTCAATGCCCTGCTGGCTCTGGGCTACAATGAGCGCGAAGCGGCGGCGGCACTGAAGCAGTTGGCACCCGGCCTCACGACCGCGGATGGCATTCGACAGGCGCTGAAGATGTTGTCAAAGGTCTGAATCGACGATGAATCCGAGCCACAAGCAGCTTCTGCAGATCGCCCTCGTCGCCTTGCTGCTGACCGGCTGCATCGCCGTGCTCCTGCCCTTCACCGGCACGCTGCTCTTCGCCGTCGTCATCTGCATCGTCACCCTGCCAATTCGCAACCGGCTCCTGTGGCTTTGTCGCGGACGCAGCAATCTGGCGGCGCTGCTGGTCTCGATCCTGCTCCTGCTGCTCCTCGTCGCGCCGGTCGCACTGCTCTCCGGGTCGATTGCCGACGGCATCGAACTTGCCATCCGCTATCTCAAACCGCTGCTGGAGAATGGCCTGCCGGTGGAACCACCGAGCTGGCTGGCGACGCTGCCCCTCGTCGGGCGCGATGCCGCCGACTACTGGCAGAAGCTGGTGGCCAGCCGTGAGGAGATGAACAATCTCCTGCACCAGTTCGTCGAGCCGACCCGCAACCTGGCCCTGGCGACCGCGGCACTGCTGGCACAGGGACTGCTTCAGTTGCTGCTGGTCATCTTCTTCGTCTTCTTCATCTTCCGCGATGCACACATCTACGCCGACGCGCTGCATGTCGGCAGCCGGACACTTGCCGGCGACCTCGGCGAGCGCATGCTGGCGCTGGTCGAGGGAACGGTGACGGGAGTCATGGTCGGTATCGTCGGCACCGCCGCAGCGCAGGCGGTGGTGGCGATGATCGGCTTCCTCATTGCCGGCGTTCCCGGTGTCCTGATCCTGACGGTCGCCATGTTCTTCCTGTCGATGGTGCCGGTGATCGGCGGCACCCTGATCTGGATGGGCGCCGCCATCTGGCTCTACAGCGAGGGGCAGACTGGCTGGGCGGTGTTCATGGTATTGTGGGGGATGTTCGGGATCAGCGGCGTCGACAACTTCATCAAACCCATCCTCATTTCGCGCAGTTCGAGCCTGCCATTGCTGCTGATCGTCGTCGGGGTGTTTGGTGGTGTGCTGGTCTTCGGCTTCATCGGGTTGTTTCTCGGTCCGACCCTGCTGGCGCTTGGTCAGGTCCTGATCCGTGAATGGCTGGCACACGCCGCTGCGCGATCGGTTGCGGCGGATCAGGGTCTGCCGCAATGATCGAGACCGAAGACCTCTCGGCGCTTCCGCTGGCACGACTGGTGTCCGCCGCCTCGACCTCGTCCCAGGAAGAGGCCATCGAGCGCGCGCTGCGTCCGCGACGCCTGGCCGACTACGTCGGCCAGGCGAAGATCCGCGAGCAACTGACGATCTTCATCGAGGCGGCGAAGAAACGCAGCGACACGCTCGATCACGTCCTGCTCTTCGGCCCACCGGGCCTCGGCAAGACGACGCTGGCACACATCATCGCCGCCGAAATGGGCGTCAACCTGCGCTCGACCTCCGGCCCGGTGCTCGAACGAGCCGGGGATCTCGCGGCCATCCTGACCAACCTCGAGCCGCGCGATGTCCTGTTCATCGACGAGATCCACCGCCTGTCGCCGGTCGTCGAGGAGATCCTCTACCCCGCCCTGGAGGACTTCCAGATCGACATCATGATCGGCGAGGGCCCTGCGGCGCGCTCGGTCAAGCTCGACCTGCCGCCGTTCACGCTGGTTGGCGCGACGACGCGCGCCGGCATGCTGACCAACCCCCTGCGTGACCGTTTCGGCATCGTCGCCCGACTGGAGTTCTACACCCCCGAGGAGCTGAGCCTGATCGTCGCCCGCTCGTCGCAGCTGCTCAAGGTTCCTGCCGACGCAGCGGGTGCGCTGGAAATCGCCCGCCGCTCGCGCGGCACACCACGGATCGCCAACCGCCTGTTGCGGCGGGTACGCGATTTCGCCGAGGTGCGGGCATCCGGCCACATCACGCTGGAGGTGGCCGACGCGGCGCTGCTGCTCCTCGAAGTGGACCACGGTGGTCTCGATGTGATGGACCGCAAGCTGCTGTCGGCAGTCATCGACAAGTTCGCCGGCGGGCCGGTGGGGGTCGACAACCTGGCGGCGGCAATCGGCGAAGCGCGCGACACGATCGAGGATGTGCTCGAACCGTTCCTGATCCAGCAGGGCTTCCTGCAGCGCACGCCGCGGGGCCGCGTCGCCACGCCGGCGGTCTACCGGCATCTCGGCCTGACCATCCCGGGCGAGCAGCGGCAGGGCGCACTCTGGCAGGTACCCTGAGCGTGGGCTGATGCGGTCACAATCACTTACACTCGCCCACAGGGTGCTACCGTAGAATCGCGGCCGGCCATGGACCACGAGCGGAAACCGACTTTTACCTGCGCGGTGCGCATCTACTACGAAGACACCGATGCCGGCGGGCTGGTGTACTACGCCAATTACCTGAAGTATCTGGAGCGCTGCCGTACCGAATGGCTGCGCGCGGCCGGTTACCGGCAAGCCGACCTGCTGCGCGACCCGGGCATCGCCTTCGTCGTCCGCAAGCTCACGGTCGAGTATCTCAGGCCGGCACGGTTGGACGACGAGTTGATCGTCGGCCTCGAAGTGGAGCGGATCAGTCGGGCCCAAGTCTTCTTTCGGCAGCACATCCGGCGCGCCGGGGAAGGTGGCGACCGATCCTCGCTGGATCTGATCCACGCCGCCGTGCACATCGTCTGTGTGCATGCGGGCCGGATGAGAGCGGTATCGATCCCTGCAATTCTGCGCAACAAGATGGAAGCACTGCAATGAATGTCTCGCAAGACCTGTCGATCCTGCACCTGATCCTCAACGCCAGCGCTGTCGTGCAGGCCGTGATGCTGCTGCTCGCCGGCGTCTCGTTCATGTCGTGGTACTACATCTTCCGCAAGTGGTTCACCGTCAAGGCTGCGCGCGCACAGACCGAGCAGTTCGAGCGCGACTTCTGGAGTGGTGGCGACCTCAACAGTCTCTACCAGAGCGCGATCAACGATCGCCACAGCACGGGCAGCATGGAGCGCATCTTCGAATCCGGCTTTCGTGAGTTCACCAAATTGCGCAGCCAGAAGAACCTCGATCCGAAGGACGTCATCGACGGCTCGCGACGCGCCATGCGCGCCACGTATCAGCGCGAGATGGACAGCATCGACTCGCATCTCGCCTTCCTCGCCTCGGTCGGTTCGGTCAGTCCGTATGTCGGCCTGTTCGGCACCGTCTGGGGCATCATGCACTCGTTCCGCGGTCTGTCGAACGTTGGCCAGGCGACGCTGGCAGCGGTGGCACCGGGGATCGCCGAGGCGCTGGTGGCGACGGCCATCGGCCTCTTCGCAGCGATTCCGGCAGTCGTTGCCTACAACCGCTTTGCGCACGAGATCGACCGCCTGTCGTCGCGCTTCGAGTCGTTCATGGAAGAGTTCTCGAACATCCTGCAGCGGCAGATGAGGTAGAGCCATGCGTTCCCGTCGCCTGAAGAACGAGATCAACGTCGTCCCCTACATCGACGTCATGCTGGTGCTGCTGGTCATCTTCATGGTGACGGCACCGATGATGACCACCGCCAGCATCGACGTGCCGTCCGTCGGCAAGGCTGCACAACCGCCGGTCGAGGCGCTGCAGGTGATCGTCCGCGCCGACCGGACGCTGGCGCTGCTGGCTCCCGGCAAGAGCGAACGACCGCTGAGCCGGAGCGAACTGGTGCAGGAGATCGCCAGCGCGCAGCGCCGGAATCCGGAGCAGGCGGTGCTCATCGCCGGTGACAGGAACGTCCGCTACCAGGCGGTCCTTGAAGTGATGGACGATCTCCAGCGGCAGCAGGTCAAACGCATCGGCCTCCTCGTGCAGCCCTCCGACAGGTGAGTCGCTGAGCTGTGGAAGCGGTTCAGACCTTGCCGCGGATGCCGCCGGATGAGCCGGCGAAGTGGCCGTCCCTCGCCCTTTCCGCGGCCGTCCACCTGTTGCTCCTGGGTGCGCTGTTCCTCGGCGTGCAGTGGAAGAGCAAGGTGCCGGCGACGGTCGAAGTCGAGGTCTGGCGTGCCGCACCGGCGCCCCCGTTGAGCGCGCAGCCCGAGCCGAGGCCGGAACCCAGGCCGGCAACACCGAAGGCCGAAGCCAAACCCGAGCCCAGACCCGAGCCGAAGCCGCCAGCGAAGCCTGAGCCGAAGCCTGAGCCGAAGCCTGAGCCGAAGCCTGAGCCGAAGCCTGAGCCGAAGCC
>NZ_JAMTDQ010000042.1:102520-127781 GCF_023806635.1 Accumulibacter sp.
CGAAGCCTGAGCCGAAGCCTGAGCCGAAGCCTGAGCCGAAGCCTGAGCCGAAGCCGCCAGCGAAGCCTGAGCCAGCACCGCGAGCGATCGCCAAACCAGAACCGAAAGTGGAGCCCAAGCCACCAGTCCGGCCGGACATTCCGTTGAAGGAGGAAAAGAAGCCGTCCAAGGAGCCGGTCAGGGAGCCACCCCGGAAGGAAGAGGTGAAGATCAAGGAGCCGCCGCGGAAAGAGGAGCCGAGGACGCGCGAAGCGGTGCGCAAGGAAGAGGTGAAAGCGAAGGAGCCACCGCGCAAGGAAGAGGCGAAGCCGAAGGAGGAGCCAAGAGCGAAGGAACCCGAGCGGCGTCCAAGCTTCGACGAGGAACTGAAGCGGGAGCAGAAGCAGTTGCAGCAGCAGAAGGCGGCCCAGGAGCAGCGGGCGCGAGCCGATGCCGAAGCGCGTCAGCTCAAGCAGTTGCAGGCAGAGCAGGCGGCTGCCGATGCGAAGCGCGGGCAGGCCGAGTACATCGAGAAGATCCGCGGCAAGATCCGCGGCAACATCATGCTGCCGCCGGGAATCCAGGGCAATCCGCAGGCAGAGTTCGAAGTCACGCAGCTGCCCAGTGGCGAAGTGCTCGACGTCAAGCTGCGCCGTTCCAGCGGCAACGCGGCACTCGACGCCGCCGTCGAGCGGGCGATCCACAAGTCGTCGCCGCTGCCGAAACCGGCCAAACCCGAGCTGTTCGAACGCGTTCTGAAGATCCCGTACAGACCGCGCGACGACTGATGATGCGGACGGGGGGAGCCGCGGTCGTGCACCCAAGCGCCCGAGAGGCGAGATGAGCGCTCGTCAACTCGACCTCTTTCGCGACTCACGCGAGGTGGCGCTGGTCAACGATGTCATCGCTGCCTTTCGCGCAGGCGAGTGCGAGCGGGCGCGGTACGCGCTTGCGGCCTTGCGCGCCGAGGCGCCGAAACGATCCGACCTGGCCGCTTTCGCCGTTCTCCTCGCTTTCCTCGCGATGCTTCGCGACACCGATTTCGCAACCCTCGACGGCGACCGCGTCGAGGAACTGCTCGGCGAGATCGATGCAGACGTGGCTCCGGCCGCCCGGGCTCTCGGCAGCGAGGCAAAGGGATTCCTCGACCGGATCTGGACAAGGCTGGCAACCGCCGTTGCCTGCCGGCCGTTTGACCCTGCGCGCCCGCAGATCCACGCTGCCGCGCTGTATTTGCGGGCGCAGGCCGATGCTGAAGCCGAGGCCGCGGCGAGCCCAATCGCCGACGGCTGGAATGATCCGGTGATCCTGCGCTGGCGAGCATTTGCCCGCTGCCGCGATGGTGGTTTGCAGGCGGCACGCTGGCAGATCTTTTCGCTCGCCTGGTTCGCCACCGACTCCTTCCCGCAACTGCTCGCTGAGCTCGCTGTACCACAGCTGGAAAGCGACTGGCGGCGCTTTCAGTCTGCGATCGAGATGCCTGACGCATCCTGGTTTCCTGCCTGGTGTCTGCTCCCTCATCCCGAGTTCGCCGCGGCGCTCGCCGGCGAGATCTCGCCGGCGATCAGAGGGGCCGCCGCAGGCATCCCGGGGTTGGGCGCCTTCCTGGCGCTGACGAAGATTCTCGCCATCGAGCCGGGCGGCTACAGCCGGGAGCTGGTCGAAGAGAGAGCGAGGCTGCAGGCGATCGACGCCATCTTCTTTGCCGCCTACATGCGCTCGCGGGCAGTCCGACATCGCTAGCACGACGGTCGCCGGGGCTGGCGCCGCCTGCAGGACGGGCGACCGGATAACGTATCGTTACAAATCAGGAGCATCCATAGACGATATAATCGCGCCTTCCGTGATGGACATGCGCGATGTCTGAATTTTCGATCAAAGTGGGTTTTCTTCGGCTGTTCGCTGTCGCTGCCCTGGTCCTGCTGCTGCGACCGGCGCATGGCCAACTGACCGTCGAGATCACCGGTGCCGGTGCCAACCGCATTCCGGTGGCGATTGCCGATTTTGGTGGTGATCCGGCTTCCTCACGCATCGTCACCTCCGTCATACGAGCCGATCTCGAACGCAGCGGCCTCTTCCGGATGGTCGACACCAGCGGCGTCGCGATGACCGAGGCGACGGCCCCGGTCTTCACTGACTGGAAGAATCGCGGCGCCGATGCGCTCGCCGCCGGCAGCATCGGCGCCAGCGACGGTGGCCGCGAGGAGGCACGCTTCCGCCTGTTCGACGTCACCAAGCAGTCGGTTCTCGGAGGTTCCGCCTTCGTCACCTCGAAGGCGACGCTGCGGGCTGCCGGACACCGCATCGCCGACATCATCTACGAAAAACTGACGGGTGAGCCGGGCGTCTTCTCGACCCGGGTCGCCTACGTCGTCCGCGCCGGCGCGGCCCGCTATGAACTGCACATCGCGGATGCCGATGGCCAGAATGCACAGGTGGCGCTGATCTCACGGGAGCCGATCATCTCGCCTTCCTGGTCTCCTGATGGCAGCCGCCTGGCGTATGTCTCCTTCGAAAACAAGAAGCCGGTCGTTTATGTCCACTCCCTGGCTTCGGGCAGGCGGGTCGTCGTCGCCAACTTCAAGGGTTCGAATTCGGCCCCGGCGTGGTCACCGGATGGCCGTCGGCTGGCGGTGGTCCTGAGCAAGGACGGTGGTTCGCAGATCTTCCTGGTCAACGCCGACGGTTCGGGAGCGCAGCGCCTGACGACCGACAATGCGATCAACACCGAACCCAATTTCTCGCCGGATGGGCAGCACGTCTATTTCACTTCGGATCGCGGAGGCAGTCCGCAGATCTACCGCATGAGCGTCAGCGGTGGCGACGTGCAGCGAGTCAGTTTCGAAGGGACCTACAACGTCAGTCCGCGCATCTCGCCCGATGGCAGGTCGATGGCCTTCATCAGCCGGCGCGACGGCGGCTTTCGCCTGTCGGTGATGGATCTGGCGAGTCGCCAGGTGCAGGTGCTCACCGACTCGAACAAGGATGAATCGCCGACCTTCTCGCCGAATGGCCGGATGGTTCTGATCGCCACCGAGATGGGCGGCCGCGGGGTTCTCTCGGCGGTCTCGCTCGATGGCCGCATCAAGCAGCGCCTCTCCATCCCCGCGGGTGACGTCCGCGAGCCGGCATGGGGCCCTTTCAATCGCTGACCAGACATTCCGATTGCAAACATAGTGCAGGAGAAATTCATGAAACGAGTCGTCATCCCGGCCGCTCTGGCCCTTCTGGTCGCCGCCTGCAGTTCGACGCCGGAGGGCGGTGATCAGTCAGGTGCGCCGGTCGAATCCCGCGCTGGTGGCCCTTCGGTGGCCACGGTGACGACGGGGGGCGTCGATGGCGGCAGGTTGCCGGCTGTCCTCACCGATCCGAAGAGCATTCTCTCCAAGCGCAGCGTCTATTTCGATTACGACAGCTACGAAGTGAAGGCCGAGTACAAGGATCTGGTGACGGCGCATGCCAAGTTCCTGACCGAGAACCGCCAGTTCCGCATGCTGATCCAGGGAAATACCGACGAGCGCGGCAGTCGTGAGTACAACCTGGCGCTCGGCCAGAAGCGAGCCGACGCAATCAAGAAGATGATGGCCCTGCTCGGCGCTCGCGAGGACCAGCTCGAAGCGGTCAGCCTGGGTGAGGAGAAGCCCAAGAACGAGGGCCACGGCGAAGCCGCATGGGCAGAGAACCGGCGCGGTGACATGCTTTACAGCGGCGAGTTCTAGGGTGTCGGCAGGGCTGCTGCGTCCCGCCGTGGGGGGAACAATGGCTCGTCGCCTGGCGCTGGCTGGCCTGTACGTCACCGTGCTCGCCGTCCAGCCGGCGCAGGCGGGCCTCTTCGATGACGACGAGGCGCGGCGGCAGATCAGGGATCTGGCGATCAAGACCAGCGAACGCCTCGACACCGTCGCCAAGGGTCAGATCGAGCTGGCGAATCAGATCCAGGCCCTGCGCGACGAGAATGCCCGTCTGCGTGGTCAGGTCGAGACCCTCACCTACGAACTCGATGCGGCCCGCAAGCGACAGCAGGATTTCTACGTCGATCTCGACGGGCGTCTGCGCAAGCTGGAACCGCAACCGGCTGCCGGCAGCGATCCGAAACCGCCTGCTGACGACGGCAAGGCGCCTGCCGAGCCGCCCAGGAAGGCGGCCAGCGATCCTGCGGCCGAAGCGCGTGAGTACGAGGCGGCGCTGAACCTGTTTCGCGCCAACAAGCTCAAGGAGGCGGCAGCGGCCTTCGAAGCCTTCGCGCGCGCGCATCCGGACAGCAGCCTGACGCCCAACGCCTTCTACTGGCTGGGCAATGCCCAGTACTCCCTGCGCGACTGCAAGAAGGCAATCGACGCCCACCGCATCGTTGCCAGCAAGTGGCCCGCGAATTCGCGGGCACCCGAAGCCTTGCTGAACATCGCCACCTGCCAGCAGGAACTTGCAGACGCCAAAGGAGCGAAGGCGACGCTCGAGGCTGTCGTGGCCAAGTATCCGGACAGTGCCGCCGCCAACACCGCCAGGCAGCGCCTGAAGAAGTAGGCCGGTGACGGCCTCGATCCGGGTTCCAGCGCTCACCGTCAGCGAAATCTTTCTGTCGCTGCAGGGTGAAAGCACACGCGTCGGCTTGCCGACCGTCTTCGTTCGCCTGACCGGTTGCCCGCTGCGCTGCACTTGGTGCGACACCGTGTACGCATTCGAAGGGGGACGGAAGATGGCACTGCCGGGAGTGCTGGCCGAAGTCGCCGGCTATGGCGTCCGCCACGTCTGTGTCACGGGCGGGGAGCCGCTGGCGCAGCGGGACTGTCGCCAACTGTTGCGCGAGCTCGCCGACGCGGGTCATTCGGTATCGCTGGAGACATCGGGTGCGCTCGACATCGCCGGTGTGGACCAGCGCGTATCGCGCATCGTCGACCTCAAGGCGCCCGGTTCCGGGGAATGCGAGCGGAACCGATGGCAGAATCTGGAACACTTGGCACCAGACGACGAAATCAAGTTCGTCGTGCGTGACCGCTTCGACTATGACTGGGCGCGCAGCCAGATCGCCGAGCGCCGGCTTGCCGCCATCTGCCCGGTGCTTCTGTCGCCGGTGGCCGGCGAGCTGGAGCCCGCGACGCTCGCCGGGTGGATCGTCGATGATCGTCTGCCGGTGCGCTTCCAGTTGCAACTGCACAAGATCCTATGGGGCGACCAGCGCAGCCGCTGATCGCTGACGCTTTCCCCATCCCGACGGGAGGCGGTAACCGGTCGGCAAAGGCGCAGTCGCCCGGGTCAGGCTCTTCGGCAGGAACGCCGGCGCTGCGCTTACCGCGGCGCCGGCACATTCGCTGCCGGATGCGTCCCGCGGGCATGAGCGTCCCCACCGCGCAGCCACTGTCGCCAGGGCTCCTCCGGCCTGAATGCCAGGACCCGTCCGTCGTGCCTGTCAGCCACGAGCACTTCGCCAGCGGTGAAGAGAGCGGTGTCGGCAAGGGGGAGCGCGACGGCGCAAGGTCGCCGCAGGCCGGCGTGCCGCACCATGCCGATCGTTCGACCGGCGCACGAAACGAGGCGCAGGGCGCCCGCCTGCAGGCCGGTGGTGTCGCCGGATTCCGCGACGACGAAACCGGATGGGACTGCGTCGAAATGGGCGAAAAGCCTCAGCGGTGCGATCTCGATGATCTCGGAGGTGCTGGCGCTGCCATCGGGGTTGAACGGCACGCGGCCGAGGACGGCTGAACTGACGCCGTTTCCCGTGTAACAGAGCCCCTGTTCGAGCAGTCTCAGGCCATTCGGTTTGCAACCCGGCGGGCGGTGCCAGAGCGCACAGCGGATGCTGTCGGCAGCGGCGTCGGTCGCGACGCGATAGATGGTGGCGGCGAGGCCCGGCGCGCTGTTGGCGACGTAGAGGCAGGAATGGTGGGGATCGATGGCCAGGCCGTTGGCGAGAAAGTTGCTGGCCAGTCCACCGGACCCTGGGTCTGGCGGCAGCGATGCCAGTCGCTCGGTGAACGCGAGTGGCGTTCGCCGCAGGTCGCAGCGCAGGATCCATGATTCGACGCGAAAACTGAACGCCGCCATGTAGAGCTGCAGCAGGCACTTGGCAACCTGCTCGACATCGTTCAGGTCGTTGAGGATCGTCCTGACGAGCGGATTGTCACTTTGGTGGAGATGCGCGCAGGCGAGGTACAGGTAGTCGCCATCGGTCGCCATGCCGTTCTTCATGCAGTCGGTCGGCACACCGTCCACGGCGAAGGCGACACGTTCCGTCCGGCTGCTCCCGTCAGCCGACGCGAGCAGCTCGAATGCGCCATCGCGCCCGCTGGCGAACAGTCGCTGGTTCGGCGTCAGGACGATGCTGTCGATGCTGGCGATCCGACTGCACAGGGTTCTGAGGGAACCATCCACCGTCGCGGGCTGCGAAAGCAGGGAGGTATAGAAGGGGATCATGGGGAACCTCGCAAGCCGGACGCTGCACCCGGGGCCGCTACCTGCGAACGGCTGCGAAGGAGACTGGCCGCTTGCGGCAGTGGATCGTACCGGGCCAACGCCTGCCCCGGTCAGCCGATTCTGCGCTTGCAGCGAGGTCGTCGCCAATAGTTTTTGTTTATCCGGTGACCCGCGGCCGGGCGTTGGCCAGGACGCCAGTGCCGACGGTGCAGCCAGCGCACCCCAGGCGACGAGGATCGTCGCGGGGATCCGGTCCGGATTGGCCCGCGAACGAGAATGGGCCGGCAGGAGTGGTGCCGGCCAGACTGCCGGGGCCCTGCCGGCTTGCGACTAGCGCGGCCGGCGACGGCGCAGCGCGAGACTCGCGAGACCGAGGCCGAGCAACGCGATCGAGCCCGGCTCCGGAACGTCGCTGGTATTGACGCTGATCAGAAGCTTGTCGAGACCGAAGGACTCGTCGCCTCCGCCCTGCCAGCCGGCACCGCTGGCGAAGAACCGGATATTGACGGAGTTGGCCGTATGCGGGATGTTCAAGAGCGCGTTGACGCCGGTGAAGTCGTAAGCCGAATCTTTCCACGAACTGAATCCGAGGTCCGACCCAAAGCTCAACAGATTCGCCGTCGACGCTGTCTGGTCGGTCGAGTCGAAATTGTCGAAGGTGCGCGCGAAGACCGACACGCCATCGACCGTGATGTTGAAGATGTCGGGCGGGTTGGCGCCACCGCGGCCGGTATCGCCATCCCAGCTGTCGATGACCGCGAGCAGGAAGCTTATGTTCAGGCTGCTGTGCGCCGGCAGGCTGCCCGCGGTTACGTTTACGGGTCCAGCGGGATCGCCAGAGGCGTCGTTGTAGATCATTCCCGACTGGAAGCCGACTCCCTGATATCCTGCCGGGGTCGCATGGTTGAGGCTGCTGCTGCCGGTAAACGGCACACCGATGCTGCAACTTGCCAGGCATGGCGAAAAGCTGATCGAACTCGACGTCCAGCCGTGTGCCGCCCTGTAAGTTTTTTCGACACTGCGGGCGAGGGTTGTTCAGGGCAGGAGGCGACACGGGCGGGCCGCTGGCGGCCGGCGGCGCGTCCTTGCCGGCCTTGCTTGCAGAGCGCCGTTCCGGTCCGGCGGACCGAAAAGCGTCAGCGGTCGGACGACGCCGTCCGGGTTGCGAGGGCAACAGGTGCTTCAGCCGGCCTGCTGTAGTACGATGGGCGTCTGCTGGGGCCCCGATCGCCCGCAGCAGCGGAATGGCGAGACCGCCGACCGGCGCGTCGGCCGCCAGCCAGGCCGTCGTGCGGCTGGCGGGGCCGCGGACGCGGGTTCCCTTCTGGAGTCTCATGTTTGATTCGCCACCGCTGATCCGTTTCCGACCCGCGTCCGGGCAACCGGTCGCCGGCGCTTCGCGGCGCTCGTCGCCGTCGCGGACGACATGCGGGTCGCTTTCGCCGTGTCGGGATGCGGCCGGCGATGCGGGTTCCAGGGTGCCCGCACACCCCGGGTGGCGGTCGCGTCACCGGAACCCCTTGCCGCTGCGTCCGCGGACTCGCTGGGCGGCCCGGCCAGCCATTCGCAAGCGTGCCGGCCTGCCACGATTCGCCGTTTTCTCCGCACGCACTGCAGTCGATGCCTAAGTTGTTGCCCGAGCGCCTGTCAAATGGCCTGATCGACATGCCACGCCGCAACAAGCAGGCACTGATGCTGGCCGGTGATGCCGTGCTGCTGATCGCTTCGCTCTGGGCAGCCTACGCCCTTCGCTTGGGTGAATGGTTCTCGCCGAATCGCTCGCAACTGGTGCTGATGGTCATCGCGCCCTTGCTGGCGATGCCCGTCTTCCTGAAGATGGGCTTGTATCGGTCGGTGATCCGCTATCTGGGTGAGCAGGCTCTCTGGTCGGTGGTCAAGGCGATGTCGCTGGCCGCATTGCTCTGGGCTGCGCTGGCATTCATGACGCAGATGACCGGCGGCCAGGGGGTGCCACGCGCGGTGCCGCTGCTCTACTGGCTCATCGGTACCGTTTTCGTCGCCGGCTCGCGTTTCTCGGCCCGCTGGCTGTTGTGGTTCCCGGTTCGCAACCGCTTTGCCGGACGCCAGGTCCTCATCTATGGTGCCGGCGAGGCCGGACGGCAACTCGCTGCTTCGCTGCGTCGCGGCCGGCAGCTCTTTCCGGCCGGCTTTCTCGACGACGATGGAACGTTACAAGGCAAGGACATGGGGGGCTTGCGCGTCTATGCGCCCGAGCAGCTCGAATCGCTGATCAACCGCTTTGACATCCATGATGTCATCGTCACCCTGCCTTCGGCCTCGAATGCCCGTCGCCGTGAGGTCGTCTCCGAATTGGAGCGGCATCCGGTGCGGGTACGCATCCTCCCCTCGCTGACGGACATCGCCAGCGGCAGGCATCTGGTCAACATGGTGCGCGAAGTCGACATCGGTGACCTGCTCGGGCGCGACCCGGTGGCCGCCGATCCCGCCCTGCTCGGGCGCTGCGTCCGCGACAAGGTGGTCCTCGTCACCGGTGCCGGCGGTTCGATCGGCTCCGAACTGTGTCGGCAGATAGCGGCGCTGGCACCGGCGCGCCTCGTCCTGCTCGAAGCCAGCGAACATGCTTTGTACCAGATTGACCGCCTGCTGCGGTCAATCGGCGAGCAGGAGGTGGTGCCCACCCTCGGCTCGGTTGGCGATGCCGACCTGGTGGCACGATTGCTCGCCAAGCACCGGGTCGATACCATCTATCACGCTGCCGCCCACAAGCACGTGCCGCTGGTCGAGGCCAACGTCCTGGAAGGAGCGCGCAACAATGTCCTTGGCACGCTGACCGTTGCCCAGGCAGCATTCGACGCGGCGGTTGCGACCTTCGTCCTCATCTCGACCGACAAGGCGGTGCGGCCGACGAACATCATGGGTGCGAGCAAGCGCCTCGCCGAACTGGTCGTGCAGGACTTTGCCCGCCGTGCCAGTGCTGGGGAAACCGGCCAGCGATTCTGTGCCGTGCGCTTCGGCAACGTGCTCGGGTCGAGCGGTTCGGTCATTCCGTTGTTCAAGGAGCAGATTGCCCAGGGCGGGCCGGTGACCGTCACCCATCCCGAGGTGACGCGCTACTTCATGTCGATCCACGAAGCTGTCGAACTGGTGATCCAGGCCGGCAGCCTGGCGGCCGGTGGCGAGATCTTCCTCCTCGACATGGGCGATCCGGTCCGGATCGTCGACCTTGCCCGCAACATGATCCGTCTCGCAGGGCAATCCGTGCGGGACGAGGCCAATCCCGACGGTGATGTCGAGATCGTCATGAGCGGCCTGCGCCCAGGCGAGAAGCTCTACGAAGAGCTGCTGATCGCCAGCAGCAACGCCGAGGGGACCTCCCACCCGAAAATCATGAAGGCAACCGAACCCGGGCTGGAAGCCGAGGCGCTGGCCGAGTTGATCGATGCCCTGCGGGCGGCGATGGCGGTCGGCGACACAGCAGCAGTCAGGACCATGCTGATGCGGGTCGCCGGCGATCGTCGCTGAGCGCCGGCGGCCGCTCCGCCGGCCAGTCATCCGGGCGCTGGACGACACGGCCGATCACCGGCGTGACCGACACGCCCGATGCTGACCCGAGGCGGTGTTTCGTCGTTTCGTTTGACTTGCATCAGCACCACGGTTGCCGGGAACAGTAAGCTTGCGCAATGGATCGCCATGCGCGATGGTTGCCGGAGATGGTCGTGGCCGACGAGTGCTTCGATGCGACAGGTGTGGCAGCACTGCTGCAACCCATCGTCGAGCGCCATCGTCGCGATTCCCTGCGCCTGCTGCAAATCCTGCGTGAGGCGCAGGACGTGCTCGGCTACCTGCCGCGGACCGCACTGACCGTCATCGCCGACGCCGTCGGGCTGCCACGCGCGCGTGTCGAGGGCGTTGCCGGCTTCTACTCGTTTCTCCATCTGCAGCCCGTTGGACGCTATCGCATCCTCTTCTCCGACAACGTGACCGATCGCATGCTCGGCAGCGCCGAACTGATGGACCGCCTGTGCAACCGCCTCTGGATCGAGCGCGGCAAGGTTTCGGAGGACGGCCTGGTCAGCGTCGACACCACCTCCTGCACCGGCATGTGCGATCAGGGGCCGGCGCTGCTGGTCGATGGACGGCCGCTCACCCGCCTGTCCGCCGAGCGCATCGACCGCATCGGTGAGCTGGTGCGCGCGCAGGTGGCGGTGAGTGACTGGCCCCGCGAGTGGTTTCTCGTCGCCGACAACATCCGCCGCCGCGATGTGCTGCTCGCCCACGCATCCGCTCCCGGCGAGGCAATGCGGGCTGCGGTGGCGCGTGGACGCGAGCGCCTGCTCCAAGAGCTGCAACGGTCCAACCTGCGCGGGCGCGGTGGTGCCGGTTTCACGACCCACACCAAGTGGGAAACGGCACGTCGCGCGCCGTGCGTGGACCCGCAAGGCGGCCGCTACCTCGTCTGCAACGCCGACGAGGGCGAGCCGGGCACCTTCAAGGATCGCGTCCTGCTGGCAAGCCACGCCGATCTCGTCTTCGATGGCATGAGCGTCGCCGCTTTCGCCATCGGCGCCGCGCAGGGCCTGCTCTACCTGCGCGGCGAGTACGCCTGGTTGCTGCCGGCGCTGACCGAAAACCTCGCGCGGCGACGCCGCAACGGCCTGCTCGGCGTGGCCGCTTGCGGTCAGGAGGACTGGAGCTTCGACATCGACATCCACCTCGGCGCCGGTGCCTACGTCTGCGGCGAGGAGACGGCACTGCTCGAGTCGCTCGAAGGCAGGCGTGGCGTGCCCAGGATCCGCCCGCCCTATCCGGCGCAGCAGGGCTACCGCGGTCAACCGACAGTGGTGAACAACGTCGAGACCCTGTGCAAGGCGGCACTGATCGCGCTCAGGGGTGGCGACTGGTTTGCCGGTCTCGGTACCAAGCAGTCGACAGGCACCAAACTGCTGTCGGTCGCCGGCGATGTCGAGTCGCCCGGGATCTATGAATACCCCTTCGGCGTCGCCATCGACCAGGTGCTGCACGACTGCGGTGCCGGCAATGCGCAGGCGGTTCAGGTTGGCGGTCCATCGGGAAGCTGCCTGGCGCTGCACGAGTTCAGGCGCCGCATCGCCTTCGAGGATGTGCCGACGGCCGGAGCGTTCACGGTCTTCGGCGCGCACCGCGACCTGTTCGAGGTCGCCCGCAACTTCGCCCATTTCTTCGCCTACGAGAGCTGCGGCTTCTGCACCCCCTGCCGGGTGGGCACGACGCTGGTCGCCAACTGCATGGACAAGATCGCCCAGGGCGACGGTTCGCAGTACGACATCAACGAAATCTTCCGCATCCATCGCCTGCTGCATGCCGCCAGCCACTGCGGACTCGGCCAGACGGCGTGCAATCCGCTGTTCGACACCCTCAACAAGTTCCGTCCGGCCTACGAGCGACGGCTGCGATCGCTCGACTTCGCACCCGCCTTCGACCTCGACCAGTCGCTGTCGGTCGCCCGCCAGATGACCGGACGCGACGATCCGGCAGCGCATTTCGACCCCGCAGGCGGCATGCAACCCGTCGATCGATGAACACGCCGACCCTGTTGCTCGACGGCCTGCCGGTTCCCTTCAGTGCCGGGCAGACGATCATGGAAGCGGCCACCGCCGCCGGCGTCTTCATCCCCCATCTCTGCCACCACCCCGACTTCAAGCCACAGGGCAGCTGCAAGCTGTGCACCGTCAAGGCGAACGGCCGCTACGTCTCGGCGTGCACGATGCCGGCGAAGGACGGCATGGAGGTCGAGAACGATTCGCCCGATCTCAACGACAAGCGGCGGACACTCCTGCAGATGCTTTTCGTCGAGGGCAACCATTTCTGCCCCTCGTGCGAGAAGAGCGGCGACTGCCTGCTGCAGGCGCTGGCCTACGAACTCGAAATGCTGACGGCACATTTCGCGCAGTTCTATCCCGACCGGCCGGTCGACGCCTCGCACCCCGACGTCCTCCTCGACTTCAACCGCTGCATCCTCTGCGAGTTGTGCGTTCGCGCCAGCCGTGACGTCGATCGCAAGAACGTCTTCGCCCTCTCCGGGCGCGGCATCGGCAAGCACCTGATCGTCAACGCCGAATCCGGCCGCCTCGCCGACACCGGCTTCTCGCTCGCCGACAAGGCCGCGCATGTCTGCCCGGTCGGCGTGATTCTCGCCAAGCGGCAGGGCTTCCTGCAGCCGATCGGCCAGCGGCGCTATGACCGGCAGCCGATCGCCATGCAGTTCGCCAGTCTGCCGGGGAGCGGCGGCAACGGGCCGGAGGCCTGAGATGAACCCGCCCGCCGGGCAGCGCAGGCTGCGCCTCGCGACGACATCGCTGGCCGGCTGCTTCGGCTGCCACATGTCGCTGCTCGACATCGACGAACGCCTCTTCGATCTGCTCGACCGCGTCGACATCGATCGCTCGCCGCTGACCGACACCAAGCACTGCGGCCCGTGCGACATCGGCCTCATCGAGGGTGGCATCTGCAACGCCGAGAACATCCACGTCCTGCGTGAATTCCGCCAGCAGTGCAAGGTGCTGATCGCCATCGGCGCCTGCGCCATCAACGGTGGCCTGCCGGCGCAGCGCAATCATCTCGACCTCGGGCAGTGCCTGCAGGAAGTGTACCTGACCGGACCCGGGATCATCGGTGGCCGGATTCCCGACGATCCCGAGCTGCCGCTGCCGCTCAACCAAGTGCATCCGATCCACGAAATCGTCCGCATCGACTACTTCGTCCCCGGATGCCCGCCCTCCGGCGATGCCATCTGGAAGTTCCTGACCGACCTGCTGGATGGCCGCACACCCCGCCTCGGGCATCCGCTGCTGCATTTCGACTGAGCGCAAGGCGACGAACATGATGGCGAATGCCGACTTCCCCCTGGAAAGCGCTTCCCCCATTGCCGGTGGCGTGCGCCGGGTTGCCCTCGACCCGCTGTCACGCGTCGAAGGGCACGGCAAGGTCACCCTGCTGCTCGATGATGCCGGCCACGTGTGGCAGGCCCGGCTGCACATCGTCGAGTTCCGCGGCTTCGAGAAGTTCATCCAGGGCCGCCCGTACTGGGAGGTGCCGGTGATGGTGCAGCGCCTGTGCGGCATCTGCCCGGTGTCGCACCACCTGGCGGCGGCGAAGGCGCTCGACCATGTCGTCGGCGCCGACGAGCTGCCGCCGACCGCCGAGAAGCTGCGCCGGCTGATGCACGCCGGCCAGATCCTGCAGTCGCACGCGCTGCATTTCTTCCACCTCTCGTCGCCCGACCTGCTCTTCGGTTTCGCCAGCGATGCCGCCCGGCGCAACATCGTCGGCATCGCAGCGGCACATCCAGAGGTCGCTCGCCAGGGTGTCCTGTTGCGCCGCTTCGGGCAGGAGATCATCCGCCTCACCGCCGGCAAGCGCGTGCACGGTACCGGTGCCATCCCCGGCGGCGTCAACCGCGCGCTGAGTCCCGCCGAGCGCGCCGATCTGCTGGCCGGCATCGAACAGATCATCGCCTGGAGCCGGCAGGCCGTGCAGCTCGTCAAGCGGCTGCATGCCGCCGACCCGGAGCTCTACGACCACTTCGGGACCTGTCGCTCGAGCCTGCTCTCGATCGTCGGCGCCGGCGGTGTGCTCGACTTCTACGACGGCCGCCTGCGGGCCCGTGACGCCGATGGCCGGGTGCTTGCCGACGCCGTCCACGCCCGGGACTATGCCGGGCTGATCAGCGAGGAAGTGAAGTCCTGGAGCTACATGAAGTTCCCGTTCCTGTCCGCGATCGGACCGCGGGAAGGCTGGTACAAGGTCGGGCCACTGGCCCGCGTGCAGAACTGCGAGGCGATCGCGACGCCCATGGCGGAAGCCGAGCGGCGCGAGTTCATCGCCCACGGCTGCGGCCGGATCGTCCACGCGCCCCTGGCCTACCACTGGGCGCGGATGATCGAAATGCTGCACGCCGCCGAAGCGATCGAGGACCTGCTGCACGATGACGAGCTTTCGGGCAGCGAACTGCGGAGCAGCGGTGCGCGCCATCACGAGGGCGTCGGCGTCATCGAGGCGCCGCGCGGCACGCTGATTCACCACTACCGGGTCGGCGACGACGATCTGGTGACGATGTGCAACCTGATCGTTTCGACGACGCACAACAACCAGCCGATGAACGAGGCCGTGCGTCGCGTCGCGCAGCGCTACATCGACGGCCAGGAACTGACCGAGGGCCTGCTCAACCACATCGAGGTCGCCATCCGCTGTTTCGATCCCTGCCTGTCGTGTGCCACGCACGCGCTCGGCCGGATGCCGCTGGTGATCGAGCTGCTGGACGCATCCGGTCGCCTGGTCGGGCGACTGGCTGGCGCGCCGGACGCCCTGTCGTCCGGCGGCGGCAGTTGAAGCACGGCGACAGCGATGTTCGCGCGCGCGCCGGTCGCCGTCCTGGCCTGTGGCAACCCGAGCCGTGGCGACGACGCTCTCGGGCCGCTGCTGCTCGAACGGCTGCGCGCCTGGCTGGCGACCGACGGCCGCAGCGCCGGCTACGAACTGATCGGCGACTGCCAGTGGCAGATCGAACACGCGCTCGATCTGGTCGGTCGCGAACTCGTGCTGTTCATCGACGCCGGCGCCCTGACGCCGGCACCCTTCGTCTTCGCGCCGGTGCAGGCCAGTGGCTTTGTCGGCCCTGGGTCGCACGCACTGTCGCCGCAGGCGCTGCTCTCGGTCCTCGCGCGGATCGGCGACGAACCGCCCCCTGCCGCCTTCGTCCTGGCTGTTCGTGGCGAGCGCTTCGAACTCGGCGGCGCGCTCGGCCAGAACGCGCTGGCGCACGCCGACGCAGCCTTCGCCTTCCTGCAGGAGCTGTGTCGCGCGGCGAGTGCCGCAGCGTGGCGGAACCTTCTCGGCCGGTCGCTGCAAGGCCAGGGCCAGCAGTCGCCCGAGTACGGCTCGGCACTCGCCCTCGACCTCGACCTCGACCTGGAGCGCGAGGAGATGGTCGGCCCGCGTCAGGCCTTCATTGACCGCCAGAACCGCCTTGCCCTGGCGCTGCCCGTAGTCGGCGAGGCGGAATCCGGAGTAGACCATCGGCGATGAACCAACGACCGGCAGTGCCGGCGCCGCGTCGATCGCTTGCGTTGTCGCACTGACACGGACGCGGGGAACACCGTCGCCGAAGAGTCAGAGAGTCCCATTTCTGGATCGGCGTGGCCTGCTGCCATCGGCCATGCCGGTCGCGATGCGCCGGGATGCCGCTGGCCGTGCTCAGCCCGGCGCCAGACAGCACCACCACCGGCGCGCCTCGCAGCCATTCCGCGATCCGGCCGATGGCCTGCGCGTCGCCGGGCGGCGCGGCAGGCACCGTGCTGTCGTCGGCGGCTGCCCGATCGGCAGGTGCGAAGCGGCGCGCGGCCGGACCCACGGGGTCGGCAGGGACAGCGTCGGGACCGCTCATGCCGATGCTCCTGCGAGGTGCGCGCATCCGCCCGGCAGCGCCTGCCGTGGTTCTCCGGTCGGAAGTTGACGTGACGGGGCTTTCTTGCCACCTTTGTGCGACTTTTGTCACGGTCTGTCACCGGCCGTCGCCCAGAATGGCGGGCGAGACGTTTCTTGCCTGATCGGCAGCTGTCCTGCCGCTGTACATGGGAGGAAAGGCCATGCCTCATACGCCGCACAACCTGCAGAACTGCGGTAGGGCGCTGCTCCGCACGCTTCTGTCGCCGCGGGCGACACGATCGGCCGCGGCCGATCCGGCCGCCAGGGTCGGCCGCATTGCCAGGATCGCCGGCCCGGCATTCCTGTCGCATGCGGCGTGCAGCGGCGTCGAGGCCGCGATCCGGAACTGGCCGCTGACCAGCGGCGATCTCCTGTCCACCGGCGTCGCCGGCAGCGTCGAGGTCGAGGTCGGCTCGACCCTGGTACAACTGGATGCCGACAGCGTGCTCGCGCTGGTCCGCGTCGATGATCAGCAACTCGCCCTGCGCCTGCGCGCCGGCAGCCTGACGATCCGCTGTCGGTCGCCGGAGATGGCGCGACAGGTTGCCATCGAATGCGGTGACCAGCGTTTCGAGCTGTGCGACGCCGGTCTCTACCGCTTGGCCGCCAGCAGTGACAGCGTCGCCGGAACGGCCTGGCAGGGGGCGCTGCGCTGCTCCGTCGGCGGCCGGTCGCGGCTGATCGTTGCCGGGCAGAGCGTCCGCCTGGGCGGCGACGGTGAACACGACGAGGCGCTGCCGGTCGACGGTGGCGGGCTCGCGCTCTGGACGCCAGCCTGCGACACGCCATCTGGCACGACAGAGGATCGCGGCTACGTGGCAGCGGAGTTGACCGGGTCTGGCGACCTCGCTCTTCATGGCGACTGGTACGAAACGGCGGCCTATGGCGCCGTGTGGTTCCCGCGTGACCTGCCCGCCGAATGGGCGCCCTACCGCTACGGCCAGTGGATCTGGCTGGCACCCTGGGGCTGGACCTGGATCGGCGCTGAACCCTGGGCCTTCGCTCCCTTCCACTACGGTCGCTGGGCCTGTTTCCGCGGTGCCTGGGGCTGGCTGCCGGGATGCCGCAGACAGCAGCCGGTCTATGCGCCGGCGCTGGTGGCCTGGAGCGATCCGGTCGAGGCCGGGAGACCACCGTGCGGCAGCCAGCCAGCCACCGACTGGCTCCCCCTCGGGCCGCACCAGACCTATGTGCCGCCGTACCGCTGCAGCGAGCGTTACCTGCAGCAGCTCAATGCGCCCCATGACGGCGACGGCAGCCACCTGGACGATAGCGGCCGGCAGCTGCTGGTGAGGCTGTGGGCACGCCTCGGCGAAGCGCAGCGCTCGTCGGGTGGCACAGCCCGCGCTTGACGCCGTCGCGGTTGCCGTTGCGGGGGCGGCCGCCTCGCCGCTCCGACTGATCGTTCGTGCCGGCATTGCCCGGTGTTGCGCCGGCAATGGCGAACGATGGCGATCATTGCGCGTGCGCCAGCTGGGCCGAGTGTGGGATGATTCGCGGCGCAACATCCCGGCCAGCTGCTGCCGTCAGGTGCCGCCGCCGGCGTCGCCCCGATGGCGCCGCGCTGCCGCTCGAACCCGACAAGCCGCCACATGCCCCGCCGTCCGCTCCTCATCCTTGCCGCCCTCGCCATCATCGCCACCGGCACGATCGCCTGGTGGCTGAGTCGCCCGCCCATCGTCCCGGCAGTGCGCATTCAGGCCGAGCCGCTGGTGCGCAGCCTGCAGTTCTCGGCGCGCGTGGCGACCGAATCGCGGGTGGATGTCGGCAGCACGCTGACGGCTCGGGTGCTCGAGGTCGCGGTTGACGAAGGCGACCGGGTTGCCCGTGGCGCCACCCTGGTCCGTCTCGAAACCGATGAGCTGCAAGCCGCGCTGGCACAGGCGCAGGCCAGCGAGCGGCAGGCGGCAGCGCGCCTGGTGGGCTTGCGCAGTACCGGCCGCCGCGTCGCGCAGGCCGCGGTGACGCAGGCGGAATCGGTCCTGGCGGCGGCGCAGGCAGATCTGCAGCGGACGCAGTCGCTGGTCACCAGGGGTTTCCTCAGCGCCGCCCGCCTCGACGAGGCGAGTCGCGCCGAGGCCGTCGCAGCCGCGCAACTGGCCACGGCGCGCGCGCAGAACGCCGCCAACGCGGAACAGGGAAGCGACATCGTCCAGGCCGAGGCGCAGCTCGCTCTGGCCGCTGCCGCGACGGCCGCGGCGCAGGCGCGCCTCGCCCAGGCGACGATCAGCGCGCCCGCCGATGCCCGCGTCCTGGCGCGCCTGGTCGAGCCGGGACAGATCGTCCAGCCCGGACGCGCGCTGCTCGGCCTGGCTCTGGCCGGGCGATTGCAACTGGTGGCGCAGGTCGACGAGCGCTACCTCGAGCAGTTGCAGGTCGGCCAGGACGCGAGCGTACTCGCCGATGCCTTTCCGGAGCGGCGTTTCGCTGCCCGCGTCCTGTCGATCTCGCCACTGGTCGACGCGCAGCGCGGCGCGGTCGAGCTCAAGTTCTCGCTTCCCGAGGCTCCGCCGGAATTCCTGCGCGAGGACATGACCCTGTCGGTGGAAGTCGAGACGGGCCGGCGCGACGCGGCGCTGGTGGTGCCGGTCGACGCGCTGCGCGGCGATCAATCGGCGGGCCGCGCCAGCGTCCTCGTCGAGCGCGACGGCCGAGTCGAAGAACGAGAGGTGCGTCTGGGCCTGCGCACGCTGCAGGCAGCCGAGGTGCTGACCGGGCTGGGCGCCGGCGACACCGTTCTGCGGCTGCCGAGCGGCAGCCCGCTCGCGGCCGGCAGCCGTGTGCGCGCCGTCGTCGCGGCGAACGGCGCTGCCCCAGCCACTTTCCGCGGCCCGCGCGGCGCGGCGCGCGAGGACGCCGGCGCGGCGATGAGCAACGCGATGGGTCGCTGATGGGCACCGCCCGCATCGGCTGGCTCGGCTTCGAGGCGCGCGTCGCGGTGCGGTTCCTGCGCGAGGGGCGCATGCAGACCGTGCTGATCATCGTCGGCGTCGCCGCCGGCGTCGCCGTCGTCGCCTACATCTCGGCGCTGATCAGCGGCCTGCAGCGCAACACCCTGGAGAAGACTCTGGGCGCGCAGGCGCACCTCAGCGTCAGCGCGCGCGACGACGTGGTGATCCCGGCCCGCGAACCGCTGCCGGGCACTGCGGCGCTGATGCAGACCCAGCCACGCGTGCAGCGCCCGCGCAGCATCGGCAACTGGCAGTCGCTCGTGCCGGTGCTCGAGGCAACGCCGCCGGTGGCTGCGGTGTCACCGATGGTTTCCGGCGCCGGTCTCGCGCAGCGCGGCGAGGCGACGAAATCGATCGCCCTGATGGGCGTCGACCTCGACCGCTACGACCGCATCGTCCACCTGCGCTCGAAGGTGGTGCAGGGCGAGGCGCGCCTCGGACCGGGCGAGGGCATCATCGGCCGCGAACTCGCCGACGACCTCGGTGTGCGCGTCGGTGACCGCATCAGCGTGGTCACCGGCAGCATCAGCGATTCGCTGCGCGTCACCGCACTGGTCGATCTCGGTGTCCGTGAACTCAACCGGCGGACCGTCATCGTGCCGCTGCGCGCGGCGCAGAGCCTGGTCGGTCTGCCGGGCGGCGCCACCGGCATCGACCTGGCGCTCACCGACGTCTGGGCGGCGAAGACGCTGGCCGCCGAGCTGGCGCAGCGCCTTCCCTACAAGGTCGAAAGCTGGCAGGAGGCGAACTCGCAGCTGGTCTCGGCGCTCAACGCACAGTCGGTGAGCACGGCGCTGATCCGCAGCGTCGTCATGGTCGTCGTCGTCCTCGGCATCGCCAGCGTGCTCGTCGTCTCGGTGGTGCAGAAGCAGCGCGAGATCGGCATCCTGCGGGCCATCGGCGCGACACGCGGGCAGATGCTGCGCGTCTTCCTGCTGCAGGGAGCGATCGTCGGTGCGCTCGGCTCGCTGCTCGGCGTCCTGCTCGCCGCCGGGCTGATCAAGGCGTTCACCACCTTCGTCCGCGGCAGTGACGGTCTGCCGCTGTTCGCCATCTCGCTGGCGCCGGGCCTGGCCCTGGCCATCGCCGGCATCGCCACGCTCTGCGGGGTGCTGGCGGCCGTCGCACCGGCACGCCGCGCAGCGGCGCTCGATCCGGCGCAGGCCATTCGCCTGTGAGGCAACCGGCAATGATCCAGCCACGATCCGGTCGCTGCTGCCAGCCGCTCGGCAGCGCGCGTCGCCGGCAGCCATGACGCGGGTCGGGCCCCCGTTGATCGAACTCGGCGACATCCGCAAGAGCTACAACGTCGGGCTGGCGAACGAGACCGAGGTCCTGCACGGCGTGTCGTTCGCCGTCGAACGGGGCGAGTTCGTCGCGCTCATCGGCCCATCCGGCTCGGGCAAGAGCACGCTCCTGAACATCGTCGGCCTGCTCGAGCGGCTGACCGCCGGCAGCTACCGAATCCAGGGCGAAGAGACCAGCGGGCTCGACGACGCCGGCCTGACGATGCGCCGGCGCGCGGTGCTCGGCTTCGTCTTCCAGTTTCACCACCTCCTGCCGGCCTTCTCCGCGCTCGAGAACGTCACCCTGCCGGCGCTGATGCGCGAGGGTCGCGTCGCTGCGTCACAGCGCGAGCGGGCGCGGGCGATGCTCGCCGCCGTCGGCCTCGGCAACGACCTGCACAAGCGCCCGGGCGAATTGTCGGGTGGCATGCAGCAGCGCGTCGCGATCGCCCGTGCGCTGGTCCAGCAGCCGCCGCTGGTGCTGGCCGACGAGCCGACCGGCAACCTCGACCGCGCCTCGTCGGACGAGGTCTTCGTGCTGATGCGGCGCATGCACGCGGAACTGCACACCTCGTTCCTCATCGTCACCCACGATCCGCGGCTCGCCGCCCGTTGCGACCGGGTCATCGAACTGGTCGATGGCCGCATCGAGAGCGACCGCCAGACAGACCGTCACGGCGATTTGCCGATAGCCAACGTGCATGACGATCATTGAAGGATTTCAATGGCCACATCGCCTGGCGGCGACTACTCTGGGAAAGACGCGACGACCGTCGACCAACCCGAGAAGGAGAACTCAATGAGCAACGAAAGCAAGTGCCCGTTCCACGCGGCTCCCGGCGCCCGAGCCACAGCCGGCGTCCGTGCCAACCGCGACTGGTGGCCGAACCAGTTGAACCTCGGCATCCTGCATCAGCACGCCCCGGCCTCCAACCCGATGGACGCCGGCTTCGACTACGCGGCGGAATTCGCGCGGCTCGACTACGCCGCGCTCAAGAAGGACCTCGCGGCGCTGATGACCGATTCGCAGGACTGGTGGCCGGCCGACTGGGGCCACTACGGTGGCCTCTTCATCCGCATGGCCTGGCACAGCGCCGGCACCTACCGCACCGCCGACGGCCGCGGTGGCGGCGGCACCGGCAACCAGCGCTTCGCACCGGTCAACAGCTGGCCGGACAACGGCAACCTCGACAAGGCACGCCGCCTGTTGTGGCCGATCAAGCAGAAGTACGGCAACCGCGTTTCCTGGGCCGACCTGATGATCCTCGCCGGCAACGTCGCGCTCGAAAGCATGGGCTTCAGGACCTGCGGTTTCGGCGGCGGCCGTACCGACATCTGGCAGCCCGAGGAGGACATCTACTGGGGCCGGGAGACCACCTGGCTGGGCGACCAGCGCTACAGCGGCGACCGCGATCTCGAGAATCCGCTCGCCGCCGTGCAGATGGGCCTCATCTACGTCAATCCGGAAGGCCCGAACGGCAACCCCGACCCGGTCGCCTCCGGCCGTGACGTGCGCGAGACCTTCGCCCGCATGGCGATGGACGACGAGGAAACCGTCGCCCTCGTCGCCGGCGGCCACACCTTCGGCAAGGCGCATGGCGCCGGCGACCCGGCACTGGTCGGCCCCGAGCCGGAGGCCGCGCCGCTCGAGGCGCAGGGGCTCGGCTGGATCAACCGCTTCGGCTCCGGCAAGGGCGGCGACACCACCACCAGCGGCATCGAGGGCGCCTGGAAGCCGAACCCGACGACCTGGGACAACGGCTACTTCGACACCCTGTTCGGCTACGAGTGGGAGCTGACGAAGAGCCCGGCCGGCGCGCACCAGTGGGTGGCGAAGGATGTGCGGCCGGAGCACATGATCGCCGACGCCCACGACCCGGCGAAGAAGCACCCGCCGATGATGACGACGGCCGATCTCAGCCTGCGCTACGACTCGCTCTACGAACCGATCGCCCGCCGCTTCCAGCAGGACCCGGCCGCCTTCGCCGACGCCTTCGCCCGCGCCTGGTTCAAGCTCACGCACCGTGACATGGGCCCGAAGTCGCGCTATCTCGGTCCGGAAGTGCCCGCCGAAGACCTCATCTGGCAGGATCCGCTGCCCGCAGTCGACCACCAGCTGGTCGACGCCGCGGACGTCGCCGCGCTGAAGGCGCAGATCCTTGCGTCCGGCCTGACGACCGCCGAGCTGGTGTCCACCGCCTGGGCGTCGGCCGCCACCTTCCGCGGTTCCGACAAGCGCGGCGGCGCCAATGGGGCGCGCATCCGCCTCGCTCCGCAGAAGGACTGGGAAGCCAACCAACCGGCACAGCTGGCGCGCGTGCTCGCCGTGCTGGCAGGCATCCGGGACGGATTCGACGCGGCGCAGGCGGACGGCCGCAAGGTCTCGCTCGCCGACCTGATCGTCCTCGCTGGCTGTGCGGCGGTCGAGGCGGCCGCCGCGGCGGCCGGCCATGCGGTCGAAGTTCCCTTCACGCCGGGCCGCACCGACGCCACGGCCGAACAGACCGATGCCGCCTCGTTTGCCGTCCTCGAACCGCAGGCCGACGGCTTCCGCAACTACCAGAAGAAGGCGTGCAGCGTCCCGGCCGAGGAAATGCTGGTCGACAGGGCGCAACTGCTGACCCTCAGCGCGCCGGAGATGACCGTCCTCGTCGGCGGCCTGCGCGTCCTCGGCGCCAACGTTGGCGGCTCGCCGCACGGCGTGTTCACGCGGCGACCGGGCGTGCTGGCCAACGACTTCTTCGTCAACCTGCTCGACATGGCCACCGTCTGGGCGCCCGCCGGCGAAGCCGGCTCCTATGAGGGCCGCGACCGCCGCAGCGGCGAGCTGCGCTGGACGGCAACCCGGGTCGACCTCGTCTTCGGTTCCAACTCGCAGCTGCGCGCGCTGGCCGAGGTCTACGCGCAGGCCGACGCCGGCGACAAGTTCGTGCGCGACTTCGTCGCCGCGTGGACCAAGGTCATGAACCTCGACCGTTTCGACCTCAAGTGACGCGGGCGAAGCGCCCGGGCTGCCGGCCGCGAGCGGCCGGGCAGCCCGGGCGCCAGCGGCGCGGCGGTTTCCCGCCACCCGTCGGGAAGCGGGATGGGCCCTGGTCGACCCGGGGGTGCGGCCGCCGATCGACGCCGGAGGCGGCGCTGGGGAGCAACCGGAGCTGTGCTAACATTTCCGGCGTCAAGGATTCGCTTCGGGCGGGGGGACCGTGGGGCAAGCGGAAGGAGAGGCTCGACGCCGGATCGACACGCTGCTCGCAGCCGCCGGCTGGCGGATCTGCGACGCTGCCGCCGCCGACATCCACGCGGCGCGCGGGGTGGCGATCCGCGAGTTTCCGCTCGAACCCGGCCATGGCTTCGCCGACTACCTGCTCTACCTCGACGGCAGGGCTGCCGGCGTCATCGAGGCCAAGAAGCAGGGCGCCACGCTGACCGGCGTCGAGATCCAGTCGGCGCGCTACGCGCAGGGGCTGCCGGCGACGCTGCCGGCGTGGCGGCGGCCGCTGCCCTTCCTCTACGAATCGACCGGGCTGGAGACGCATTTCACCGACGGCCTCGATCCGGAGCCGCGTGCCCGCAGCCTCTTCGCCTTCCACCGCCCCGAAACGCTGGCCGAATGGCTCGCGGCGCTGCCCCAGCCACGCGTTCTCGGCACCGGCACCCGTGCCGGCGCGGCCCATGCCGATTTCGCTCCCGCCACCTTCCGCGCCCGCGTCCGCCACCTGCCGCCGCTGGTCAGCGAGTGGGGTGACTGCAAGCTCTGGCCGGCGCAGATCACTGCCATCCGCAACCTGGAGGCCAGCCTGGCGCAGAACAGGCCGCGCGCGCTGATCCAGATGGCGACAGGTTCCGGCAAGACCTTCACCGCCATCAGCTTCATCTACCGGCTGATCAAGTTCGCCGGCGCGCGGCGCGTCCTGTTCCTGGTAGACCGCGGCAACCTCGGCCGGCAGACGAAGAAGGAGTTCGACCAGTACGTCTCGCCGGTCAACAACTACAAGTTCGGCGAGGAGTTCATCGTCCAGCACCTCACCAGCAACCAGCTCGACAGGACGGCGCGCGTCTGCATCTGCACCATCCAGCGCATGTATTCGATGCTCAAGGGCCGCGACCTGCCGGAAGAAGCCGACGAGGAGTCCACCGAGCGTGTCGAGAGCCTGTTCAAGGAGCCGGAGCCCATCGACTACAACCCGGCGTTCCCGATCGAGACCTTCGACATCATCGTCACCGACGAAGCGCACCGCTCGATCTACAACCTGTGGCGGCAGGTGCTGGAGTACTTCGACGCACACCTGATCGGCCTGACCGCCACACCGAACAAACAGACCTTCGGCTTCTTCAACCAGAACCTGGTGATGGAGTACGGCCACCCGCAGGCGGTGGCCGACGGCGTGAACGTCAACTACGACGTCTACCGCATCAGGACCGAGGTCACCGAGGCCGGCAGCAAGGTCGAGGCCGGCTACTGGCTGCAGGTACTCGACAAACCCACCCGTGCCCGGCGCGACTGGCAGCTCGACGACGACTTCGAGTACGCGCCCGAAGAGCTGGACCGCAGCGTGCAGACGCCCGACCAGATCCGCACCATCGCCCGCACGCTGCGCGACCGCTGGCAGAGCGACCTCTTCCCGCAGCGGCAGGAGCTGCCGAAGACGCTGGTCTTCGCCAAGGACGACAACCACGCCGAGGCCATCGTCGGCATCCTGCGCGAGGAGTGGGGCCGCGGCAACGAGTTCGCGCAGAAGATCACCTACCGCACCACGGGCAGCAAGCCGGAGGAACTGATCAAGGCTTTCCGCACCAGTTACTACCCGCGCATCGCGGTGACGGTCGACATGATCGCCACCGGCACCGACATCAAGCCGGTGGAGATCGTCGTCTTCATGCGCAGCGTGAAGAGCCGCAGCTTCTTCGAGCAGATGAAGGGAAGCGGCGTGCGCGTGATCAAGGACGATGACCTGCGCGGCGTGAACCCCGGCGAGCACGTGCGCAAGGACCAGTTCGTCATCGTCGACTGCGTGGGCGTGTGCGAGCGCGACAAGACCGACAGCCGGCCGATGGACCAGAAGAAGAGCGTGCCGCTGGACGCGCTGCTGCAGGCCGTGAGCCTGGGCAACGTGGAGCCCGAGGTGCTCTCCAGCGTGGCCGTGCGCCTGGCGCGGCTGGACGCGCAGCTCACCGACGCCGAGCGCGCCA
>NZ_JAMTDQ010000043.1 GCF_023806635.1 Accumulibacter sp.
GCGCCGCCAGCCGGCCGGCGGCACCGGCGACCCGGCTGCCTGCCCCACGCGCGGCGCGACCGACGACCCGCCCGACGCGGCTGCGGCCGAGCAGCCGCGCCGCTCCCGGCGCCACCGCAGTGGCCACGGCGACGGCGCTCATCACGGTTCCCATCGCGTCCTGGCGGACCATGCCGAGCAGGCGCCGGCGCTCCTCGGGGTCGGTCTCGTTCTTCAGGCGATAGTAGTTGTAGCCGGTCAGGATGATCCCCAGCACCAGGCTGATGCCGTCGAGGATCAGTGCCGCGATGTCGCAGAAGCGACCGACGGTGAGCAGGAAGGCGCCGACCGGCGGCAGCAGCAGGCTGAGGATGAAGCCGCTGACGGTGGCGACCAGCCCGATGATGCCGACGATGCCGCCGAGCTGGCCGGTGACGTCGCGAATCGTCGCCAGCGTGCGCAACCACAGCGGCTCGCCCTCGTAGCCCGAGCGCGGAGCACCCGGCTGCAGCCCCTCGCCGGCCAGCCCCTGCAGGGCACTGGCCTCGGGGTCGGTGAGCCGGCGGTCGCCGAGTGCGTCGGCCGCATCGAGCAGGGCGCGCGTCTGCGGGTCGAGCGTCGCAATGCGCTCGTCGGAAAGATTCCCCTCGAGATACGCAGCGACCTCTTCGCCGACGAGGCTCTCGAATTCGGCCGCCGGACCGGGCCGCTCGACCGGCCGGCTCGGCGCCGCGTCCGGCGCCGAGCCGCCCGCGTGCAGCGCCCCGTCGCCGTCTCCCGCAGCGCTCGCGTCATCGCCGCCGGCACTGGCGGCGCCCCCTTCGCCGTCGCCGGTTCCGGCCGCCTCCGCCTCTGTCGCCTCCTCCGGCGCCGGTTCGCCTTCGCCGGGCTGACCCGCGTCGGCCACCTCGCCCAGCGTCGAGCGGGTGCCCGGGTTCAACTCGACGCTCGTTGCCGCCGCATCGGCACCTGCCGCCGGTGTTGCCGCCAGCCGCGACGCCATCTCGTCCTCCGAGAAGGCGAACGACTGCCCCGCAGCGGCCGCCTCCGGCGAAGCGGTGCCGGCGCCGGCAGCCGGGTCCGGCGTGCGCCGGATCGCCGCATCGCCTCGCCGCTGCTGCACGACGTGCGCCGCCTCGTGCGCGATCAGGGCGGTGTCATCCGGACGCTGCCGCTCGCCGAGCCAGACGTCGCGGCCGTGCGTGAAGGCACGCGCACCGAGCCGGGCACTGGCGTTCGCCGCCGTCGCTCCCTGGTGGACGCGGACATCGGACAGGTCGGCGCCGAGCGTTGACTCGATGCGGCCGCGCAGCGACGGCAGCAGCGGCTGCACGCTGTCGCCCCGGTCGGCAGTCGGCTCCCCCGGCCCATCGTCCGGCGGGTCGGCGCGCAGGCTCTTGCGCCGGACGCCGGGCTGCGCGGGCGTGCGCGCGGCAGCACCCGCCGGTGCCGGCGCTGCCGCGTCGCCGCGGCCGCCGCCCGCCGGCGAGAGAAAGCGGGGCAGGGTCGACTGGTCGTGCGTGACGGCCTCGGCGACCGCATCCGCCTCGCGCTCGAGCGGATCATCCTCGCGCCCGACCTCGATCTTCGCCTGCAGCGCCGGCGGGGCGAGAAATCTGGGCATCCCTGCCGGCTCACGCTGCTCCGGCGAGCGCTCGCTGCCGCCGCGGAGCATCGCCGCCGCGGGCTCGTTGCCGGCCTTGCGCAACACTGTCTGCAGGCCGTTCATCCCGCCACCGACATCGCGCTCGGCAGCGACTTGCCGAGCTTGCGATACTCCGCCGCCACCGCCACCAGCAACGCCGCCTCGTCGAGCGCCGTGCCACGCTGGCGGGCAAGCGCGGCGGCGGCGAGGACGACATTGCGGATGTGGCCGCCGGCAAGGTCACAGGCGGCGGCGAGGCGATTCAGTGTCGCGGCGTCGAGCCCGTGCCGTTCGCCGAGGTGCGCCAGCCACAGCGCCCGCCGCTCCTCGGGCCCCGGCGCCGGGAACTCGATGATCGCGTCGAGCCGTCGCGTGAAGGCCGAATCGAAGCGCGCACGGCTGTTGCTGGTGAGCAGGACGATTCCCTCGAAGCTCTCGATCCGCTGCAGCAGATAGTTGGTCTGCTGGTTGGCGAAGCGGTCGTTGGCGTCCTTGACATCGGTGCGCTTGCCGAACAGCGAATCCGCCTCGTCGAAGAGCAGCACGACCTCGGCGTGCTCGGCGCGGGCGAACAGGTCGGAGAGGTTCTTCTCCGTCTCGCCGATGTACTTGCTCGTCACCGAAGCCAGATCGACGCGATACAGCGGCAGGCCGAGGCGGGTCGCCACCCAGCTCGCGGCAAGCGTCTTGCCGGTCCCCGAGGGGCCGACCAGCAGCGCCCGCACACCCGGCCGGTAGCGCGTCCGTGCCGCCGCACCGAGGCCCTCGGCGAGCGTGTCGCGCTGCCGGCAGCGCGCCAGCAGCGCCTCGAGCGCGTTGCGCAGCAGCGGCGTCAGGATCAGTGCTTCGTCGGGAATGTCGTCGGCGAGAAGCTCGGCGAGTGCGCCGAGATCGGCACCGACACCGCTGCGCGCCACCTGCGTGACATGGCTGATCGCCACCTCTTCGTCGACGCGCGCTGCTGCCGAACGCGCAGCCTGTCCGAGTTCGGCGATGCGCCCGGCAGCGTGACGATGCTGCGTGGCGAGCGCGACGATCGTCTCCGCTGCCGGTCCGGTGCCGAGCGCGGCTCGCCAGAGCTGGCTGCGCTCGACCGCCGCCGGCACCGGCAGTCGCCACTGCGCGACGGCAGCGCCGCAGTCGATGCTGCCGTCGGCGCCACAGGCGACGAGCAGCGGCCCGTCGTGCCCCGGCATGCGTGGCGCCCGCCGCCGCTCGCCCGGCGCCAGCGAGACGCACCACACCGGCAGGCGGCCGTTCAGCCAGAGCCAGGCGGCGAATCCCGGCGCCGCGTCGCCCTCGAAAAAGGCGACGCGTGCGCCCATGGCGGCGACCACCTGCGCCGCTGCAGCGCGCGCCTCGAGCGGCTGCCCGCTGCGGATCAGCAGCGTCCGCACCCCATCGCCGAACAGTCCGGCACCGTGCCGCCGCGCCTCGGCGACGGTGGACGGCGGCAGCGGCGGCAGCGCTGCGGTATCGGTATCGACGCCGTCGAAATGTCCGTCACGACCGTCGAGCGCAAAGAGCAACGGCAGCCCGACGCGCACGCTGCGCTCGCAAAGCGGGCGCTCGTCGGGCTGCAGCTGCAGCAGCCCGTGCCGCCGTGCCGGCCCGTCGGCCAGCGCCGGCAAGGCATCCGCCACACCCAGTCGCTGGCACAGGCTGGCGATCAGTCCGACCGTCGGGCGCGCCTCGCCGACCGGATGCTGCAGCCAGATCAGGGCGCGTGCCGCCATCGGCAGCAGTTCCGCCTCGCGCGCCAGGGCCAGCGCCAGGATCTCGGCCAGTGCCAGTCGCTGCTGGGCCGCCAGGGCATGCAGCCGGCGGTCGACGGCGGGCGGCGACCGGGTCCATGCCGCCACCGCGTCCTGCGGATCGGCAACATCCGGCCACATCGCCAGCGCCGCCGCGTGGCTGCCGAGCCAGGCGGCCTCCGCCGAATCGTCGCCGCCGCTGCCGTCGGCGAGGAGCGCGAAGGCGATCGCCGCCAGCGTCGGCGAGAGCTGCGTCTCGCCGGCTGGTGTCTCCGGCCGGTTCATCGATCCCCCCGCCCGTAGTGGAAGCAGAGCACCCTCCCGAGCCACGGCACCCAGCCGGGATCGAGGTCGAGACCGGCGCGCCGCAGGCGCAGGTCGACCGCCTCCAGATCCTGCCAGACATCGACGTGCGTCGGCGTCAGCGACAGCCGTGCCGGCCGGCACACCAGGCTGTGCAGGCCGATGCCGACGCGCCGGCGCAGATGGCGGCGGCAATCGCCCAGCCAGCGCGCCGCCTCGCGGTCGGCGCTGACGTCCGCAGCTGGCGCTGGCGCGAACAGGCACCAGATCGGGTCATCGCCGTCGACCGGCAACCGCCGCAGCAGCATGACGAGTATCCGTTGCGGCATGTCGCGACGCCCGGCGTCGCCGGCCAGCCAGTCGGCGAATGCGAGACGGCACAGCAGTGGCACCAGGAAGAGCAGGCCGCCGGCGGTCGTCGGCTCTCTCTGGACGACTCCTTCGCCGCCGGCGACGTTGCCGGCGAATGTCTGGCCGGCGGTCGGCGAAGCGGTCGCCGGCGGCGGCGCGAGCGCCCGCTGTCCGGTCACCGCCGGCCGCCGCCGCAGCGTGCCGGTCGCCGGTGCGCTCCCGGCAAGCGCAGCGCAACCGGCCGCGTCCGCCGACGGCTGCTGGCGGTGCGCAGCGGCAGCGAAATCCGGCTCATCGCCGGTGTCGCCGGCGGCCGCTGACACGCTGGCCGCCCTGCCGGTCGCCACCGGTGGCAGCGGCCGGCGCGGCTGCCCACTGCCGGCGACGCCAGCTGCAACGGCCCGGCGATCAGGGCCGACCGGTGCTGCCGCAGCACTGGTGGCTGCGGCAGGAGGAACCGTGGCATCCTCTGCCGGCCGCGTCGTCGCGGTGACCGCTTCGCCGGCTGGACGGCTCGCCGCGACCGGCTCGATCGCTGCCGCGGCGCCCGCCAGCGTCGGCTCCACTGGCAACCGATCGCTCTCCAGGCCGCTGCGCCGCGCCATGCGCGCGAGCCAGAGGTGACGTGGGTCGTCGCCCCCGAGTCGCCGCCAGGACCAGTCGAGCGCCGCCCGCCAGGCCTGTGGCGGCGCTGCGGACGAAGGCACCACGGCAGCACCACAGGCCGCGTCGAGAAGGCCGGGATCAGCCGGCGCCAGCGCCAGCAGCAGCCGCGCGCAGGCGTCCTCGCCGTGCGCCAGCAGCAGCGCCAGCCAGCGTGGCAAGGCGGCCGGCGCTTCCGGCAGCGCCGCCAGCGACAGCGCCACGCTGCGCAACGCCGAACCGCCGTCCAGCGCCGGATGGTAGCCGGTGACGAGCAGCGGCCAGCACCAGGCCGCACGTGCAGCCCGCGCCAGGATCAGGCGGGTCAGCGCCAGATGCGCCGTCAGCGCATCGGCGAAACGTACGGCCGTTGCGGCGGCCAGCGCGGCATCGCTGGCCTGCGCGCCATCGATCGCTGCCGCCGCGCGACAGGCGCGCGCCAGTTGCGCCGCCACCTGCTGCGGCGATGCCGCAGCGGCAAACGGTGGCAGCTGCAGCCGGCGAAGCAGTACCAGCTCGCCGCCATCACCGGGCAGACTCGCAGTGCGCAGCGCATCCTCGATGAGGAAGGCACCCCGCCGTGCCAGTGCAGCGTCGGGCGCACGGATCGACAGGCGACGGACGCTGCGCTCGGCGAGCATCGACCTACCTCATCTTGACACGGTCGAGACGGCCCGCGCCCATCGCCACCGGACTGTCGGCAGCGACGAACTGCACCCGCGTCTCGGCCGCCAGTTCGAGCCGGTTGCCGTCGACCTGCAGGATCGTCGTCTGCACCTCGCCGCTGGCGAGGTCGTCCACGCGCGCCCGCGCCACCACGCGCTCGGCCTGGTAGACCAGCGCCTGCATGCCGACGCGCAGCTTGACGCCATCGCTGACACGCACCGGCAGGCGCACTCCGGGAACGGCCGTCACCGGCGCCGGCAGGCGACCGGCGATGATGCGGTTGATCGGCGCGTGACTGGCCAGCAGCAGGCACATGTGCACGAGATCGTTGATCAGCCGCTCGCCATCCGCCTCGGCCACCTTCATCTGGCCGAACAGCCAGTCGGCGTAAGCCTGCAGCTGCCGCCGCGTTGCGTACTCCAGCTCACCCCAGCGCGGCAGGCCGGCGAGGTTGCGCAGGCGCGGCGCGGCGTCGAACTGCGACAGCCGTTCGGCCCAGTCGAGACGGATCGATGGCAGTACCTCGGAGAAGGACTCGTGCAGGCAGGCGGCGATGCGCGAAATCTGCTCGAAGACGCTCGCTGCCTGGCTCGCCACCGCGCCGCTGCCATGCTCGCCGTCGATCAGGTCGCCGAGCGAGATCACCTTCTCGGCCTCGACGCGCGCACCCTGCCAGCCCATGCGACCGATCAGTGCCGGGTCGATGCGTGTGGCCACTTCGCGCAACTGCCGCACCGAGGCGAATTGCCGCTGCTGCAGCGCCGCGATGGCGGCGGCGACGCCACGCGCCGGGCTGGCGGCAAGCGGCTGCGCGGGGGCACGCAGCTGCATGATCTGGCTGCGCAACTGCGCCGCCTGCATGGTCTTCAGCAACAGGTCGACGCGGTCGAGGCGGTCGAGCAGCGCCGGCACCGCCGCGAACCAGCGTGCCGGTGCCTCGCGCACCACGGCGAGCAGCTCGGCGAGTTCGTCGGGCGCCTCCTGGTGCGCCTTCAGGCAGGCCGGCACCGGCGCTTCGAGCAGCCCGGGGTCCAGCTGGCGCAGCGGCGCCGGGGCGATCAGCTCGGCCTCGCGCGGCCGCTGGTAGGCGATGAAGCGGACATGGTCGCGCAGGATCTGCGCCCGGCGCTCGTTGATCGCCGCCAGCCGTTCCTCCTCCTCGGCGATCAGCGCGCGCGTCACCGAAACGTCGTGGCGGGCCTCGGCAAGCGTCTCGCCGACCACCTGCAGCCGCTGCTCGAGAGCCACCGCCTGGCCGCGCAGGCCGTCGAGGACGGCCTGGCTGCGCCTGATCGCGTCGCGGTAGAGCTTGATGCGTCCTTCGAGCTGCCGCATCAGCGCCACGGTATTGTCGGAGAGATCGGCGCCATCGGCAAAGTAGGCCGCTTCATCGATCTTGCTCCGCCGCGGCGCCTGCAGCATCAGCGGCAGCCGCCAGCGCTCGCGCAGCACGGTGGCGAGCGGCAGGCTGCGGCGCAGGCCGTTGATCGTCGCCTGCTCCTGCAGGTCGCCACTGTCGACCACCGGCAGCGGGCGGGCGTCCGGACCACTGACCTGGTTTTCGTCGTCGAAGAACAGCGCCGGGTCACCCCGCACGCCGTTGAACTGGATGCCGTCGAAAAGCCCGGCACTGTCGCCGCCGTCCTCGGCCGCGAGCGCATCGGCGAACGCGATCAGGCTGCGCACCGCCTCGTAGCGGGTCGAGGTCGTGTAGTCCTTGGCCTCGTTCGCCTTCGGTGCCTCGAGGCGGTCGGCGATGCTCAGCGTGCGCACCTCGGCCTTGCCGATCAGCGGCGCGGCGTGCGTGATGTCGTACGGCAGGTAACTGCTGCCGCTGGAGAAGAGCTCGGCCTGCGTCGCGGCGCGCGTGATCCGGTTGTCGTCCACCTGCACCGTGTCGCCCAGGCCAAGGTTGGCCGATTCGGCCAGCTGCAGCTTCTCCCTGTCGCCGGCGCCGATGCGCACTTCCTGGCTGCCGCCGGCAAGTAGAGACTCCTGCCTGATGCCGCCACCGAGGCGCACTTCCTGCGCATTGCCGGCGGCGAAACTGAAAGCGCGGCCAACCGGGCCCCTGGCGTCGGCGCCGCCCGGCGCGCTCGCCGGCGAGATGCTGCCGGTCGAGCCGAAGGCGCCCTCGACGCCGGCTGCGACAGCCGGCGCCGCGCCACCAGCAGAGCCGGCGAAATCCCCCCGGGCCTGCAGCGAGGCCCCCTTCAGCTCCTCGAAGAAACCGGCGATGCGCTCGCTCGAGGCGACCGCCGTCTCGGCGCGGGAAATGCTGGCGAGTGCCGGCGAGATCGCCAGCCGGGTCGCCGCGGTGGTGCCGAGAACCAGTTGGCGGACGCGGTAGATGTCCGTCTGCACCTTGACGAAGCTGTAGTCGACGAGGTCGTCGGCGCGATCCGCGCGACTCTTCAGGTAGGCGATGAAGCCCTCGAGGCCGCGCGCGAAGATCTGGTAGCGTTCCTGCGCCGACAGGTGCGCGAGCGCCGGGTCGTCGTAGAGCGCGATCGCTGCCGCGACCTGCCCGTTCACCGCCGCCGTCGTCGGCGCGCGCAGCTCGCGCGGCTGCAGGAAGCTCCAGACGCCGCGCGGCGTGGCGCCCGCCGGCAGGGCGCCGGAGAACCAGGGCCGCTCGCCACCGGTCGTGCCGAGCGCACCCGCAGCGCCGAAGGCGGCGCTGCCGTCGAAGAAGCTGAACGCCATGCCGTTGAGCGCCGTGCCGGCGACGCCGACACCGCTGTCGCCATCGACCGGGACCTCCAGCCGCACCCAGCGCCCCGGCCGCGGCAGCGCACCGATCCGCCGCCGCGACGGCGTCCCGGCGCTGCCCCAGGCAATGCGGTCCACACCCCAGTACGCGCGGTGTTCCCAGCTCGAGCCGCTGCGCCACTGCAGCATCAGTTGCGTCGGCGGATTGTTCGCATCCAGATACACCCAGGCGTAGAGCCGCTCGCCGGCCGCAGCGGTAAACGCTGCACCGGCATTCTCGAAGAAGTGCTGGTGCAGACCCGCCAACGGCGGCTCGACATGCCCGCCGCCCGCCGGTGCGCCGCTGCCGTCGACCGGCAGCACCGTCGTCGAGGCTTCGAAGGGCGCCCAGAGGTCGTTGTGCGTCATGAACTCCCAACGCTCGTCGCCATTCTGGATCGCTCCCGTCGGCAGGACGCTGCAGAACCACTTCCGCTCGCTGCCGCTGGCGGCAAGGGCACCGGTCATCGCGAACGCGGCGCGACCGTCCTGCAGCGTGAACGCCATGCCGTCGACGACTCGCCCCTCGAGCGCGACCAGAGAGGCCGGCAGGAGCAGCCGGGTCCATTCGCCGGCTGGCGGCAGATCGCCGGCGCGCATGCGGCCGGCGCTGCCATCGGCACCCCAGGCGATCAGGTTCTCGCCCCAATAGGCGCGATGCTCCCAGTTGCCCGCATGCCACTGCAGCATCAGCGTCCGTGGCGGGTTGTCCGGATCGAGATAGACCCAGGCGAAAAGCTGTTCGCCGGCCGCCACCGCCAGGGTCTCGCTCGCCGCCTCGAAGAAATGCTGGTGCGTGCCGCCGCGCAGCGACGAGCGGTGGCCGCCGCCGGCCGGAGGCGGACCCCATGGCGCGAGCGACTCGGTCTCGAGTGCTTCGGCATCCTCGGCGATCGCCGGCACCGGCAGCGCACTGCCGCTGATCGCCCGCGCCAGCACGGCGGCGCGGTTGCGCAGCCCCTGCCGGCTGCCGAGCGCCCGTGCGCGCCGCAGGACGAACTCGGCGAGGGTGGCGGCGAACTCCGGGTCGATCACTTCGCGGATCAGCAGGCGCGGCTCGAACACCGCCTGCGGCACCGGCACCAGCAGGCGGACGCGCTCGCCGAGCGCGAGGTCGAGTGGTGCCAGCGAGACCGCTTCAGCGACTGCGGCATCGAGCTGCTCGCTCGGCAGCGGCGCCGCATCGAGCGTGAAACTGCCGGGAAAGAAGTCGCTCGACAGGTTGCCCAGGTCGACGACGTTCGCCGGCAACAGGCCGAAGGGCGGCAGCCGCGCGTAATCCGCCGCCAGCGTCGCCGCATCCGGCGCCGTGTCGCCCGCGGCGGCGATCTGCTCGGCGAGCTGTTCGAGGCGCGCCTGCCAGAGAGCCGGCAGCCGCCAGTGGATGTCCAGCCCGCCGGCGATGCCGCCGATCCGTCCATGGCGCGCGTGCCCGCCGCTGCGGACGACGCTCGCCCGGTCGAGGAACAGGGGCGTCCAGTCGTCCGCGCAGGCGACGAGGCCGAGCGGCACGCCGAACAGCTCCCAGGGCAGCGACTCATCGGGCGCCAGCGCCGCCTCCGCGTCGAAGATGCGCCAGGCGAGATCGTTGCGCCAACGCCCGGGCAGACCCGGCGGCATCGCCGGCAGGCTGAGGAACTCCTCCGGCCAGGCGTACCACAGGAGCCGCGCCGCATCGCCGATGCGCCAGTCCTCGAAGGCGATGACGCTGCCGCTGCCGCAACCGTCGAGTGCGCAGGGATCGGTGGCATCGAACTCGCCGATGCGGTCCGCCGAAACCGGCTGCAGCAGGAGGATGCCGACCCGCGGCAGGGCTGCCGGCGAGGCGCCGACGACGGCACCGAGCGCCGGACCGACGAGCTTGCTGGCGACGCTGCCGGCGCCGCCGCCAGCCCCGCCCATGCCGGCGAAGGCCGACGGATCGGCGACCACCGGCAGGTCGGCGAGCGCCACCTCGACCGCCTGCGGCACGCGCACGTCCTCGCCGTCTACCGCCAGCCCCTGCCCCTGCAGCACCGCCAGGCGGGTGCCGGCGAGACCGCCGGCGTCGTCGAACAGCGAACATTCCAGCCCGCGCACGACGCCGGGGGTGAACGCCTGTCCGCGCAGCGCGACATGGCGCGCCGCCCAGTCCTGGCGAGCCGAGAGCGTCGGACCAGTGAGGGTGCGACCGGCAAACAGGTTCGGCCGACGCAGCCACCAGCGACTGGCGTCAGCGCCATCCTCGGGCGCGAGGCCAACGAGGTGTTCGCCCGACAGGGGCCTGGCAATCGGTGTGATGCTCACGGTCCACCTCCTTCAGTCATTGCCTGCCGCCTTCGCTCTTGCCGGCCGCGGCGGTGGTCCTGCGGCGCTTGCCGGCAGGCGTCGTCGCCGCCTTCTCGCCGGCCGCCGTCGTCGCTGCCGTCGGGCGCGCGGTGGCGCGCGCGGGCGGCGGCGCCGCGTCTTCTTCGGCGGCGCGCAGCGGCTGCGGCCGCAGCACGCTGCGTGCCAGCGCTGGCAGTTGCGCGCTGCGCGCGCCCGCGGCTGCGGCGTCGGCGGCGCGCCAGTCGCCGCCTTCCGCCAACTCCTTCAACGCCGCCTTGCTCGGCACCGTGTCCGGGCGCGCGCGCTCGAGGCGGCTGAGGCCGTCGCCGACGCCCGGCGCCGACAGGTCGGCCGCCACCCGCAGTACGGCTGCCTGGTCGAGCGCCGGCGCCTGGCCGAGTTCGCCGAGGGCCGCGGCGGTCAGCGCCGGCGATTCGGCGAAGCGCGGACTCGCGAGCAGGCTCTCGATCTCCAGCGCGGCGCGCGGCGTCGCGCGCTCGAGCAGACGCCCGAGCGCCGCCTCGAGCCCGAGCCCGGCGAGCCGCGGTGCCGCCCGGTCGACGAGATCACGGCCGGCGACCCGGATGGCCTCGCCGGCCAGGTCGTCACGGTAGGCGAGATTGCGCCGGCGAACGAACCAGAGGCTCGGCAGCGCCGCCAGCCGCGCCCACTCGGCCTGCGCCGGGTCGACCGGCGAGATCACCGGCGGCAGCCGCGGGATGCGCAGCTGCTGCAGGATTTCGAGCGGCTTGCGGGTCGCGACGAGATTGATCGCCGCCGGCCGCAGCGGCAGGATGCGACTGGTCAAGCGGCTGTTCACGGCGCGCCATTCATGCCGCGCAACCGGCGCCAGGATCAGCACGGCGGTCGCTTCGAGCGTCGCCGACGAGGCCTCGAGGTCGATCGGCGGCAGGCTCAGCGACTCCTCGACCAGCGCCGGCAGTTCGTCCTCCGGAATGATCGAGAAATCGACCGCCATTTCGGGCGGGAAGTAGCGCTGCGTGAAATCGCGGCTGTCGATCATGCCGGCCGGGAGCGGGCCCGCCGGCGGCAGCAGCGGAAAGTTCTCGCGCGCCGCGAAGCCGCGGCCACCGCTCGCCGCCAGGATGTCGGCCAGGTGCACCTGGTGCTGTACCAGATGCGCCAGGCGCAGTGCCCGCGGGGAATGGCCGAGGCCCGGCAGGTCGGCACGGTCGGCACCGAGTTCGCGCCGCACCAGCGCCTCGTCGAGCCAGACGACGACATTGTTCATCAGCGCCAGCATGGCCAGCGGCAGGACGTCGGCCGAGACGCCGCGGACGCCATCGCCGCCGAAGATCGCCGCGGCCGCGCGCCCGCGACGGGCGGCCAGGGCATCGGCGGCGCCGTCGTCCTGCCACGGCACGAGGACGATCGCGGTCGCTTCGACGACATCGCCATCCTCGACGGTGCGCTGGCCGGTGATCGACGTCGGATAGGCGCCGACCGGGTTGGCGGTGAACTCGACCGGCCGCAGCGCCAGCACGAAGAGTCCGTTGCGGCTGCGCAGCGGCGGCTGCGGCCACCTGCCGAGGCCGAAGCGCGCCGTCAATTGCTGTGCCCGCGGCACATCGGCCAGACGCAGCTCGAGCGGGCGCGGCAACAGGACCAGTTCGCCGGCCGGCGTGACTCCATGACCGGCCGTGATGGTGACGCGGTCGCCGGCGCTGCCGCGCTCGACGTCGAGGCCGCGCGCGACGCCACTGCCCGCCGCCTGGCCGAGATCGGCCTCGCGCGTCAGGATGTATTCCTGGTCGCGGGTGAGGTCGCGCGCAGCGAGAAAACGACCGTCGAAATAGCGCGGCCTTTCGCGGCGCGCGTCCTCGATCAGCACGCCGGCAGTCCGCAGGGATGCCACCTGATCGGGTGCCAGTTTGACGCGGCTTTCGCCAGTGCTCAGGTTCATGACTCGTCCTCCAGGGCGCCACTTGCCGCGCCAGTGTGGTTGCTGTTCATCCGCCAAGCCCGACGGCGCCGGCGAGCAGCCCGAGATGCGGCAGCACGCGCCGGCCGCCGTTGTCGACGACGGCGTCACCGTCGCGCTGCGGCGGATCGCCGGCAGCGACGGCAAGGAAGACACGCGCCAGGAAGACCGCGGTCGGATCGAGGCCGGGCGGATGTCCGGGCGGCGGCGCCAGTTCGCCGGCGCCGGCACTGCTCGCGCCGAGATCCGGCCAGCCGTCGAGGACCGCGTCGTGCAGCGCGGCACGCCGTTCGCCGGCAGTCAGCGCCGAGAGATCCCGATCCTGCTGCGGCAAGCCGCTGAAAGCGTCGTCCAGGCCATCGCCGCGCAGCACCAGATGGACCTCCCAGGCATCCCGCAGACGCGCCGTCTGCACCGCGTCGAGCGCATCGAAGGGGCCGCTGGCAAAGGCCGGCGTCAGCGCCTGGCGGCAGGTGACGAAGCGGATGAAGACATCGGCGATCACCGCCCGCGGCGCCAGTGCCGGCCCGTCCGCGAGCAGGCGCGCGCTGGCGAAGCGGCCCGGGTCGTCGAGTGCCGCCAGGCGCAGTCCGTCGCCGCCGTCGCGCTGCAACTCGCCATCGAACCAGCGTTCGACGCGCAGGCACACCGCGCGCGGCAGCTCCACCAGACGACCGAGGCGGTCCACGGCGAGTCCGGGGGCAATGCGGATTTCCTCGACGCTGGTTGCCGTCGCCGGCACCTGCCGCACGCGCAGGCCGGCGAGCGTGCCGCCGGCGAAGAGGCCGGTGGCGCCGGCGGTCGCCGGGTCGCTGCCGGGCGGCAGGCGGCGTGCCCCCGCCCCACTGGCAAAGGCCAGCGCGCGGGCGAGACGGTTACGATGGTAGGTCTGCTCGTCGGCGAAATCGGTCGCGTCGAGCAGCATGCCGGTGGCGTAGTGCGGCCGCGCCGCGTCGGGCAGCGCGTAGAGTGGATCGTCCGAGGGCGGGCGCCGAGGGCTGTTCATGTTTCGCTCCTGTCTTGGGCCGACTCGCGTCGCTTGCTGGCACGTGGTCGAGCGGGCACACGGTTCGGCCGGACCGGCGTCACGACCGGCGTCACGAGCCCGCCGCCGCCAGCCGTGAGCTGCGGGCGTACGGGGCCGAGCGGGACGCGCGCGACGACGATGTCCAAGACATCGGGCGCGCTGCGGCGGCCATCGCTGGTCAGCACCTCGAGCTGGAAGCGGTGGGTGCCGACCGCCAGACCGGCGTCGACCACCACCGTCGCATCGCTGGTCCTGAGCGTGCGGCCGCGGACGAAGGTGGTCATGGCATCGACTCCGGCACCCTGCTCACGGCTGCCCGAGGTAGGTCCACAGGTAGCTCACCACGCGCCCGCCACCGGCGTCGAAGGAACGAGTGCCGTCGAGGTTGAAGCTGCTGCCGAACCCGACGCTGCGCGGCGCCGCGAGGACGGCGGTGGGATTCTGCGAATCGGCGACGATGACCGTGACCTCGTCCGGAATCGAGCTGTTGCCCGAGTCATCGACCACCACCAGGCGGAAAGTGTGGCGGCCGAGCGGCAGCGGGTTGTTCGGCGAGATGGTGACCTCGACCGTCGGGGTGTCGGTCCGGACGTCGTTGTTGATGATGAAATCGGCCATGTCGGGCTCCTTGGGTCGGGTTGAGGTACTGCGGTGCCGGCGTCTATTCGGTGAGACGCCAGCGATATTCGGTGATGCGGCGGCCAGCCGCCGCCGTCGAGCCGCCGCCGTCGAGAACGAAGGAACGCCCGTGCGCGACGCTCCTGTCCGGTCCGGCGACCGCCAACGGGCGCGCGGCGGCGGGTCCGGCAACCTCGCCGCTGGCACCGGAGAGGCGCGGGTCGAGGCTGCCGACGCCGAGTACGCGATCGCCGTTGCCCAGGCTGCTCACCTCTGCCCGCGCCGGCAAGCGCTGCCGCGGCGGGCCGAGGTAGGTGTCGACGCCGACCAAGCTGGCGATGCCGACGAGGAGCGGCCAGGTGGCGGTCGCCACCTGCACTTCGACGTGCGCCGGCGACTCGAGCTCGACGATGCGGCGGATCAGTCCGAGATCCTGCGCCGCGACCGCCTGGTGCACCAGCACCAGCACCCGGTGCGCGAGCTGGTCGTAGAAGGCGAGAAGCGCTTCCTGCTCGGCCGGCGAGCCGACTTCGGCACGGAACAGCGCCAGCAGCTCGAGGCGCTCGGCCTCGCCGAGAACCAGCGTGTCGCCAACCACCGAATTGCCACTGATCACCAGGCCGGGCAGCAGCGGGTCGTCCGCCACCTCGAGGTTGACGCCGAGCAGCGTGCTCATCAGTCGGCGCATGCGGAAACCCTCGACGACGATGATCTCGCCGCCACGCACGCCGCCATCGCTGGCGATGTCGAGGGCGAGGCGCAGCCCACGGCGGGTGCCGTGATGACGCGCCAAGTCACTCGCACGCGCCAGCCACTCGCGTCGCCGCGCCTCCGGCAACGCCGCATCGAAGGCGACACCGATCCAGCCAGCGAGCCAGTCGAGCGCGCCTGCCGGCGCGACCGCCGGATCGCTGCACAGGTGCGCCGCGGCGACGCGATCCTCGATCGGCGTCAGGACACCCTCGACGTTGCCGAGCAGGCGTTCGAGGAAATCCGCCGGCGTCGCCTGCGGCCGATAGGCGACGATCGCTGCCGCCTCGCGACGCAGCGTCCAACTCGCCGCACCGTCGCGCAGCTGCCACAGGCTGCCGGCGCCGATCACCTCGACCCGCGCCGCCTCACCCAGCGCGAGCGAAGCGCGCAGCGCGGCGGGGACGACCGCGGCATCGAGATCGGCGGCGAGCAGCGGGTCCACGCTCGCCACCGACGACCCGGGCAGCTCGGCGGCAGCACCGAACTCGCTCTCGCGGTAGAGCCGCGGCAGGTAACGATCGCGGTAGGAGAAGCGTGCCGCGTAGGCGCGCAGCGCCGCCAGCTCGGGCGAATCGCGGCCATCGCCATGCAGCTCGACCCGCACCCAGAGGTAGCGCCCGGAGAGCGCGCGCACCCGCCGCTGCGCCCGCTGGATCAGCACCGACCAGAGCCCGGCGCGGCCCGCCTGCGGCGCGCCCCAGGCGCCGAGTCCCGGGTGGCCGGGCAATTCGGAGGGCTGCCGCTCCCAGACGGCACGCGGCAGCGGCCCGCCGGGCAGCGCCTCTGCCGCCACCTCGCCGAAGACGTGCGCATGCCACTCGGCCGCCGTCGCCGGACTTGGCTCGGCGGTCGCCGCCAGCCAGACGACGAGGCCGCAGCCCGCCGGCAGCCGTGCCTCGGCGAAGAGCCGGTGCCAGACCGTCTGCTGATCGCCGCTGTCGAGCGGGTGGACGTCGGCAGCAGAGAAGTTCGCCGCCTCGCCGCGCCGCGCCAGGTTCGCCACCGACAGCCGGTGCAGCGGCTCGACGCCGCCGCCGCGCAGCGGGTAGCGCGGCGGCTCGTCGAGGCGGTGGGCAAAAGGCGCCTCCTCGGCATCGGCGGCCAGCGGGTAGATGTCGCCGCCCGCCTCGAGGACGCTGTCGCTGCTCGCCGCCACTGCCGGCAGCCACACCGGCACGTCGCGCCGGCCCGGCAGCCGCACCGCCACGCGGCCCTCGGCGAGCCAGTCGATGGCATAGGCGAAGGCCGCTCCGGCGAGCGTCTGCGCCGCGCCGAGGGTGCCGCGCCGCGGCTCGAGCAGGCGCAGGCGACTCTCGCCATCGCCGACCCAGGAGAGGATGAGGAGCAGGTCGCCGGCGGCGGCGATCGCCTGCGGCCGCTCGCCGGCCGGCCACAGCACCCCGGCCAACAGGCTCAGCGTCGGCGGCGTCGGGTTTTCGGCCACCGGCCGGAAGGTCGTCGCAGCGTACTCGGCGGCCGGTCGCTCGGCCAGCACGCAGCCACTGAGGCGGCCGATGCGACCGCTCGCGCGCTCGAGCAGCCAGACGCCGCCGGCTGGCGCAGCGGCGATCCGCCACGGCTGGAAGCCCGGCGTCGGCAGGACGACATCGCGCCAGCGGCCGCGCAGGTCGTGCAGCAGCACGCGCTCGCCGAGCGCGACGTAGAGCACGTCGTCGAAGCCGACGGCAAAGTCCTGCGGCCGCTCGCCGAGCGCCAGCACATTCGCGGCAGCCGGCAGGTGGCTGCGGGCGACGATCGCCATCGCCGTCTCGTCCCAGTGCGCGCTGGCGCCGTGCCGGTCGACGGCGCGCGGCAAGCGCTCGAGCGCCGCGGCGGCGATCGTTGCCGCATCGGCGACGGGCGCGCCGAGGCGGCGCTCGCTCGCCAGCCGCAAGGCGCGGCAGCCGGGGCGGAAATCGACGTGACTGCGCCCCGGCCAGTGCCGGTGTTCGGCAAGCAACCAGAAGCGCTGGCCGTTGGCATCCATCAGCACACCTCGGGAACGACCGGTACCGCCACTGCGGCCTCGTCGGCGAAGGGATTCGCCGTCGCCGACAGGTCTACCGGTGCGCCGCCCCCGGCCGCGCTGTCGTCGACCGCGACGACGCTCAGCAGCTCGGGCAGCTGCCATGCCGTCAGTTCGAGCGACTGGCTGCCGTCGGCGGTATTGCGCGTCAGCAGCCGCCACTGGCCGCGACCGTCGATGTCGACACGTTCGAAGAGGTTGATGCCGCCGACCTCGGCGACGCCGGCCACCCGCGACACCTCGACCTCCAGCTCGCGCTCGCGCACCGTCCGCCCGAGCGGCCAGCCGCTGCCGCCGGCACCGTACGGTGGCAGCGGCCAGAGCAGCCGGCGCAGGGCCTCGCGGACTTCGAACAGCACCGCCTCGCGGCCGAAGCCGTCGCGCATCCGCACGCCGACGGCGACCCCCAGCGGCACGTACTCGCAGCCGATGACGTAGAGCTCGCTGGCGAGCGGCGTGCGCTGCTCCAGGTGGGCATGCACGCGCTCGATGAACGGACGGTCGGGGCGCGGGTTCGGCGCCTTGCCGAAGGCCCGCGCCGGCAGGACCATGACGCTGACCACGCCGGGAACCCCGAAGCGGCGCTCGCGCGGCTTGAAACGCGGCATCACCTCGACACGCGCGACGTCGGTCCCCGGCACCTCCTGCGCCAGGCGCCGGTAGTCGTCGGCGGTCACCGCCCGCTCGCCATGCCGCAACAGCGACGGGATCCGCTGTTCCGCCCGCGCCAGCGTCTCGGCGTCCTCACCGCCCTCGCTGGCGAGCGGCTGCAGAACCTTGATCGCCGGCAGCGGCCGCTGCGCGCCGACGATGCTGGCCGTCGTCACCTCGCTCAGGCTCGCCGGCGGCAGGTTGCCGGCGCGACCGCCACCGAAGCGCCCATGCGCGAGGCGGACCCGCATCTGCCGCTCGGGGACGCGGCCGCGCACCCCGTCGCCGAAGCGCAGGCTGCCGGCCTCGGCATCGATCTCGAACACCGCCGCCTCGCGCGCCAGCAGCGGGTCGGCGGCGATCGCGGCGAGGTCGTCGACCCGCTGCCACGGCTGGTATCCACGGCCCGGCTCCTCGACCTGGATCTGCAGCGTGTCGACATCGACCGAACCGGCCGGCAGGCGGAAGACCTGGTCGGCGGCACCGGTCGACACGCCGAGCACGCGGCCGCCGACCGTGCTGCGCTGATCGACCGCGACGGCGTTGATGCCCACCCAGGCGAGCCTGAGACTGGCGACGCCGCTGCCCGGCCGCGGCCGCAGGCGCAGCCAGCCGACCAGACGCACCGCCTTCTCCGGATCGTCGATGCGCGGCGGATTGTCGCCGACACCGGCGCGCGGGTTCTCGCCGACGTCGTTGACCGGTGCCCAGAGCAGCGACTCGTCGGGCATCGGCAGGCGCAGCACACCCGGCCGGGTCAGTCCCGCGGTCGTGTCGTTGGCCTCGCCTGGCAGCGGCTCGACGCTCAGGTAATCGGCGTTGATGCCGTCGGCGGCGCGTGTCACCACTTCCCACAGCACCGCCACGCGGGCGCGCGGCCCGACTTCCTCGAACAGCGCCGGCGCCGCGATCGCCGGCACGACGCCGATCGACAACAGCGCCGTCGCGCCGCTGTCGCCGCCGCCGAGCGCCGCACGCGCGGCCGCGTTGGTCGCCGCCTGCTGCTCGGGCCGCTGCGCGACCGGCGCCAGCAGCGCCAGCCAGAGCGCCCGGTCGACGCTGTCGGCGAAGACATCGACGCCATCGCCGCTCGCCGCCTGGCCGCCGACGAAGAGCGGCGTCGCCAGGTAGCCCCTGGCGGCGGTATCGATGCGGTGCAGCTTCTGCAGGCCGGCGAGCACCGCCTCGAGACGCGCCGCCTCGCCGTCGGCCAGAGGCTGCTTGCTCCACGCCTCGCCAGCCACTGGCAGCAGCGTCGTCTCGGCCAGCGTCTCGAAAGGCAGCGGCGCCTTGATGCGGGCGCCGGCGGCGAGAGTCAGTCCGGTCAGCTCGGTCGGCTGGGCAAACGCCAGGCTGACGATCGTCGCCGCCGGCCGCGCCGGCCGCAGGCCCTGGCCGAGCAGCTTGAGGAAGACCAGCCGCTGCCGTTCGGGAATCAGGTTGACGCGATAGAGCAGCGCATCGCCGAGCCAGGCGAAGAGCTCCAGCAGCGTCCGGCCGGGGTCGCCGAGGCGCGGGTTGGTCCATTCCGGCGTATGCGCCGGGATGCGTGCCAGCAGATCCTCGAGCAGATCGTCGAAGCTGCGGTCGTCAAGACGGGGTGGCAGGATCGGCATCAGCCCTCCTCCAGGCGAACGGTGACGGCCAGCGCGCCGGGTGTGCCGGAGCGGGCGAGTCGGTAGGCGATCTCGAGCCGCAGGTCGGAGGGCTGCTCAGGAACCTCGAAGACCTCGACCCGGTCGAGCAGGATGCGGCGCTCCCAGCGAGCGAGCGAGTCCATCACCCAGTCGCGGATCTGGCGCCGCGTCGCCAGGTTGTTCGGTGCGTGCAGCAGGCGATCGAGGCCGGCACCGAACTCCGGGCGCATCAGCTGCTCGCCCGGACGGGTACTCAGGATGACGCGGATCGACTGGCGCACGCTGGCTTCCAGATCGGGCCAGTCGAGCCGTCCATGCTCGTCCGGCAGCGCGAAGAGCGGCCAGCCGAGTAGCGGACGCGGCAACGGGCTGCTGTTCATCACTCACCTCCTCCCTTCTTCGGGAACGGGATGCAGATCTTGATGAACATCATCCAGCGGAAGAACAGGTCGAACAGCGACAGGAAGATGTTGAGCACGATGAAGGCGCAGATGGTGATGATCGGGATGTTGAAGCTGCAGATCCAGCCCAGCTTGAGGCCGCTGTCGGCCGGTTTCTTGCCCTCCATGAGGTCGAGCGGATCGCCCGCCAGCAGGTTCTGCAGCGACGCCGGCACCGTGAAGGCGACGTTCGGCACCAGCTTCTTCAGCATCTCGCGATCGCTCGGGTCGGGCAGCGGCACCTGCACCGGCGGCGCGCCACCGCCCTCGTACCACGGCGCGATGACGAACGGTGGGCTGTAGTCGCTCCACACCGTGCGTTGCGGGCAGTGTCCCTCGGGCTTCAGGCGGACGAAGGCGCGCAGGACGTAGCGCGCGGCGGGGTCGTCGAAGCGGCCGGCGACGCCGCTGACGGCGTCGAAGCGGCGCTGCAGGCAGGCCGACAGCGCGCTCGCCAGCGCCGTGCTGCGCGCGCCGTCGAGCGCTGGCCAGGCGGCCGGGATCGCCGGCGGCGGCGAAATCGCCTCGCCATCGAGCAGGATGCGGCTCGCCTCCGCCAGGAAGACGCCCGCCGGCCTGCTGCCCGCGATCGGCTTGCCGGCGGCATCGGCGAGCGGCAGCGCGATGCCGTCGAGCAGCGTCTGCAGCGCGTCGCCCTCGGCGTGGTCGCCGAAGGCGTCGAACTCCACCGCCAGCTGGCGCAGGAGCAGGAGCAGGCGCTTCATGCTGCCCTGGTCGCTGTCCGCCGGATTGCCGGCGATCGCCGCCAGGTCCGGCGTCAGCGACCGCCCCGGCCGTGGCAGACTGTCGGCGAGGCCGCGCAGCGGGCCGACCAGATGCGCCATGAAGTCGCTGCTCGCCGGACCGAAGGCCTGCTCGTCGAAACGCGGCGCACCGCCCTCGGCTTTCTCGCTGCTCGTCGTCGGCACCAGGCCGTAGAACAGCGTCGCGCCGGCAGCCGCGCAGACGTCGGGTGGCGCGAGGAACATCGGCACCACCGCTTCGTCGAGCAGCGCATCCTCCTGGGCGGCAAGCAGCAGCCGCACTTCGTCGTCGAGCACCGGCTGGCCGGTGCTCGGGCGGTCCAGGCGGCGCAGCGCGTCGGGATCGTGCCGATTGCCGCTGGCCGCGCCGTCGGCGGCGGTGCTGACGCGCACCCAGCCGCGCAGGCTGTCGCCGGAACGCATCCAGCCCTGCTTCAGCTCGCGACCGCTGGCGTCGCGCACCAGGCGACGGATCACCAGGCCGGCGCCATCGACGCGTTGCGGATCGATGCGCGGCTCGCCCGGCGTATCGCAGCGCGCTTCCATCAGCGCCATGTGGAACTGCCGCTGGATCGGCTGGAAGAGCTTCAGCAGCGACTCGCCAGTCGCCGCGCGGCGGATCTCCTCGATCCGCGCCGTCGCGTCCTGCGCGCTCCCCGCCGTCGGCACGGCCGCCACCCGCCCGCCGGCGAGACCCAGCTTGCGGCTGGCGCGGCGCAGGTTGTTGAACAGCTCGCGACCGCTCGCCTTGCCGCCGCGCGGTCGCGAATCGCTGCCGCTGGCGACGCTGGCGGGCCGCGCCAGGCTGGCGCGCAGTGCGACGCGACCGCCGGCATCGCGCAGGCCGGCCAGCACCGCTTCGATGAAGTCCTCGTCGCTGCGCTGCAGGATCGCCGGCGCGCCGCCAGTGGCGAGGTCGCGCGGCGCCGACAGGATCACCTCGTGATGCTTCACCATATGTTCCCCGCTCCCGGTGTGTAGCTGGTGGAGATGACCGAGGTCGCCTGCAGCACCTCGCACTTGACGATGCCCGAGAACTTGGCGAGCGCGGCATCGACCGTCACCATGCCGGCGCTGACCTTGACCTGTGGCGCGTCGACCTTGACCTCGGCGCTGGCGGTGACGCTGATCCGCGCCGCCTCCATCACCACCCTGTTGCCGTTCGAGTCCTCGAGCGTGACCTTGCCGGGTCCGTCCGAAAGGGTGAATTTCTGCCCGCCGGGGGTCTCGAGCTGCAGCTTCTCCTGCCCCTGCTGGTCGTCGAGGGTGATGGTGACGCCGTTCTTCGAGCGGATGCGCTTGAAGCGGTTGCCCTCGTCGCCGAGATCGGCCGGCGATGCGCTGCTGCCGTTCCACAGCCCGCCGAGCACCAGCGGATGACGTACATCGCCCTGCACGAAGACCACCAGCACCTCGTCATCGACGTCCGGCATCAGGAAGGCGCCGCGGTCGGCACCGGCGAACGGACAGACGACGCGCGCCCAGAGCGGCGCGTCCTGCCCGTCGACGCCGTCGAAGGCGAGCAGTCGCACCTGCACCCGGTTGCGCCGCTCGGGATCGGAGAGATCGACGACGCGTGCCAGCTGCGCGCCGTTGAGCCAGCCGGCTGCGGGCTGGAAATGGCAGGCGCGGTCCATCACCCGTCTCCCAGCCAGGCGCACTCGCCGACGAACTCGGTGCGATAGCCGGCGCGCACGTCGTAGAGGTGGCGCGCCGCGACGACGTAGTAACTGTTGTCCCAGCGACGCGAGAGGCCACTGACGCTGACCGTCGTGCCGACGCGCAACTGGGCGTTGCCCTCGGCGACGCCCTCGAGGCGGACGAAGCGCCGCGCGCGCTGGTCGAAGGCTGCCTCGGCCACTGCCTGCGCCTCGGCAGCGCTCGCCAGCGCCAGGTTGGCGATGTGCTCGTGGCGCGGCGCGAGCGCCCGCGCGAGCCAGTCGGCGCCGCTGCTGCCGCTGCCCGGACCGCCATGCGCCAGACTGCTGGCCTCGCCGCTGACCTCGCTGCCGCCGACCGGGTCCCAGCCGGCGGTGCTGACGCTCGTCACCTGCTGCGCCAGGTCGGCCACGACGCGCGCGCGCGCCAGCTGTCCGTGCAGCTCGAGCTGCAGCTCGCCGCGCCGCACGTCGCCGCGGGGTGCGACCTGCAACTCGTCGCCGACGATCTGCAGGTCGGCGTCGAAACGGCCGAGCAGCCGCCGCAGGAAGGCGAGATCGCTCTCGTTGAGCTGCGCCCAGGTGCCGACCGGTGTGCTCAGTCCCTGCACCGACGGCCGCAGCCCGAGTTCGCCGGCGACCGCGCTGACCACGTCGGCCGGCGGCATGTCGCTGTAGACCTTGCTGCGGCGGGCCATTCGCGCCCGCCCGAGCGCGTCTTCGGCGAGCACCACGAGTTCCGGTGGCGCCCCCGGCGCGAAGTCGGCCTCGAGGCCGCTGACCACACCACGGAAGAGCTCGCGCGGCTGGCCCTCGTCGCCGCTGTATACCTCGATCGCCGTTCCCAGCGTCATCCGTGAGCCATCCTCGAAGGCATACTCGGCGTTGCCATCGGTGGTGCTCGCCCAGTTCGAGAAGCGCAGTTCGGCCGTCGTCATGCCGCCCTCGGACTCCTCGATGCGCATACCGATGAGCAGTTCGGAGACGCGCAGATCCTCCCGCCCGGCCAGCCGCAGCGTCGGCCGGGCACGATAGACGGCAGCGCGACTGACCGAGGTCTCGACCGGCATGGCGCCCTGCCCCTAGTCCGCCAGCCAGCGCCGCCGGCGCTCGTCGCGCAGCGCCAGTTCGCGCAGCACGCCGGGCAGCAGCTCGCGCTCGCGTCCCGCAGCGGCCGCCGGCGCACCGCCCTCAGCCGGCTCTTCCTGCCGCTCCGGGCTGACCTCGGCCTGCATCTCTTCGATCCTGATCGGCATCCTTTCACTCTCCCTCAGGCGCGCGCGCCGATGACGAACTCGGCCTCGCCGCTGACATCGGCCTTCAGGCCGCTACCGCCACCGTCGAGCAGGCGCCCGCCGACGGCCACCTTGCCGGCGCTCGAGATGCCCGCCGATTCCTGCAGCAGGCGGCTCGGCGACAGGGCGCGCGAAGTCGGCTTGCTGTCGACCCGCAGCCCGGCGAAGGAGCCGCCGGCAGCGCCAAGCGTCAGACTGGCGCCGCCGCCGATGCCCGCGCCGGCGCCGATTCCCAGACTGGCGCCGGCGCCCGCACCGATCGCCATGCCGCCACCGACCCCCACGCCAACCCCGGCACCGACTCCCAGCCCGACACCACCGGCGCCGCCACCGGCGGCGAAGGCTGCCGCCGGCAGCAGGCTGACGCCGCCGCCGGCAGCCGCCGCCACGGCAAAGCCAGCACCCGCCGAGGCACCGATACCGGCGGAAAAGCCGACACCGACCGATGCCCCGGCAGCGAAGCCGACGCTGGCCGAAGCGCCGACGGCGAGCCCGCCACCGCCGCCGAAGCGCAGGCTCGAGGCGCCGTTGGCGGCGGCGATGCCGCGTGCCGCACGCGGATCGCCGGCCTTGTTCGCTGCACCCTGCGGCCCGCCGAGCGGGCCCTCTTCGTCCGGCACGACGACCGGCTCGGCGGCGAGGTCGGCGTCGACCGAAGCCTGGTCGCCGCTCGTTCCGCCTTCGAAGCTGACCTCCTGGCTCGACAGCGTCAGGTTGATCGACGAGCGCAGCGGCAGGCCGCCGACGGCGAAGAAGTCGATCGTCTCCTTGTACTGCTCGACCATGCCGGTGAAGGAATAGGCACCCCAGCTGAACTTCACCAGCGGCGGCACCTTCTTGCTCTGCCCCTCCGGTACCGGCTGCAGCAACTGCGCCATCTTGTTGGTCGTGATGCGCACGTCCTCGCCGGTGTCGGTGGTGTCGAAGACGACGTCCATCGTCAGCTTGGCGGTCGTCTGGCTGACGTACTGCTTCTTCTTCGCCCCCTGGCCTTCTTCCTTCAGCGTGTTCGACACCGTGTGCTGCAGGCTCGCCGGATTGAAATGAACCGGCACCGTCACCTTCGGGCCGGTCATCGTCTCGAAGGTCGCGGGCGTGTCGCTGATGTCGTTGGGAAACTCGGGCATCGCCGGCCTCAGCTCACGAGCACCAGGCCCTCGTGGGCCAGGTGCAGTTCCTCGATGCCGATCTCGTTGCCCTTGGCATTGAGGTCGGCGGCCTTGAACTTGACCGGGATCGCGCGGCGCAGCGCCCAGCGCAGCACCGCTTCGTCAGCACTGTCGCGCATCTCGATCTCGACCTGCAGGCGATAGGCGTAGGCACCCGCGCCGACCTTGGCAAACCAGTTCCAGAGGTCGCGCGTGTCGCTGATGCCGCGCTTGAGGACGACGGTGGCAAAGCTCACCGGGCCGGCGCGCTGCACGGCGCCGTAGTTGCTGCCGCCGACCTTGATCACCTTCGGCTCCATCGTCGCCTCCAGCCCGGTGCACTCCGAGAATGCGCCGCGGCAGAGAGGGACCGCGGCGCCGCTCGGGTTTGCCAGCGACTGCTGGCTGAAGCTGACATGGAAGCGGAAGACGTGCAGCGGCAGGTCGTTCATCACGCCACCTCGCGCAGCGGCTCGGCCAGCGCTTCGCCGATGCCGCCGCCGGTGAGATCGAGGACGACGGTGATGCGCTCGACCGCCGCCAGCGGCAGGATGCTGACCTCGGCGCGCAGGCGGCCGTTGTCGAGATCGTTCTGGCTCATCGTGCTGCGGTCGCAGCGGACGCTGAACGCCTCCTGCGGCGACGCGCCACCGAGTCCGCCTGCACGCCAGAAAGCGGTCAGCAACTGCCCGAGTCCCTGCTCGACGCGCCGCCACAGCGCTGGCCCGCTGGCCTCGAAGAGCGCCGCCTCGCCGCTGCGCCGCGCGGCGCGCAGCAGCGCGCCGAGCAGGCGGGTGACGCCGCCGGCCCGCCAGGCGGGATCGGCGCTGGCGCTGACGTCGGAATGCAGCACCCAGCCATCGGGCGACGGAGCGACCAGGCAGACGCGCTGCGCCAGGCGGTCGGCCGGCGTTGCCGCCAGGCCGCTGCACGAGAGCACCGGCTCGCTGCCGGACACCGCCGCCAGGCGGCTGCCGGCAAGCGAGCGGAAGGTGCCGCGGGCGAGCGCGTTCGCCGCCAGCAGGCCGGCGAGGAGCCCCTCGGGCGCTTCCAGCGTCCCCGGCAGGTCGGCGCTGAAGCGCGTTCGCAGCCACGGCCAGGCGAGCTGGACGAAGGCGCTGCCGAGCGCGCGACCACCGTTGCTGCTGTCGGGCGCGGCAAGGATGCCGGCCTCGTCGAGGTAGGCGAGAAAGTCCGCCTGCGCCCAGGCGGCGGCATTGCGCGCATCGCGCCGCGGCAAGGGCAGCGCCGCCAGCAGGAGCATCTCGCGATGCCCGCGCGCCAGCCGCTCGCGGGCGCTGCCGAGGGCGTCGCGCCAGGCGACGAAACCGGCGTCGTCGGCGCGTGGCGGCGACAGGTCGCGCAACCCGACGTCCTCCTCGACCGCCGGCGCCACATCGACCGAGCACTCGACGAAGACTTCCGGCGAGTCCGGCGCCTCGACGGCGACATCGACGACCGCCGGTTCGGCGGCGCAGATGTCGGCGAGATCCGGCAGGCAGACGAAGCACACCTCGGGCACCCCGGCGAGATGGCCGATGCCGCGCCAGGTCGTCGGGTCGAGCGGCGTCGCCGCCGGCGCCAGCAGTGCCGCCAGCCTCGCCGCGCGCTGCGCGCCGCGCTCGCCGGCCGCCTCGAGGTAGGGCCAGGGATCGCCGCAGCGGACGATCACCGCCCGCCGCCCGCCGCTGGCGAAGAAACTGCGCACGGCGGCGCCGAGATAGCTCGCGCAGCGGCGAGGCCCGCCGCCGACCGGCCGTGTCTCCCAGGCATAGAGGGCGGCGAAGGCGTTCCAGCTCTCGACCACCACCGGCACCTGCAACAACGCCTCGATCTCCTCCGCCGGCCGCGCCCACGGACCGGCGAGCCAGCCGCCGGCCGCCAGCGCCGTGCGCACGCCAGCCGGCAGCGGCGACGATCGCCGGCCGACGAAGCCGATGAAGCAGGCGACATCGACCCGGTTCGGGTCGGCCGCCGCCGCCGGCGGCGCGATTTCGAAGAAGAGCCCGTTCATCGCCTACGCTGCGCCGCCCGGCATCAGGCCTGGATCTCGAAGCCTTCGGCGGCGAGCACGATCTCCTCGAGCGCGACGTCGCCGCCGCCCTTGCCGGCCAGCGTCGGGCCGGTGTACTTCATCGGGATGCAGCCGCGCAGCAGCCACGTCCGCACCGGGTTGTGCGCCTCATCGAGGAGGTTGATGGCGACGGTCTTCTGCGCCGCCGGACCGGCGGTGCGGGTCTCGTCGATCCACGCCCAGAGGCTGTCGAAATTGACGATGCCGCGCTTCAGCGTCACGTCGCTGACCTTGTGCACCCCGGCCACCTTGCGCACGTGGTTTTCCTTGTCGTTGCCGGCACGGTACTCGGCGATGGTGACCTCGGTGCCGATTCCCGAGACGTCGGAGAAGCCGCCGAACTCCTCGCCGCCGTCGAAGCTGACGACGAAGTTGAAGGCGCCGTAGGGTGTGATTCGCTCAGCCATGGTTCATTCCCTCTCGCTCAGGCACGGGCATCGGCGGTCTTCTGGCCGATGCGGAAGATGACGAATTCGGCCGGCTTGATCACCGCCACGCCGATCAGGCAGACCAGACGACCGTTGTCGAGGTCGTTCTGGGTCATGGTGCTGCGGTCGCAGCGGACGAAATAGGCCTCCTCGGTCTTGCCGCCGAGCAGTGCGCCGTTGCGCCACTCGTTGTAGAGGAAGTCGGAGATCGTCTGCCGCACGTTCGCCCACAGCCGCTCGCCGTTCGGTTCGAACACCGCCCACTGCGTGCCGCGGTCGATCGAGGACTCGAGATAGTTGAAGTAGCGGCGCACATTGACGTACTTCCACTCCGGATCGGACGAGGCCAGGCGCGCGCCCCAGACGCGGAAGCCGCGGCCGGAGAGATAGCGCAGGCAGTTCACGCCGAGCGGATTGAGCATCTCCTGCTGCGCGAAGTTGACGTCGATCTCGAAGCGCAGCGCACCGCGCACGACCTCGTTCGCCGGCGCCTTCCAGACGCCGCGCTCGACGTCATTGCGGGCGTAGATGCCGGTGACGAAGCCCGACGGCGGCAGCGCCAGTTCGCGCGGGATGTCCTCGCGACCAGGCCGCGCCAGCGGGTTCGGCACCACCACCCATGGGTAATACACCGCCGCGTAGCGTGAGTCGATGAGGCCGCGCAGCGTGCGCGCCTGGCCTGGCGTCTGGTCGCGCGGCAGGTCGAGGACGGCGATGCGGTAGGCACGGCGCGACTCGGCGTGCGCGATCAGCAGGTTGTTGATCGCCTGCGTCTCGGCGTAGGCCGACGAACCCGGCGCGGCGACGATCGAGATGTCCTCCAGACCCGACAGTTCGCCGAGCGCCAGCGAGTAGTTCGCCGCCACCGGTGCCGCGCCGTCGAGACCGCCGGCCAGCGCGATGCTGCGCTCGAGCTGGCCGGCAGCGTTGGTCACCGCACCGGTGAACAGCGCGGTGTGCAGTTCGAGTGCGCTGACGTTGCCGCCGATGGTGATGGCGAACATGTTCTGCAGGTGATCGGCGCGGCGCGCCGGCGTCGCCGACATCACGTGCCCGACCCAGGCCGGATGGCTGCGGTCGAAGCCGAGCCCCTCGAAGCTCAGATCCTCGCCGTCGGCGTCGATCGCCACCACCAGCAGGCTGACGATGCGCGGCGTGTCGGCGGCGAGCGTTGCCGCCACCTCGGCGGCGGCAGCGGGATCGGTCGCCGGATGCCAGTCGTTGCCGACCTTCAGGTGGAAGGCGGTCGTGCCGCCGGCACCGGTGACCAGCAGCGTGCCGGTCGGGGCGTTGGCCATCGCCGTCGCGGCGACCGGCGTCAGCACCTCGCGCACGACGACGACACCGTTGCCGAGACTGCCCGGGAAGCGCGCGACGAAGGCCGCCGCCTCGGCCGCCGCCGTGCCGCCGGGGGTGATCGCGCCGCTGGCGGCGGCCGCACCGGCGCCGACGACGCGCGAGACATAGAGGCGCGAGCCGCCCTCGTTGAAGAAGGCACGCACCGCGTGCGCCAGATAGTTGGTGGCCGGCGAGGCGCCGGTCAGCGCCAGGTCCGAGATGCCACCATAGATGCGTTCGAAGTCACCGAAGCTGGTGAGCATTTCGGGCACTTCCTGGTCATCCGTCGTGGCGCGGAACGGGCCCTTGCGGGTCGGCCCGACGAACGCGGTGGTGCTGGTACCGACGCCCTCGATTGACTTGGCGCGGAAGCTGGTTTCCTCGACATAGACGCCGGGAGCTAGGTACTCGGGCATGGCAGGTCTCCTTCGATCGAGCGTTCCGGGCGCTGTGCTGCCCGGATGACGGACTCGCTGCCTATGGCAGATCGAGCCCCAGGTTGAGATTCAGGGCGCCCCGCGCAGCGAGGCTGACGTTCTGCTGCGTCGTCGGCAGCGCCGCGCGACGTGCTTCGATGTCGGCCGGATCGACCAGCCGCAGCACCGCCGGCTGGCGGCCGGCACGCACCTCGGCAGACGGCGTGCGGCTGCCGAGCGCCGGATCGAAATGGATCTCGACGGTGGCGGCGATGCTGCTCACCACCACCGCGTTCTCGTCTTCCGACCAGGTCGTGACCGGCACGCCGACCACCGGCACCAGTGCCTCGCCGCGCCAGTCGCTCATGCCGCGGGCGAGCACCAGCCCGCCCGCGACGACGCGCAGCAGCGCGCCGCCGAGCGCGGCGCCGTCGGCATTGGCGCTGATGCGCGCGCGCAACTCGGTCCAGTTGGTGCCGAGCCCGGCGATGGCGCTCGGGTAGAGCGGCACATCGACCGCCGCGAACAGTGAATCGGCGCCCGCCGCCTGCGGATCGCGCGGCAGCGCGATCGACACCAGCCGCGGCAGGTAGCGCCCGCTCGGGTCGCGCAGCGCGATGTCGAGCCGCTCGCTGCCGGCTGCCGGCTGCGCCGGCGGGGCATCGAAGGCGGCGGCATGGCTGGCGAGCCGCGTCCACTCGTGGATGACGTAGAGGCCGCTGCGGTTGCGGACGATGCGTGCACCGGCGGCGGAGACCTCGAGCGCGCCGCGCACGACGATGCCCGTCGTGCCGTCGACCGGTCGCAGCGCCCCCAGTACGCGCCATTCGACGCGTTCGAGCTCGTGCAGCGCCCGGTTGCTCACGCTGCCCCGCTGCCATAGGCGAAGCGCCCGCTGACCACCGGGCGGAACTGAGCGGCGTCGCTGTCCGGATCGATGCGAACGAGCCGCGCGACGTAGGAGACCGACAGCCGGTACGAAGGCGTCAGCGCATCCCAGATGCGCATCACGTCCTCGGTCGCCAGCTCGGCCGGGATGATCTGGATCACCTCGTCGCTCGCCCAGCCGGCATCGGGAGTCAGCGACGAGGCGTCGAGCACCGGATATTCGTGCAACTGGCGCAGCGCCCAGGTCAGCGCCACCTGCTCGTCCTGCGCCGCCATCCCCCAACTGCTCATCAGGTAGTGCAGGTCGAGGCCGAGCGGCCCGACGCCGTTGCCCGAGCCGCGCAGGTGCGCGCTCTGCCGCGAGTGCTCGTTGACCGTCAGGCGATAGAGGAACAGCGTGATGCGGTTGCGCTCCTCGCCCTCGCTGGCCATCTGGCCGCCGCTGACGAGCTCGAAGTCGCATTCGGGCAGCGGGCGGCCGCCGATCTCGATCGGATAGGTGTTGCGCAGGAAGGTCACGATCGAACTGCCGACCGCGTGCACCGCGAACACGTTTGCCATCCAGCTCCTCCGGGAAAGCAGCCGCTGCGCCCGCGTCAACACCAAAGGGGGCACGCACTGCAGACATCGCCAAGGCCTCCTGCCGCGCCGCGTGACTGCCACGAGACTGCGCCGACCGGAAGCGATGAATCCACTCTATTTCCTGCGCCAGACGATCGCAACCCAAATCTTTTTATAAAGCAGCGCGCTGCAGCGCCGCCGGGCTCTGCGCGGCGGCGCCGGCGGCAGCGGTGATCGCGACGATGGCCGGCAACTGACTGATTGACAGGACGATTTCGCATGCGGCGCCGGGCGGGCAGGGAAAAGTCTCATCGTGCATCATTGGCATTGTTTATCCAATGGATCACATGGACCTCGACCGGGCCCCAAATCACGGAACAAAATCTACTTTCTAACAGATGGTTGCTGTCATTATTTCGTGTTCTTTCGAGGATCAATCCGGCTGCTGGCGAGGATCCTTAATCAGAAGTCCTGATGCACCATAGTTCAAGTCGTTTATCTTGTTTGCCACTTATATCATTGTTTATCATACAATTTCGTCTATTCATTGCGCAGCGATGCCGAGCCCCGAGGGTCCCAGCGACTCTACGGGCTCGTCGCCATCGAGGGACCGGCGCCGAACGCGGGCGGAGAGCGCAATGTGGAACCGTGTGGAACCGTGCGTGCGGGGGGCAGGCACGCCTGCTCTCCCGCCTCGCACCGGACGACAGCGCCAGCCGCTGCGGGCGGCGACGCCGGGACGGGCAGCGGCGCGACATCGCCCGGCCGCCGACGGTCGCCCAGGCGGCTGCAGAAGCGCTAGAATGCCGCCCCTTGACCATCAGCCGGGAGTCCCGTCGTGAAAAGCCTGCGCCAGCATCTGTTCGTCGCCACCGCCCTCTTCATCGCCCTGGCGCCCGTTGGCGCCGCAGAACCCGGCGCCACGGACGGCCTCAAGGCGCAGGCGGCGAAACTCGTCCGCGTCGAGAATCCGGATGTGCTGCCCTCGGTGAAGCGCGTCGTGATCACCAGCTTCATGGCGGATTTCGTCAGCGAACTGAAGTACAGCAAGTCGCTCAGCGGCCTCGAGGCGATGATCGGCGCCGACTCGGACGTCTCGATCCGGCTCGTCGGCAGCAGCAACGAGCAGTTCCAGGCGATGACCGAAGCCTTCTACGAGCAGACGGTCGCGCAGTTGCGCGCGCGCGGCATCGAGGTGGTCGAGCACGCGGAACTCGCTGCGCTGCCCGAGTTCGCCGAGCTTGCCGCATCCGGAATCAAGCCACTGCCGAGCGAGCAGGACGCGAAGGCCGGCAAGGGGTTGTTCTTCACGGCGCAGGGACTGCCGCTGCACCTGATCGACGAGACGCAGTTCATGCCGAGCTTCTCGTTCGGCAGGAAGAAACAGGACGATTTCCTCACCTTCGGCACGCGTTTCGCGGGCGGTTTTGCCGCCGCGCAGACGCAGCAGATCGAGAGCCGGATCGCGACCAGCCTCGGCGCGACGATCCTCAAGGTCCGCCTGACCATTCTCGGCGGCCAACTGACGCCGGACAGCAGCTTCTGGGGCAGCGGCAAGGTCAGCACGCGCGCCGCGGCGAGCTTCGTCGATACCGTCACCCGCTACGCGTTCATCACCCCGGACGGCAACAAGGCGCGCATCTCGCTGCAGGAAACCGTCGCCACCGACGAGATCGGCGAACTGGTCAACACTACCAGCGACGGCAGCAAGGCGACCGATACGGCGAAGAACGTCGCCCTCGTCGCGCTCAACGTCGCCAGCCTGGCGGCGCGCCTCGGCGGGCTGAATACCGGCTACACCGGCGGTTTTTCAGCGACCAGCGAGTACGAGTGCCGGGTCCGGCCGGAACACTTCGAGAAGACGGTGCTCAGCCACCACGAAAGCATCGCCGGCCTGTTCGGCGATCGGCTGCAACAGCCGGCGCAGTAGGCAGGGCGACCGACAACCCGGCGCACCGCCTCGCACCGATCAGGTCCTGAAGCGTCTGGCCGCTTCCTGCAACCGGCCGGCTACCGCGGCGACCTCGGTGGCAGCGCTCGAGACCCTGCGCAGGGACTCGCCGTTGCGTTCGCTCACCCCCGCCATCTCCTGCACTCCGGCGGCGACTTCCTCGCTGGCTGCGGCCTGTTCGCGGAGCAGGTCGGAAATGCTGGCGATGGCCTCCGCGACCCGCGCCGTACCCGTCTCGATCTGGCGGATCGAGGCGCTCGCCCGGTGGGCCAGCGCAACGCCCTCGTCGACCTGTTGAACCTCCCTGTTCATCGACTCGAGCGCTGCGTGCGTGCTCTGCTGCACCCGAGAGATGATGCTGCTGATCTCCTGGGTCGATTTGCCGGTGCGCTCGGCGAGCTTGCGCACCTCGTCGGCGACGACCGCGAAGCCACGACCGGCCTCGCCCGCCCGTGCCGCCTCGATCGCAGCGTTCAGTGCCAGAAGGTTGGTCTGGTCGGCGATCTCCTTGATCACCGCGGTGACCGCAGAGATGCGGTCAGACTGGCGCACGAGCTCGTCGACCATTGCCGAGGATTGCCGAACCGTCTCGGCGATCCGCGACACCTCGGCCGCCGAGCTGTCGATGACCTGCCCGCCCTGTCGCGAAAGCTCACCAGACTCCAGGGCCGTCGCCCGCGCCGCACCCGCACTGGTGCTCAAGTGGCCGATACGGCCGGTCACATCAGCAACCGTTGCCGCGATCGCGCGGGCCGAACCCGCTTCACTCAACAAGGCACCGGCTGCCTCGCCGACCGACCGCGCCAGGGTCGACGCCTCTTCGGCGAGCAGCGACGCACTGCGCTGCATCTCGCCGACCATGTCGCGCAGCGCCGTCTGCATCCCCCTGACGGCGGCAAGCAGCGTATCGTCGCGCGACGCTTCGCAACGGACCTCGAGGCCGAGGTTGCCGGCTGCGATTTCCCGCGTTACGGCAACGGCGTAGGCCGGGTCACCACCCAGTTGCGCCACCGCACGGCCGACCACGGTGATGACGACCGCCCCACCGAGCAACATGATGACGCCGATGAGCACCAGGCTGCGAACGATTCCCAGATACACTGCGCGCCGCTCCGTCTGGATGTCGCGGCTGAACACGAGGACTCCGGCGCTCTCGCCGGCACCATCCCTGAACGGGAAAACCATCAGCGCGTGGCTCTCACCCATGCGCAGTCCGGCACCGGCAGTGTCTGCGCCGACGCCGAACTCACGCAGCCGCTCGAGTACCACTTCGCGGTTCGTTGCATCGAGCAGTGTCAGCCCCCGGAAGTGGTCGCCCTTGATCTCGGTGCCTTTCTTCTGCATGTACTCGTCGTTGAGCAACACGGCGACATCGTCGCCGGTGATTTCTTTCGTCGCCGGCAAGACGTGGTCGATCTCCTGGGCAAGCTCCCAGTAACCGAGCTTCCTGCCCTCACGAAGAACCGGGCGCACCGCGCGCAAGGAGAAGAAGTTCTTGCCCATGTCCAGGCTGGTCGCCAGTTTGTCCGCGCTCGCCGCCATGCGGAAGCTGTTGCGCGTGTTCCGGTCGCCGTGCTGTTGCGGCTTGTGGACACGCAGGAACGTCGTCCCGTCCGGCGAGAAGAAGTAGAAATGGGTGATTCTGGACTGCGCCTTGAGTTCCTCGAACAGTGGCTTCGCACGCTGCAGGAGCTCATCGCGATTGCCACGCTCGAATGCATCGAGCAGACCGTCGATGCGTATCGTTGCCGTCAACGCGCGCCCCAGGCCCTCGGCGTCACTGGCGATCTGGGTCAGAAAGACCCGCTCATTACCGCGCATGCGTGCTTCCAGCGCGTCCCGCAACTGGTTGATGTGCGTCACGTAGATCAGCGCGGCCGCCGTCACCAACATGGCGACGAACGTGACGACAAGCGAGAGAACGATCTTCTTCCTGAACGAAAGCGTCATGACTCTTTCCCCTGGCAAAATCGTTGAGCCAATATGGAAGGACAATCCTTGCGCCCGCCTCCGCCGCGGCGGGTGACCGCTGCCTTGGGATCGTTGCTCCACGCCGCGGACCGGACCCTGCGAACGTCTTGTTTCTTGTTGCTTCTGGAAGCATCATACAGTCCTTCGCATCATCCGCAACAAGGATTCTCGGAAAAGCAAGCCCTTCCGTCCGGACAGGTGCGTTTTCGCAGGCGTGGCGGGAGGCCTGGGCGGACAAGGACGGTCGGGCGGGTTCTCCGGCTGCCACAACTGCGCATGAAACGGCCGCTTTGGGCTGTCATCGGCAGCACGATGATGACGATACGGGCAGACCGCTCCCCTTTCCCCGACAAGGCTGCCGCTGCCAGTCGGCGGCCGCCCCCAACCCAGTGACCGCTGCTCCCGCAACTACCGGTCGTCAATTGGCAGCATTTCCTGGAGCACCGGCACGACCTTGAACTCCGGGTCCTTGTGGATCAGGATCGCTCCCCGCTCGATCGCGCACGCCGCGATCCAGGCATCGGCTACCGACAGCGGGTGAGTGGCCTTGATCGCCGCGGCTCTCTGCAGCAACGCAGGTGTTTCATGCAGCCAGACGATGGGAAGCGCCAGGCACTGTTCATGCGCCAGACGACCGGCTGCCTCTCCTTCGTCACGCCAGACACGATACAACACCTCCATCAGCGACATGAAGCAACCGCAACAGCGCACTGTTCCGAGTTGGGCCTGTTGCAGCAACTCGCTGACACGCTCCGCACCGGGTTCGTCATCGCGCAGGGTCAGAAGCGCCGAGGTGTCCAGCACATAGACGCTCACTCTCCGGCCAGCTCCGCGTTGCGGTCCTGCACCAGGCGCTGCGTGCTCCCCCCCTTGCCCTGACCGCGAAACGCCGCGATGGGGTTCGCCCGCACCGGCACGACGCGAATTCCCTGGGAATCCACCACCCACTCGAGACGGTCTGCAGGACTCAAGTGGAACTGCCGCCGAATCTCGGCAGGGACGACCGTCTGTCCACGTGCGGTAATCGTGCTTCTCATGCTCTGCTCCCGGCAAGCTCATCTGATGAATTGCCGAATCTTAGCATTGTTAATTCACCCCATCCCGACATTCCTTCGCCAGACGCTCGGCCCGATGATCGGCGCTGCTCGCTGCAGGCTGCAGCGAGCAGCGCCGGTGTGCCATCGATGCGAACGCCGCGGGGCGTCGGCGAGCGGGCGCGGCCCCTCTCGCCGGGCGCCGAACTTCCCGGCCAGCGCAGCGGGCCAGCACGGAACGACCGCTTTGCGCTACCATCGACCGCAACATGATGAAGACACCCGCAGACGGTTGCCGCGCCCCCCTGACCCGCACCCCCGGCTTCTGCCTCCCTTGCCGCCGCTTCGTGCCTGACGCAGCTGCTGCCTGCTGGCGCCAGTGGTTCGCCTGGCAGCCGCTGCTCGCCCTCCTCCTGTCGCTGCTCGCCGTGCCGGCAGAGGCGCAGTTCCCCTGGCCGAAGGCGAAGAGCGAGCCGCCGGCGGCGAGCGCCGAGCCGGCGGAGAAGCCGCGCGAGAAGGCGGCGCGCAACCTGGCCGAAGCGCGCCGGCAGCAGGAGGCGTTCCGCCTGGAGGAAGGGGTGCCGCGGCCGACCGAGGATCCGCTGGTCAGCGAGCGGCGTCGCTTGCTCGACCGCCTCGTCGCCGCGTACGGCGAGCAGATCAAGCTGCTCGACGACATCGACAACCTCGCCCGGCCGCGACCGCCCGACCTGCAGCAGCAGGAACTGCTCGCCGCCTTCGGCGGCCCGGGACCGTACCCGGCGGTGCGCGTCGATGCGTTGCGCGACGCGCAGCACGCCGTGCGCCACCTGATGCAGCGACTGGCGGCCGCCGACCGCGCCCTCGACACGCTGCAGACGGGGCAGCTCGATGAGCAGCGCAAGGCGGCTGAAGCGGTTCGCCTGGCCGAGGACCGGCTGAGCCGCGCGCGCGGCAACGAGGAGAAGGACCGCGAGCGCGACAACCGGGACACGAACCTGCTGCGCCGCAAGCTGGCGGAAACCCAGCTCCTCAGCATCGGTCTGGCGAAGGAAAAGATCGCCAGCGAAAGGAAGACGCTGCAGGCACGCGACAGCGAGATTGAGCGGCTTCTGGCGCGGGTGCTGCCGGCGCAGGAACTGACCAGGGACGATCTCGAGCAGCAGCAGGCGCTGTTGCGCAGGGAGCTGAAACAGCTCAACTCGGAAGCCGAAAGGCTGCTGGCCGAGAACAGCCGCCGAACCGCCGAGCGCGAACGCCTGGTCGCCGGCACCGACGCCGGCCGCGGCAGCGCGCAATCGGCGCAACGCCTGCAGTTGCTCGACGCGCGACTGGAGAGCGACCGCATCCGCCTGCTGGCGCTGAATTGGGCCCAGACGCTGGCGCAGGCGAGCATCGACGCCTGGGCGCAGCGCTACGTCGGCTTTCAGGCGCAGGACGCGGCGACCCGGCAGACCGTCGTCGCCTGGCTGAGCCGCAACCGCGATGAACTCGAGAACCGCCGCCAGCTCGTGCAGCAGCTGGCGCAGGAGGCGCGCGCCGACCTCCGCGAGCAGGAGGCCCGCATCGACGCGGGGACTGCCGGCCCGGCGACGGCGGCGCAACAGGCAGAACTGCTGGCCGCCCTGCGCGAGCGCAGCGTGGCTTTCGAGCGCGTCGAACGGATGGGCACCACGCTGCTGCGGCAGCTCGAACGCTGGCTGGCGGATTTCGGCTTCCGCGGCGACGCGGCGCAGCACGGGGACTGGAAACTGGCCGCCGCACAGGTCAGCGAGACGCTGAAGGGGATCTGGAACTTCGAGATGTTCGCCGTCGACGAGTCGACGATCATCGATGGCAAGAGCGTCACCGTCAGCTACGGCGTCACCGTCGGCAAGAGTATCGGCGCGCTGCTCCTCTTCCTGCTCGGCTACTGGCTGTTCGCGGCGCTGTCGCGGCGCCTGCAACGGCTGATGGTGCAGCGCTTCGGCGTCGATCAGCAACTCGCCAGCGTCATTCGCCGCTGGGCGATGATCGCGCTCGGCGTGCTGCTGGTGGTCTTCATCCTCAACGTCGCGCGCATCCCCCTGACCGTCTTCGCCTTTCTCGGCGGCGCGCTGGCGATCGGCGTCGGCTTCGGCACGCAGACGATCATCAAGAACGTCATCAGCGGCATCATCGTCCTCTTCGAGCGCAAGATCCGCGTCGGCGACATCATCCAGCTCGGCGGAACGACCGGCCACGTCGTCGCCGTCGACCTGCGCGCGTCGACGGTGCGCGGCTTCGACGGTGTCGAGGCACTGATTCCTAATTCGAGTTTTCTCGAGAACCAGGTGGTCAACTGGACCTACTCCAATCCGCGCATCCGGCGCGAAATCCGCATCGGCATCGCCTACGGCTCGCCGATCCACCGTGCCGCCGAGATCATCGCCGGCTGCGCCGCGGACCATGGCGAGGTGCTCAGGGATCCACCACCGGAGGTCTTCTTCGAGGACTTCGCCGACAGCGCGCTGCTGCTCGTCCTGGTCTTCTGGGTCGAACTCGGGCCGCAGCGCCCGCCGGGACGCCGGGTGGACAGCGACCTGCGTTACGCGATCGAGAAGAGGCTCGGAACCGCCGGCATCGCCATCCCGTTCCCGCAGCGCGACCTGCACCTCGACACCTCGCGGCCGATCGCCGTTCGCATCACGCCGCCGCGGGAAGTGCCAGGCGACTCCTGCGGCGACTGAGAAGCTGTCAAGGAATCGTCGCGAGCAGGCCAGGATGCCCGGCGCGGGCGAGCAAACGACGACACATGTCAGAGGCAAAGGCGAGGAGTGAACGACTGGGCAACCCGGCAGATCGGTCGCGCAGCAGATCGATGCACATCCTCCGAGCGAAGGCCGCGCCAACAGCCCGCCGGCAGGAGCCGACGGCTTTCATACCGCGACCTCGACCACTTCGGGCTGTAGCACTGACCGTCTAGCCCCTTTGGCGACGACGCGCCGCCAAGGCACCGAGGGCGGCCAGCGAGAGGAGCGATGTTGCCGGCTCCGGCACTTCCGATGGCGGTGCGGCAACTTCGAGAGTCGTCGTGATGGCAAAGTTGGACTCGCTGGTGTGGCGCTCGGCGAAGAAAATGTCGAGGTCGTAGAGCGTTCCGGCGACGAGGCCCTTGGCTTTCAGGTCTTCCTCGGTGAAACTGCTGCTGGCCGCGCCATGGACGCCTCCGAGGTCCATCATCAACTTGCCGTCCACGAAGATCCAGAGATCGTCATCACCGGTGAAGCTGAAGCTGCGATCGGCACCCGGTGTAGGATCACTGAAGGCAACCTGCCCTTCGAGGTGCATGGTGAAGTGATAATTGTGCGTCCGACCCTGGTTGCCATACAGCAGCCCGTCGATCGGGAAGAATGAGCTGTTGCTGTACTTGTAGGTACCGGGAGGCCCCTCCGTGAGCGTCAGCGACGTCGGGGTCGACAGGTTGAAGCCGGGTGAATCGACGAACCATTTGGCGAAATTCGCCGACGACGACGCGCCGGCGCCGATGCTGGGACCAGGGGTCGGCAATCCGGCCGTCAGGGTCGGCGCGACCATGCCGGTCACCACACCGGGAATCGCACCCTCGAAGTCCGAAAGCTGGGTGCAGGATCCGGCGATCGACGGCGCACAGAAATCGCGGATGGTTCCGCTGAGAGTCACGGAGGCGGCGAAGCTCGCCGACGTCACACCCAGGCCGATCAGGGCGAAAGTCGTCAGAGCCGTCCGTTTGAGGCGATTGTTCTTCAGTGTCATGCTCGTTCTCCAGGACAAGGGAAAAAACGGGGGAAAGAAAACATTCCTTCGGCGACCGCTGAATGACTGCTCATCGGCCAGAAGCACCAGTGCCGGGCTTCTCGATGGGAACAAGCAAGATTCTTGCCATCGACGAAGACCGGCAGATTCATGTTTGAAATACAGATACTTGAGGCAACCGAGTACCGCCTCCCGACGCGTCAGCCAGAACCTGCTACGCCCGATGTAAAGTTTTGCGACATCCCGCGACGACTGCGCCGCCGGCGCTTTGGCCGCGCAGACGGAGGCGCAGCAGGCAGGGGATCACATTTGCGCTCGTCCGGACTGACCTGCATCTCGATACATCGCAGCCGCTCGCCGTCGGCATCACGCCGCGGGAAAAGCCAGGCGACTCCGGCCAACTGAGCGAAGGCCCTACCGCCCACCGGCAGCGGGCCAACGGCTTTCAGACCGCGACGTCGACCACTTCGGGCTGCAGCAGTTCGACGAGGACCGACGGGGCGATGCGGACCAGGTAACCCCGCCTGCCGGCGTTGATGTAGATGCGCTCGAGGTCGAGAACGCTGCGCTCGAGGTACACGGGCATCGGCCGGCGCGTGGCGAAGGGGCTGGTGCCGCCGACGAGATAGCCCGAGTGGCGGTGGGCAACCTCGGGCCGGCAGGGAACGATCGACTTCACCGCCAGATGGCGGGCGAGCTTCTGCGTCGACACCTCGCGGTCACCGTGCATGAGGACGATCAGCGGCTGCCGGCGCTCGTCCTCCATGATCAGCGTCTTGATCACGGCGTGCTCGTCGACGCCGAGTTCGCGGCTGCTGACCGCCGTTCCGCCGTGCTCCTCGTAAGCGTAGGGATGATCCGAAAAGGCGACGCCGGCGGCGCGCAGCAGTCGGATCGCCGGCGTCACCGGCAGTCGCTGATTGGCCATCCGTCCCGCTCACCCAATGGCCGGTCAGTGCGGACGGCCGCTGCCGAACGCGGGAAAACTAGCGGCATGACGCTCGATCCATTCGCGTGCCGCAGCCTCGGCGTCGAGCAGCCGCCCCTCTTCGCGCCGCACCTGCTGCCGATAGTGCTCGATCTGGCACACCTGCTCGACCATGCGCGCGGCGAAGAGGTCGTCGGCGTCGGCGAAACGGATGCCGACCTCGTAGGCGCCACCCTGCCGCTGGCACCAGACGACCACCCCGGCAGCGCGAAACGGCGGCTGCACGAGCGGGATCGAGAGCACCACCGGCGAACCGACGCTCAACGGCCTGCGGCTGAGGCACGCCAGGCCGCCCTCGCTGATGTCCTTCAGCCGCGGCGCCGAACGGCGGTGCGCGCCGTCTACGGCGATATCGAGCGGAACGTCCGCCGGATGGCGGATGAAGCTGCGCCTGTGCGCCTGCATCGAAGCCATCTTCCACTCCTTCTGCCAACTGCCGGCGGCCGCTGGCGACGCCCGCCGCCTCAGCCGCCGATGCGCAGGCCGGTCTTCTTCAGGATCTCGGTCGAGAACAGCACGTCGTGCGCGCGACACGCCGGGCCGAGCAGGCGGGCGATCTCGCCCACCTTGCGCAGCACCTCGTCGCGCGAACCGCCATGCACCATGGCGAAGAGGTTGTACGGCCACTCCGGCAGCCGGCGCGGACGGTGGTAGCAGTGGGTGACGAAGTCGAGTTCGCCGACGCGCGCGCCGAGTTCGTCGATCGCCTCGTCCGGAACGTCCCAGACACTCATGCCGTTGGCAGTGTAGCCGATCGCGTAGTGGTTGGGGACGGCGCCGATGCGCCGGATGACGCCGCGCGCAAGCATGCGCAGCAGCCGTTCCATCACTTCGGACGGCGCGATGCCGATCTGCGCCGCAAGCTGGTGATACGGGCGCGGCACGAGCGGCAGGCCGTCCTGCGTCGCCAGCACGAGGCGGCGGTCGATGTCGTCGAGTCGCCGGCTCATTGCCGCACCGCGAGTTTCATCTCGACGAAGTACTCGCGCCGCTTCGGGAAAGCGAAGACCGGCAGGCCGCTGCCCTCCTCGATCCGCCGCAGCGCGGCGGCGATTCCTTCTTCGCTCTCGGTGGCGAGGACGAACCACATGTTGAAGGGCGACTGGCGCTCGCTCTCGCGGCGATAGTTGTGGGCGACCTCGGGCAGCGAATCGACCAATGCCCGTACCCGTTGCCAGTCGGCAGCGGGCACCGCCATTGCCGCCAGGACGAAGGCGCCACCCATCTGCTCGACCTGGAACATCGGCCCGAAGCGGGTCAGGACGCGCGTCGCGAGCAGGCGTTCGAGGCGCTCGAGCAACTCCGCCTCGCCGATTCCCAGCCAGCCGGCGACCGCGGCGTAGGGTTCCTCGCAGATCGGAAAGCCGCCCTGCAGGTGGTCGATGAGGGCGCGGTCGACCTCGTCGATGAGCGCCGGCTCAGGCATAGCGGGCTCCGCTCTGCTTGAAGCGGGTCAGCGAGAAGAGGATTTCGTGCGCGTAATTCCCCAGCCCGAGCCGCTGGCGCAAGTTGGCGATGGTCGCCGTCACCTCGCTCCGCGCCTGGCCGTGGATCATGCAGAACAGGTTGTAGGGCCACTGCGGCAGGACCCGCGGCCGCCGGTAGCAGAGATTGACGCCTTCCGCCCGCGCCAGCCGCTCGCCGACCTCGTCGACCTCGTCATCGGGGACGTCGTGCACCAGCATCGCGTTCGCCGTGTAGCCGAGTTCGTGATGCCGGACGATGACGCCGAAGCGCTTGATGATCCCATCGGCGCACCAGCGGCGGATGCGCTCGAGGACTTCGCCCTCGTCGCAGCCGATGCGGCTGGCAAGGACCGAGAACGGCCGGATGAACAGCGGCAAGCCTTCCTGCAGGGCGCTGACCAGGCGCCGCTCCCGCTCGTCGAGCGCCTGCGGCGGCACCAGAGGCTGCCGCGGCGGCACGCTCCGGCCCGCAGCCCCGCTGTTGCCGCCCAGCGCGAAGCCCAGGTCGATGTGGTATTCCTGCAGCATCGGCAGGCGCAGCAGCGGCTGGCCGGCGAGTTGCTCGATGGCGCCAAGCGCCGCCTGCAGCCGCCCCTCCGAGCCGGCGGTGACGACGAACCAGAGGTTGTAGCGGTGCTCGCGCTCGTAGTTGTGGTTGACCTCGGGAAAACGGTTGACCGCCTCGGCCACCGCCGACAGCTGCTGCGGCGGCACCGCCAGTGCCGCCAGCGTGCTGGCACCGATCCGCTTCGGCGCGAAGACCGCGCCGACGCGGGCGACCTTGCCCTCGCGGCGCAGCGCTTCGAGCCCCTGCAGCACCTTGGCCTCGGCGACGCCGAGACGCGACGCCAGTTCGGCAAAGGGCGCCGGGCAGAGCGGGAAATCGCGCTGGAAATCGTTGAGCAGGCGGAAGTCGAGGGCGCAGGTGTCGATCATCGCCGTCAGAATCCGGTACGCGCGGCACGGCTGGTGAAGAAGATGCCACTCGGCGCCTGTGCCGGGAACTCGCCGATCTTCTCGAAGCGCGCGGTGTCGTAGATCACCACCTTGTTGTCGTCACGCGCGGAGAGCCACACGTGCTCGCCGCGCGGGGTGAACTCCATGTGCAGGATCGCCCGCCCGGGCTCGAGGGTCCGCACCACCTTGCCGCTCAGCGTATCGATCACCTCCACCCAGCCGTTGTCGGGGAAGGCGTAGTTGACCCAGACCTGGCGCCCGTCGGGGCGTGCCATGACGAACACCGGCTGCCCCTTGACCGGGATGCGACCGACCTCCTGCCAGTTGCCGCCATCGACCACCAGCACCTCGTGCCGGCCGATCGCCGGCAGGTAGGCACGCCCCTGCGCCATCGACCAGCCGCGCAGGTGCGGCATCTTGAACACCGGCAGCTTTTCCTGGCCGCGACCGTAGCCCTGCAGGATGCGGCGACTGCCCTGCTCCGGCAGCCAGGTGTCGAGCAGCGCGACGCCGTCCTCGCCGAACAGTCCGGCGAGGTAGAAGCGGCCGTCGGGCGTCACCAGCCCGTCGTACGGTTGCAGGCCGGCGGAAAAGCGCTGCGTCTGCGGCCTGCGCGGGTCGGAGAGATCGCTGACCCAGATCTCGCCGCCCTCGAACAGCGCATAGGCGAAGCGGTTGCCGCTGAGATCGACGAGGCCGACGACCTTCGAGAAGCTTCCCGGCGCGTACTCGGCGGGGACCTCGGACAGCAGCTCGAGCGTGCCGGCATCGAAGGCCTTGATGCCGCCCGGGGTGTAGTTCTGTGCGACGACGATGCGTCCGTCCTGCGAGATCGAGCCTCCGATTGCGTTGCCCGACTGCAGCACGCGGCGGACGACCTTCGCCTGCAGCAGGTCGATCTGGGTCAGCCCGCCGTCACGGCCGAAGACGTAGGCATGGCGCCCGTCGCGCGAGAACACCACCGACGCGTGCGACAGGTCGCCGAGGCCGCCGATGCGGGCGTACGGCTGCCGCTGCGTGGTGTCGACGAGCGTCACGTGGCCGCTGCCGCGTTCGATGACGACACCGAGGTCGCCGGTACCGCGCAGGGTCGGCGCGGCACAGCCGGCGAGCAGCATGAACGACAGCAGGAACAGCATTCTCTTCATCTTGATCCTTCACGCGGTGCTGCCGGACCGGGTTCCGGCAACGCCGATGCGCAATCACGGAGGCCAATTATCGCCACAGCCGGCCCCGGCTGGCAACGAGCATCAACAGTGCCGGTCCGCATTGCCGCCCGGTCCACTGCTCAGAACAGCGAACGCACGGCGGCGTCCATCTCGGCTCCGCTCATGGCGCCCAGCCGCGCCTGTTGCAGTTGCCCGTCACGGCCGATGAAGACGGTGAACGGCAGTCCGGACTTCGTGTTGCCGAGTGCCCGCATCAGCTCGATGCTGCGCTCGGTGCCACCGATCAGCCAGCGATAGTCGAGCTCATGCGCCCGCGCGAAATCAACCAGCGCCGCGCGCTTGTCGGCTTCCTCGACGGCGATGCCGACGACGAGCAGCCCGCGGTCGGCGTAGCGCCTCTGCAGCTCGGCGAGCTCGGGAATCTCCTTGCGGCAGGGGGCGCACCAGCGGGCCCAGAAATTGACCAGCAGCGGTCGGCCGCGCAACGAAGCCAGCGGCAGTGGCCGGTTGTCGGCATCGGCGAGCGTCAGCGCGAAGAACGGCGCCGTCGACGGCGGCTCGGCGGCGCTCGCGGTCGTCAGCGGCAGCACGCAGAGGGCCGCCGCGAGCAGGCGCAGCAGTCGCCGCCACGGTCGGTGCGACGGTCGGCTAAGGCAGGTCACTGCGACGGAAGCTCAGGTAACCGGCAACGGCAGCGAGCGTGCCGACGGCGGTCGGATAAAGCAGCGCATAGACGCGGAAGCCGCTGCTGCCGAAGAGATCGAGGATGACGTAGGCCGACGGACCGAGGACGATCAGTTGCGGGTCGAACATCGCCAACGCCGCGGTGCGGAAGACCTGCAGCGGGTTGAGCAGGGCGATGCCGACCGCCACCTCGGGGGTCACCCGCCCCTGGATCATGACGCCGAGGAGGATCAGGTCGAGGAACAGCAGCATCGTCAGCCAGACCATGAAGGCCGCCCCCTGGGCGACGTCGGTGCCGCGCGCCAGCGTCGATATCAGCATGCCGATGCCAAGGAAGCAGCACGCCATCGCCGCCAGCAGGCCGGTGTAGTAGAAGAACATCGCCCACGGCACCTCGATCGAGCGGATCAGCGACCAGAGCACAGCGGCGAGCATGGCGACGAAGACCGGCAGGAAGATGATCACGTAACGGCCGAGGATCCTGCCCCAGAACCAGGCCGACAGCGACACCGGCAGCGACAGCAGGTATTCGAAGACGCCCGCCTCGCGGTCGCCGGCCACCGAGCGGACGGTGGTGATGAGGACGAAGACCGGCAGGATCGCCATCGTCAGCTGGATGTAGGTCACCAGCAGCCGCGACAGACCGATGAAACCCAGCACGCGCGACTCGGTCAGGCCGAAGGCGAAGAGCAGCGCGACGATGCCGCCGAAGACCAGGCTGTAGATCAGGAACCAGCGGGCGCGCAACGACTCGACGATGTCCAGGCGCGCGGTGAGGAGGAGCGCGTTCATCGCCGGCGCCTCACTTGCCGCGCGCGACGATGCGCGCCTTCATCTCGGGGTAGGCGATCGTTCCGTCCTCGGCGACGGCGAGCGCGGCGAAGTGGTAGCCCATCGGACTCTTCCTGCCCGCCAGGTAGTGCGCCCGTCGGGCATCGATCCAGGCGCCGCTGCGGTAGTCGGCGACCCAGTACTCGAGCTGCGGCGTCTGCTCGTCGAACGGCTGCCGCGCGAGCCAGAAGATGGCGCAACCGATGTCGTCGAACTTCGCCACCTTGCCACCCGGCGCGCGGATCTGCACCGCGAAGCGCCGGTCGCTGATCACCATGCCGCAGCGCGGGTCGAGGTCGCGGTCCCATTTGATGTCGACCGGGCCGCTCGCCGGCTCGCCGATGCAGCCGCCGAGCGCCGCCGCCATGCCGCCGCCGAGCATCCCGCGGCAGCAAGGACCAGCAACGGCGGCCGGAACGATCTCGAGGAAGCAGCGTCGCTTCATTGCAGGGCCACCGCCGCGTCCACTTCGTGCATCTCGATGCGCGACAGCAGGCCGACATAGCGCGCAACCATGCCGAAGAAGCGCAGGCGATCGGCTCCGGACACCGTCCCGTGCCACTCGACGCCCGCCCGCCGGTCGGCAAACTGCCAGCTGCCGAGGGTGCGGGCGATCGCCGCGTCGGCGCGCGCGAGCGTCAGGTGCACCTCGAACAGGGTCGACAGGCGCGACTCTTCGGCGACGCGGTCGTCGAGGACGATGCGCCCGGTGTCCATCTCGATCACCCGGTTCACCAGCGGCGCGACTTCGTCGAGGCGGTGGCTGGAGATGATCATCGTCGTGCTGCCGAGGCGCTCGGCGAGCAGGCTGAAGAAGATGTGGCGCGCCTCGGGGTCGAGGTTGGCCGCCGGCTCGTCCATCACCAGCAGCTCGCTATCGCGGCCCAGCGCGATGGCGATCAGCAGCTTCTGCTTCATGCCGCCGGACAGGCGATTGAACGGGCGCGCCAGGATGCCACCGACGTCGAGGCCGAGACGGCGCGCCAGCGCGTGCATGCGCTCGGCGTCGGTGGCGCAGACGGCGGCGGCGAAGGCGAGCAACTGACCGACCGGCATCTTCAGCGGCGGCGGCAGTTGCGGCACGAAACCGACCTTGCCGAGCACCTGCGTCCGCTCGCCACGCGGTGCCAGTCCACCGATCGTCACCTCGCCCTGATGCGTGTATTCGCCGAGCAGGCAGCGGATCAGCGTCGTCTTGCCGGCGCCGTTCGATCCGATCAGCGCGATCCGCTCGCCCGCGGCGATCTCGAGGTTGACCCCGTCGAGCACACGCTGCTTCCGGAAATCCTTGCCGACGTTGGTCAGACGGATCATGCGCAATCCTGTTCAGAGCAGCCTGTTGAGGCCCTTGACGTCGAAGACCAGCGCGCCGCTCGGGCAGACATCGACACACAGCCCGCAGCGGGTGCAATCCGGTCCGATCGGCGTCCTGAGGTCGGCGGCGCGTCCCTTGATGACGACGTCGAGGACGTGCGGCACCAGGCAGACCTTGCGGCAATCGCCTTCGTGGAAGCAGTGCTCGAGCCGGTACTCGACGCGCAGCGGCGAAATGGCGCCGACCATACCATAGGTCAGGCCGATCGGGCAGACATAGCGACACCAGGCGCGGCGCGAGTAGAGCACCTCGAAGACGAGCAGCAGCAGCACCCAGGCGAGCGCCAGCGAGGGGCCGTAGATCAGCGCCCGCGACAGGATGCCGGTCGGCGAGATGGTCTCGAAGACGGTGTAGCCGCTGAGCAGGGCGAGCAGTGTGAAGGCGAGCCAGAAGATGCTGCGTGCGCCACGATGGAACTCGTGGTCGCTGACCAGCTTCTTCGCCACCAGCTTCAGGTGCAGCCACTCGAACCATTCGGCGACGAGGTGGTACGGGCAGACCCAGGAACAGAAGGAGCGGCCGCCGAGCACCACCCAGAGGACGAAGACCGTCGCCGTACCGATGAACAGATTGACGATGACGTGCCGGTGCGCCAGCATCACCTGCAGCGCCGAGTTGAGGTCGATCAGGTGGAAGCCGACGAAGCGCGACGCGGTCAGCGACCCCTCGAGCATCTGGATGTCGAGCCAGAAGGAGAAGGTGAACAGGAGGTTGACGACGACCAGCACCGCCCAGCGGCGGTTGCGCCACCTGTGGTTGACCAGTTTGTGATCGTGCGCATGCTGCTTCAGCGCAGCGAAGTCGGCCTTGGTCATCCGCTTCAGCTGGTGCACCTGCTGCGCTGCCGGAGTGATCCGCTGCGGCTTCTGCGGCGCGGCGCCGAACATGACGCGCAGGCGTTCGCTGGCGCTCATCAGCTCGCCCACGGCTGGCGCGCGTCGATGACGATCGCTGCCGGATCGACCGGACAGATCATCTCGCAGACGCCGCAACCGACGCACTGCTCGAGCGGCTGCGGCCGGTACTGCCGGCTGCCGTCGGCAGCCACCCTCACCTGCATGGTGATCGCGTCGCCGATCGGGCACTCGCTGACGCACAGGTTGCACGGATCGCGCTCGTAGGGGTGGTCGCGCACGGCGACCGGGCGCCAGCGGTCGCGTTCGACGTAGCGCAGCCTGCCGCGGAAATCGGCGCCGCGCGCCTGGCCGCGAAAACCCTTGCCGAGCACCGCCAGGCATGAGTCGGGGCGCGCCAGCCGGGCGATCCCCATGCGCTCCGGGAGATTGAGCGTCGGCTCGGCGTCCTTCTCCTTCGCCTTCAGCAGCGGCGCCCGCGCCAGCGGCATCCCCGGGCGGGTCGCCAGCGAGGCCGGCTTGCGGTAGGTCAGCGAGCCGGTCGGGCAGGCAAGGACACACTGCACCGCATCGCAGGAGAAATCGCAGGCCTGCGCGCGCGCGTCGATCCACGGCACACCGATACCGAAGCCGCTGTCGATGTCGTCGAGCCGGATCGCCGCCACCGGGCAGACCTGCACGCACTGGCCGCACTTGATGCACGAAGCGAGGAAATCGCTCTCCTCGAGCGCACCGGGCGGCCGCAGGCGCGTCCGCCGGGCGCCGGCGACCGGCACGTAGCCGAGCATCGCCAGCCCAAGGACGCCGCCGACGAGGAACGCCGAGCGCAGGAAGCGGCGCCGGCTCGACTGCCGGCGCACCGGCGCCTTTGGCCGCCGGCTGCCGGCGGCCGCCGGCAGGGCGGCGTCGGCCGGCGGCTGCTGGATTGCCGCAGGGCGCTCTTCGCCGGTCTTGCCGCTCATCCGGCAGGCTCCCTGCCCGCGATGCCGCGCGACCCGCCGGCACGCGGCCGCAGGCCGCAAGACCGCCCGTTCAGCGCCGACGCCGCCGCCCGCAGCTCGGCCGGCAATGCGCGACCACAACCCGGCAGTTGCAACACCATCCCCATCCGTTCGTCCCGAATCTCGTTGAACCGGGTTCCACGCCGGCGCCTTCGTTCCCGAGGAGCACTGCGGCAACCTGTCGCACATTGTCGGCACATGCGCAGAACGATGTTTTGAGCTGGATTAAATTCCGGCGATCGTGCTGCGGCGCAACATGTTTGCCGCTGCAGCAGCCTGGTGAAATACCGGGGGCGCCCGGGGCGCCCCGGTTCGTTTGGCATCCGCCGACCTTTAAGGTACATTCCCGGACGAACGTATACTGGTGGCTTGGCGTCAGGCCGCGACCGCCGCGGTGCTGGCGAAACCTCCCCAGGAGCGGCAAGGCCGACCTGGCGCCGAAGCCATCCGACCGATGATCGAACGGCTCGCCATCCCGGCCCCGGTCAGGCACAGTTCCATCTACGACCCGGCCTGCGGGACCGGCGGCATCTTGTCTGTCGCCAACGAGCGCTCGGTCAACCGGATGGCCGGATCCAGCGGCGTTGCCCAGCAGGAATCGACCCATGCCTGAACTCGAAAGCATTACCGTCAAAGGCTTCAAGAGCATCGCTTCGGTCGAAAGCCTGAAGCTCGGGGCAATCAATGTCGTTGTCGGTCCGAACGGCTCGGGCAAGTCCAATTTCATCGGCGTGTTTTCGTTCCTCAATGCCATTCGCGCTGCCCGACTGCAGGATTACATCATCAAGGCGGGCGGTGCCGACAGAGTGCTGCATTTCGGCGCCATGCAGACTCGGAAGATCGGGATCAGGATCGTCTTCCGGAACGAGCGCAACCAGTGCGCCATCGACCTTGAACCGACCGATGGCGACGAACTCGTTCCGAGCCTTGAGGTAGTTCACTTTTGGGACAGGGCGAAGCAGTCGCAGCCCTATAGCGAGGTGATCGCGCGGGCCGGCAAGGAGGCCGGCATCGGGGCGCCGAAAGGCACCCGGGTGGCGGGTTACGTGCGCGACCACCTTGATCGCTGGCGTCTGTATCACTTCCAAGACACCGGTTCCACGTCACCCTGATTTGCTGCTTCCCCCGCGCTCGCGGGGATGGACCTGCTGCAGTGTGCAGCCTGCGATCGCGTCAACCGAAAGTCCTACCGCGAGCTTGTTGATCCAAGGCGCCGCGAGGCGGATGGCCGCGTCGAAGGCCTGTCTCCCCTTATCAGTCAGCATGACCAGCGAGGCTCGCCAATGATGCGGATTGGACGCGAGGCGAACCAAGCCCTTCATCTCCAGATCGTTGACGATGCGTTGGACGTTCTGTCGATTCCAGGGATCTTTGTGACAAGCAGCGGCACTCCTCCGCGCCGGGTTCACAGTCTGCGATCGATTGGTGCTGGTCTGCAATGACGCGAAGCCGATGGTGCGCCGCGCATCGGCCGTCTTCGGCCATGGAAACACGTTCGCGGACGCCGCAGCGCGACGGATCCCTCGATTGCCGCGGCTGCAGATCAGGCAAGGCCAAAGAGAGCCAGGAAGAAGTTCGCCCGGGCGCCGAATCCTGCCGTGCTCTGCACGTTCCAGATGTAAATCAGGCCGAAAAACGTCCACACGCCGGCAATCCTCAGCACGCGTCTCAGTCTGCCGGCCGCTGCCGGTCGCCCGCCTCGGCGCTGCTCGCGCCACATCGAGACAAAGATGCCCAGAGCCAGAAGGAAGCAGTAGAAGAACCGGGAGCGATGCCCATGAACTACGGCGACGATCTGGCCCTGGACCATCATCTCGTTCATCTTGATGATGTGATAGTACATGTTGCCAACGAACGCCGCTGCGAAGACGGCAGCCAACAGACGCAGAGTGGGCCAGTTGCGTAAACGGCTTCCCAGTTGGGCGAAGGTGGGCAGGAAGAAGAAATTGGCCATTACTTCCTTGAAATAGTAGTAATAGCGATTCCAGAACTCGACCACCGATTCCGCCAGCAGCGGCTTGTAGGTATTGCGGAAGACGTTGAAGCCGAACAGCCGAAGGATGGCGATCACCTTGAGGCCACTGATCGCATGCCGCAGCACCTGGTAGATCAGTTCGAGGTAGACGCTGAGCCAGGATATCCAGACAGCGCCGCCCGTCGAGTCCTGTTCGATCAGCTGCGACAAACGGGGAATCTCCACGATGTGACCTCCGAGCCGTGCCGTCAGGGCATTTCCCGGCCCGTAGAACAGACCCTCGAGAGCAGCGAGCGTGATGGTCCAAAGAACGGCGAGAACGAGGAGTTTGATGCCGGCGAGCTGCGAACGGGCGAGGTCCTTCTCGTTCATCGCCTCGCACCGCGAGAGATAGGTAAAACCCTTCCCGTAGGGCGTGTTGGAGCCGCCGTAGATGGGCCAGATGGTCAGAAAGTGATCGGCGAACCGCGTGCCGGTCATCCGTCCGTACTGCCCGGCGAACAGCAGGTAGCCCAAACGCCAGATCAGGAAGGGGAACATCAGGAGTACGGCAGCGAGTACCTCGCGCCACAGGCCACTCGTCGGGGTGGTGGCCCACAGGATCAGCAGACCAACCCAATAGGACGAATGCAGGGTGAGCTGTGGATGCCGTCTCACGAGCAGCGGCAGGGATGCGAACGCGGTGGCGGCGCGATGACAAAGCCAGACGACCGCAAGCAGCGCGACGAGCGCAGCCGCCAAAGCGATTCCATCGCCCGCAACGGGGTATTCCTCCAGCCTGAACTGCTGCAGAGGCTTCCTGAAGAACACCCAGAGTGCGCCGAGAGAGAGGATTGTCCGACGTCTGCGAGGTGTCAGCCATCGCAGCGAGCCGCCCATGTGCTCCTCCCACCAGGCCAGGACCTTCTCGTTCTCGTGGAACTGCCGCAGCTGGCTGATCTGCATCAGGAACTCTCAAGAAACAAGATCGCAAGCATTTGCCTTTTATGGAACGCCGTCGGCGCGATCGGCGGCCTTGGGATGCTCAGAAGAAGATGGACGGTTGGCAAGCGGTCATCCGGGTGATCGGTTCGCTCCGGCGACATCCCCGGTAGCGGCAGCCAGCGGTCGGAGCCTGTTGGGCGGGTGGCAGAATGCAGGGCACTGCACGGGAAGAAGCCGAGGATGGACCGCCGGCGGTCGCGTGGCTGTCAGAGCCAGCCTGCGGAGGGAAGCGCGCGCCGGTACGTGGTGGCGATTGCGGAGCACGCCAGCGGCCGATACCCGGGCAGGAGCCAATCCTACGGACGTGCATCCCGTCTCGCCAGATTCTCCGTCAGGATCTGCGTGCAGTCCTTGACCCCGATCCGGCTGCCGGCGAGGGTGCCGTCACGCGCCTTGAGATCGAGCATGGCATCTTCGATGGCTGCCTGGGCCGCGAACAGGCAGGGTGTGCTGTAAATCACCAGCGAAACCCCGGCATCGTGAAGTTCGTCCTGGGTGCAGGGTGGCGACTTCCCGCCAGCGATCTGATTGAAGCAGAAAGGCCGGTCGACCACTCGTGATAGTTCGCGAACAACCTCGAGGCTGGTCAGCCCATCAACCAGCACGGCATCCGCGCCGGCCGCGGCAAAGGCTTCGACGCGCTGCCGAATCTCATCCAGCTCTCCCACATCCGTACGCGCGATGACCAGCATGTCGCGTCTTGTCGCCAGGACGGCGCGCAGCTTGGCCAGGTATTCATCGAGAGGCATGATCTGCTTGCCCTCGAAATGCCCACAGCGGCGAGGCCTCTTCTGGTCTTCGAGCACGACCCCCGAGGCGCCAACAGCTTCGAGTACCGACACGACGTGGCAGGCCACCTCGGGGTCGCAGTAGCCGTCATCGATGTCGACCAGCAGGTTGTGCGTCGGCAGCACGGTACGCAAGCGCTGCACGTAGGCGACGATGTCGGTCCAAGTGATGAAGCCGATGTCGGGCAGTCCGTAGTTGCTGGCCGCAAAGCCAAATCCGCTGACGAACAGGCTGTCGAAGTGGCGGCCGGCCAGGGCGGCGGAGAAGACATCGTAAACCCCGATGAAGGGTAGGATGTGGCTGTTCGCGATCGACTCCCGCAGACGAACTCCCGGCGAAGAGGTCGTGCGCAATGCTTGTGTATTCACGGGTTGGCCTTGTCGATCAGGTCAACGATGCTGGCCATCGTCGAGAGCCGTTCAGGGTCGAAACCGCCGGCGGAAATGTCGATTCCGTATGTCTTCTCGAGATAGAGGACGATCTGCACGATTGCCAGCGAATCGAGCAGGCCGGAGGCGAACAGGTTGTCATGGACGCCGACGCTCTCGATCGGTTTGTTGGGCTTCTGGATCGTGCGCAGGTAAACGATGAGATCCTGCAGACGCTGCTCGCTATCGCCGCTCATCCGCTCATCTCCCCGGCAAGGACATGCGCCAGATCGAGCGGCGTCAGCCCGGCGCAGGCCGCCTTGACGGCGTCGCGATTGATCTTGCCGCGGGAGGTGCGGGGGATTTCGTCCACAAGCCACCAGCGCATCGGCATCTTGTGCTCGGCGAGTTGCGACCTCATCCAACTGTGCAGGGCCTGGATCGTCGCGCTTTCCGAATTGGTCAGGACGACCGCCATCCCGACTGCCTGCCCGTAGACCTCGTCATCCAGTGCGAAGGTGCAGACATCGCTCGCCCCTTCGAAACGTTCGACGACCGTATCCACGTCAGAGGGGTAGATCTTCATTCCGCCCCTGTTGATCTCGTCCCGCTCACGGCCTCGCAACACCAGCCTGCCGTGTTCATCGAGAAAGCCGATGTCGCCAGTCAGGAACCAGCCGTCGCGAACGGCCAGGGCTGTCAGGTCGTCACGCTGGAAGTAGCCTTTCATCAGTGCCGGAGTATTGAGCCAGACAAAACCCGATTCCCCGGGCAGGCATTCGTCTTCCGGAACGAGCGGCCGCGTCGTGTCGGCGGTGTGCAGCACCTTGATGATCGCGCCCCAACCTGCGCCGATCAGACCGTCTTCGGCAGCGCAATCGGCATTGCCAAGGCCCGCGACCCAACTGCCGGTCTCGGTGATCCCGTAGGAATTGCAGACCTGGCGCGTACCCGTCCAGGCACGGATTTCCTCCCATGCGTGTGCCGACAGCGGGGCCGAGCCACAATGGACACGTTGCAGGGTCCCTGCCTGCGGCGGCTTGGACAGTCTGGTCGCCAGCTTCCAGACCGCAGGCACCGACGACAGAAAGGTGATCCGGTGGTCATCGATCATCTGACCGAGCCGGATGATGATCTCCGGGCGGAAGGGCGGGGTGACGAACAGATCCATGCCGGAAAGCCACGGGAACAGGCAATTGCAGATCAGGCCGTGGCCAAAGTGCGTCGGCAGCAGGCAGAGCGTGCGGGCGAAAGGGGCAACGCCGAGGTGGTCGCGCAGCCCCATCCAGCGCGCGCGCAACGAGCGATGGGTGTGGACGACCCCCTTCGGTGCTCCCGTCGAGCCGGAGGTGAACAGAATCAGCGCGTCATCGTCGAGCTGGCTGAAGCCGGCGGTCGCCTCCTCGTCACCTGCCTGTGTCGTCTCCACAACAGGCACGCCCGCGTCAGCCAGCGCCTCGGCGACAGCCGCTTCGGTCAGGTGATCGACGACAGCCAATCTGGGAAGTGCCGCCGAAACCAGGGTCCGGATCTCGAATGCCGTCAGGCGCGAGTCGATCGGTACCGCGCAGGCCCCCAACTTCCAGATTGCCAGCAACTCGGCAAAAAACTCGAGGCTATTCCCGAATGGCAGGAAGACCCGGTCTCCTCGGGACAATCCACAGCGTGTGAAGCGGGCAACCCGTCGCGCCACTTGGCGAGCAATCTCGGACTGGCTCCATGCCCGCCCACTGACTGGCTCCGCCAGGTTTCCCACACCCAGATCCAAGAACATTTCGCTCGCTCCTTCGCGCCAATGCGGCGATCGTTACCGTCAGGACAAACGGAGAGTCGTCCCGCCTGCGTCGGGACTGCGGTGCGCCACCACTGTCTGCGGACAAAGCGAGGCAAGGATGGCAGCAGATGCCAGGCCATCCGCGACAGGCAGCTGGCCGGGCCGTACAAGGCACTCCAGAGGGATGACCGGCGGCGACGTGCAACGTCTCGGTGCCCCTCCATTCAGTGTCGTTCCCTTGATGCGCATGGCGTATGGTAGCGTTTCCACGGTCTTGCCGCAATCGTCAGCAGGAGGCCCGCTGATCTCGCCGGCTCGCCACGCACCAGGCCAATGCCGTGATTCGGCCGCTGGACGAGAGGACCTCCGCGGTCACGGGGTCATGGCGCTGCGTCAAGCCGCCTGGCTTTCCGTCTGGCCAGTTGCTTTTGATGGGCAGTTCTTCCGGGCATGATCGACATGCGGAGCGGAGGTCGTCGTCTCCTGCCTCCACCGAGTGAGCCTGCCAGGAACAAGGGGCGCCGGCAGCGTGCGGCCCGCTGGAGAATTGGCGCGGTTGCTTCCATAATGCCGGCTTGTCCGCGCCTGCCTTTCCCTTCGCAGGCCACGACGGAGTGACCCATCGCCGTACCGCCAGCCAGGCTGGCAGGAGCCCATTCGTTCGTGGAGTGAAGCGTCCATGGTAGCGATCCGTTCCCGGTTCCGGGAACTGAAACAACTGCTGGCCCGCTTTGCGCCGCGCCTTGCCGCGACGTTCGCCGCCGCCGTCGAGGGCGTCCGCCATCCCACACGGCGAGGAGTCGTCCGCAAGCCGACGCTGACGCGGAATGCAGATGGCTTGTAAACCCTTGTCGAATCCGTCTACTCTCGTCTCGTGGGCGACCGAAATGATGGTGACGAAGGGGGCAAGCCTGATGTGCTGCTTGAAGGAAGTGGAGGATCCACGCAAACCGAGCCACCGAACGCTGAATGACTTCGCAGAGATGCTGGTGAACGCGATGGCAACGGCGCCGTCCGATTGTGACACCATTGAAGACATCGCGGACTGGGGACGAACGAAGGAGCCGAGGTTGCGCAAGTCCCTGGTGCTGAACAACGGCATCCCCTCCGAGGAGACGCTTCTGCGGATCTTCCGAGCGCTGAACCCAAAGCAGTTCGCGGTCGCATTCCGCCGCTGGGTGGTCGGGGTCGTTGGCGCTCTGAGAGGCGGTGTTGCGGTCGACGGCAAGACGGTGCGCGGTTCGGGCAGCGGCGGTGAGACGGCGATTTACATGGTCAGTGCCTTCGCGACCGAGTTGGGCATCGTGCTGGGGCAGGAAAAGGTGGCCAGCAAGAGCAATCAGATCACGGCGATCCCGGAACTGCTCAAGGCGCTGTATCTCAACGGGTTGCTGGTCTCCATCGATGCCATGGGACGCCCGAAGAGCATTGCCCGCCAGACCACGGATCAAGGGGGGACTACCTGCTGCCGGTCAAAGGCAACCAGCCGACGCTGCATGAGGACTCGATACCGATTTCATTGACCAGTCTGGTTGCGACACAGTGGAACATCACGGGCTCGCCTGCAAGTCCCGTGGTCGAATCGTCGGACACGTTGCCTCGGTTCTGCCGGCGCACGGTATCGTTGATCTGACTGATTGGCCCAAGTGCCGGACGATCGGCTTGGTCGACTCCCTGCGCCAGGTCGGCAACAACGAATCCAGCTTCGAGCGGCGCCACTGCATCAGCTCTGGCGAACTGACCGCCGAGCAACAGGCTGCGTCCGTCCGAAGCCACTGCCCCCTTCTTCGAGAGTCGCGAGATCAAGCACGTCGAGGCGGCGCTGGGGCTGACGCCGGCCGAGCGAGCGGTGCTGCTGTCGGATGGCTACCACGCCTATGCCCACTACGCGGCGAAGACCGGGATCACCCATGCCCAATGCTGGGCGGATACCCGTCGTGGCTTCTTCGAGGCGCAGGCCGCCGAACCGGCAGCCGGAGCCGAGGCGCTGGCGCTGATCGGCGAGTTGTATCAGGTCGAGGAAGACATCCGCCAGGCCGGGCTGGGTGGCGAGTGCAGGAAGGATCATCGGCTGGCGCATGCCAAGCCGGTCGTCGAGCGCTTCTTCGCCTGGATCGATGAACGGTTCGCGGCGCAGGGTCTGCTGTCGAGCAATCCGCTGACCAAGGCGCTGGCCTATGCCCGCGACCGCCGCTTTGGACTGGAAGTGTTTCTTACCGACCCGGACGTGCCGATCGATACGAATCATCTCGAGCGGGCCCTGCGCGTGATTCCGATGGGTCGCCGCAACTGGATGTTCTGCTGGACCGAACTCGGTGCCCGGCACGTCGGCATCCTGCAAAGCCTGATCGTCACCTGTCGGCTGCACGACATCAACCCGTATGACTATCTGGTCGATGTCCTGCAACGCGTCGGACAGCACCCGGCCGACCGCGTCCACGAACGCACGCCCCGCTGCTGGAAGGTACTCTTCGCCGCCAACCCGCTGCGCTCTCCCTTGTACCGCCAGGCTCCATAGGCGCGGCGAACGCCGCAGGGCTACCGGTTACACCTATAATGCGCCTTCCGAGGAGATGTCACCTCGTCGTCCCACCGGAGGGGTCATGGTGCTCACCGCAGTCGTTGTACACATGCCGGCGAAGTTCGGCGACGCTGGCCGCCGCTGGCAAAGAAACCACAGGCAGGAGGTGGCTCGCGGGCTACTCGCCGGCGCGTGTCTTCTGCTGGCGATGCCGGCACTGGCGGCGGATGCTGCCGATGCGCCAGTTGCCGCCGCTGGCGTCACTGACACTCCCGGCGGGGGCGCGCCGGAATCTAGGGCGAGTGATCGCTTCTATTTCCAGACGAGTCTATACACGGCGCATTTTCATCCCGACGACGAGCACAACGACTCGCAGAAGCTGCTCTATGCGGAATGGCGGTTGCCGCAGAGGTGGCTGGAGGGGCAAATCTTTGTCGGCGGGTCATACTTCGACAATTCTTTCAATCAGTCATCCCAGTTCGTCTTTGCCGGCCTGCTCTGGCGACCCATCGACTCGCTGCAGCAACTTTACCTCAAGGTTGCCGCGGGTGTCGTGCACGGCTACAAAGGGGAGTATCAGGACAAGATTCCCTTCAACGGTTCCGGCTACGCGCCGGCCATCATTCCGGCGGTTGGCTATTGCTACCAGCGGCTGTGCAGCGAGCTCGTGCTGATCGGCGCCGCGGGAGCCATGTTGACGCTCGGGGTGACCCTGCCATGACGGCGAAGCTGCCGTCTGCTTTGGCTTCTGGTTGTGGCGCTGGCCCGACGAGTTCTGCGATCGGCTGCGATGCGGGTGAGCGACCCGTGGGTGTGCCAATTGGAGCAGGTACCGGCGATGATGCGCAGGCGGTACCCGGGAGTTCGCAGCGCAGGATCACCACCCGCTGATCTCGTCCCCGAGCTGAAGCCGCTCGGCGCGGTCGCTGCGCGTCCTCGGGGAAGAGCCACGTCGTGACCGCGCGCACCGGGAGAGCCAATTCGCCCTCTGCCGTTCGGGGCCGGCAGAGAAGCGTCGGCATGGCACCGGCCAGCGGCGTTTTCGGCGACCGGTAGGTGACCGGTAACCCTGCGGCGTTCGTCCTGCCTATGGAGCCTGCCGGTGCAAGGGAGAGCGCAGCGGGTTGGCGGCGAAGAGCGCTTTCCAGCAGCGGGGCGTGCGTTCGTGGACGCGGTCGGCCGGGTGCTGTCCGACGCGTTGCAGGACATCGACCAGATAGTCATACGGGTTGATGTCGTGCAGCCGACAGGTGACGATCAGGCTTTGCAGGATGCCGACGTGCCGGGCACCGAGTTCGGTCCAGCAGAACATCCAGTTGCGGCGACCCATCGGAATCACGCGCAGGGCCCGCTCGAGATGATTCGTATCGACCGGCACGTCCGGGTCGGTGAGAAACACTTTGAACTTCCCCCGCGCTCGCGGGGATGGAGTCGTGCTGCGGGGTAACCTGCTTCCGATTTTGTCCTGCCGCGCCTCGACCCGTCATTCGCCGGCTGCCGGTCGCACACCGGATTTGCCCGCAGGAGCGCGGCTCCATCCGCATGCCGGCCAGCGAAACGCACCGGCAAGCCAAAGACATTTGGACTATCATGGTTGAGCATCCTGTTCCTGGATGATGGCGGATCGCCCTCTCCTTTGGCGGAGTGAGTCGTGAGCAGCAGCGGCAGCAAAATGAAGCGCCAGCAAGCCGGCCCGCGTGCGTCGTGGTCTGGCGACGCCTTGATCGGCCGGCTGAGCCGCTTGTTGCGCCGACTCCGGCGGCGGGCCCGGCCGGCGGACCGGCAGCCGGCGCCGCCAGCGCAGAGTCGTGAGGGCCTCGTCTTCGAGGCCCTCGAGCCGCGGATGCTGCTGTCGGCGGACTTGGCTGTCGTTGACGCGGCTGGCCTGAGCAGCTACTTCGATGCGGTGCAGACGCGCCTCGACAGCGATGTGTTCACCGCGCCGATACCGCTGATCGGCACGCAGCTGGCCACGATCGAGTCCGGCGACATCGCCGGCCGTATCGCCGCCGCGCTGCGCAACTTCTCCCTCCCGACGCCGCCAGGCGAACGGGTGACGCCCGAGGCCGTCAAGGACGCCCTCGCGGCTTCACTCGGCGACCTGATCGAGGACGCCCGGATCGACGTCGCGACGAACGCGGACCAGAGTCACTACGAGTTTTCGCTGACACTCGCCGGCAGTGCGGACGAGCGCATCGATCTCGACCTCGCGCTTGGTGAGGATCCGCTGATCGCGGCACGACTCGGCACTCACGACGAGGTGGACCTGGGCTTCGACTGGCGCTTCAAGCTCGTCTTCGGAGTCGACGAGGACGCGCAGGGCCGCTCGTCGTTCTACATCGATTCGACGTCGGCGAACGAACTGCAACTCGAGAATGTCGTTGCCCTCCTCGACGGCGGCGACGATGGCGTACTCGCTGCCAAGGGGACGGCGGGCATCTTCGGCGCGCTGATCCGGCGCGACGAGGGCGATCCGGGCGCGGCCGGCGGCCCCGTGGCGCCGCTGCCGAGCCGCTTCAGCGGCAGATTCGACATCGATGTCGCCGGTGGTGGCGCCGACCGGCGGCTGACGCTGACCGAGATCCCGGCACTCGTCGTCGACGCCGCCGTCACCGGCGCCGCCGACATCCACCTCGATGTCGACGCCGCGATGGTGCCCGACTTCGCCGTCGTCACCGAATCCGACCGGGTCTTCAACCTCGCCGTCGAGGCCGATGTCCACATCGCGCAGGTCTTCACCGCCGCCGACACGGCGGGCGATTCGTTCGGCAATCCGATCGCCATCGACTATGAGAGCGTTCGGCTGGACCTCGGGACCTTCTTCTCCGAGTTCTTCGACCCGACGGTCAAGGCGATCCAGACGGCGCTGAAGCCACTGAAACCGATCGTCGACTTCCTCACCTTCCCGATCCCCGTGCTCAGCGACATCGGCCAGGCCGTCGGCTACGGCTCGATCACCCCGATCGACCTCGGCATCACCGCCACCTACCTCGACCCCAGCCTGACGCAGCAGCAGAAGGACTCGCAACTCGCCCGCCTGGTCGCCGCGAAGCAGGTGCTCGGCGTCGTCGATGTCTTCCTCGACCTGAAGCCGATCGGCGAGGGGCTGCCGCAGACGGTCGACCTCGGCGACTTCGGCATGCAGCTGACGCAGTCCGGCCGTGCCGATGATGATCCGGCGGATGTCGAGCGCAAGATCGAGCTGACGAAGGAGAACCCCTATCCCGATGCCCTCAGGAAGGTCCAGGACGGCAACCAGACCTTCGACAATGTCTTCTCCGACATCAACGGCAACCTCTCGTTTCCGTTCCTGAACGACCCGACGGCCGTGCTCGGCATGCTGCAGGGCAAGACCACGGCGTCGCTGGTCGAGGTTGGCTTCGAATTCAACCTCGGCTATACGTTCAAGAAACAGTTCCCGATCCCGGCACTCCCGATTCTCGAGGTCGAGCTCGCGCTGACCTTCCAGGCGGCGCTCGACCTCGACGTCGGCTACGACCTGTTCGGCGCCAACCTGCTGACCCGCAGCCTCGATTTTTCGAGCGACGCGGCGCTGCAGCAGAGCGTGCGCGACAACGTGCATCGCCTGGCCGACGGTCTCTACTTCGACGACCACATCGGCGCCGATCCGAACGACCTGAGCGCCGGCACACCGCCGGAGCACGTCCCCGACGGTGATCACGATTTCGACCAGCCCGAGCTCAAGCTGTCGGCCCAGATGACCGCCGGCGCGGCGATCGGGCCCGACCTCTACGTCGCCGAGTTTCAGGCCGGAGTGCGCGCGTTCTTCGACACCCAGGTCTGGATCGACCTCAACGACCTGCCCGAACCGCAGTCCCCGGCACAGTTCGATTACATCCATGGCATGCTCGAGGGCAGCTACCTCCCCGAGGTGCCGACATCACCCTTCACCTACGACGGACGTGTCCGCCTCAACGAGCTGGCACTCGCCCACGAGGCCAACCCGGTGGGTGTCACCAACCAGTCAGGCGCGCTGTATGCGGGGCTCGAGGCCTTCGTCTTCATGGCGGTCGGCTTCTGGCCGTTCAAGATCGTCCTGGTCGACGAAACCTGGACGCTGGTGCAGGCCAACATCTACGACTTCAACGTCTACCAGTTGAGTGACGCCGAGGTGCTCGCCGGAGTACGGGTGAACCCGCCCGTGCTCGGTGAACTGGGTGGCGATGGCACCCTGAACCTCTTCATGGGTGACACCGCCCAGCGGCGGGTCAACACCGACGTCAATCGCGCCGGTACCGACAGCGTCATCGACGAGGGTTTCAGCATCCGGTCGAACGGCCTGACGGACGCCTCCGATCCCGCCGGTGGCGAGACGATCGTCGTCAAGTTCCTGGTGCCCGATGGATCCGGCAATCGGGTCGAGCGTGCGCAGCAAACCTTCCGCGGCGTCAAGCGCATCGTCGGCCACGGCGGCAGCGGCGACGACTCGATCGTCGTCGACCGGACGGTGGGCTCGCCGGTCGAGTTGCGCGGTGATGCCGGCAACGACGAACTGTCCAGCGCCGGTAGCGGCGCCGCCACACTGCACGGCGGCAGCGGCAACGACCGGCTCATCGGCGGCGCGAGCGACGACCTGCTCGACGGTGGCGACGGCGACGACCGCTTGAGTGGCGGGGCCGGCCGCGACACGCTGCGCGGTGGCGCCGGCGACGACCGGCTTGCCGGCGGCAGTGGCGACGACGAGCTCGGCGGCGGCAGCGGCAGCGACACCTACGACTGGAGCCCCGGCCAGGGCAGCGACATCCTCTCCGAAGCGCCCGACCCGGCCGCCAGCGACGCGCTCACCGTCAGCGGCACGGTGCGCAGCGACGTGCTGGCGATCGACAAGGTCGCCGACGGCAGCGGCTGGACACCACGCCTGCAGGTTGGCGACGGCAGCACACCGAGCGAGACGCTGCGACTCGGCGACATCGAGCGTCTGTCGGTCAACGCCGGCCGCGGCTCCGACCTCGTGACCGTCGGCGACATCGACGGCACCGGCCTGACGCTGCTGGCGATCGACCTCAAGGCAGCCGACGAGCCGGTCAGCAGCCTCGACAGCGACCGTGTCGTCTTCGCCGGCACGGCCGGCGACGACACGCTGAGCGTCGAGGGCGTGTTTGCCAGCTTCGACCGCACCGATCTCGGCGCCGATCCGACCGGCGGCACGAGCGTCGAGATTTCCCGGCCGATCATCCAGTTGCGCGACCAGTCGGCCGGTCGCGACAGCCGCTTCTTCGTCATCAACAGCCGGCCGGCGCGCGACACGCTGCTCTTCGACGGTCTCGGCGGCAACGACACGCTGACGCTCGCCCCCGGCAGCGCCGGCATCGACGCCTCGGAGCTGATCGGCGTGACGCTCGCGGGCGGCACCGGCGACGACACGCTCACCACGGTCTACGACAACGCCCTGCTCGACGGTGGCGACGGAACCGACAGCCTGCGCATCACGAGTGACGGCAAGCTGATCGACGGCGTGACCACCCTGCAGCTCTTCGCGGACGAACTGCTGGTCGCGCGCCAGGCCGCTACCGGCGGCGCGATCGACGACCGCCTGCGCCTGGCCGATGTCGAGTCGCTCCGGCTCGAACTCGGCTCCGATTTCGGCGGCAACTCGCTCAGCGTCGGCAGCACGATCGCCGGGCCGGTGGCGATCATCGCCGGCGCACGGCCAGACACGATCGCTCTGCAGGGCCTGGCGGGCCCGACGACGGTCCAGTTCGCCGGCGACCATGACAGCGTGACCATCGGCAAGGATGGCACGCTGGCCGGCATCGCCGCGAGCATCGAGGTTCTCGGCAGCGACGGCAGCGACCAGCGGCTGCTCGTCGACGCCAGCGCCGAGGTCGCCGATGCAGTCGTGACCGTCGCCGCAGGGGCGATCAGCGGGCTTGGCAGTGGCGGAGCGATCCGCTGTGACGCGGCTGTCGACACCGTCGGGCTGCGCCTCGGCCGCGGCAACGACCGCGTCGAGGCACCCGCGCTGTCGCGGCGCGTGCTGGTCGACAGCGGGGCTGGCGACGATCTCGTCGTCGCCAGCCTCGACGGGACGCCGCCCGGTACGGCCGGCGGACCGAGCCTGGTGACGACGGCGGCCGAAGTCGTCATCTTCGAGAACACCGGCAACATCGCCGCCACCGACTGGCAGCTCGCCGACGACACGCTGCGCGCGGGCGCGCCGGGGGCTGATGCTCCGCTGCTGCTGCAGACGATCGGCGCCAGGCGAATCGAGCTCGCGCTCGGCGATGGAGCCGACACGCTGCGTGTCGGCGCGCTGTGGATCCCGGCGACGGTCGACCTGCGTGGCGGCGCCGACCTCGTGACGGTCGGCGACTCGCGGCCTGCCGACGCCGCCCTGCGCCGCGACCTGACCGACATCTCGGCGACGCTGCAACTGCAGGGCGGCAGTGGCGACGACGCGCTGACGATCGACGACACCGCCCATCTGGCCGCAGCCGAGCCCGGTGTCGTCGATATCGGTCGGATCCGCGGCTTTGGCATGGGCGCCGCAGGCGGGATCGATTTCGCTGGCTTCGAATCGCTCGCGCTGACGCTGGGCAACGGCGCCGACGAGCTGACGCTGGTCGACACCGCGATCGCGACGACGCTGCGCACCGATGCGACGACAGGTGGCCGCGCTGACCGGGTACTCGTGCGCAGCGCCACAGCCGGCGCGACGATCGACCTCGGTGGCGGTGACGACGAGATCACGGTCCTGGCCGGTACGACACTGACGATCGGCGCCGGCGAAGGCCTCGACACCGTCAGCTTCGACGTCAACGGCGCCGCGGCGGCGATCACCGGCGCCGTCCTCGGCGGTAGCGGCGACAGCGGGCAGCTCAGCGGCCTCGGCCCGGTGATCGATGCCGCCTTCGTCGGCTTCGACGCAGCCCGGCTGCGCTTCGGCAGCAGCAGCGACGGACTGCTCATCGATGCCACGCTCGACGCCATCGCCGTGACAGCCGACATGGGCGGTGGTGATGACCAGGTGACGATTCGCCGTATTGGATCGGCGACGCAGGTACTCGGCGACAGCGGGCAGGATCGGGTCGTCCTCGATATCGCCGGTGCACCCGAAGCGCCGGTTCATGCCGGCCTGATCGACCAACTGGATCTCGCCGGCGTCGAGACCCTCGAGGTCGACAACCACGGCCATGACGACCCCGTCGACTGGCAGCTCATCGACGGCAGGCTGCTCGGCAATGGCGCGCCGATCGCCTACGCCGACGCCGCCGGCCAGCTGCTGTTGCGTGCCGGTAGCGGTGCGTCCGACCTGCTGACGGTGGCGACGAGCAGCAACCCGGTCGACGCCACCATCGACGGCGACCGCATCGAGGTGGTTGCCGAACCGGTGCTGCTCGTGCGCGACGGCGTCGCCAGCGACCTGCGCGGACTGCGCAACGTGATCGATTTCGACGCACTGGCCGCCGGCGCGGCGAGCTACCGCGAAGACGGCTTCGTCGTCACTGCGGCTGCCGGCAGTGTGCTCGCGCGCGAACCTGCCGGCAGCCCGAGCCCGGCGCTGCTGGTCGGCAGCGCCAGCCTGCGCAGCGAACTCGCCGGCGGGAAGTTCAGCGTCGACCGCATCGACCTGTCGGCGCTGACCGCCGGCATGCGGACGGTCCGCTTCACCGGCTACGACGAGAACGACCAGCCGGTCGCCGTACCCGTCGTCGTCACCGTCGACCCGGCTGCCGGCACCGCCAGCCGCACGGTATCGTTCGACCCGGCCGGCTTCGGCAGCCTGGCGCGCCTCGACTGGGTAGCCGACGGCGCCGTGCTGATCGACAACCTCGCCCTCGGCGCCGAACTGATCGCGCGCGGCGAGCCGCTGGCGTCCATCCCGCAATCGATTCTGCTCGCCAACGGCGGTGGCGTCGTCACGATCGACACGACGAATGCGACGATCAATGGCCGCCCCTCCGGCGCGTCGCTCGACGCCACCGGGCAGACGAATCCGGTCTTCGCAACAGTGCTGCTCAACGACGTGCGCCAGTTCCGCTTCGACGGCGACCTGGTGATTCCGGCGAGCACGACGATCGACGTCGTCGGCGACTTCGGCCTGTCGCTGTGGGCGACGAACGACGTCCTCGTCGGCGACGGGGTGGTCCTGGATGCGTCGGCCGGCGGCGGGTTCCGGCCCGAGGGCTCGCTCGCGGCCTTCGACAATGAGAACGTGGCCGGAATCTGGACCCTGCAGGTCCAGGACGACGCCTACCGTGACGCCGGCTGGCTGAACGACTGGGCGCTGACGATCACGCTGAGCACCGGCGAAGTCTTCACGCAGCGTGGCGGCGGCGGCACCATTCCCGATCGGCCACTGATCGGCTCGTCCGGGGTATTGAACTCGTCGGTCGCCCTGGGCAACCTCGGCACGGTCAAGGACGTGAACGTGACCGTCGACATCAGCCATCCGCTGACGCGCGACCTCGACGTCTACCTGATCCATGGCAGCAGGACGGTCGAGCTGTTCACCGACATCGATCGCCCCGGCAGCCACTTCTTCAGCGACACGGTGCTCGACGACGAGGGAGCGCTGTCGGTGACGCAGACGACGATTTCGTCGATGCTCGTCGGCCCCGTGGCCGGTCCGGGCGGCGGCGGCGGCGGCGGCGCTGGTAACGGTGGCAATGGTGGCGCCGGCGGCGGCGGCGGCGGCGCTGGTAACGGTGGCAATGGTGGCGCCGGCGGCGACGGCGGCAGCGGTGGCGCCGGGGGTTCCGGCGGCATCGGTGGGGGCAGCTACTACTCCGGGACGATCGAGTGGGGTGAGGCCGGCGATTGGGGTGCGCACGGAACCAACGGAACGCGCGGCAGCGGTGGCAGCTACGGCACACCGGGGTGGACCGGCGCGCCAGGAGTGAATGCAGCCGGGAGTTCCGGGATCGGCGGCAGCGGCGGTGCCGGCGGCAGCCCGAGCGGGCTGGGGCTGGGAAGCGACGACGACGGCCGCTACGGCAGCAGCGGTGCTCCCGGAAGCGGCAATGGCGGCGACGGCGGGGCAGGCGGCGACGGTGGCAGCGGACTGGCCGGCGAGAGCGTGCCCGGCAACCCGGGCAGCGCCGGCTGCGGCGGCTTGGCAGGCAGCAACACGGGATCGGAGGCACTGATCTCGGGTGGTGGTGGTGGCGGTGGCGGCGGCGGTGGCGGAGCAGGCTCCGGTGGCAGTGGTGGTGGCGGCGGCTCCAGTGGTGGCGGTGGTGGCGGCGGCGGCGAAGGCTACAACGCCTTTCTCGGTGACGAGGTGCATGGCGGTCGCGGTGGAGATGGTGGCGACGGCGGTCGCGGGGGTGACGGCGGCGACGGCGGCGACGGCGGCGCCGGCGGAGCGGGCGGTGGTGGTGGCGGAGCCGTCGAAGTCGTCGCCCGTGGCCACATCGTCATCGGCACCGCGTCGCGCCTGCAGGCCCAGGGGGCTTCCGGCCAAGCAGCGACAAACCAGGGCTACAACGCCGGCATCAACGAAGGGCGCGATGCCTTGCTCAACAGTGGCCAGAACGCGGGGCGCAACGACTACATCCACAGCGGCCGCGAGTCGAGCTGGTTCTTCGGCACCTGGTACGGTGGGCTCGGCGGCGGCGGCGGCGCTGGTGGCAGTGGCGGCTCGGGCGGCCTCGGCGGCAGCGGCGGCTCGGGCGCGGCAGGCGCCGCGGGTGCCGGCGGCACGATCAAGCTCTCCGGCTCTGTCCTCACCTCGGACGGTGCGTTCACGGTCGACACTTCCGGCGGCGCCGGCGGCACGGCCAGTGGCGAGAGCGGCCGCTACCTGCTCGAGTACAACGCCGTCAGCCTGAACGCAGCGCTCGTCGGCACGGCGCTCGAGACCTTCGCACCGGTGCGGCAGCAGCGCGCCAATCCTTTCCTGGCGGGTACGCAGGCGACGCCGCTGATCGCCGGGCTGCGCGGCGGTGCCGAAGCCTACGGACTGCTGAACGGTGTCACGGCGGCCGATTTTGCCGCACTGACCGCCGCCGCGCCGGACCATGCCGTCGCCGCCGTCGTCCGCCTCGATCGCGGACCGGCCGGCTACGACGACGAGTACGACGGCTTCGACATGCTGCTGTTCATCAACCTCGGCGACGACGAACTGCGCACGCCGATGCTCGGCGTCGCAGCGGCCGGCTCAGCCGCGTCCTTTGTCAAGGATCTGCGCGTCAACGGTCTCGGGCCCGATGTGCGGCTCGGCGTGCTCAACGGCCACGAGGTGTGGGCGACCTTGATCCCCGATACTGCGATCGAGGTCAATGCGACGGTCGGTGGCCCGATCGGCAGCGTCCATGGCCTGCAGCAGTGCAGCCTGGTCGACGATCAGGTGGAATACATCTCGCTGCAGCCGGCTGCACCGACGATTGCCGGCCTGAACGCGCTGGCGGTCGCCGGTGACCAGATCTACGCCGTCAACCCGCAGCAGGACGCACTGCTGGTCGTCAACTCGGCGGATTTCAGCGTCCGCCAGCACATCACCGACGGCGTCGACGGTGCGACGACGCTGGGTGGCGCGAGCGCCGTCGCCGGCAGTGCGGATGGAGCGAACGTCTACGTCGCCAGCCGCGGCGACCAGACGGTCTCGGTCTTCGCGCGCGACGCGAATGGCAATCTGAGCTTCGTCGAAGCGCTCGCCCCCGCTGCCGGCCAGTCGGTCTTCGACCACATCGCGCTGCGGCCGGTCGGCGCCGACCAGTTGGTCGTCGCCGGCCCGGACGGCATCGTGCAATACCTGCGCCAGACCGCGGGACCGGATGCCGGCCGGTTGAGCCCCGGTGACAGCGCACCGCTCGGCGGCACGACCGACCTCGCCTACAGCAGCGACGGCGAGTTTCTCTACGTCGCAGGCCACGACGAGCTGCGCCTGCTCGCCGCGAGCGACCTGTCGGAGCCCGGCGGGCAGACCGGCATCACCGCCGCCCGCGTGCTCACCGTCGCCGCCAGCAGCGACGGGCTGCACGAGCAGGTCTATGTCGCCGGCGCGGACGGCCGCCTGCAGGTGTTCGAGCGCGCCTTCGGCAGCCCGGCACTGACGCTGGTGCAGAAGCTGGAGGAGAACGTGGCCGGCGTCCGCGGCCTGGCCGGCGCTGCCGACCTGCTGCCCGGCGCCGACGGAACGCGGCTCTACGTGCTGAGCAGCGGCCGCGCCAGCAACACGCTGACGACCTTCGTCCGCGACCCCGTGACCGGGATGCTGCAGTTCGCCCAGATCCTGCGCAGCGGGCCGGGGCTGGCCTCACCGGCCGCGCTGGCGCGGGCCGACGACGGCACCGTCTACGTCGCCTCCGAACACGGCTTCGGCACCGGCAACGGCGGCCTCGCCAGGTTCGTGCCGGTCGCCGCTGCGGCCCTCGATGCGGGGCACTTCACCGTCCACTTCGCGGGGATCGAGGGCCTGACGCTCGCCACCGGCGCTCACGACGATGCGATCCACCAGATCGATCCGGCGGCGGTCGCGGCGCTCGCGATCGACACCGGCGACGGTTTCGACGCGGTCGACCTGCTCAACCTCGGCAGCGCGACGACTGTCGCCAGCGGCAGCGGCGACGACCGCATCAGTGTGCGCTCCGACACCGCCGGCACGCTGACGCTGACCGTCGACGCCGGCGAGGGCGACGACCAGGTCGTGGTGCGTGAGCTGGCCGACGGCAACGCCTTCACGCTGCAGCTCGGCGACGGTGACGATACGGTGCAGATCGCCGGCGAAAGACTCCCGGCAGCGGCGACGATCACGCTCGACGGCGGGTCCGCCGCCGACACGCTGCTGTTCAGTACCGGCGGCGGCGCCATCGATCCGCCGACCCCGCTGACGCCCGACGGGTCGATCCGGGTCGACGCGGCGGGCTTCGGCACGCTCTCCTATGTCGCGGTCGAGGCGATTCCCGGCTTCCAGCGGTCGGCAGCGGACGCCGGCGGACCGTACGCGATCGTCGAAGGCGGCACCCTCACCCTGGCAGGCAGCACCTCGGCGGCGACCGGCACGAGCATCGTCGGCGAACGCTGGGATCTCAACGGTGACGGCCTGTTCGACGACGCGTCGGGCACATCGCCGACGCTGACCTGGGGCGCGCTGCAGGCGCTGGGCCTCGGCGACGACGGCAGCTGCGAGATCACGCTCGAGGTGACCGACAGCGCCGGCCATGTGACCACCGATGCCGCGCGCCTGACGATCGTGAATGTGCCGCCGGCACTGACGGTGGCAGCCGGTGAGACGACCGCGACCGCCGAACTCGGCCTGCCCTTCACGCTCGCCTTCTCAGCCAGCGACCCGGGCGATGACCGGATCGCTGGCTGGTCGGTCGACTGGGGCGACGGCTCGAGGACCGCGCTGCTGCCGAGCGACACCAGGCAGGCAAGCCATGTCTATCTCGTGCCGGGCCGCTTCACGCCGATCGTCGTCACATCCGATGAGGACGGCGGCGGCGCATTCGGCGATCCACCGGCGACACCGGGCTATGCCGCGGCCGGTCCGGAAGTGACGGTGCGCCCGGGCGCGCCGGCGATCGGCAGCGTCGGCACGGCGGTGCCGCTGCAGATCGTCGAGGGCCAGGGGGTCACGCTGCGCGCTGCGGTCGCCGGCAACCCGACGAACGTGCGCTGGGATCTCGACGGCGACGGCGTCTTCGGCGACGAAGCCAGACATGGGCGGCCGGTCGGCGGCGACCTGCTGCTCGGCGCTGCCGACCTGGCGGCCCTCGGCCTCGACGACGGCCCCGCCAGCCATCCGATCGCTGCAGAGGTCGTCTATGGTGACGGCAGCGGCGGACCCGGCATCGACACGATGACCGGCAGCGTGCTGCTGACGGTACTGAACGCCGCACCGACCGCGCGGCTGGGCAACTCGACGCAGGCGCCTGCTGCGGCCATCGACGAGGGCGGCACGGCGAGCGTCCACTTCAGCGACGTGGACGATCCGTCGGCAACCGACCGGGCTGCCGGCTACACCGTCGCCTTTGACTTCGACGACGACGGCCAGCTCGATACCCCCTTGATGCCGCTGGCGCCGGCCGGAATCGAGGTGCCGGCCAGCTACCTGAACGATGCCGGTGTGCACGCCGTGCGTGCCGTCGTCTTCGACAAGGACGGTGCCTCATTCGAAGCGTGGACCGGCGTGCGCGTGAACGAGGTCGCGCCGACGCTGACGCTGGACGGCGCCGCCGTCACCAGCGAAGGCCAGCCCTACCGCCTGACGCTGGCCGCCAGCGACCCGGGCAGCGACACCATCCGCCGCTGGACGATCGACTGGGGCGACGGCATGCAGGAAGTCGTCGACGCGCCGACCGCCGACCGGACGCACGTCTTCGCCGACGACGGGGCGCTGACGATCAGCGTCACGGCGCAGGACGAGGACGGGATCCATCGGGCGAGCAAGCCGGTCACAGTCGCCAACGTGGCGCCCGCACTGATCGTTTCGGGTCCGACGACGGTTGACGAGGGTGCCGTGTTCGCGCTCACGCTCGCCGCCAGCGACCCCGGCGCCGATACGCTGCTCGGCTGGCAGATCGACTGGGGCGATGGCAACACCGAGACGCTGCGCGGCAACGCCAGGACCGCTGCGCACCGCTACGCCGACGACAGCGGCGGCACGGCGCTGCAGGTCGTCGCCACGGCGACCGACGAGGATGGCGCCTGCGACGTTGCGCACAGCCTGACCGTGCGCAACGTGGCACCCAGGACCACGCTCGGCGGCGTCGGCACCGCGGCCGGGCTGCTCGCCGGTCCACCGCCAGCCGCGACGGCAGTGGCGGTCAACGAGGGCGCCAACTTCGTGTTGCGCATCGCGCCGCCGGACGACCCGGGCGACGACACCGTCACCGCCTACCGCATCGACTGGGGTGACGGCTCGGCGGTACAGACCGTCAGCGCCCCGCCGGCGTCCGCCAGCGGCCTCGTGCCCACACTCGGCGTCACGCACGCCTACGACGACGGCGCTTCCCTGCGCCGCATCACCGTCACGCTCAGCGACGAGGATGGCAGCTTCGACAATGCGACGACCCTCGACGTCGACGTGCGCAACGTGGCGCCGCTGGCGCAACTCGGCAACTCGACACAGGGCGCCAGCGGGCCGGTCGCGCCGGGCGGCACGGCGACGGTGAGCTTCACGGCAGCCAGTGACGCGTCGGCGGCGGACGAAGCCGCCGGCTTCACTTACGCCTACGATTTCGACGACGACGGCGACTTCGAGATCAGCGGCACGACCGCGGCGACTGTCGACGTGCCGCCGGCACTGCTCGGCACGGCGGGCATCCTGACCGTGCGCGGGGTCGTCACCGACAAGGATGGTGGCGCCTCCGAGTTCTTCTCGGGCGTGCGGGTGCTGCCAGCGATCGAAACATTGCTGGCATTCGACGACGGCGCCAGCGTGGCCGAAGATGGCCAGGTGACGATCGACGTCCTCGCCAACGATGCGAACCCGGCCGGCAGCCAGTTCGACATCGAATTGCTCGCTGTACCGGGGCACGGCAGCGTCACGATCGAAACCGACGGGAGCATCACCTACCGGCCGTTCGCCGACTGGTCCGGCAGCGACAGCTTCAGCTACGGCCTCTACAACGCGAGCGCGACGAGCAACGTCGCGACCGTCCGCGTCACCGTGACGCCGGTGAACGATGCGCCGGTACTCGACACGATCGGGTCGCAGCGGGTCGACGAAGGCAGCCTGCTGCACCTCGTCGCCACCGCCAGCGACGTCGACGGCGACTCGAACCAGCTGCGTTACAGCCTCGACGCCGGCGCGCCGGCCGGGGCCGCCATCGACCCCGTGACCGGTCTGTTCACGTGGATACCATCGGCAGCCGACGGCCCCGGTAGCTTCACCCTGACGCTGCGGGTGACGGACGACGGCCAGCCGCCACTCGAAGACATCGAGACCTTCACGATCACGGTCGCCGACGTCGTGCCCGTGACGCTGCAACTGCTGGCGCTGACACCGACGGACAGCGGCTTCGACCTGCTCTTCAACCGGGCGCTCGACGCGTCGGCGCTCAACCTGTACGACGCCGCGGCAGCGGGCCACGGTCCGGCCGATCTGGTGCTGCGGGGTGCGGCGAGTGGCGTCGTCAGGGGGTCGATGGCGATCGACCCGGCCGGCGGCGTGCTTCGCTTCGTCGCCACCGGTGGCCCACTGGCCGCCGATACCTACAGCGTGACGCTGCGCAGCGGCGCCGATGCCTTCAAGGACGTGCAGGGTGCGCCGCTCGACGGCAATGGCGATGGTACGCCCGGTGACGACGCCTCGCGGCAATTCAGCATCGCTGCTTCGGCCGGCCGGACGCTGGGCCTGCCCGACTTCGCTCGGGGACCGGCGCAGCCGGTAGACGTGCCGGCAACGCGGAGTGGCCTGCCGATCACGCTTTCCGAAGGCAGCGGCGTCGATACGGTTGAATTCGACCTCGATTACGACCCGACGCTGCTCGTGATCGACGGCGTGCGGCGCGGTGCCGGCCTGAACGGTGGCGCGGTGCTCGACGTCACCGGCGCGGCTGGCCGTCTGCACGTGCGGATCACCGCTGCCGCGCTTGCCGCCGGTCCGGCGCAGTTGCTCTCGCTGGCAGCCCATGTTCCCGCGACGGCCCCCCATGCCGCCAGCCATGTCATCGACCTGCTCAACCTGAGGCTGAACGGCGGTGCCCTGGCGGCTCGCGCCGACGACGCGTTCGCCGTCGTGGCCTGTTTCGGCGACACCAACGGCGACGGCGCGATCAGCAACGCCGACGTGAGCACGCTCAGCAGGGTGGTGGTCGGTCGCGACAGCGGGCTGGCTGCCTACCGCAATGTCGACGCGCGGCTGGTCGGTGACGTCACCGGCGACGGTCTGATCAACGTGCTCGACACGGCACGCATTCTGTCCGAGGCGAAGTGGATTCAGGGTGGCGCAGCCACGCTCGATCGTCCGGAGATCCCGGCGATCCCGGCGATACCCACCACCTTCGCGGCGCCGCTCGTCGTCGACGAGCCCGCCGCCTCGGTCAAGCCGGGCGGCGCGCAGGTGCTGCAGTCGCGGCAGGCCGAGTTCAGCGCACCGGCGACCGGTTCTCCGGTGCAGCCCCTGCAGCCTCCTCTGCCGAGCGCAGGCGACCCCGGAACCATCCCCGAACCGGTGGCGAAGGACGACGCCGGCGGCGGCGGTGCGACGACCGCTGCCGCCACGCAGGGCACGGCGGCCGCGGCGGCGGCACCCGCCAGCAGCGACTGGCTGCGCGGCTTCCTGAGCGCTCCGGCAGCGCAGGGCATCGCCGTCACGCTGCCGACAGCCGCAGCCGCGCCGGCACCGCCCCAGCCTGCCCCGCTGGCGGCCAGCCGCCCATACTGGGACGGCCTTGGCGTTGCGCCGCAGATGGCCGCGCCACGGGCGCCGGGCCGTTCCGCGAACTGGGTCGCTGCCTTCGTGACCAACCTCGCGAGGCCCGTCGAGGCGTCCCCCAACGCATCACTGCGGATCACGTTGCTGTGAGAGCGGCCTTGCCCCCCGCCCGCGTCGCTCGCACGGCGGGCTTCCATCGACTTTCCAGGAACCCCAACCCATGAACCCTCGCACGATTCTTGCTCCGCTGGCGGCCGCCGTAGCCGTTGGCCTTTCGCCACCCGCCGCGGCCGGCTACGCCCTCTCGCTGCACGCCACGCCATCCAGCGGGACAGTAGGCGGGCAAGTGGTCGTCGATGTCAATCTCACGCTTGACGGCCGCGATACCCTGCTGGGAATGGACTTCGTGTTGAACTATGCCCCGGACGTGCTGCAATACCTCGGTAGCGCGGACGGTTCGCTGACCCCACGGTGGGGGGCCTGGGCACTGCCCTTCGGAAGCCCCGCAGGCTGGATCAGAGCGACCTTCCTCGACCCGACCTTCAGCGGACTCGACAGCACCGCGGGTCCGCTCGCAGGCAGCATCGCCAGTCTGACTTTCGCGCTCCATGCACCGGGAATCAGTACCCTGACCCTGTCCGATATCGTTCTCGCCGACACCCAGGGCGACCAGCAGTCACCGAGTGGGACGCCAGGCAGCGCCCGCGTCGAAGTGCTGCCAGGCAGCAGCATCCCCTCGCCCGGCTCGCTGCCCCTGGTCGGGCTTGCTCTGGCACTGCTGTGCGTGCCCCGCCGCGGAGGAGGAGCCGCTCGTCGCGCCGGCTGAGAACGGAGGGGAGCCGCATTGCCGCGGCGGCGGTAGCCGAGATCTGCGGTCCGGCGAATCCGCAACAGCGAGCGGACCCAACCCCATGGCAGCCAATTCCGGGTTCGGGCCCTGAGAAGGCGTAATTAGTATACTGTCACCGTATTAGCCTCAGGCCGCGGGCTTCGCTTCGATCATCCGCGACTTGTCGAAAACCGGATCCTGGTCGCGCAGCAGCAGGACCGGGGTGGAGAACGGGGCCAGGCGCTCGAGGAAGTCGAGCATCTCCATCACCGGCGCGTTGCGGAAGAAGCGGGCGTAGGGGATCGCCATCCAGAGCTGGTCGGCGTAGGCGTACAGCTCGTGCGGCCGGTCGCCCTGTCCGTCGCGGTCGCGGTCGAAGCCCTGGTAGTCGTCCCAGTAGTTGCCGCGCCAGACATTGTTGCGGGCGCTGCCGGCATCGCCCATCGCCACCTGCGACAGGTTGCCCTCGAAGGTGTTGCCGGCGACCACGGTGCCTTCCTTGTCGGCGAGGAAGCTGATGCCGACACCGTTGTAGGCAATGCGGTTGCCGCGAATGCTGATCGTGCTGTCGGGTTCGAAGGGCGACATGTCGAGGCCGACGCCGATCGCGCAGTAGATGATCTCGTTGCCCTCGACGAGCACGTCCGATGCCTCCTTGAAGCCGACCGCCATGCCGGTCGGCCCGTTGGCGCGCGAGAACAGGTTGTTGCGGATGGCGCCGCCGCCCGAGTACATGACGTAGACGCCGACGGCGTTGTCGTGGAAGCGGTTGCCCTCGACCAGGTTGTTGCTGGCGAACATGAAGTGGATCGAGTAGCGACTGCGCCGCGCCACGTTGTCGAGATAGCGGTTGTCGTTCGAATACCAGGCGACCATGTCGCGCGCATCCTCGATCAGGTTGTCGGCGATCAGGTTGCGGTGGCTGTACCAGAGGCGCAGGCTGTCGCCACGCGTGCCGAGATCGAAGGGCTTGGAGCGGATTCGGTTGCCGCGCACGACGTTGTCGTTGGCCTTCTTGAGATCGATGCCGAACAGGCAGTCGTCGATCTGCAGGTTCTCGATGCGGTTGCGGTCGCCACGGACGTTCAGGCAGGCGTCATCGGAATCGTGCGACACACCCGAGCCGACGAGCCGCAAGCCACGCAGGGCGGAATCGCTGGCGGCCAGGACGACGACCGTCCCCTTGCCGCCGCCGTCGATGGTCACCGCACCGCCGCCATCGATGGTCAGCGGCTTGTCGACCACCAGTGGACCCGAGTAAACGCCTGCCGGCGGCTTGAGGACCGAACCGGCCGGCGCGGTGTTGACGAGATCCTGCAGGAACGGCAGGCCGGCGACGCGTCCGGTCGTCGGGATCGTCACTTTCTCGTCGATGCTGCCCCAGCCGGCCGCAGCCGGCGCCGCCATGTCGCCGAAGCGCCTCTCGCCGGCATCGCTCTCCGGGCCGCGACCGGCGCCGCTGCGCCGCAGGGCGGTCAGCGCATCCTCGGCCCCCCCGGGGGTCGGGACGACGACCAGGGCCAAGCCGCAGGCGAGGCCGGCGATGAGCAGGCGGCCGAACACCCCCCCTACTCCGCCGTTCCTTCACGCATCTGCTTGCGGCGGATGAGCAGCGCCAGCAGCAGGCAGAGCATGACGCCTACGAGCAGCGCGTAACCCCAGTAGGGGTAGGAATAGGTCGAGAACTGCGCCACCTTGCCTTCGCCGAAAACCGTCGGCATGAAGGGCTTGACGGTGAAGGCGCCCCACGGATGCAGGTTGTGGCCGAAGAACCACAGCCAGCCGGCATAGGTGATGACGAAGTAGATCGGCAGCAGCGCCGGAACGAGCGCCAGCAGGAGCGAGAAGACGCGCAGCCGGGCGACGCCGACGACGAGGACGAGCATCGCGACGAGCGTGCCGGCGATCACCGCATGCGTGATGCGCGTGACGTTGTCGCCCCAGACCTGGATCTTCTCCGGCTCGTTGAAGAAGGTCCCGGTCTCGTTGACGTAATCCGCGACATGCGCCGACAGGGCGCCGAAGGCGTATTGGTCGAGCAGCATCCAGCCGGCGATGAGGCTGCAGCCGGCTGCCAGCACGAACACCCGCTGCTTGCGTCGAGGCAGCATGAAGGCAAGCAGCATGACGGCGAAGAAGGCGAAGAAGAATTTGGCCAGCGGCTTCTCGACCGGCGCGCCGGTGGCGATCGGGAACATGCCGACATAGTGGTTGATGGTGTTCATCTCATGCACGCAGTCGAGCCCCTGCGCACCCTTGTCGATGTCCTTGCCCTTGTCGGTGATCGGGTTGTAGCGCTCGTCCTCGTGCGAGAGATCCTTCTGGATGATCTCGTTCGCCATCCGCGTGCCCTTGCCGGCGGCCTTGCAGCCGTTGAAGACGCCGTTGAAATGGAAGTGGATGCGGATGCCGTCGGGAAAGGCATCCGGCGGATAGTTCGGCGCCGTCAGCGAGACCCACCAGATCGGCGCGAAATAGGCGACGATCATCAACACCATCGCCAGCGCCGTCAGCGCCGCGACGATCACGTTCTGCCTGCTGCCTGGTCCTGCCGACATTCTGTCCATCCTCGTGCGGGGACACTGCCCCGGCTGCGGCCGGCGGACACCAGCCGGCGACCCGCAGCATGTGATTCATTGTTGGTCGGCCCGCCGCATGTGCGGTCGGCGGGCCGGGTGTCGCTTGCGCGCGCAAGTCCCGCGCACGCGCTCGGCGCCAGTTCTACTTCTTCTTCGCTGGTGCCGCCTTGGCCTTGCACATGTTGCCCGGCATCACCAGGCTTGCCTGATAGGCCGAGATGGCGACCAGCTGGTCGTTGTTGTACTTCTTGATGATCCGCACCATGTCCGGGTTGGCGTTGCGCCGATGCCCATCGCGAATCTCGGTCATCTGGCGCAGCAGGTACTTGTAATGCTGGCCGGCGATCACCGGGTAGAACTTGTCCTTGACTCCCTCGCCGTTGGCGCCGTGGCACTCCTTGCACTCCTTCTCGTAGAGTTCCTTGCCGGTCGCGAGCTGCTTGTCGAGGTCCTTGCCGTCGTACTTGCCGTGCTCGAGCGGGATGCAGAGCTGCTCGATGTAGGCGGCGACGTCGGCCAGCTCCTGTGGATCGGTGAGCGTCGCCGCAAACGGGTACATCGTCGGGTTGTCGCGCAGGCCGGCGCGGATGTCCGCCATCTGCTTGATCAGCACGGTGGTGTGCTGGCCGGCGAGCTGCGGGAAGGTGCCGTCGGGACGGCCGGCACCGGAAGGAAGATGGCACGCACCACAGACTTCATAGGCTTCCTCGCCACGCTTGCGATCGCCCTTGAGCTTCAGTGCCTCGATCTTTTCGCCTTCCTGGGCGTTCCACTTGTAGTCCTTGCTCTCGATACCCTGCGTCTTCGGCGCCGGCGGGCCGGCATGCACGGCAGCCATGGCGACCACCGCCAGCGACACTGCCAGGATCAGCTTCTTCATTGCGAACTCCCTGTTGGTTGCGAAACGATGCCGTCAATCTAGCAACCGGCCCGCGCACTGGCGTTGATAATTGTCAAGTCGGGCCGGCGTCGCGGATCAGGGCTTCAGCTTCGAGATGTACTCGGCCAGCGCCTTGATCTCCTCGTCGTTGACCAGATGCATGACGCCCTTCATCGCCGCCGAATTCCCGTTGGCGCGCGCACCGCTCTTGATGTCGAGCATCTGCCGTTCGGCGTACTTGGCGTTCTGCCCGGCGATCTTCGGGTAGTCGGGCATCAGCGGCTTGGTTCCGGCCGGACCGTGGCAGGCGTTGCAGGTCTTCTCCGTATACAGCTTGGCGCCGTCGACCGCCATCGCCGGCGTTGCCAGAATGGCCAGCAGCAGCACAGGCATCGCACTCTTCATGGTTGTTCCTTCCTGATGTGAAAACGGGGAACAGCCTAAACCTGCTCCCCGTCGAGTTGCCTTGAGTCAGATCAATGACGCGGACTACTTGATCTTCTTGGCGCCGTTCTGCTCGAGATAGGTCTTCGCCCGCAGCCCGAGGTCGGCGGCCTTGACCTGGTACTGCCAGATTTGCTCGGTCCACAGCGCGGCGTTGTTCCAGTCCTTCTTCGCCGCCGCCTCATCGGCTTTCGCCTTGGCGTCCTTGATCTTGCCAAGCTGGTCGACCGCATCATCCATCATCGCGACGACGTCCGGGAAGTCCTTGTAGTTGACGCTGGTGATGTAGCCGACCACCGAGTCGATCACCGCCTGCGTGTCGGCAACCTTCTTCAGCTGCGTCTTGTAGTCCGCCTCGGTGTAGTTGGCGCCAGCGCCGGTCGAGGTCTTCGTCGGCTTCCAGCCCTTCGGCTTGACCAGCAGGTAACCCTGCATCTCGAGGTGCAGCGCCGAGCAGAACTCGGTGCAGTAGTACGGATAGACGCCTTCCTTGTCGGCCTTGAACTTCACCTGCACGGTCTTGCCCGGCTCGACCGAGGCATGCACGTTGTAGGTCGATACCGTGAACCCGTGCGTCTCGTCCTGCGCCCGTTCGAGGTTGGTGAGGTTGATGATCACTTCGTCGCCGACGTCGACCTCGATCGTTTCCGGCGTGATGTGCGAGCGGATCAGGGTGCCGAAGACTTCGACCTTGTTGCCCTTCTTGACGATCTTCTCCTCGCCGGCGCGGACGGCACCCGGGTGCGGCTTGTCGGTGCGGCTGTCGGTACCGACCTTGTAGCGAACGCCGGGCTTCAGCTTGCTGGCTTCGATGGCGACGACGTAGTGCGGCTCGCCAAGCGGCAGCGGCATGTCGTAGAGGAGCTGCATCTTGTCTTCGCTGATGTCGATCAGCTGGTGGTTCTGCGGATGCAGCGGGCCAACCGGAACGAAGCGGTCGATCGCCAGCTTGTTCAGCGCCACCAGGTAACGTCCCTTGGGATCGACCGAGTCGCCCTCCATCGTCACCAGGTGGCCGATGTTGTAGTGCACGCTGATCTTGTCGAGCACCTTGCCCTCGCAGAAGTTCCACTTGACGACCTGCGAGTCGACGTAGAGCGAGGTGTAGGCGACACAGGGCTTCGAGTCGTACTGCGTGTGCAGCGGGCCGAGGCCGAGCTGCACCTGCGTGTGCAGCGCATCCTTCATGCCGATCACCGGGATGCCGTAGGGATCCGTCGATTCGAACTTGCCGGCCTTGATCGCCGCCTGGATCTTGTCGAAGGAGTAGACCGAGACGTGCGTGTCGAGCTTGCCGGAAACGGTGATGAACTTGCCGTCGGGAGTGACATCGACACCGTGCGGCGACTTCGGTTCGGGCACCAGGAAGAGCACGCCCTCCTTCACCGCGGTGTCCATCATCAGCACGTCGTGGCCGTTGATCTTCTTCGCCTTGCCGGCGGCAACCAGATCGGCCGCCTTCTTCCAGTTGATCACGTGCAGGTAGTCGGTATCCTTGGCCGAGCAGCCGGCTTCATATGGCGGCCTACCCTTCTCGATGCCACCGACGTAGCGCTCGCTGCAGAACGAGTTGGTGAACGACCAGCCGTCCGACGGCCCCTTGCCGGCGTCGGAGAGGTCCTGGCTATACGGTGGCAGTTCGATCGAGAACGACTGCTTCGGATTGATGCGGCCTTCCTTGCGGTCGAACTTCCAGTAGGTGACGCCGCCGCGGTACTTCTCGTTGAACTCCTCGAGCGGGTAGAACTTCTTGTTCTCCAGCGGTGTCGCGTACTGCGCCGCCTCGATGACGTACTCGGTGTTCGGCGTGACGAAGGCGCCACCGTGCTCGGACTTGAAGATTGGGTTGCTGACGATCTGCTTGGTCTCGAAGTCGCGCAGGTCGATCACCGCCAGCCGCGGGTTTGCCTTGTCGTTGATGAACAGGAACTGGCCGTCGTACTTGCCCTGCGTCTCCGAGATCGCCGGGTGGTGCGTGTCACCCCAGGTGATGTCCTTGCCGTCGATGCGGCCCTGCGCCAGGACCGCCTTCGAGCTTTCGTCGAAACCGTAGCCCTGCCACGGTTCGGGAGTGAACACCCCGATGTACTTGAGGATGCGCATCGACGGGATGCCGTAGACGATCACCTGACCGGACTGGCCGCCCGACGAGAAGGCGACGAATTCGTCGCGCTTGCCGGTCGGCACGTAGGTCTTCGCCGCAGCCAGGATGTCCTGCTGTGAAAGGCTGCGACGCTTCATCACATCCTGCAGCGATTCGGCCGCCTGCAGGCTGCCGACCGCCGCACAGCCGAGCCCTGCCGCGAGCAGCATCGGCACGGCCCGTCCCGTACGCATTTTCATGGTTACTCTCCCTTTGATCAAATGGGTGCCACCCTTGCCTGCCCCGACCGCCATGCGTCCGGCCGCCGCTGCGGCAATATGTCGCACATTGTGGTCACATGCGCAGCCGGTTAATTTGAGCTGGATTAAATTTTGCGGATCATGCTGCATGGCAACATGGTGCAGCGATCGCGTTTCCGGTACCCACAAGGAAGCCGACGAGCGATAATCCACCAACCGCTCGCGATACCGCCGCTCCGCACCCACAGCCGATGACCAGGAACCTGCTGCTCGACACCGCCATCCTGCTCGCGCTCGCCGTTTTTGGCGTCGTCGCCTACAAGCTGGCGCCACTCCTGCAGCCGAAGACCGACGTCCTGCTGCCGGTGTCGAGCTGCAACCTGAACCAGCAGGCGTGCATCGCGACCCTGCCCGACGGCGGCCAGATGGAGTTCTCGATCGAACCGCGGCCGATCCCGGCGCTGCGGCCGCTGCAACTGCAGGCGAGCTTCCGCGGCAGCGCCGTGCGCCGGGTCGAGGTCGACCTCGCCGGCACCGAAATGAAGATGGGCTACAACCGTCCGCTGCTCGAAGCGCAGGGCGACGGCAAGCGCTTCAGCGGCCAGGCCAGCCTGCCGGTGTGCATCACCGGCAGCATGGAATGGGAGGCGACGGTTCTCGTCGATGACGGCAAGGCGCTGATCGCCGTTCCCTTCCGCTTCGTCAGCGGCAACTGAAGGAGTCGCAGCGGGCATGCGGACCAGCGGATTCCTGATCGCGCTCATCGCGCTGCTCGCCGCCGCGCTGCTCTACCTCGCCGTGTTCTGGGAGCCGCTGCCGCAGCGCCCGATAGAGAGGATCGTCGCGCACGGCCAGCTGCCGCCGGGAACGGCGCCGCGCGGCGGCGATTTCGTCCTGCAGGGCCCGCACGGCCCGGTGGCGCTCGCCGACTACCGTGGCAAGGTGGTGCTGATCTACTTCGGCTACACGTGGTGCCCGGACGTCTGTCCGACCTCGCTGTCGCTGCTGGCGCAGGCGATCGCCGACCTCGATCCGGTCGAGCGCGAGCGCGTGCAGCCGATCTTCATCTCGGTGGACCCGGAGCGCGACACGCCGGCGCGGCTCAAGGAATACGCGCCCTTCTTCCACCCGGCGCTGATCGGCCTCAGCGGCTCGCGCGAGCAGATCGCCGCCGTCGCCACCGCCTACGGATCGAGCTACCAGAAGCAGCCGGCGAACGCCGAGGGCAACTACGCCGTCGACCACTCGTCGGCGACCTACGTCGTCGACCCGCAGGGGAGGCTCGCCGGCAGCCTGCCGCACGCCGCGACGCCGGCGCAGATCGTCGCCTTCGTCCGCCAGCAACTGGTGGCAGGCGACACCCGTTGAAGCCGCCGCGCCACCACCGGCCAGACCGCCCGCCGGACCGACAGGAGATCGCGCCAATGCCCTCGCCGCTTGCGACCCTTGCCCTCGCCGCGCTGCTCGCGCTGCCCACCGGCGCGACTGCCGCCGACAGCGGCCTGGTCGTCAGCGACCCCTACGTCCGCCTGATGCCGCCGGGGTCGCCGACCACGGCCGCCTTCATGAGCATCAGCAACCGCAGCGGCAGCGACCGCCGCCTGCTGCAGGCCGAAAGCCCGGTGGCGCGGTCGGTCGAACTGCACACCCACGTCGACGACCACGGCGTCATGCGCATGCGGCGGGTCACGGCGATAGAGATTCCAGCCGGCGGCCACGCCGAACTGCACTCCGGCGGCCAGCACGTCATGCTGATCGGCCTGCGGCAACCGCTGCAGGATGGGGAAAGGGTGCCGCTGACGCTGCGCTTCGACGACGGCAGCAGCCAGCAGCTCGCCGTGCCGGTGAGGCGAGCGCCGGCGGCGCATGGCAGGCACTGAGCGCCGCGCTGCCGGCAAGCGTGGCAGACCAGAGGGAGCAGACGCATGCCCGCACCGGGTGCCCGCGAATCCGGACAGGCGATGGCCGCCAGCGGCAGCCATCGTTCGTTGCCGAAGAGCATCTGGCTGCTCGGAATGGTCTCGATGTTCATGGACATCTCGTCCGAGCTGGTGCATTGCCTGCTGCCGATGTTCATGGCCGGCGTCCTCGGCGCGTCGATGCTGGCGATCGGCATCGTCGAAGGCATCGCCGAAGCGACGGCGGCCATCGCCAAGGTCTTCTCGGGCGCGATCAGTGATCGTTTTCGCCGGCGCAAGATGCTCGTCGTGCTCGGCTACGGCCTCGGTGCCTGCAGCAAGCCGGCGTTTCCGCTCGCCTCGACGATCGACCTGGTCGTCGCCGCGCGCTTCGTCGATCGCGTCGGCAAGGGAATCCGGGGCGCGCCGCGCGACGCGCTCGTCGCCGATCTCGTGCCCCCCGGGCAACGGGGCGCCGCCTACGGCCTGCGCCAGGCCCTCGACTCCGCCGGCGCCTTTCTCGGTCCGCTGCTCGCGATCGCCTTCATGCTCTGGCTGGCGAGCGACATCCGTCTCGTGCTGTGGGTGGCGGTCGCACCGGCGTTCGTCGCGCTGCTGCTGACGCTCGCGCTGCGCGAGCCACGACCACCCCCGGTCGCCAGCGCCCCGCGCGAACGCCTCCGCCTGCGGCTCGGCAGGAGGCTGCCGCGGCACTTCTGGCTGGTCGTCGCCCTGGGCGCCGTCTTCACCCTGGCGCGCTTCAGCGAAGCCTTCCTGATCCTCCGAGCGCAGGATGTCGGTCTCGCCGCTGCCCACGTGCCGGCAATCCTGATCGTGCTGAACGCCGTCTACGCCGCGCTCGCCTACCCCGCCGGCGCCATCGCCGACCGGCTTGCGGCGCGCTCGTTGCTGCTGCCTGGACTCGGCGTGCTGGTCGTCGCCGACGTCGTTCTGGCGATCGCCGATTCGCCCGTCATCGCCTTCGCCGGCGCGGCGCTCTGGGGACTGCACCTGGCGCTGACGCAGGGGCTGCTCGCCAAGCTCGTCGCCGATGCCGCACCCGAAGCGCTGCGCGCAACGGCGTTCGGCATCTTCAACCTGGTGACGGGCGGCGCACTCCTGCTGGCGAGCGTTGTCGCCGGATGGCTGTGGAGCACCTTCGGCGCGGCGGCGACCTTCAGCGCCGGAGCAGCGTTCGCCGCCATCGCGGCGGCCGGGTTGCTGCTCCATCGCCCGCAGGGGCCTGCCGCTGCGGGTGTCGAGTGAAGGTGATCGACCGCCCCTGGACAGCAGGCTCCGAAACGACGACGGCGACCAAGGTCGCCGTCTTCTCAGGACCGCGGCGCGGATCAGGCTTTGCGGCGGCGGCGCGAAAGCCCGAGAGCGGCCATTCCCATGCCGAGCAGAGCGAGTGCAGCCGGTTCCGGAACTTGCCCGACATCGCCTTGCGTGTCGGAGGCCACGATCCTGAAGTTGTCGAGCGCGGCATAGCCGCCAACCAGTTCGTCGATGACCAGGGTGACGTTGCCGTTGGTATTGCCGGTGGTATCGAGACCGACAATGTGGTTCGTCCAGTTGAACACGTTCGGCGCCGAGGACAGCGCACCCGTGATGTCGACTGAATCCAGCAGGGTCGCCGTGCCCACATTGGCAACGCCGATCGGATTGTCATACAGCGACAGGCGGAAGGAAGGAGCCAGTCCACCTGTTGGCACGAACGGCCCACCCCAGAAGTCCAGGTCTATCGACGAGACATCGAGCTGGAAATTGAAGAACTTGTAGGCACCGATGTTGAAGGACAGGCCGAGACGATCATCATTGGCGCTCGACAGCATGCCGACGACGTAGCTGCCTGCCCTGCCCTGCGGATCCTGAAAGCCCGCGCCGCCCCACGCCAGGTTGCCGCCGACACGCAGGGTCTCCACCGTCCACTGTTGCGCGAAAGTGAAACCTGCCGGTTGATTGGGGTAAATGTCGTTGACGCTGGAATAGCTGGCATCCTTGCCGCCAAGGCCGGTATTGACATTGAAGGCGGGCAGGTCCGGGTTCTCGAAGTTCTGCGAGTACAACAGGACGCTGGCCTGGGAGGCCGACGCGCTGAAAACCAGCATGGCGGCAAGCAAAGTGCGATTCAATTTCATGAAAAACTCCGAACGGTTGTTGTTGTAACGGTCCACAAGCACATTCCATGCCAAAAAGATTTGCCGTTGCGATTCATGGCTTTGCTTGTTCTCGGCGAAGCGAGGTGTAAGATTCCTCGACATGAGGCACGGGCGAGCGGCGCCTGCCGGATACGAATCGGCCCGCGGCCTCTCGGCTGATGATTCCGGCCGCGGCGAGTGCCTGCCGCAGACGCTCAGTACTTGATCGAACAGCCGCAGGGCGTCCTCGCAGCGAGCAACACCGCTTTGCCGGCGAGCACCTCGCTCACCGCCATGCGGATGTGGTTGCGCGCAGCGGGAACGTCCGCCGGGTGGGCCGAGTGCCGGTCGTCGATGGCGCCCTCGCAGACCACCCTGCCGGCCGGATCGATCAGGTACGGGTGCGGTGCCGTCTTCGCAGCGTCGGTCTGCCCGGCGGCACCGATCGCGTCGCCGTTCGCCCGTGGCAGCGAAGCCGGCAGCGCTGGCCCGACCGGACAACCGGAACGCCCTGCACGCCGCTCCTACCGCACCGGATGATGACGAGAAAGCATGTCAACCATCCGACGCCATGCGTCTGCTGCATCCTCGACGCGATGGTTCCGTCCGTCGAGATTGAAGCCGTGGTCCGCGTTCGGATACACCACCAGTTGCAGGGGAATCTGTCGCGCCTTGGCCAGCGACTCGATCTCCCGCATGTGCTCGATGAGACAGCAGTTCTGGTAGCGGTCGAGCTCCGCTGCGAGTACGAGAACCGGGATGTGGATCCGGCCCACGACACCGCCGAGATTCTTCGCCCAACTCGTTGCCGGGTAGTGAAGCACAGCTGCCTTGACCAGTTCGGACATTGCCAGTCCGTGCGCGAGCACCCCGCCGCCGCCCTGCGAGAAGCCGATCAGCATCACCTTGCTGCTCGCACCGTTCGTCGAATCCAGCGCCGTCGTGATCACTGCGCGCAGGTTCTGTGCCCCGTCCTGTTGTCGCGTGAGGATGTCCCGGCCGTCGATCAGCACGGCGCGATAGCCAAGCTCAGCCACTTGCCTCGCGTAGGCGCGGTAGTTCGGCGGCCCGGACTGCCCGGAGACCACGACGACGACGGGTCCCTGTCCGGACTTCGGCAGGAATACCTCCTGCGCCGGTCGACCCTGCGCCATGACCGCGAGCGGCCACAGTCCACAGAGCGTCAGCCCCCAAGTCAGGACGGCCCACCGTGTCGTCTTGCCAGCCTGTCGAATCCAGCTCTGCATCCCGCTCCCCTCTTTCGGCCTGTTCCCGCCGCCCGTGCCCACGTGACGGACCGCGCGCCAGCCGGCCCGTCGTCTGCAGCCCCGCGTTGGCGACTCCAGCGGCTGCAGCCGCCTGCAATGCCGGGCCCTGCCACGAAGCATGCCGATCCGGCACCGCGCAGGATCAGCCTCCCGTCCCGTCATCCGGACAACGAAGTGCTCTGGCCCTTGTGGCGCCAGCTCCCGGACTGGATCGCTGTGGGACCAGGGACGACGGCCGTGCCTGCCGGGCAGCGCTGCGATTGTAGCCTTCCACGCGTCGGATTCAGCCGTTCTCGTTGCCACCGGCCGCCCTGGCTGCTGCCCTCACCGCCCTGGGAGCCGCTTGTCCCCGGAGGAAGAACACGGTAGCCTTGCCGCCGCGCAGCGGCAGCAGACGCGCCGGCGTCGCAAGCGCCGCGACGCGTCACGGCGCCAGCAACCGGCGCCAACTGGAGGAGGCAACGACGCTTGGGAAAGTTCTGTCGGCCGCGGCTGCCGCGGGTGCATGTACGTGATCGCCTGTTCCGGCTCATCGACGACGGGCTGCAGGCAACGGCCGTGTGGATCGCCGGTTGCGCCGGCGCGGGCAAGACCACCCTCATCGGCAGCTACCTCGACAGCCGGCACCGCGCCGCGGTCTGGTACCAGGTCGATCGCGGCGACACCGATGCCGCCGGCGTCTGCCATTTCCTTCGCCAGGCAACCGCCGGCACGACTGCGGCCGCCGCCGGCAGCATGCTGCCGCTCGACGCACTCGCCAGCGCCGATCTGCGGGCCTTCTTCCGGCACTACTTCGCCGACCTCTACGGCGGCTGGTCGGCCCCGACCACACTCGTCTTCGACAATGCGCAGGAAGCGCTCTCGGCCTCGACCTTCCGTGCGCTGCTCGTCGCTGCCATCCACGAAGCCCCGGCCAGCATCCGCCTGCTGATCGCCAGCCGGGTACGGCCGCCGCGGGACTTCGCGCGCCTGCTCGCCAGCGGCGAGCTGGTCGTCTTCGACCCGGGCGAACTCCCATTCAGCGAAGACGAATCGCTCGCCGTGCAGCGACTCGCGCGACCGCTGACGGGGACCCGTTCTCTGAGCCAGATGAACCGGCTGCACCAGCTCAGTCGCGGCTGGCCGGCGGGACTCAAGTTGCTGCTGCAGTTGCCGCAGGCGCAGGCCAGCCGACTGGATGACGGCACCACCGCCGATCAGGAAGCGCTCTTCAGCTACCTCGCGGGCGAGATCTTCGAGCAGCAATCGCTCGCCGTGCAGCACATCCTGCTCGAGCTCGCCCACTTCCCGCGCATGAGCGCCGGCATGGCCGAAGAGCTGTGCGGCAGCGCGCAGGCGGTCGAGGTCCTCGCAACGATGCATCACGACAGCGTCCTCACCACCCTGCACGGCGACACCGAACAGGCGCAGTACGAATTCCACCCGCTGCTGCGCGAGTTCCTGCGCCGCCGCGCTCTGGCGCAACTCGCCGGCGACGAGCAGGCGCGCCTGCGCCGTCGTGCCGCCGCCCTCCTGGTCGGGTCTGGCGACCTCGAGTCGGCCGCCCAGCTGCTGATCGACGGCCGCCACTGGGACGAACTGCGCGAGCTGATCGGCAACACGGCCGGATCGCTGCTGCGCAAGGGCGCGCACCGCACCCTCGCCGACTGGCTGCAGGCCCTGCCCGCCGGGCTGCGCGACCCGGACCCGTGGTTGAGCTACTGGCACGGCGAAGCCGAACTGCACTTCGCTCCGCCACTGGCGCAGGAGCGCTTCGCGCGGGCCTGCCGGCTGTTCCGCGAGCGCGGTGACGGCGACGGCGCCTACCTCGCCTGGTCGGCGAGCGTCGACCTGATCTGCCTCGAATGGGCCGACTTCAGTCAGCTCGACTACTGGCTGGATGAGGTCACGTCGCTGCGCGCGTCTTTCGGCGATCCCCCGGCTGCGCTGCACGAGCGCTTCACGGCGAGCATGTTCAGCGCGCTGATGTTCCGCCGACCACAGGACCCCGCCATCCACGCCGTCGCGGCGCGCCTGCTCGGCCTCGTCGAACGCTGCACCGACCCTGGCCAGCGCCTGCTTCTCGGCTGCAACCTGCACATCTACTACACCGTCTGCGTCGGCCGCCACGCCGAAGTCGAGCGGCTGATGAACGCGCTGCGCCCACCCGACGAAACCGACCTGCCACCGGTCTTCGCCGTCCTCTGGGACGCGCTGCAGGCGATGGATCACTGGCGCCATGGCCGCTGTGCGCAGACGGTCAGCACGGCCACGAGAGGGGTTCGCCGGGCACGCGAGCACGGCTTGCGCATGTGGGACTTCCTGCTCGCCGCACTCGAGGTCTATGGCTGGGTCAACGACGGCGTCGCCGATCGCGCAGGACTGGCGCTGCAACGCTTCGAGCGGATGATCGAACCGAGGCGCCGGATCGATCTCGCTCATTTCCACTATCTGACGGCGCTACAGCGGCTCGTCGCTGGTGATGGTGCCCGCGCACTTGCCGCCGTCGAGGCGGCTGAGGCGATCTCCAGCCACTGCGGTGGACCGCACCAGCGCGCGCTCGACGGCCTGGCACTGGCGCAGGCGCTGCACGCCTGCGGCCGTGCCGGCGAGGCCTGGCGGGCGCTCGCGAGTGCCCGCCGCTTTGGCGAGATGATGCAGGGCGAGGTCCTCGCCTATCAGGCCGACCTGTGCGAAGCGAGCTTCGCCCTGGATGCCGGTGACGAGGCGCGCTGCGCCGCGGCGCTGCAGCGCGCCTTCAGCGTCGGCGCGCGGCAGGATTACCGCAACCACCAGCATTTCTTCCCCGCCGAGATGGCCCGTCTCTGCGCCTTCGCCCTCGAACACGACATCGTCCCGGACTTCGCACGCCGCCTGATCGCCATCCGGCGTCTCAAGCCGCCGCGCATCGACCTGCCGCAGTGGCCTTGGCCGGTGCGCATCCACACGCTCGGCCGCTTCAGCCTGGTCGTCAACGGACAGCCGGTCGGCACGGCCGCTGGCCTGACACAGAAGAAGCCCCTCGAACTGCTGCGTGTCCTGGTCGCACTCGGCGGGCGAGAGATCCGGATCGGCGACGCGATCGGCGAGACCTGGGCCGCGGACGGAACGGTCGGCGGCGAGCGCCCGGCAGCGGCGGCACGACGCCGGCGTCCACCGGCGGTCGCGGTTGAGCCGGCGGCGATCGGCAAGCGCGAGCGCGGCGCCTTCGACAGCGCCCTCTCACGCCTGCGGCGCATCCTCGGCGGCGGCGACGGCGAGGCGGATGATGTGGTGCTGGTCGAGGACGGGCTGCTGCGGCTCAATCCCGACCGCTGCCGGGTCGACCTCTGGTGTTGCCAGCGTGCGCTGGGCACGGTGCGCGCGCTGCTCGATGCGCCCGAGCCGGCGCCGGCGGAGCTGCTGGCAAGCGCGCGCGAGCTGCTGCGCCACTACCAGGGCGACTTCCTCGCCCGCGAAGCGCCGCTGCCGTGCTTCACCCGCCTGCGCGACGACCTGCGCCAGCAGATGGTCACGGCGCTCGCCGATCTCGCCGCCGCCCTCTGTCGCACCGGTCTGCACGACGAGGCGGCGAAGCTGTACGCCCGGGCGACGGCGATCGACCCCTGCCGCGAGCGGCTCTACCGCGACTGGATGAGCTGCCTGCAGCAGCAGGACGAACTCGCGGAAGGACTGCGCGTCTACCAGCGCTGCCGCGAGGTGCTCGCCGATCGCCTCGGCAGCCGCCCGTCGGCGACGACCGAAGCGCTTCGTCGCGCGCTCCTGAAAGCGTCGGCCAGCACCGAAGCGCGCGACTGACACACAACCCGGTCGATCCTCAGGGCGACTGCAGCCCGTCGGCCCGCAGCCGGCCGGCGGCTGCCACCGGTCCGGCTAGGGCCGCTTGCCGACACCGTTTCGGCCCTCGCTCCGCGAGGCGGTAGTCCTGCCACGCCCGCCCCGGGCTGCGACGGAGGGGGCGACAAGGACACTCACCCGGTGCAACGGCGTCACGTCGGTTTTCCGCGCACGGGGCGGTGGTTTCGTTCGTGCACGGGAGTCAGGCGGAGGCATGGCCGATGCAGCTTCCGGTCGTTCGCGGATGGTCGAGGATCGATGCTCTCGACACCGCCTGCCGGGTGCTCCGGCGGCCGAGATGTATGTCGCAGGTAAGAAGAAGATCGTCCGCCGCAGCCCATTTCCGTCTGCTAGATTCCAGCGTTGCAAGCCACCGCCCGGCCACCCTGTCGGCGCGGCGGCGCTGGCCCGCGAGTGCCTCGCCAAGGCCAGGAATCGACCATGCCACCGTTTTCCCTGGAGAGCACATGTCTCGCGTCATCTCGGTCGACGACATCGTCATCAGCAAGTCCGCTGCCCACGCGGTGTTCACGGTGCGCCTGTCCGAAGCCGACCCACGGGCTCCGGTGACGGTCAGGTGGACGCTCATCGGACTGACTTCGGCGAACGGTGACGAGCGTGACGATGAGTTCGGCACGCTTGTCTTTGAGCCGGGAGTCGTCGAGCGGACCATCAGCGTCTCGCTGGCGAGCAGACGTGTATCCGCAAGGACGGAGACACTGGCGCTGATCATCTCCTCGGCGAGCGCAAATGCGGTCATCGGCAACACGGTGGCGATCGCGACGATCATCGACTGCACGGCGGCGCTGGGACGGCCGCTGGTGACGGTCGACGACTGCGTGGTGGACAGTTCGATGAGGGAGGCGAGTTTCGTCGTGACGCTCGACCGGCCCTCGACGAGTCTCGTGGCGATGAGCTACGCGACGCAGGACGCCGGCGCGGTGGCCGGACGCCACTACGTCGCGACCAGCGGCCACCTCGACTTTGCCCCTGGCGAAACGGCGAAGACGGTCAAGGTCACCCTGCTCGATGCGATGGCAGCCGAATCCGCCGATGCCTTCAACCTCATCCTGTCGCGGCTGACCGGCGCGACGACGCTCGACCCGGCGGGGACGGCGATCATCGCCGGGAAAGCTCGCCCGCTGCTGCTTCCGCCTGAGCGAAGAATGGGCGATATCGTCGTCCGCTCGAGCCAGTCCCCCGGCCACGCGCTCGTGCCTGCCGACGATCGGCACTGCGGCAGCTGGGGCATGGAGTACGGCACCTCCGGCGAGGGCACGGATGGCGACTTCCTCGACCACGCCGGCTTCCTGGCCCCGGGCCCCGACGAAATGCTGCGCACGATGTGGCTGAGCCTGACCGGCGACGCGGCAGAGGAGCCGAGCCGGCGGAGCGCTTCGCGCGCTTGTCCCCCTGCGACGCCGACGGGACAGCGACGAGTGCGCGCCAGCAGGCAACGGCGACGGTCATCGCCGAAGCTGCTGCGGCGCGCGGGGCGCCGCTGGTCCTCGCTGAGCGTTCTGTAGGCAGGCGCCCACGCCCAATTTCTACCTGCCGCGGGCTCGTTCCGGGAACACCGGGCGCCGAGCGCCGCGACCGACGGCGAGGTATTTCAGCGATCCGGCGGCATCGCCAGCCGCCACGCCCCGCAAGCCGCGCAGCGGTCACGTCGTCGATCGCGGCAGGCACCGGTCCCCGGCGCGCTGCTCAGAGCGCCAGCAATTGCCGCGTGTGCCGTGCGATCATCAGTTCCTCGTTGGTCGGCAGCACCCACGCCGAAGCCTTGCCGCCGCGGCTGATGCATGGGCCGCCAGCCTCGTTGGCTGCGCGATCGATCTCGATTCCCAGCCACGCAGCCTGCTCGCAGACGAGTTCGCGAATGCGTGCGCTGTTCTCGCCGATGCCGGCAGTGAACACCAGCGCGTCGAGGCCGCCGAGAACCGCGGCGAGCGCGCCGAGTTCACGACCGATCCGGTATACGAAGTGCTCTATCGCCAGCCTGGCGCGCGCGTCCTCGCTTGCCAGCAAGACCCGCATGTCGTTGCCGATGCCCGACAGGCCGAGCAGACCCGAGCGCTTGTAGAGCAGATCCTCGATCTGCTGCGCGCTCATTCCCTCCTGCTGCAGCAGGTAGAGGACGATGCCGGGATCCATGTTGCCCGGCCGCGTCCCCATCAGCAGGCCGTCGAGGGCGGTGAAGCCCATCGAACTGCCGATGCTGCGACCGGCGCGCATGGCGCACATGCTGGCGCCGCTGCCGAGGTGGGCGACGACCACCCGCCCGCCGGCGACCGCCGGCGCGACCGCCGGCAGGGCGCCGGCGATGTACTCGTACGACAGGCCGTGGAAGCCGTAGCGGCGCACGCCGCGCTCGAAATACTCGTAGGGCAGGCCGTAGAACTGCGCGACGCGCTCCTGCGTCTGGTGGAAGGCGGTGTCGAAACAGGCGACCTGTGGCAGATCGGGCTGCACCTCGTGCACGGCACGGATCGCCGCCAGATTGTGCGGCTGATGCAGCGGCGCCAGCGGGATGAAGTCCTCGAGGCGGCGCATCGCTTCCGGCGTCACCAGCAGGGGAGCCGCGTAGTCGGGGCCGCCATGCACGACGCGATGGCCGACACCGGCCAGCACGCTGCCCTGGAAACGCGAGCGCAGCAGTCCGGCGATCCGCTGCAGCGCCTGCGCATGACCGCTCACCTCGCCCTTGTCCCACTGCTCGTCGGCAATCCGCTCGCCGGCGCCATCCTTGACCTTAAGCCGCGGCGCGGTCCCCAGGCCCTCGACCTGGCCGACTGCGACGGCGCGCATCTCGCCCGCTGCCGGCAACGCAAACAGCGAGAACTTGAGGCTCGACGAGCCCGCGTTGAGAACCAGGATCAGTTTTTCCATTTCAGACTCCTGCCGGGGCTGGCGCCTGGCCAGCCGCCGCGCTGGCCATCAGGACCGCAACCGCGCACGACGCGAGCTTGGTGCGCCGGTTGTCGGCGCGGCTGGTGAGGATGATCGGCACGCGCGCGCCGAGGACGACGCCGGCGCCGTCGGCGTTGCTCATGAAGGTGAGCTGCTTGGCGAGGATGTTGCCCGCAGCGAGATCCGGTACGACGACGATGTCCGGATCGCCGGCGACCGGCGAGTCGATCTTCTTGATGCGTGCCGCTTCCTTGCTGATCGCATTGTCGAGCGCCAGCGGACCGTCGAGGATCGCACCGCTGATCTGGCCCCGGTCCGCCATCTTGCACAACGAGGCGGCATCGGTGGTGCACACCATGCGCGAATTGATCGACTCGACGGCGCAGATGATCGCCACCTTCGGCCTTTCGATGCCGAGCACGTGCGCCAGATCGATCGCGTTCTGGCAGATGTCACGCTTGGTATCGAGATCGGGGGCGATGTTGATCGCCGCATCGGTGACGATCAGCCCCTTGTGGTAAGTCGGCACGTCCATCAGGAAGGCGTGCGTGATGCGCCGCTCGGTGCGCAGCCCGGTGGTCTTGCTGACCACCTCGGCCATCAGTTCGTCGGTGTGCAGGCTGCCCTTCATCAATGCGGCCGCCTCACCGAGGCGTATCAGCTCGACGGCGCGGAAGGCGGCGGCATGGCTGTGCGGCACGTCGTCGATGCGCACGCCGGCGAGGTCGAGGCCGGCCTGCTCTGCCACCGCACGCAGGCGCGCGACGGGGCCGACGAGGATCGGCTCGATCAGACCCTCGCGTTTCGCCTGCAGCGCCGCGGCAAGCGACGACTCGTCACACGGATGGGCGACGGCGACCGATACCGGCGGCAGTTGCTGGCAGCGCTCGACGAAGCGCCCGAAGTTGTCGTGGCTCTGGATCGAGATGCTGGCCGCATCCGGACGTTCCATGCGCACCTTGGCCTGCGGCGCGATGACGCGCGCGGTGCCGGTCATGATCGTCTCGCCGCGGCCGTTGACCCCGCGGCAGGCGAAGCTGACCCGCCTGCTGGCCGGATCCCTGGCCGTGGCGGTGATCGAGATCGTCACCTGCTCACCGACCGCCAGCGGTGCCAGGAACTCGAGATCCTGACCCGCATGTACCGTCCCCGGGCCGGGAAGCTGCTTGCCGAGAAGGCCGGAAACCTGCGCCCCGAGCCACATGCTGTGCGCGGCGAGGTCGTTCGGCCCGAGCTGCCGGTCGAGCTCGCTGTCGAGCCGGGTCGGACTGAGGTCCCCGGAGACGGCGGCGAACAGCTGCACGTCGTTGAGGCTCAGGGTGTGCGTGATGCTGGCGCTGTCGCCGATGCTGATCTCGTCGAAACAACGGTTCTCGAGGGTGTCCGGGGTCATGATCGACTCGCTGGGGGTGAGGGTGATGGCTGCCGGGCGATGGGCAACGACATCGCTCGCAGGTGATCGCGCACCCTGCCGACATCCAGGAAATAGTGACACAGCTCGACGCCGTCATGCAGAAGGACGGGCACCAGCTCATCGTAGACCTCCAGCAGCGCCGCATCGTCGTCGACGTCGAGCACTTCGACCTCGACGCCGAACTCGTCGACAAGCGGCGCCAGCGCCGCCTGCATGTCGGAACAGAGATGGCAGCAGGAGCGCGAAAGCAGCGTCAGCTTCATCGACGGCCTCACTCGCCGCGCTTCTCGGGCGCCGCCTTGATGGTGACGAAGGTCTGCAACTCGCCGCGCCGGACCAGGAGCGTGACACTGGCCGACTTGTCGAGCTGTGCAAGCAGCCGGTTGAACTGCTCGACGCTCTTCAGTTCGATGCTCTCGCCGCGCGCGATCAGCGCCAGCAGAATGTCGCCCGGCCGCAGATCGGCCCGCGCCGCCGTGTTGCGCACGTCTTCGACCAGCAGGCCCGCATCGATCTTGAGTTCGCGCTTCTGCTCCGGCGTCGGTTCCGCCACCACCAGTCCGAGACGGTTGGCGGCCCGCTCGGCTGGCTTGGCGCTGCGGCTGCTGCGGCCGGCGGCCTTCTCCTCGGCCGGAATCTCCGCGACGACGAGCACGAGATCGCGCGTCGCGCCCTTGCGCCAGACCTGGATCGTCGCCCTGCTGCCCGGTTTGGTGCCACCGACGATGCGCGGCAAGTCGCCCGAACCGGCGATCGGCTTGCCGTCGAAACGGAGAATCACGTCGCCCGGTTCGACTCCGGCCTTGTCCGCCGGGCCGCCCTTCTCGACCGCGTTCACCACGGCACCCTGCGCCTTGGCGAGGCCGAAGGACTCCGCCAGCTCCTTCGTCACCTCCTGGATGACGACGCCGATGCGGCCCCGGCTGACCTTGCCATTGGCGCGCAACTGCCCCTGCACCTCCATCGCGACGTCGATCGGGATGGCGAAGGAAATCCCCATGAAGCCGCCCGATCGACTGTAGATCTGTGAGTTGATGCCGACCACCTCGCCCCTCATGTTGAACAGCGGCCCGCCCGAATTGCCCGGATTCACCGCGACATCGGTCTGGATGAAGGGAACGAAGTTCTCCTGCGGCAGCGAGCGCCCCTTGGCGCTGACGATGCCGGCGGTGACGCTGTTGTCGAAGCCGAACGGTGAGCCGATCGCGACGACCCACTCGCCGACCTTGAGCACCCCCGGATCACCCAGGCGAACGGTCGGCAGACCGCTCGCCTCGATCTTGATCAACGCCACGTCGGTGCGCTTGTCGGTGCCGATGACGCGCGCCTTGAACTCGCGTTTGTCGGTCAGGCGGACGAGGATCTCGTCGGCCGACTCGACGACGTGCGCATTGGTCAGGATGTAGCCATCGGCGCTGATGACGAAGCCCGAGCCGAGCGAGCGGCTCTCGAACTCGCGCGGCATCCCGGGAATACCCGGCATCCCGGGCTGGCGCGGGATGAAGCGGCGGAAGAACTCGTACATCGGGTCGTTTTCGTCGAACGGGAAGGGTTGCGCTCCCCTGCCGCCGCTGCGTTGTGTCTGCGTGGTGCTGATGTTCACCACGGCCGGCCCCTGTTTCTCGACCAGCTCGGTGAAATCGGGCAATCCCCTGTTCTGCGACTGCGCCGGCAGCGAGAAGAGGACGAAGAAGAAGGCAAGAAGAAGTTGTCTCATGGCCCCCGCGGTCTCCTGGTTGAGGTCTGGGATGAGTGCACTGGCGCTCCCCTTCGGCTTCAGTGGGGATCCTCGCCGTAAAATCAAGACCGGATCGATGGTTGCAGACCCTGCTCCTTCCGCCAGCGCATCTGGGCCCGGCGCAGGAGCAACCAGCCGAGCGACAGACCGGCGATCGCCCCACCGATCGCACCCGCTTCGCCGGCGATCGCCGAACCGGCGAATGCCCCGCCAAGCAGCGCGAGCAGCGGCTGCACGTAGGCATGCAGCGCGCTGCGGCCGAGCGATCCGCCGGCGAGGACGATCTGCACCCGCTCGCCAACCTGTCGCCCGTCCGGGTTCGGCACGCTGAAGGTCCGCGGCGTGTGGCAGAAGAGCCTCGCGGCCTGACTGCCGCCGCAGCCGCCCGGCTGCCGGCAGCGGCCGCAGCCCGTCTCGTCGATGCGGATCGTCGCCTGCTCGCCGGCGAGCGCGACCACCGTACCCCAGGCTTCATTCATCGCCAGCTCCCGCCGGCCGACCGTCGTGCCCCGGGGCAAAGTCGGCTCGCCGCGACAATGGCAAGGACTGCCTGCTCATCACTACCAGCGGCGGTCCGCCGATACGTCGAGGAGTGGACGCAGCTTTTCGGCGACTGCCTCGCGCGCACGGAAAATGCGCGACCGGACGGTACCGATCGGGCAACTCATGGCACTGGCGATCTCTTCATAGCTCAGGCCATCGATCTCGCGCAGGACGATCGCATGGCGCAGTTCCTCCGGCAGCGCGTCCATCGCAGCATTCACCGTCTCGCCGATCTGCCGCGTCAGCAGCAGACTTTCCGGCGTGTTGATGTCACGCAGCTGACTGGCGTCCTCGAAGACCTCGGCCTCCTCGGCATCGAACTCGGTCGAGGTCGGCGCGCGGCGACCCTGGGCCACGAGGTAGTTCTTGGCGGTGTTGATCGAGATGCGGTAGAGCCAGGTGTAGAAGGCGCTGTCGCCGCGAAACGAGGGCAGCGCGCGAAAGGCCTTGATGAAGGCTTCCTGTGCCACATCCTCGACCTCGGCCGGATCGCGCACGAAGCGCGACAGCAGGCGCGCGACCTTGCGCTGGTACTTGGCGACCAGCACCTCGAAAGCGCGTTTGTCCCCCGCCTGCGCACGTTCCACCAGCAGCTGGTCCGTCTCGCGTTCGCTCATGCCCTGCGGCCTTCCTGTGCCATTTCGGTGCCGAATCGATGCCCAATGAGCGGCGAGTATAGCGCATGCCCTCGGGCGGGTTCGTAACAGCGCATGACGGGTTTCGTCGCCCGCTGCGCTCCGGCAGGTGCATTGCGCAGCGATCGCAGCGCTGGTCATGCCCCTGGCAATGGCCCATAATTCCTCTCCTCGCCGCAGCGCCTCAAACCAGCATCCGCCGGAGCCACCATGAACCTCCCTCCCTTGCCCCTCCCCCACCGCCCGCTGGGCGTGGCCGCCATCTTCGTCGGCCTGCTGCTCGTCGCCACCACCGGCTGCAGCGAGAAGAAGTCTGCAACGCCCGTGACGCCGGTCGTCGAGGTCGTGCAGGTGGTCCAGAGGGACGTGCCGATCTACATGGAATGGGTGGGGACGATGGACGGCAACATCAACGCGGTGATCCGGCCGCAGGTGACCGGCTACCTGATCAAGCAGAACTACCGCGAAGGCGACCTCGTGAAGAAGGGTCAGCCGCTGTTCGAAATCGACCCGCGCACCTTCGAGGCGGCGGTCGATGAGGCCAAGGGGGTTCGCGCCCAGAAGGTTGCCCGTTTCGAGACTGCCTCGGCGAACCTCGCCCGCGTCAGGCCACTGGCGGAGAAGAACGCGGTCAGCCAGAAGGATCTAGACGACGCGACCGGGTCCTTCCAGTCGGCCAAGGCGGAACTGGAGGCCGCCGACGCCAACCTGAAGACGGCGAAGCTCAACCTCGGCTTCACCCGGATCACCTCGCCGATCACCGGTATCGCCGGCATCGCCAGGGCGCAGATCGGCGACCTGCTGAGCCCGGGCGGCGCCGAGCTGACGACGGTTTCGTCGGTCGACCCGATCAAGGTCTATTTCAACATCAGCGAACAGGAATACCTCAAGGTGGCAACCGCCGCCAGCGCAGCGGGCAAGTCGCCGGAAGACGTGCCGCTCGAACTGATTCTGGTCGACGGCTCGACCTATCCGCACCAGGGCAAGGTCTCTGTGCTCAACCGCCAGGTCGATGTCACCACCGGCACCTTCAAGGTCGCCTCCCTCTTCGCCAATGCCAACAACCTGCTGCGCCCGGGCCAGTTCGGTCGCATCCGGGCGACGATGAAGGTCGTCAAGGGCGCGCTGCTGGTGCCGCAACGGGCGGTGACCGAGATGCAGGGCAAGTTCCTGCTCGCCGTCGTCGGCGCCGACAACAAGGTCGACATCCGCCCGGTCGTCGTCGGCGACCGCATCGGCAGCGACTGGCTGATCGCCGAGGGCCTGAAGCCCGGCGAAACGGTGGTCGCCGAGGGCACGCAGAAGGTCAGGCCGGGGATGACGGTCGAGACCAGACCCTTCGTTGCGGCCGCGCCACCGGCGACAGGCGCCCCCGGCAAGGCCGCAGCCGGGCCCGCCGCAGCCGCTGCCAAGGAATAAGCCGCCATGTCCCGGTTCTTCATCAACCGCCCGATCGTCGCGATGGTCATCTCGATCCTGATGACCATCGTCGGCCTGGTCGCCATGTCGAGCCTGCCGATCGCGCAGTTCCCGAACATCGTGCCGCCGCAGATCCAGGTCAACGCGACCTACACCGGCGCCGATGCGCTGACCCTCGAACAGGCGGTCGCCACGCCGATCGAGCAGCAGATGTCGGGCGTCGACAACATGGACTACATGTACTCGATCAACGCCAACAACGGCCAATCGACGCTGTACGTCAACTTCGCGCTCGGCACCGACGCCAACACCGACCAGCTGCTCGCCCAGATGCGCCAGGGACAGGCGGAGTCGCAACTGCCCTCGGACGTGCGCAACTACGGCGTCACGGTGCAGAAATCGACCTCGTCGCCGCTGATCATGTTCGCCCTCTACTCGCCGAACGGCACCTACGACAACATCTTCCTCGCCAACTACTCGTACATCAACATCAACGACCAGATGACGCGGATCAAGGGGATCGCCAGCGTCACCGTCTTCGGCGCCGGCCAGTACGCGATGCGCCTGTGGGTGCGTCCCGACGTGCTGGCCAAGCTGAACATCACGATTCCCGAGATCATCAACGCCATCCAGACCCAGAACACCGTCAACCCGGCGGGCCAGGTCGGTGCGCAGCCGGCACCACCGGGACAGGAATTCACCTACGCGGTCCGCGCCCAGGGGCGGCTGGTGACCGAAGAGGATTTCGGCAAGGTGGTGCTGCGTGCCAACCCGGACGGCTCGATCGTCCGCGTTTCGGATGTCGCCCGGATCGAACTCGGTGCGCAGACCTACAACATGGAAGGGCGGCTGAACGGCAAGCCGGCGGCACTGGTCGCCCTCTACCAGATCCCCGGTGCCAACGCCCTCGATGCCGCGAACGGCGCCAAGGCGCTGATGGAGAAGATCAAGCAGAGCTTCCCGCCCGACCTCGACTACGTCATCGCCCTCGACACGACGCTGGCCGTCACCGAAGGCATCAAGGAGATCGAGCACACGCTTTTCGAGGCGCTGGTGCTGGTGATCATCGTCGTCTTCGTCTTCCTGCAGGGCTGGCGCGCGACGCTGATTCCACTGCTCGCCGTGCCGGTGTCGCTCGTCGGCACCTTCATGCTCTTCCCGCTGTTCGGCTTCTCGATCAACACCCTGTCGCTGTTTGGGCTGGTCCTGGCGATCGGCCTCGTCGTCGACGATGCCATCGTCGTCGTCGAGGCGGTCGAACACCACATCGAGCAGGGCCTGTCGCCGAAGGACGCGACGCTGAAGGCGATGAGCGAGGTGACCGGACCGGTCATCGCCATCGCCGTCATCCTCGCCGCGGTCTTCGTGCCGACCGCCTTCATCCCCGGCATCACCGGCCAGCTCTACCAGCAGTTCGCGGTGACCATCGCGATTTCGGTCGTCATCTCGGCCTTCAACGCGCTGACCCTGAGCCCGGCCCTGTGCGCCCTGCTGCTGCGTCCCAAGGTCAAGGGGAGCGGACCGCTGCAGAAGTTCTACGACTGGTTCAACGAGGTGTTCGGGCGCGTCACCCACGGCTATGTCGGCATCTGCCGGCTGGCGATCCGCAAGAGCCTCATCAGCCTCATGTTCATCGCCGGCCTCGCCGCCCTGGCCGGTCTGTTCGGCAAGACGCTGCCGACCGGCTTCCTGCCCGACGAGGACCAGGGCTATGTCTTCGCCGGCGTGCAGCTTCCCGATGCGGGTTCGCTGCAGCGCACCTCGGAGATCGCCCGCCAGGCCGAAGACCTGATCAAGGACGTCCCCGGGGTCAAGTACACGACCACCGTGGTCGGCTACAACCTGTTGAGCCAGGTCCAGAACACCTACAGCGCGTTCTTCTTCATCACCTTCGAAGAATGGTCGCAGCGCAGGAAGCCGGAAGAGCAGTACGGGGCGATCAAGGCCGAAATCTCCAGGCGACTGGCCGGGATCAGCGGCGCCATCGGTTTCGCCTTTCCGCCGCCGGCCATCCAGGGGGTCGGTGTCTCGGGCGGCGCCACCTTCATCCTGCAGGACCGCGCCGGCAAGGACATCGCCTTCCTCGCCGAGCAGACAGGCAAGTTCCTCGAAGCGGCGCGCAAGCGTCCTGAACTCGCCGGCCTGTCGACCACCTTCCGCCCGGTCGTGCCGCAGTTGTTCATCGACGTCGACCGCGACAAGGTGCTCAAGCAGGGGGTCAACATCAAGGAGGTCTACCAGACGCTGCAGTCCTTCCTCGGCAGCGGCTTCATCAACTATTTCAACCGCTTCGGCCGCCAATGGCAGGTCTATATCCAGGCCGAGGGCGACTTCCGCACCGACATCCAGAATGTCGGCCAGTTCTATGTGCGCAACAAGGACGGCCAGCCGGTGCCGCTGTCGGCGCTGACCTCGGTGCGCAACATTGCCGGTCCCGAGTTCACGATGCGCTTCAACCTCTACCGCAGCGCGCAGATCAACGCCTCGGCAGCGCCCGGCTTCAGTTCGGCGCAGGTGATGCGCGCGCTGGAAGAAGTCTTCCACGAGACCATGCCGAGCGAGATGGGCTTCGACTACTCCGGCATGTCGTTCCAGGAACAGAAAGCCGCGCAGGGCGTCTCGCCGGTCGCCATCTTCGCCTTCTCGCTGCTCTGCGTCTTCCTGATCCTCGCCGCCCAGTACGAGAGCTGGTCCCTGCCGTTCTCGGTGCTGCTCGGCACGCCGATCGCCGTCGCCGGAGCCTTCGCGGCGCTGCTGCTGCGCGGGCAGGAACTCAACGTCTACGCGCAGATCGGCCTCGTGATGCTGATCGGCCTGGCGGCGAAGAACGCGATCCTGATCGTCGAATTCGCCAAGATGGAGTACGAGAAGGGCGAGCTGTCGCTGGCGGACGCGACCCTGAAGGGTGCGCAGCTGCGCCTGCGGCCGATCCTGATGACCTCGTTCGCCTTCATCCTCGGCTGCGTGCCGCTGGCGCTGGCCAGCGGTGCCGGCGCCATCTCGCGGCAGGTGATGGGCGGCGCCGTCATCGGCGGCATGCTGGCCGCCACCGGCATCGCGATCTTCATGATCCCGGTGAGCTTCTATGTCATCGAGCGGCTCAGCCACCGCGGCAAGACCGATCCGCTGCCGGCTGAAAGCACCGGCACGGAAGACAACCCGGCTGCCGGCAAGGGAGGGGATGGCCATGCGTAATCGCATCGCTGCAGCATTGATCACTCTGCTCGCCGGCGGCTGCATGGTCGGCCCCGACTACGTCCGCCCCCCGCTCGACGCACCGGCGGCCTGGCGGCTGGACGAGCGGGACGCGCGCGATCTCGCCAACACCGCCTGGTGGGAGCAGTTCGCCGACCCGGTGCTCAACGATCTGGTGACGACGGCGCTGCGCGAGAACAAGGATCTGATGATCGCCAGCGCCCGCGTCGAGGAATTCGCCGGCAAGTACGGCTTCGTTCGCTCCGGTCTCTTCCCGCAGGTCGACGCCAGCGCCGACGCCCGCCGCCAGCGCGACGTCGGCGCAGTGGTCCTCGGCGCCGGGCAGGACAAGACGTTCAGCACCTACAATGTCCTGCTCAACGCGAGTTGGGAGATCGACATCTGGGGCCGCATCCGGCGCCAGAGCGAAGCGGCGCGTGCGCGCCTGCTGGCCAGCGAGGAAGGCCGGCGAGGTGTCATCCTGTCGCTCGTCGGCAGCGTCGCCGGCGCCTACATCAACCTGCGCGATCTCGACCGGCAGCTGGAAATTGCGCAGGCGACGGCAAAGACGCGCGGCGAGTCGTACGAGCTCTTCAAGCTGCGCTTCGAAGGTGGCCTGATCTCCCTGCTCGAACTGAGCCAGAACCGCTCGCAGTACGAGGAGGCCCTGGCGACGATCCCGCCCATCGAGAAAGCGATCGCCCAGCAGGAAAACGGCCTCAGCGTGCTGCTCGGACGCAACCCCGGGCCCGTCGCCCGGGGCAAGAGCATCGACGAGCTGACGCTGCCGGCGATCCCCGCCGGCCTGCCGTCGGAACTCCTCGAGCGGCGGCCCGACCTGCGCCGCGCCGAGCAGGAGCTGATCGCCGCCAACGCCCTGATCGGCGCCGCCAAGGCGGCCTACTTCCCGACGATCTCGCTCACGGGCCTCTTCGGTTACTCGAGCACCAGCCTGAGCAACCTGTTCCAGGGCGAGAACAAGGTCTGGAACTACGGCCTGCCGATCAGCATGCCGATCTTCACCGCCGGCGCGCTGGCGGGACAGTTGCAGGCCGCCGAGGCGACCCAGCAGCAGGCGCTGTTCAGCTACCAGAAGGCGATTCAGGAGGCTTTCCGCGAGGTCAACGATGCGCTGATCAACCAGAACCGGACGCGCGCGCAGCTGCAGGCGCAGCGGCGTCAGGTCGAGGCGTTGCAGCAGTACGCCGCCACCGCCCGCCTGCGCTACGACAATGGCTACACCAGCTTCATCGAGGTCCTCGACGCCGAGCGCAGCCTGTTCAACGTTCAACTACAATACACGCAGACGCAGGGAACGGAGTTCCAGGCGATGATCAGTCTGTATTTGGCCATGGGCGGAGGCTGGATCGATCAGGCAGAGCAGCTCGCCAGCAAGGTGGACGACGCAGCGGGCCAGGCAACCGTAAACGTTCAGGCGGGCGCGCACTGATGCGACACCTGCGGCGGCAGGCAGCGTAGTCGTAGCCCTTGCGACGGCCGGTCCCGGCATCGGCGCTGCCCGGTAGCGCAGCGTCCCGATATCACATCAGAGGAGAGAAGCATGGGCAAGAAGGGCAAGAAGGGCAAGAAGGCAGGGAAGGCGAAGGTCGGGCAAGTCGCCCGGCCCGAAACGGCAGAGGAAGTGGCGACAGCGGAAACGCCTGCGCAGCCACCCCGGAAGATGTCGTCGAAGGAGTACTACAAGGAGCTCGAGAAGCTCGAGGCCGAGCTCGTTCACCTGCAGAGCTGGGTGGTCGAGAAGGGACTCAAGGTGGTGATCGTCTTCGAGGGTCGCGACGGCGCCGGCAAGGGTGGCACCATCAAGGCGATCACCGGCCGCGTCAGCCCGCGCATCTTCCGCGTCGTCGCCTTGCCGGCGCCGACCGAGCGCGAGAAGACGCAGATGTACCTCCAGCGCTACCTGCCGCACCTGCCGGCTGCCGGCGAGGTGGTGATCTTCGACCGCAGCTGGTACAACCGCGCCGGCGTCGAACGGGTGATGGGCTTTGCCAGCGATGAGCAGGTGCAGGGATTCCTGCGTCTGGCACCGCTGTTCGAAAAGCTGATGGTCGATGGCAACCAGATCATCCTGCGCAAGTACTGGCTCGAGGTCGACATGGACGAGCAGACCAGGCGGATCGAGCAACGCATCACCGACCCGCGCAAGCAGTGGAAGCTGTCACCGATGGACCTCAAGTCATACAGCCGCTGGTACGACTACTCGCGAGCCCGCGACGACATGTTCAGCGCCACCGACACCGACTGGGCGCCGTGGTTCGTCGCCCGCTCCGACGACAAGAAGCGCGTGCGGCTCAACATCATCAAGCACCTGCTGGGCAGCATCCCGTACGAGGTCGTCAAGCAGCCGAAGATCAGTCTTCCGAAGCGGCAGAAGCCAGGCGACTACGAGGATCCCGGTCTGCCGTTGAAGTACGTTCCGGAAGCCTACTGACCAGGTACAGAGCAAACCAGCAATTGCCGGCGACCCGACGCGCTCGCCTTGCCCAACGGAGGTTCCCAACATGCGCCTTGCCCTTCTTGCCGCCGCTGCCACCCTCACCGCCACCGCCCACGCGGTGCCACCCGATCAATACCGCATCCGCAACGCCGGCGAGCTGGTCAAGGTGTGCAGCGTGCCGGCGTCGGATCCCGAGCACGCGACGGCGCTCGCCTTCTGCCACGGCGTCCTGGCCGGCGCCTACGGCTACTACGACGCAGCGACGCAGCCGGCCGATCGCTTCGTCTGCCTGCCCGACCCGAGTCCCAAGCGCTCGCAGGTGGCGAGTGACTTCGTCGCCTGGGCCAACGCCCGCCCGCAGCTGATGTCCGCCGGCGCGATCGACACCCTCTTCCGCTTCGCCGGCGAGAAGTTCCCCTGCCGCAAGTGACGCCGCGGGGACGGAGACCGGTCATGAAACGACAGACGAGAGGAGCATGACGATGAAACAGCGATCAATGGCCGTTACCCTGCTGGCGGGAATGCTCGCCATCGGCGGCTGTGCCAACATGAGTTCGACCGAGCAGCGCACGTTGAGCGGTGCCGCGATCGGCACCGGTGTCGGCGCGGTGGTCGGAGCCGCCACCGGCGACTGGGCCTGGGCGGCGGGCGGTGCGGCGGTCGGTGCTGCCGGCGGCTACCTCTACGATCAGCAGAAACAGAAAGAGCAGCGCGCTTACCAGCAAGGTGTCCAGGCCGGCAAGGCGCAGGCGACGCCAGCCAGGAAGTACTGAGCGCAACGGCAAGGCGGCGGCGCGCTGCGGCTCTGGTCACAGCGGTGGTTTCGTTGCGGGCACCATTCGTCACCACTGAGTCGCTGCGCTGGACGATGGCCGGGCCTTGTCGCCGTGACACCCGACCCCGGCGTGCGGCTGCCCGCGCCCGGTTGCCGCCAGGGTCTCGCCGCGCGCGACGCGCGAAGACCATAACGATCTGGCAGCGTGTTCAACGAATGGGAGTGGCAAGATGGCGAAGGGCAAGTCTGATGACAGGATCGAGAGTGCCGACACCGCTGCGCAGCCGGCCGTCCTCTCGCCGCAGGAACGCCGTGCGCAGGGCAGCGCGCTGCGCGACGCGGTAGCGCGCGAGGCGCATGGCGGCTGGAAGCCAGCGAAGAAACGGTTCGATCCAATCGAGCTGCTGGTCGCATCCAACGAGGGGCGAATGCCCGAACTGGTGCCGATCCGCTTTGGCCGGATGTTGCAGTCGCCATTCACCTTTTTCCGTGGTGCGGCCGGGATCATGGCAGCCGACCTCGCGTCCACCCCCTCCTCCGGCCTGCGCGTACAGGCCTGCGGCGACGCGCATCTGCTCAACTTCGGCGGCTTTGCCACACCCGAACGGCAGGTGGTCTTCGACGTCAATGACCTCGACGAAACCCTGCCGGCGCCCTGGGAGTGGGATCTCAAGCGACTGACGGCGAGCATCGTCATCGCCGCACAGTACCTGCAGCTGCACGAGAGCGAGGCGGCAAGGGCGGCGACGGCAGCGGTGCGCGCGTACCGCGAGCGGATGGCCGATTATTCCTCGATGCGCGCGCTCGAGATCTGGTACGACCGGATTCCGCTGCAGCGCGCGCTGGCCGAGATGAGCGGCAACGATGCCAGGTTCAGGAAGCTCGCCGCCAGACGGCTCGCCAAGGCACACCAGCAGAGCGCGGTCGAAAGCGTGTTCCTCAAGCTGGCCGAGCACCACGGGGCACTGCCGAAGATCCGGGACAACCCGCCATTGATCTTCCACCTCAACGAGGAGCAGGCGCCGGGAATGCGCACGCAGTACCGCGAAGCCCTCGCCCTGTACCGCGAGTCGCTGCCCGAACACGTGCGCGTGCTCTTCGACCGTTTCCGCCTGTGCGACGTGGCGGTCAAGGTCGTCGGCGTCGGCAGCGTCGGCACCCAGTGCCTCGTCGCGCTGTTCATGGCCGCCGACAATGATCCCCTGTTCCTGCAGATCAAGGAGGCGCGTGCATCGGTGCTCGAGCCCCATGCCGGCGCGAGCGTGCATGCCAATCACGGCCAGCGTGTGGTCGCCGGGCAACGCCTGATGCAGGCGGCGAGCGACGTCTTCCTCGGCTGGACGACCGGAAGCAACGGCCGGCACTACTACTTCAGGCAGTTGCGCGACGTCAAGATCAGCGCCATCGTCGAAGGCTGGGACATCAACCTGCTGACCACCTATGGCCGGCTGTGCGCGCGCGCGCTGGCGCGCGCGCACGCGCGCTCGGGCGACGCGGCGCTGATCGCCGGCTATATGGGTTCCAGTTCCATCTTCGACGACGCGATCTGCGAGTTTGCCGTCGAGTACAGCGACCAGAACCAGCGCGACTACCGAGCCTTCGTCAAGGCAATCCGCGAAGGGCGACTCGAGGCGCAGGTCGAAGAAAGTCCGTGAGCCCGGGCGCCGCTTCGGGACCGGCGCGAGATGCCCCGGGTGCCGGCTGGCGTGCGCTCTTTCCGCCGGCGCAGTGGCTTGCCTCGTACCAGAAGAAGTGGCTGGCGAACGACGCGATCGCTGGGGTGACGCTGGCGGCCTACGGCATCCCGGTGTCGCTCGCCTACGCCTCGCTCGCCGGGCTGCCGCCACAGTACGGGATCTACTGCTATCTGGTCGGCGGACTGTTCTACGCGCCGTTCGGCTCGTCACGCCAACTGGCGATTGGCCCCACCTCGGCGATCTCGATGCTGGTCGGCGTCACGGTCGCCGGTCTGGCGCAGGGTGATCCAGGGCGCTGGGCGTCCATCGCCGCCCTGACGGCGCTGGTCATCGCCGCGATGTGTGTGCTGGCGTGGCTGTTTCGCCTCAGTTCGCTGGTCAACTTCATCAGCGAGACGATTCTGCTCGGCTTCAAGGCCGGCGCGGCGCTGACGATCGCCATGACGCAGTTGCCCAAGCTGTTCGGCGTCCCGGGCGGCGGGCACGGCTTCTTCGAGTCCGTCGTCACCCTTGCCGGGCAGCTCCCGGATACCAACCTGGCGGTTCTCGCATTCGGTCTTGCCGCACTCGCCGTGCTGCTGCTGGGGGAGAAACTCCTGCCGGGGCGGCCCGTCGCACTCGTCGTGGTGATCGTCTCGATCATCCTGCTGTCGCTGACGCCGCTCGGCGAACTCGGCTTCAAGATCGTCGGCGCGTTGCCACAGGGGCTGCCCGACTTCCAGCTGCCGGACCTGCGCGTGCGCGATGTGGACGGCGTGATCCCGCTCGCCTTCGCCTGCCTGCTGCTGGCCTACGTCGAAAGCGTGTCTGCCGCCCGCGCCCTGGCGCAGGCGCGCGGCTACGAGATCGATGCCCGGCAGGAACTTCTTGGCCTGGGAGCGGCGAACCTGGCTGCCGGCTTGTTCCAGGCCTACCCGGTGGCTGGCGGCCTCTCGCAGTCGTCGGTGAACGACAAGGCCGGCGCCCGCACACCGCTCGCGCTGGTCTTCGCCTCGGCGACGATCGGCCTCTGCCTGCTGTACCTGACGGAGATGCTCCACAACCTGCCGAACGTGGTTCTGGCAGCGATCGTGCTGGTTGCCGTCAGGGGCCTGGTCAATATCGCCGAACTTCGTCATGTGTGGCGAGTCAGCCGTTTCGAGTTCGGCGTCTCGATGGTCGCCTTCGCCGCCGTGCTGGTGCTCGGCATTCTCAAGGGCGTCATCGTCGCCGTCCTGGTGTCGCTTCTCCTGCTCATCCGGCGCGCGGCGCACCCGCACGTCGCCTTCCTCGGTCGCATTCCCGGAACGCGCATCTACTCCGACGGCGAGCGCAACCCGGACAACCTGTTCGTTCCCGGTGCACTAATCTTTCGTGTCGAGGCCGCCCTGCTCTACTTCAACGTCGAGCATGTGCGCGATGCCATCTGGCAGCGCATCCGCTCGACCCCTGAGCCCCTGACGCTGGCGGTATTCGATCTGTCCACTTCGCCAACCGTCGACCTCGCCGGCGCACGCATGCTCGCCACGCTGCACGCCGAACTGCGGGCGGCGGGAATCCGCCTGCGGCTGGTGGCAGCGCACGCGGCTGCGCGCGACATTCTGCGCGCCGAGGGACTCGACGAGCGAGCCGGCGACTTCGGTCGCGGCAGCAGCGTCGCCGAGGTCGTCGACGAATTCACCGCGCGCCGCAGCACTTGACGCCAACGACCTGCGGCATCGTCTTTGCCGCCGCCCGGCAAGCGCAGGAATGCGGGCAAGAGGCACCCGCTTCCCCAACCAGAATGCCAGAGAGGAGAACCCGCGATGTTCAGCCCTGCCACCTTCACCTTCCTCGACGAACTGGCGGCCAACAATGAGCGTTCCTGGTTCGCCGCCAATCGGGAGCGCTACGAAGCGCTGGTCCGCGCGCCAGCCCTCGCTTTCATCGCCGCGATGGCGCCCGCGTTGGCGGGCTTTGCGCCACAGTACCGCGCTGACCCGAGGCCAACGGGCGGCTCGCTGATGCGCATGCACCGGGACACGCGCTTCAGCCGCGACAAGCGTCCCTACAAGACCAACGTCGGCATCCAGTTCCGCCATGAGCTCGGCACGGACGTCCACGCAGCGGCTTTCTACATGCACCTCGCCAACGACGGCTGCTTTTTCGCTGCCGGGTGCTGGCACCCGGATCCCGGCACGCTCACCGGCATCCGCGCCCGCATCGCCGATCACCCCTTGCTCTGGTTCGCCGTTCGCGACGACCCGCTGTTCACCGCAAACTGGACGCTCGCCGGTGACAGCCTGCGCCGACCGCCACGCGGCTACGCGGCGGACCATCCGGCGATCGACGACATCCGGCGCAAGGACTTCATCGGGATGGCGCCGCTGTCCTTCGCCGAAGCGACCGCCGGTGGACTGGTCAGCCTTGCCGCGCAGCGCTTCGCTGCCGCGATGCCGCTGCTCGACTTCCTCTGCCACGAAGCATACCGTCACCACACTTGAGGGCACGAGCCCATCAAGGATGCTGTCGCACGGCTTGATACGCGTCGCGCATCTCCCGCTTGAGCGTCTTGCCGGCTGCGTTGCGCGGGAAGTCATCCATGATCTGGACCGCATGCAGCCGCTGGTAGCGCGCACCGACGCGTGCGTTGATCCAGTCGCGCAGTTCCGCCGCGGTGGCGGTCGCGCCGGCGCGCAGCAGGACGGCGGCAACCGGCGTCTCGCCCCACTTCTCGTGCGCGACGCCAAAAACGGCGACTTCGCTGATCGCCGGGTGACGGGCAGCGACCTCCTCGATGTCTTTCGGGTAGACCTTGACGCCACCACTGTCGATCATATCCTTCTTGCGGTCGACGAGGTAGAGGTAGCCCTCGCCGTCCGCGTAGCCGAGATCGCCCGTGTACAGCCAGCCATCGCGGATCGCCTGATCGGTGAGGTCGGGACGGCCATGATAGCCAAGCATCAGTGACGGGCCGCGACCGACGATCTCGCCGACTTCGCCGGCTTCGGCGTCGCTGCCGTCCTCGCGCACGATGCGCATCTCGTAGAAGCAGGGCGGCGAACCGACCGATCCCGCCTTGCGCAGCGACTGCGTGCGGTCGAGGATCGTCCAGAATCCTTCGGTCAGGCCATAGAGTTCGTAGAAGCGGTCGGGCAGCAGGCGGTTGAGTTGATCCTTGTGTTCCTGATGGAGCGGCGCTCCGAGCGAGAGGATCATCTCCAGCGAGGCGAGTTTCGCGGGCGAGAAGTTCGGCGCGTCGAGAAGCGCGATGATCTGCGCCGGCACCATCATCGTGTGCGTGACGCGTTCGCGGGCAATGATCTCGATCGCCTCGCCGGCGTCGAACTGGCGCTGCAGGACGTAGCGCGCACCGAGATAGAAGCAGGGCATCAGGGTGACGAAGGCGCCGTTGAAGACGATCGCGCCGGTATGCAGAACGACCGACTCCGGCCGCATCCGCCATGCCGACGCGAACAGCGTGCAGTACATCGCGCGCACGAAGTGGCTGTGCATGATGCCTTTCGGCAGACCGGTGGTGCCACTGGTATACATGATGTTGAACAGTTCGTCCTGGGCAACCGCCACCGGGCGGTGGCTGCCTTCAGGACAGCTGTCGAGCAGGCTCCGGTAGTCCGGGAAATCGCCACCGGCCCCGTCCACGAGCAGGATGCGGTCGGCGCGCAGATGCGGCAGCTCGTCGCGCACCTGCTGCAGCATCGGCACCCGAGAGTCCTGTGTGAACAGGCAGACGGCACCGGCGTCGCGCAGCAGGCTGGCCAGCCCTGAGGCCAGCAGCAGCGGGCTCAGCGGCACCAGGACGGCACCGATCGCCGGTACCGCCCAGTAGATCTCGAGCAACTCGCGACAGTTGGCGAGAACCGTCGCCACCCGGTCGCCGCGACGCACGCCCAGCCACTGCAGGAGGCGGGCACAACGGTCGACGCGGGCGGCGAAGTCACGCCAGTTCAAACGCTCGTCTTCAAAGACCAGCGCCGTCTCATCGGGCCGGAAGGCCGCGTGGTGGCTGACCAGTGTCGCAAGTTGCAGCATCGTCGTCTCCCCTGGACAAGGCTGCGGCGGATCCCTGTGCTGCCTGCCGGCACCGGCGTGCAGCTCCATCGCAGCGCAACAAGGATGTACTATACATCGCCTGCATCCCCACCAACACCGGTACCGCGCGAGAGTCCGGCACAGAGTCGTCGCAAACTGCCGCCGAGCCCTTCCACGATGCACCACACGACCGTCCCACGGCCCTGCAGCGCCTCTTGCGTGCCCCGGATCGACGCTCACCACAGCTGGCGCGAAAGCGGGTGAACAAATCCCGCGCAGAGGAGTAGAATGTATTGTGCGCTGCGCAATGAGGCGTCGTGCAGCGGATCTCGACGGCGTATGGCGGGTACTCGAACGAGCGGCAGGTACGAGGTCGATATGGTGCTCGCGGCTGGCCATCGCCACCAGTGCGTGCGACAGCCGGAAGGCGGCGCCGGTGCAGCGACGGAAGCGGATTCGGTGAAACATCGGTGGCCGCCCTGACGGCGGCACCAGGGTAAGCGCGGGTGGCCCGCTGCGGGCCGCTTCTTTTTTGACTCAGGTAGCACGTCTAATTGCTGGAGGTTGGAAAAATGAATGCACTGCTAAGGGAAATGCCGGATTTCACCACGAGCTGGTGGAGGTATACGCTGGCGATGATGCGCGCTTCGAACCGAGAGGTCAGCGAGTTCAACGACAACCTGTTCATTGCCGCGCACATCGCGATGACCGCCGCCCGCGACAATCCGTTGAGCATGATGGAGACTTTCGAAATCCTCGAGCACAACGTCGGCATGGCGCGCAAGGGGCTTGCCGGCATGCAGGACAAGATGGCCGACTATGCCTTTGACCAGATGGAGGAGGCGACCCGCGCCTTCCTCAACACGGTGATGAACGCGGAAGGCGAGAAGCTCGGCGGCTACATGCGGCGTGAGGCCGAAGTGATGGAAGCCGTATCCAACTTCAACGAGCAGATCGAGGCGATCGCCGACGAGTTCGGCTTCCACTTCAACACCTCGAACTACAAGCTGGTGCATGAAACCGACGCCTTCGAGCTCTATCAGGTCCTGCCGCTGAAGAAGGGCGTCGAGGTGCGCAAGGATCTCAAGCCGGTGATCCTCGTGCCGCCGTACATGCTCGGCGTCCATATCCTGTCCTTCCTGCCGTACGAGAACAAGAGCTACAGCCACTCCTTCGCCAACGAGGGCATCCCGACCTACGTCCGCGTCGTCAAGGACATCATGACCGTCGAGAAGGTCCAGATGATGACTCCGGAGCAGGACTGCGAGCAGACCCGAGAACTCTGCGCCAAGGTCATGGAGCTCAACAGTGGCAGGAAGGTGACCCTCAACGGCACCTGCCAGGGTGGCTACATCTGCCTGATGAACGTGCTCTCGGGCAAGCTGCAGGACGTCTGCGACGCGCTGATCACCAACGTGACGCCGGTCGACGGCACCTACAGCGACGCCATCAGCGGCATGCCGACGATGCACCATGACTTCATCACGACGACGCTGCCGAGCGGCAACAAGGTGGCCAATGGCTATCTGCTGAGCCTCGGCATGCGCTTCGTCGCCATCGACCGCGAGTCGCCGCTGGTCAAGGTGCTCGACCAGGCCTCGCTGCAGCGCGCCACCGACCTCAACCCGGGCAAGACGCCGGCCGCGCTCTTCCGCTGGCTGCTCAAGGAGCGCGTACACCTGCCGCTGGCGATCGCCAACATGAGTTCGCACACCTTCCAGGATCCGATCGCCGACGACGGCACGCTGCCGGTCAAGCTGTTCGACAAGCCGCTCAACATCAAGAACCTGATCGACCTCAAGGTGCCGTGGTACCAGAACTACGCGATCAAGGACGACCTCGTCACGCCGCCCTGCGCCACCGCCGGCAACAAGTTCCTCGAGGGCTGGGACGGCCTCGAGTCGGTCGCCTTCTTCGGCGGCCACGTCGCCATCCTGACCAGCCCGTACGGCAAGAAGTCGCCGGTCAACGGCGCCTTCAAGGACGCCAACGGAAAGGATGTGCGCGGCCCGGTCAAGTTCCAGATGGACATCTCCTGAAGCTCCTCCCGGCAATCCCTGTCGGCCCCCGCCGCGGAACACGGCGGGGGCCGCACGCCAACAGTGCTCCCGTGCCGACCGCCGGAGAACGGGAGCTGCACGCCCCTTTCGCAAATTCCACCACAGGAGTTTCCTGCTCATGACCTACGTCAACATCATCACCGAGACACGCGGCAAAGTCGGCCTGATCACGCTCAACCGCCCAAAGGCGCTCAATGCCCTGAACGATGACCTGATGAACGAACTGGGCGACGCCCTCCGAGGCTACGAGGCTGACGAGAACATCGGCGCCATCGTCATCACCGGTTCCGACAAGGCCTTCGCTGCCGGCGCCGACATCACGGTGATGCAGTCTCTGTCGTACATGGAGGCCTACAAGGGTGACTTCATCACCCGCAACTGGGACACGCTGAAGAGCTGCCGCAAGCCCGTGATCGCTGCCGTCGCCGGTTATGCTCTCGGCGGTGGCTGCGAACTGGCGATGATGTGTGACATCATCCTGGCCGCCGATACCGCGCAGTTCGGGCAACCGGAAGTTCGCCTCGGCATCCTGCCGGGTGCCGGCGGCACGCAGCGCCTGCCGCGGGCGATCTCGAAGGCGAAGGCGATGGAAATGTGCCTGGCCTCACGCAACATCGACGCCGTCGAGGCCGAACGCGCCGGCCTCGTTTCGCGCATCGTTCCCGCCGACAAGCTGCTCGACGAGGCGATGGCGACCGCCAGCAAGATCGCCAGCTTCTCGCTGCCGGTCGTGCTGATGATCAAGGAGTGCATCAACCGGTCGTATGAGAGCTCGCTCGCCGAGGGACTGCTCTTCGAACGCCGCACCTTCCACTCGGCGTTCGCGCTCGACGATCAGAAGGAGGGCATGGCAGCCTTCGTCGAGAAGCGCAAGCCCGTCTTCAGCAACCGCTGACCGCCGCAGTCAGTTCACTGCCACCGGCAGTCGCCCCCCCGCCAACTTCGCCGGCGGGCACGCCCGCAGACGGGCGTCGCCCGGCCGGCGACGGTTTGCCCGGCGCTCAGCAGGGCGCCAGATCGACAGCGTCCTCGATCACGACCTGCTCGACCCAGGCGCTGGCATGCACGGTGCTGTACGTGTTCGAATAGGCAGCGACTTCGAGCGTCAGCGTCACCGTCCGATTGGCAAATCGCGCCAGGTCGATGCCCGACTGGCGCAACCACTCGCTCTCCTGGTGCAGCATGCCGATCGCCGTCACCTCATCGACGACGATGCCGTCGATCAGTATGCGGAAGCTGGCACTGGTGTAATCGTTTACCGCGGCGCTGAGATCGAGTCGCCGCAGGTAGCTCAACTCGGGCCGCGGGCCCAGTTCGATGCGGCGCGAGATCGAGTGCGCGTGCGGCCCGAGCGCACCCCGCTCGCCAGAGGAAGCGTGGCCGTGGAGCGTCGAACCACCGCGAAACGCGCGCGGGTCATCGCGCAGCAGATCCCAGCCGTCGCCTTCCCAACCGGCAGCCTGCAACCGTGCTGCCGGCGTCGTCGCCGCAGCGGCACGCTGGCTGACCGACTTCAACGCGCCTGCTGCCTCGAGCGCCGTCGAGATGATCCCGGGTACGTCGATGCCCAGCGGCGCGCCGCTGCCCGCACGGCCGGCCGTGGTACCACTCTTGAGGAGGCCCGCAGCCTCCAGCGAAGCGGAAATGATGCCGTGCACGTCGAGACCCAAAGGCCGGCGCCTACCGGCGCCCTGCTCCGGACCCGCCGTGCCGTGGCCGTCTTCCGGTGCCGAGCGGGCTGCATGCTCCGGCGCGCAACCGGGGCTGGCCAGCGACGCCGGGCTCGCCTGCCCGGCTGCCGCTGCGCCAGCTGACGCGTCGCCATCCGCGGGCGTCGCCGCTGCCGCTGCTTTCGCCTCGTTCGTCGCCTGTACCGGCAGTTCGGCAAGCAGCCCCCAGAAGTCGGCGATGCGATGCGTCGACGAAATCCCGACGGCGTTGAAGAACGGTGCCGCGGTACCGCACTGGTGCGGCGCCGGACCGGGATCGAGCGCGGCGCCGTGCGCCATGCCGGTAATGGTGTAGGACTCGATGACCTCCTCACCGGCGGGCGAAAGCCAGACCCGGCGCGGGTAGCCGTTGACGCTCATCTCCAGTGTCGGCTGCAACGGCAGTTCGTGCAGGTGGCTCCACTGCTTGATCAGCTCTTCGGCGTTGACCGGCTTCACTGCCGTATCGGCATCGCCATGCCAGACCGACAGCCTCGGCCACGGCCCCTGGTGCGGCGAGGCCGCGCGCACGCGCTCGCCCCACTCGGCCGGCGCCAGGTTGCGGCCCTGGAAGATCGTCTCCAGCCCTTCCTGCATCCCCTTCGCCGCCCGATACGGAACACCGGCGATCACCGCGCCACCGGCGAAGAGATCAGGATGCGTCGCCAGCATCACGGCCGTCATCGCACCGCCGGAAGAGGTCCCGGTGACGTAGATGCGACGCCGGTCGAGCGAGTGGGAGGCCAGCATGTGCTCGACCATCTGCCGGATCGACTCCGGTTCGCCCTGGCTGCGCTCGAGATCCTCGGGCTTGAACCAGTTGAAGCAGCGCAGCGGGTTGTTGTTCCATTGCTGCTGCGGCAGCAGGAGCGCAAAGCCGTGACGATCGGCGAGCGTCGACCAGCCGCTGCCCTTGTTGTACGAAGCCGCGCTCTGCGTGCAGCCGTGCAGGACGACGACCAGCGGTGCCTGCGGCGGCAGCGCAGCGGGAAGGTACTCGTACATCCGCAGTTCGCCGGGATTGGAGCCAAAGCCGGAGACCTCGCGCAGCCGGCTCTCCTGCCGGTCGACCTGTTCCGACCACGCCTGTACGGCGGCCAGGGCGGTCAGTAGCTTCTCCCAGCGGCTGCCATGCGGCGTCTTCGCCGCGAGTTGTGCCATCCTGGCGATCGAGGCCACCTTGTGGCCCAGTTTGTTGAGCATCGGATTACTCCTGTTGTCGGTTACGGTGGTGAGCATGCCGATCTCGAGCAGTTTGCGGACCGGCAGGAAGACGGCGTGAAAGAGACCCGGGTCGGCGGTTCCGCCCCGTTGTGGATCAAGCCAGGCCGGCGGCGGCGATTCGCCGCTGAGGCCGTAGTTGTGACTGACGACGGCACGGCGGCCCTGCCACCAGCTGCTGAACTGCAGCGAGGCAACCGGACAGCCACGATTGACCCAGACGCCGAACAATTCGCTGGCAACGAGTGCCCGTGTGTCGTCTGCGCTGGCGAGCTCAAGCAGAGCGGCCAGCGCGTCGGCGAATGACAGGCCCTCGAGGGCCATCCAGCACACCGGCGGTTCGCTACCGGCAGCCGACAGCGCCGGCCCGAAAAGCACCCGTGGCGTGCTGCCACCCGGCGCGATCGGCGTCGGCCGCAGGTCGGCGTAGCAGCGAATGGCCTCGATGGTCTGCGACTGCTGCGGCGCGGCCATCGCCCCGAGCAGCAACTGCGCAGCGTACTGCGGCGTCGCCGGCGGCGAGCCGCGACCCCTTGGGCCAGGAGCCACCAGTCCACCGGTGACCATCAAGGTGACGCGAAAGCGCAGATCGCGCCGCGACTCACCAAGAATGTCGGCCAGTCGTTCGCTGAATTCGTAGCGTGCAAGTCCGTTCGTCATGCAGCAACGATAGCACCCTTCGCGAGCTATTGCACGCATTTTTTAGTAAGTGCAGTGTTTTCATTTTTACATCCCCTTGCCGGCTCGTCCTGGTGACAGACACCATCGGTGAGAGGTCGCCGCGACACGCTGCGCGCCATCCGGCGGAAGCTCGCAGACGTCCGCCGGCGCCTGCGGCCGCGAGGATTCTGTTAGGATGGCCGAGCCCCGGTGCCCGAACGCAGCCACGCAGCCTCCTCCAAGCAAACCATCCGAGCCCAGACGATGATCGATCTCTATACTGCTGCGACCCCGAACGGCCACAAGATCTCGATCGCCCTCGAAGAGCTGGCGCTGCCGTATGCGGTGCACACGCTCGATCTGGCGCAACGAGAGCAGAAGCAGCCATGGTTTCTGGCGATCAACCCGAATGGCCGGATTCCGGCGATCATCGATCGTGCGGCGGCCGATTTCGTCGTCTTCGAGTCGGGCGCGATCCTGATCTACCTCGCCGAGAAGACCGGACGCCTGCTGCCAGATGATGCCTGCGGCCGCTCGCGCGTCCTGCAGTGGCTGATGTTCCAGATCGGCGGCGTCGGCCCGATGATGGGCCAGGCAAACGTCTTCTTCCGCTACCTGCCGGAGAAGATCCAGCCGGCGATCGATCGTTACCAGGGCGAATGCCGTCGGCTCTTCCAGGTCCTCGACGGCCATCTGCGTGACAACGAGTTCCTCGCCGGCGACTACTCGATCGCCGACATAGCCAACTGGGCCTGGGTGCGAACGCATCGCTGGTCCGGCGTCGAAGTCGACGACCTGCCACACCTGCTGCGCTGGCTGGAGCGCATTCGCGCGCGACCGGCAGTGCAGAAGGGAATCAACACACCACCCTCGCCGATCAACCGCGACGCCAGTGATGAGGAGTCCCGGCGCTTCGTCGAGGAAGCCCGCCAGATGGTCGATATGGGCCAGCCGCCGCGGCCTGGCGGCTGATGCCGGACGACCGTCTTGTCGCCAGGAGTTGCCCTTTGCCACCGGTTGCCCAAAGTCTTGCGAGGAACCCATGAAACTTTTCATCTCAGCGCGTGCCCCCAATCCGCGCCGCGTCCTGATGTTCATTGCCGAGAAGGGCCTGCAGGGAATCGAGACGGAACTCGTCGACCTGTCTCGGGGCGAGCATCTTCAGGCAGCCTTTCGTGCACGCAGTCCCCTCGCCAAGGTGCCCGCCCTGGAACTCGACGACGGCCGCACGCTCGGCGAGTCGCGGGCGATCTGCACCTACCTCGAGGGACTGGCACCGGACCCCAACCTGATGGGTCGCGATTTCGCCGAACGTGCCTTCATCGAAATGGCCGACCGGCGGGTCGAGTTCTATCTCTTCGGCTGCATCGCCAACTGGATCCGCCACTGCCACCCCGGATTGGCGCCGCTCGAACAACCGCAGTTTCCGGACTTTGGCCGTTCGCAGGGTGAGAAGCTGCGCGAAGTCGCGCGCTGGCTCGATGGCGCGCTCGAGCAGCAGTCCTTCGTTGCCGGCAACCGCTTCACCATTGCCGACATCACCGCTTTCTGCGCCATCGAGTTTGCGCGCGGCCTGATGCGCTTCCAGCCCGGAGAGGAAGACATGAGCCATCTGCAGGCGTGGCGCGACCGTATCGCCGCACGCTCCAGCGCCAGCTCGTGACCGACACCGGCATCCGCCCGTCTGCCGCTCCTCGCGCCCAACGACAGACGCCGGACGCATGCTGACCCAGCCGACCCAACGGACGATAGCGATGACCCGATACGACCTGCACATCCTGCGGCAGCCGGCAGCCACGCCGGCCCGCTGCCCGCCGCTGCTCTTCCTGCATGGCGGCTACGTGGACGCGAGATGCTGGCAGCCGAACTTCCTCTCCTGCTTCGCCAGCCGCGGCTACGACTGCCACGCAGTCGACCTGCCCGGACACGGCCGCAGCGAGGGGCGCGAGTGTCTCGACCGGCTTGGCCTCGACGACTACCTCGCCGCGCTCAAGCCAGTGGTCGAAGAACTGGGCAGCCGGCCAGTGGTCATCGGCCACTCGATGGGCGCCCTCCTCGCCGAGCGCTTGCTCGAGGGGTCGCTGGCCGAGGCCGCGGTCCTGATGTCGCCGGTACCGCCAGGCGGGACGCTCGAGTCATCCATCAGCCTGTTCCTGCGCCACCCGGGATTCATCGCTGCCGTGGCACGCATGAGCAGCGGTGTCTGCGACGAGGAAGGACTGCGCCTCCTGCGCGACATCTACTTCACGCCGGCAACCGAGCCCGAAGAACTGCTGCAACTGACGGCGATCGTGCAGCCGGAGTCCGCCCGCGCCATCGCCGACATGGCAATGCTGGGCTGGCACTGGCCGCGGCGGCCTTGCCGACGACCCGTCCTGGTGCTTGGCGGCGAACTGGACATGGTCTTTCCGCCGCACCAGGTCCGCCGCGTCGCCCGCCGCTGGCAGGCCGAACTCGAGATCATCCCGGGCGCCGGGCACGCGATGATCCTCGATCACCATTGGCGGAGCTGTGCCGCGCGCATCCTCGGCTGGCTGCAGCGTCTCGCTGCGACTGCCCCGACGGCGACGGTAGCCGCCGGGACGAACGGACACGGCGTCGGGGTGAATGGTGCCGGGGTCGGCTAGCGGCGTATAATCGGGGCTCCGACCAACAGCAGAGAGATCACGAACATGGGCCTGGATCGCGTGCCCTCAGGCAAGTCGCTTCCCAATGATTTCAACGTCATCATCGAGATTCCGATGCATTCCGATCCGGTGAAGTACGAGGTGGACAAGGAGAGTGGGGCGGTCTTCGTTGACCGCTTCATGGCGACCGCCATGCACTATCCCTGCAACTATGGCTACATTCCGCACACCATCGCCGGCGACGGCGACCCGGTCGACGTGCTGGTGGTGGCGCAGTTTGCCCTGCCGCCCGGAGTCGTCGTTCGCTGCCGACCGATCGGCCTGCTGGCGATGGAGGACGAGGCCGGCCCAGACGGCAAGCTCCTCGCCGTTCCCGTGGACAGCCTGACGCCAATGTATCGCGACATCGAGTCGCCGCGCGACTTTCCGCAGATCGTCCTCGACCAGATTGCCCATTTCTTCGCCCATTACAAGGATCTCGAGCGCGGCAAGTTCGTCAAGATAGTCGGCTGGCTCGGCTCTGACGAAGCCAAGAAGGAGATCATGGACGGCGTGAAGGCCTACGCCCAGGCGAAGGAAAAGCCGGCGTTCTAGATCCTTGCACGCCGCATCTCCAATGGAGGGGCGCGCGAGCGCCCCTTTTGCCGGGAGCCATCCAGATGTCAGCACGAATTGCCATTGCCCAGATCAACGCCACGGTCGGCGACTTCAGCGGCAACCGCGCGCGCATCGTCGAATTTGCCCGCCGCGCCCGACAGCAGAACGCCGACCTGCTGCTGACGCCGGAACTCGCACTGTGCGGTTACCCACCCGAAGATCTCCTGCTGCGCGACGACTTCTGCAGCGCCTGCGACAGCGAACTGATGGTGCTCGCCGATGAACTACCCGACATCGCCGTTCTCGTCGGCCACCCCGAGCAGCGCGACGGAAAGCGCTACAATGCAGCCACACTGCTCCGCGGCGGCCACCGGGTCGCCACCTACTACAAGCAGCGGCTGCCCAGTTACGAGGTCTTCGACGAGGAGCGCTACTTCGATTCGGGTGACGCACCCTGCGTGCTGACGCTGAACGGCCTGCGCTGTGGCGTCAATATCTGCGCCGACGTCTGGGAAGCCGGCGCGGCCGACCTGGCCCGCGAGGCTGGCGCCGACGTGCTGCTCGTCCTCAACGCCTCGCCCTACCACATCGGCAAGCGCGAGCGGCGCACCGAGGTCCTGCGGCAGCGGATCAGCAGCACCGGCTTGCCGGTCGTCTACGCCAATCTCGCCGGTGGCCAGGATGAACTGGTCTTCGACGGCGGCTCGTTCGTCCTCGACTCGCGCGGGAAGCTCTGCTGCCAGTTGCCGCAGTTCGAGGAGGCTCTGGGGATCGTCGACTTCGTCGATGGCGAGCCGCAGCCGGCGACCATCGTCACCCCGCCCTGCCAGGAGGCCGAAATCTACCAGGCGCTGGTCCTCGGCGTGCGCGACTACCTCGGCAAGAACGGCTTCCCCGGTGCCATCATCGGCCTCTCCGGCGGCATCGACTCGGCGCTCACCCTCTGCGTTGCCGTCGATGCGCTGGGTGCGGACAAGGTGCGGGCAGTGATGATGCCATCCCCCTATACGGCCGAACTGAGCCTCAGCGAAGCACGCGAGATGGTGCGCCTGCTCGGTGTGCGCTACGACGAGATCGCCATCGAACCGGCGATGCACACCCTGGCGGGCATGCTCGAGGCCCAGTTCGCCGGCCTGCCGGCCGACACGACCGAGGAGAACCTGCAGGCGCGGATTCGCGGCATGATCCTCATGGCCCTGTCGAACAAGACGGGTTCGCTGGTGCTGACGACCGGCAACAAGTCGGAAATGGCGGTCGGCTACTGCACCCTCTATGGCGACATGGCCGGCGGCTTCGCGGTCATCAAGGACATCGTCAAGACTCTCGTCTACCGCATCTCGCGCTGGCGCAATACCTGTTCACATGTCATTCCCGAACGGATCATCAGCCGCCCGCCATCGGCCGAGCTGAAGCCCGACCAGACCGACCAGGACAGCCTGCCGCCCTACGCAGTACTCGACGCCATCGTCGAGGCCTACATGGAGAAGGACCTCAGCCCGCGCCAGATCGTTGCCCAGGGCTTTGCCGAAGCCGATGTGCGACGGGTCGTCCACCTGCTGAAGATCAGCGAGTACAAGCGCCGCCAGGCCCCGGTCGGCATCCGCGTCACGCAGCGCGGTTTCGGCAAGGACTGGCGTTACCCGATCACCAACCGCTATCGTGACCCCTACTGATCACTTGTGGTTCGACGATTTCTGATAGGATTTCCTTGCCATCTTTCCAGGAGACGACGCCATGAAGAAAATTGAAGCGATCATCAAACCGTTCAAGCTCGACGAGGTCCGTGAGGCATTGTCCGAAATCGGCGTCACCGGCCTGACCGTCACCGAGGTCAAGGGCTTCGGCCGCCAGAAGGGCCACACCGAACTCTATCGCGGAGCGGAGTATGTGGTCGATTTCCTGCCAAAAGTGAAGATCGAAGTCGTCGTCACGGATTCCGCCGCCGAGGGTGCCATCGATGCGATCGTCAAGGCCGCACGCACGGGCAAGATCGGCGACGGAAAGATTTTCGTCAGCAACGTCGAGCAGGTCGTGCGCATCCGGACCGGCGAGGTCGACGAGTCGGCCATCTGAGCTGGTGCGGCCCCGCGCCGCAACCCCGTCTGTGGCAACGGCTTCGCCTCAACCGCTGCTGTTCGGGCCTATCGACGGCCAGCCTTCAGCAACACCCACAGGGCGCCGTCACCGCCGTCGCTCGGCGGCGCGTGACAGAAAGCGAGGACATCCCGGTGGCGACCCAGCCAGGTCTTGACCAGTTGCCGAAGGATCGCTTCGCGCCCCGGCGAGCCGTGACCGCGCCCATGCACGATGCGCAGGCAACGCTTGCCCGTACTCCGTGCCTCGGCAACGAAACGCGCCACCTCGGCATGCGCCTGCTGCCGGTTCAGTCCGTGCAGGTCGATGTGGTCCTGAATGCTCCAGCGGCCGCGCCGCAGATCGCGCAATACGCCGCGCGGCACGCCGCAGCGCAGGAATGAGTCGGCGCCACCGAGATCGAGCCAGTCATCGATGGCCACCGCACCCTGCAGGAGTTCGCCGAGTACGGCCGCTTCGTCCATCTCGCGCTGTCGCGGCCGCGGACTCGGTTTCGGCCCATCGAGACTGACCCGGTCGGGCTTGCGCAGCGGCCGCGCACCGTCCACGGCGGCGAGGAAGGCTGCCAGGTCCTCCGTAGTGTGACGGCTGAACTGACTCATTGCCTGCCTCGCTCCCCATGCCTCTGGCGAAGCTGCGCGCACTACCGGGCGACGGCGCAGGCGAGAGGTCAGCCCGCCAGACCGAGACCGTCGAGATAGCGCTCGGCGTCGAGCGCCGCCATGCAGCCGCTGCCGGCGGAGGTGCACGCCTGGCGGTAGATGTGGTCCTGCACGTCGCCCGCGGCGAAGACACCGGCGACCGAAGTCGCTGTGGCGTTACCCTGGTGTCCGCCCTGCGTCAGCAGGTAACCGCCTTCCATCGCCAACTGACCGGCAAAAAGCTCGGTGTTCGGCTTGTGGCCGATGGCGATGAAGACACCCAGCAGCGGCAGGTCTTCGGTCGTGTTCGTCAGCGTGCTGCGTATGCGGATGCCGGTTACCCCGGACTGGTCGCCGAGGACCTCGTCGAGGGTGCAGTTCCAGCGAATCGTCACCTTGCCCGCCTTTTCCCGGGCGAACAGCTTGTCCTGCAGGATCTTCTCGCTGCGCAAGCGGTCACGCCGGTGCACCAGCGTCACGTGACTGGCGATGTTGGCCAGATACAGCGCTTCCTCGACGGCGGTGTTGCCGCCACCGATGACCGCCACCGCTTGCCCGCGGTAGAAGAAACCGTCGCAGGTCGCGCAGGCCGACACCCCGCGACCGGCAAAGACCTCCTCGGACGGCAGGCCCAGATACTGCGCCGACGCGCCGGTCGCGATGATCAACGCGTCGCAGGTGTAGCTCGCCATGTCGCCGACGAGCGTGAATGGCCGTTCGCTGACGTGCGCCGTGTGGATGTGGTCGAAGACGATCTCGGTCTCGAAGCGTCGGGCGTGCTCTTCGAAGCGCTGCATCAATTCCGGTCCCTGGACGCCCTGCGCGTCGGCCGGCCAGTTGTCGACGTCGGTCGTCGTCATCAACTGCCCGCCCTGTGCCATGCCGGTGACCAGCACCGGCTTCAGGTTGGCACGTGCGGCATAGACCGCGGCAGTGTAGCCGGCGGGGCCAGAGCCCAGGATCAGCAGGCGGCAGTGGCGGGTTGCTTGGTTCATGATGGGTCACTCTCCGGATGAGTCAGCAAAAATTATAACCGCCATCGCTCGTCGGTCTGCTCCCGTCGCGAAGACCGGTTAACGTCGGGACCCTGCAAAGTGCCTTATAATCGGCCTGCAAGCCCTTGATAGAAATCACATCACTTGACGGAAGAATCGCCCATGAACACTCAGGTCGAGCAGCCCAGGAGAGGCCCCAGTCTCACCCTGCTGCACAGCATCCCGATTTTTGCCGGAGTCCCCGATTCCCAGCTCGAGCAGATCGCCAAGGTTGCCTTTCACCGCCGGGTCGCGCGCCAGACGACGATCGTTCGTGCCGGCGACAGCACGGACTCCCTCTACGTCCTGATCAGCGGTGGCGCCAAGGTACTCAACAGTGACGAAGAGGGCCGCGAAGTGATCCTGACCCTGCTTGGCCCCGGCGAGTTCTTTGGCGAAATGGGCCTGATCGACGGCAGCCCACGGTCGGCGGACGTCGTCGCCACCGAAGCCTGCGAGCTGCTGGTGATCACCAAGGGTGACTTCAAGCGCTGCCTGGCGGAGAACTTCGACCTCTGCCTGAACATCATGAAGAGCCTGGTGCAGCGGTTGCGCGAGGCCGACCGCAACATCGAGAGCCTAGCGTTGCTCGACGTGTACGGCCGCGTCGCCAAGCTGCTGCTCGATTTCTCCGAGGAAGAGCGCGGGCAGCGCGTCATCCGGCGCCGGGTGACGAAACAGGATATCGCCAAGATGATCGGTGCCTCGCGCGAGATGGTCAGCCGCGTCATGAAGGACCTCGAGAACCGGGGCTATTTTCGTGTCGAGGAAGGTCGCACGGTCATTCTCGACAAGCGATCGCCCGCTTCGATCAGCGCCCAGCGCTCCTGACGGAATTTCTTGCAGAACCCGGCAATGGCATTGTTGAGCAAACTCGGCAGCAGGATTCCCTACCCGTCCCGAACAGCGAGTCCGCTGCCGGAGAAGATCGCCGTCCTGCTGCGCGAATCGCGCTGGCTCGTCCTGATCGTTGTCGCCAGCTTCATCGCCCTCTCGCTCTGGGGTTACAACCGGGCCGATCCCGGCTGGTCGCACGCCGTACACAGCAGCACGCTGCACAACCCGGCCGGGCGCAGCGGCGCCTGGCTCGCCGACCTGCTGCTCTACCTCTTCGGCCTCTCCGCATGGTGGTTGATCCTCCTCCTGCTGATCACGGTCGGCTGGGGCTACCGCCGGCTGGAAGGGCAGCACGCCGGCGACCGACGCCCGCTGCTGATCTCGCTCGCCGGGTTCGTCGTCCTCATCGTTGCCAGCAGCGGCCTCGAGACACTTCGCTTCTACACCCTCAAGGCCAACCTGCCGGTCGGCCCCGGTGGCATCATCGGCATCGAGCTGGGCGCCTTCGCGGTGCGCTACCTCGGCTACACGGGAGCCACCCTGGCCCTGGTGGCGATGCTGCTGCTCGGCTGGAGCATCTTTTCCGGCATGTCGTGGATCACCGCCGCGGAACGGGTCGGGACGCTCTTCGAGCGCCTGCTGCTGGCGATCCACAACCTCTACGGACGCTGGCAGGATCGGCGCATCGGCCGCGAGGTGGCGCGCGAGCGCGAAGCCGTGGTCGAACTGGAGAAACAGCGTGGCGAGGGCCATGAGGGGGCGGCGGCCGAGAAGCCGCCCGCCACCTCCCGCACGGCATCACGAACGACCCGGGGCGCCGCTCGCGACGCGGCGGTCGAGCCCGTGCTCGGCAAGCTGGCGACCGATGCAACCGACGATGGCCAGCCAACCGAGCCCTTCCTGAGCGACGCGGCAAGCGCGCCGCCGCCGAGCGCGGAAGCGGAGGCACCCGTCGCCCCGCGCGAAGCCGCAGTGCCCGCCACGCGCGTATTGCCGGTGAAAGTCGAGAAGCGGATCGACCGCGAGAAGCAGCCCCCGCTGTTTCCGGAGGCGGTCGAAGGCGGCATGCTGCCACCGTTGCACCTGCTGGAACCGGCGCCATTGCAGAGCGGCCGCGTCAGCCCGGAGACCGTCGAGTACACCTCGCGGCTCATCGAACGCAAGCTCGCCGACTTCGGCGTCCAGGTCGCCGTCACCGCCGCCTACCCGGGGCCGGTCATCACGCGCTACGAGATCGAGCCGGCGATCGGCGTCAAGGGCGCCCAGATCCTCAACCTGGCCAAGGATCTGGCGCGCTCGCTGTCGCTGGTTTCGGTGCGCGTGGTGGAGACCGTGCCCGGCAAGTCGTCGATGGCGCTCGAGCTGCCGAACCCGAAGCGACAGACGGTTCGCCTGCTGGAGATCATTTCCAGCAGGGAATACAGCGACATGAACTCGCCATTGACGATGACTCTCGGCAAGGACATCGGTGGCCAGCCGCTGGTCGTCGACCTGGCAAAGATGCCGCACCTGCTGGTGGCTGGAACGACCGGTTCGGGCAAGTCCGTCGGCATCAATGCGATGATCCTGTCGCTGCTCTACAAGTCGGAGCCGGACCAGGTGCGGCTCATCCTGGTCGACCCGAAGATGCTCGAACTGTCGATCTACGAGGGCATTCCGCACCTGCTCGCACCGGTCGTGGTGGACATGAAACAGGCCGCCAACGCGCTCAACTGGTGCGTCGGCGAGATGGAGAAGCGCTACAAGCTGATGTCCGCCATGGGAGTGCGCAACATCGCCGGTCTCAACCATCGCATTCGCGATGCCGCGCGGCATGGCGAAAGGATCACCAATCCGGTGTCGCTGACCCCGGACTCGCCCGAACCGCTGAGCGCCCTGCCCTACATCGTCGTTGTCATCGACGAACTCGCGGACCTGATGATGGTCGCCGGCAAGACCGTCGAACAGCTCATCGCCCGCCTCGCGCAGAAAGCCCGTGCCGCAGGGGTTCACCTGATTCTCGCGACGCAGCGCCCATCCGTCGACGTCATCACCGGCCTGATCAAGGCCAACATCCCGACGCGCATCTCGTTCCAGGTCTCGTCGAAGATCGACTCGCGAACGATCCTCGACCAGATGGGCGCCGAGACCCTGCTCGGCCAGGGCGACATGCTCTATCTGGCTCCCGGCACCGGCTACCCGACACGTGTGCATGGCGCCTTCGTTGCCGACGAGGAGGTCCACCGGGTCGTCGACCACCTGAAGAAGACCGGGGCACCGAATTACATCGACGCAGTGCTCACCGGCGGCGACGACGAGGACGGCGATGCCGGCGCCGGCGACGGCGGTGGCATCGAGACCGATGGCGAGGCTGACCCCGTCTATGACCAGGCGGTCGAGGTGGTATTGAAGAACCGGCGTGCTTCGATCTCGCTCGTGCAGCGGCACCTGCGGATCGGTTACAACCGTTCCGCCCGCCTGATCGAGGCGATGGAAAAAGCCGGTCTGGTTTCTGCCATGGATGCGCGCGGCGGCCGCGAAGTCCTCGCGCGCAAGGACGACGAATGATCTGGCGCCAGCCGCTCTGCCTGGCGATCTGCACCCTGGCCGTAAGCAGCGCGGCGCATGCCGCAGCGATCGACAGGTTGCAGCAATTCCTCGACACGACGCGAACGCTGCGCGCCGATTTCACGCAGACCGTCGCCGCGCGCAATGGTCGGGTGCCGCAGAAGTCCAGCGGCGTCATGATGTTCTGGCGGCCGGGCAGGTTCCGCTGGCAGATCGACAAACCCTACAGCCAGTTGGTCGTCGGCGATGGCACGAAGATCTCGATCCACGACCCGGACCTGCGCCAGGTCACCGTGCGCAAGGCCGGCGCCGCGCTCGGCGGAACACCCGCCTCGCTGCTCGCAGGTGAGCGCACGATCGACCGCGACTTCAGTCTCCGCGAAGCGGGCGAGCGCGACGGGCTCGAGTGGCTGGAGGCCACCCCCAGGGCAGCCGACAGCGGCTTCGAGAAGGTCCGCGTCGGCTTCGCCGGCAACGAACTGCGCGCCATGGAACTGCTCGACAACCTCGGCCAGACGACGACGCTGCTCTTCTCGCGCGTCGAGATCAACCCCCGCCTGGCGCCGTCGCTGTTCCGCTTCACGCCGCCGCCGAACACGGACGTGATGGGCGACTGAGCGTTTGCGGGGTTGACTTGAGGTTGCGGCACCGTATAATGCGCACTTTCCTGAAATCACGTGCGGCTTGGGCGTTGATGAAGGCGCGTAGCTCAGCTGGTTAGAGCACCACCTTGACATGGTGGGGGTCGTTGGT